>NZ_JBITIZ010000001.1:0-1016698 GCF_044459525.1 Streptosporangium sp. NPDC050284
CCCGTCCAAGACATCCTCACCCACCTTGCCGACCTCGACCTCGAGATCATCGCCACCCTCCCAGAAAAACAACAGGCCGAACTCCACCACGTCCCGGCCAACACCCGCCTGGTCTCCTTCGTCCCCCTGGACGCCCTCGCCCCCACCTGCTCCGCCGTGATCAGTCACGGGGGGAGCGGCACGTTCCTCACCGTGGCGGGGCAGGGGGTGCCGCAGTTGATCGAGCCGTTCATGTTCGACGACGGGCTCCGGGCCGAGCGGCTGGCCGGGTTGGGGGCGGGGCTGGTGGTGCGCGGTGGCGAGGCCGCCGGAGCCCGCGTGCGCGAGGACCTGCTGCGCCTGCTCGGCGACCCCTCCTACACCCACGCCGCCGCACGGCTCCGCGAGGAGATGCACGCCATGCCCACCCCCAACGACCTCGTCCCCGAGCTGGAAAGGCTCACCGCCCGGCACCGCGGCAGCACAGGGACCGGCTGAGGCGGCGTGCCTCGGGGCCGGGGCCACGACGTGGGGATCCGGGGGCAGGTCCGTGAGGAGCCGGCCCCCGCTCGACCGCGAAGGGAGAACCCCCGGGCCCGCAGGCCGGAGAGGAGTTCAGAGCGGGCGCAGCGCGGAGGCGATGCCGCGGATGCTCTTGAAGGCCCGGGGGTCCATCATCTCGAACGCCACGTCGATCCCCATCTCGTCACGGATGTGACTCACCAGGATGGCGGTGTTGAGCGAGTTGAGGATCCCCCACTCCAGCAGCGGGGTGTCCTCGTCCAGCTCTCCCTGCGGATCCCCCGACAGGAACCGCTCCCTGATGAAGGCGATCAGGCGTTCCGATATCTCCCGCTCGGACAGGTCGGTGGTGGTCAAGGTGGTCGTCTCCTTCACAGTCGGCCGTACGGCGTGGTCTCCGAGCCCAGCGCGGCCCGGTCGATCTTCCCGTTGCGGGTTCTGGGCAGCTCGCCCACGAAGTGGAACTCGTCGGCGATCATGTAGGGCGGGAGTCGTTCCGCGCTGTGCCGCTTGAGGCTCAGCACGCCCGGCGTTCTGTCGCGCACGGGTACCACGAACGCGTGGAGCCGCGCGTCGGGGCCCTCGCCGCCGACGATCACGGCGACGTCGGCCACCTCGGGGTGACCGCCGAGGACGGCCTCGACCTCGCCGAGCTCCACCCGGTGGCCGCGTACCTTCACCATGTGGTCGCGGCGGCCGAGGTAGTCGAGCGATCCGTCGTCGAGCACCCGCACCATGTCGCCGGTGCGGTACGGGCCGCGCTGCGGCGCGGCACCCCAGTAGCCCCGCATCACGGTGGGCCCCTCCACGACCAGCTCGCCCTCCTCGCCGGGGCGCGCCTCCCTCCCGTCGGGCCGCATCACCCGAACCGTGTCGCCGCAGGCCGCGCGGCCGATGGGTACCGAGCGGTCGCGGGTCAGGTCGCCGGGGACGACCTCGTGGAAGGTGCAGACGTTGGTCTCGGTCGGGCCGTAGAGGTTGAGCAGCCGCGCGCGGGTCCAGCCCGCCAGGTCGCGGACCCCCGCGATCGGGAAGGGCTCGCCCGCGAAGAGCAGTGCCCGCAGCGCGCCGGGCGCGGGCCTGTCGAGCAGGCCGCCGTCACGCATCATCAGGGTGAGCGCGGACGGCACCGAGTACCAGACGCTGACGCGCTCGCGGTGCAGGAAGTCCACCATCCTGGCGGGGGCGTAGGCGAGCTCGGACGGGACGGGGCAGACCGCCGCCCCCGCGGAGAACGCCGCGTACAGGTCGAGCACCGACAGGTCGAAGGTGAAGGGCGCGTGGTTGGCGAACCGGTCGTCCGGCCGCGCGTCCAGCTCGGCCGCCGCCCAGTCCACGAAGGCGCGGGCGGCGCGGTGGCTGACGCACACCCCCTTGGGAGTTCCGGTCGAGCCGGAGGTGTAGAGCACGTACGCCAGGTCGTCGGGGTCGACCGGATGGTCGACGGGCCGCACCCGGTCGCCGGGCACGTCCCGGTGCTCGTCGAGGTCCACGGCGCGCACGTCCGCCTCCAGGTCCTTGACGAGTCGCCGCAGCCGGTCGCCGGAGCCGCAGACGGCCCGGGGGCGGCAGTCGCGGACCATGGTGGCGACCCGGGCCACCGGCGTCGTCTCGCCGGCCGGCACGTAGGCGGCGCCCAGGCGCAGTACGGCCTGCATCGCCACGACGGCGAGCGGTGACTTCTCCGCCCAGACCACGACGCGGTCGCCGGGCCGCACGCCCTCGCGGGACAGCGTGTGCGCCAGGGCGTCGGCCCGGTGGTCGAGCTCGGCGTAGCGCATCTCGCCCGCCGGGCCCGCGACGGCCAGGTTGTCGGGGAAGCGGGAGGCGCTGTCGATGAGAAGCCGGTGCAGGCTCACAGTCCGAGCCCTCTCGCGACGAGTTCCCGCTGTATCTCCGTCGTACCGGAGAAGATCGTGCTCGGCACCGCGTCGCGCAGCTGGCGTTCGACGCCCGCGGCGCCGAGATAGCCGGTGGCGCCGAATATCTGGATCGCGTCGAGGCTGCTCGCCACGGCCGCCTCCGAGACGGCGATCTTCGACAGCGCCGCTGCGGTGGCGGCGCCGGGTTCCTGCTCGTCCAGCGCCCAGCACGCCCGGTAAAGCAGGAGCCTGGCTCCCTCCAGCCGCTGCTTCATCGTGACCAGCCGGTGCGAGACCGCCTGGAAGTCGCCCAGCGCGCGGCCGAACTGGCGTCGCGCACGGGCGTGTTCCACCGCCCGCCGCAGCTGCTCCTCCATCATCCCGAGGTAGACGGCGGGCAGGCACGCCCGCTCCCACGCCATCGAGCCCTGGAAGACGGTGCTTCCCCCGCCCTCGGGGCCGAGCCTGAACCTGGCGGGGACCCGGCACCCGGAGAACTCCACCCGCCCCGCCGGGCAGCTGTCGAGGCCCATCTTCGCCATCGGCTCGCCCACCCGGACTCCCGGAAGGTCGCGGGGCACCGCGAAGGCGCTGATGCCGAGGAAGCCGAGGGTGGGGTCGGTGACGGCGTACGTGACGAGGACGTCGGCCATCGGGGCGTTGCTGGCGAAGGACTTCACGCCGTCGAGCACGTAGCAGTCGCCGTCGCGCCGGGCGGTGGTGGCGAGCCTGCTCACGTCGGATCCGGCCTCGTCCTCGGTCATCGCGTTGGCCGCGATCAGCTCCCCCGAGGCGAGGCCGGGGAGCAGCTCCGCGAGCACGTCCTCGCCGGCGTTGTCGCGGATCGCGACGCAGCAGGCCAGCAGGTGCGCCGAGACCGCGAAGGCGAGGCCGGTGTCGCCGCACCCCTCGGACAGGGCCTCCAGGCACAGCGCGGTGTCCAGGGCTCCGAGGCCGCCGCCGCCGTGTTGCTCGGGCAGGCACAGGCCGGTGGCGCCCAGTCCGGCGGCGGCGCGCCAGCGCTCGCGGGTGAACGGCCGCGACGGTGACTCAGACGGTGACTCAGACGGTGACTCAGACGGTGACTCGAATGATGACTCCGACGCGTCGTGGAGGCGCTTGCGCGCGCCGTCGAACATCGCGTCGCGCCGCTCGCCGCGCGCGCCGGTGAGACCGAACTCCATGAACCGTCCTTCCCTTCAGAGACGGCTCCCCCTAGATCCACGGGGGAGTGCTGAGGATCTCCAGGACCGCGCACGAGATGGTGACGCCGGGACCGATGCCCCCCAGGAGCACGTGGTCGCCGGGGCCGAGCTGCCCGGTCGACAGCAGGTGGTCCAGGGAGACGAGGTGGTCGCTCGCGCCGAGATGGCCGACGGTCCTGGCGTAGTCCCAGCTGGACTTCGACATGGGCATGCGGAGGACCGACATCCAGCGGTGCTCGACGGCCTCGGGGGAGAGGCTGGTGAACACGGTGCGGGTGAGATCGTTCGCCGTGATGCCGGCCTCGGACAGGGTGCGGCCGAGGACCCGCATCATCCGCTGCTGCACGATGACCCAGGCGAGCGCCAGGTCGCCGTCGACGGAGCACATGCGGCCGAACTCCTCGGCACGCGCGCTGAAGTCGACGGCCTCACCGGTGGTGGCGCTCGGAGGGAAGAGGGGAGTGCCCGCGCGGTGCAGTTCCTCGGCCTCGGGGACGGAGATCGAGCTCACCGAGAGCAGCCGGGCGAAGCCGGTCTCGCGGCTGAGGACCACGGCGCTTCCCGCGTCGCCGAGTACGAAGTCGGGGCCCGAGCACCACCGGTCCATCCGGGCGGTGCCGAAGTTGTCGGCTGTGACGATCAGCGCGTCGCGCCCGCGCGGATCGCCCGCCATGAACCCCCCGGCCAGCTCCAGGGCACTGAGCACGCCGTTGCACCCCTGACGCACCTCAAGGGCGAGCAGGTCGCCGCCGACGAGATGGCGCTGCAGGTAGTACTGCGGTGACCAGCCGTCGGGGCCCTGGTGCCAGACATCGGCGTACAGCAGCAGCCCGAGGTCGCCGGCGTCGGCCCCGCCGCGTCCGATCGCCTGCCGCGCCGCCCGCAGCGCCATCTCGGGAGCGGGGATGTCACCGGCGACCGCCGCCCCCAGCATGTCGTGGACCTTGGCGTGCTCGACGGAGCACAACCCGTCGGCGACCGCCGACTCCACGCTTACCGTCGGGGGGACGAACGCGCCGATCCCCCTGACGAAGACCTCCGGTGTGCGCAATGGCGTACCTTTCTGCTCGCCCGCCTCCTCACGCCGACCGGCGCGAGGGGCCGGTGGGCCGCAACTCCGGTGACCCGTCCCGCAGCTGGGAGGTCGCCTCCAGATAGCGGTCGATCACGGTCCTGTGGTAATCGGGACCGAAGTCCATCTCCTTCACCGCGGGCACCAGCCTCCGCAGCTTCTCCACGGATATGTGATGTGACGTGCCCTCGTCGATGATCTGCCTGCGGGCCGTGACGCCCAGGCGCGACTCGAGATGGTCGACGATCAGCTTGATCGGCACGGACTCACCGGTGGCGATGTTGACCACCTCCTGGGTGATCCGTTCGGCCAGCAGCATGTCGATGACCCGCACCCAGTCGGTGATGTCGATCAGATCCCTGCGCGCGCTGCGGTACATCGTGAGGTTGTCGGAGCGGATCTGCTCGATGAGAGAAGGGATCAACCGGTTCGCCGGGACGTGGGGGCCGACGACATAGCCGAGCCGCAGGATGAGGTGGCGTACCCCGGAGTCCTGGATCCGCCGCTCCAGCGCGAGCTTGTGCCATCCGTACGGGGTCACGGGTTCCACGGGTTCGTCCTCGCGGCCGCGGCAGCCGGGACCGCCGTACATGCTCATCGAGGCGGTCGAGAAAAAGACGAGTATCCGGTCCTGGCGAAGGCTCTTTACGATCGTCTCCTCGACCAGAGCGGTTTCCCGTTCGTAGTCGGAATCGGAATTCTTCCACAGAGACACACCGGCGGCGAGAATCGTCATCTCCGGGTGTGCGTCGCTGATCGGCCGCAGATGTCTCGCGAGAAAGCCATTTCCGATGATCTCCATTCCCAGCACCGCTTTCCAGCTCTGGAGGTTAACGTATCGGTTCCGTTCGTCACCATATAGCGACGCGTGTAATAAGAAAGCTCCCCGCTCCCCCCGGTCGGAGGGCGGTTTGTCCCGCCAGCGAGACAGGTACGGGTTCCGGGGCGCTCAATGGGAATTCCGCGGCCTTCGCCGCGCTTCGGATCGCGTGCCGGGGGCGTTACCTGAAGTGGTTCCCGCGGGGTCCCGGAGTGCGCGCCCCGGTGGGTCTTCGCACCGGGTGCCGGGGGTGCCGGGGGTACGCTGCGGTGCGACCTCGCGCCGGGACTCGGATGGCGCGGTCGTGCGCCTTCGCGCCGGGTCACGGGCCGGCCGGCACGCCCGCGCCGGGCCCGGGGGCCGCGGCGACCGAGACGGCCCTCTCCTTCTTCAACGGCTCCCACCAGCTGCGATTGTCCGCGTACCAGCGAGCCGTCGCCGCCAGACCCTCCGCGAAGGGGGTGAGCGGCCGGTAGCCCAGCTCGGCGGTGATCTTCGAGCTGTCGACCGAGTAGCGGCGGTCGTGCCCCGGGCGGTCCTCCACCTGCCTGACCATGGACCAGTCCGCTCCGGCGATGTCCAGCAGCGCCCGCGTCAGCTCCCGGTTCGTCAGCTCGGCGTTGCCCCCGATGTTGTAGATCTCGCCGGGCCTGCCCTTCCAGGCGACCAGGGCGATCCCCCGGCAGTGGTCGTCGACGTGCGTCCACTCGCGCACGTGCAGGCCGTCGCCGTACAACGGCACGTGCTCCCCGTCCAGGAGGTTGGTGACGAACAGCGGGATCACCTTCTCGGGGAACTGGTAGGGGCCGTAGTTGTTGGGGCAGCGGGTGATCGAGACGGGGAAGCGGTAGGTCCGGGAGAACGCCCGCGCCAGCAGGTCGGCCGCCGCCTTCGAGGCGGAGTAGGGGGAGTTGGGCTCCAGCGGATGGCTCTCCACCCACGAGCCCGACTCGATGGACCCGTAGACCTCGTCCGTGGAGACGAGCACGAACTTCCCCACCCCGGCGCGCAGGGAGGCCTCAAGCAGCGTCTGGGTGCCCACCACGTTGGTCGCGACGAAGTCGGCGCCGCTGTCGATCGACCGGTCGACATGGGTCTCGGCGGCGAAGTGCACGACGAGGGAGACGCCCTTCATCACCCGGGACATCAGCGAGGCGTCGCAGATGTCCCCTTCGACGAACTCCAGCCGGGGGTCGTCGACGACGGTGGACAGGCTCTCCATGGTTCCCGCGTAGGTCAGCTTGTCCACGATGACGACCCGGACGTCCTCGAACCCCTCGTAGGCGCCGGAGAGCGTGCGCCGGACGAAGTTCGAGCCGATGAATCCGGCACCGCCAGTGACCAAGATCCGCATTTGCCTGCACCTTTGCTGTCAGTCACGCGAGTGATCGAGCGATGTCCATGACGTACTGGCCGTATGCCGACTGCCTCATCTCGGTGCCCCGGTGGTAGCACGCCTCGGCGTCGATGAATCCCATGCGCAGGGCGATCTCCTCCAGGCAGGCGACCCGCACCCCCTGGCGGCGTTCGAGGATCTGCACGTACTGGCTCGCCTCGAGCAGGGACTGGTGCGTCCCGGCGTCCAGCCAGGTGAAGCCCCGTCCCAGGGGCAGCAGTCTCGCCTTGCCCTGCTCCAGGTAGACCCGGTTGACGTCGGTGATCTCCAGCTCGCCGCGGCCCGAGGGGCGCTGCTCCCTGGCGATGTCCACGACCTGCTTGTCGTAGAAGTACAGGCCGGTGATGGCCTGGTCGGAACGGGGGACGCTCGGCTTCTCCTCGATGGAGACCAGCCTGCCCTCGGCGTCGAGCTCCCCGATGCCGTACCGCTCGGGATCGCTCACCGGGTAGCCGAACATGACGCAGCCGTCCAGCTCCTCCCGGGCCCTGCGCAGCAGGTCGGGAAAGCCCGCGCCGTGAAAGAGATTGTCTCCCAGCACGAGCGCGCAGGGATCCCCGTCGATGTGCGAGTCGCCCAGCAGAAACGCCTCCGCGATGCCCCGCGGTTCCTGTTGCGGCACGTAGGTGAAGTTCACCCCCACGTGCGACCCGTCACCCAGAAGTGCGTGCAGTGACGGAAGGGTGTCCGGCGTGGAAATAATGAGGATGTCGCGTATCTGTGCCAGCATCAGCACCGCGATGGGATAGTAAATCATCGGCTTGTCGTAGATGGGAAGCAACTGCTTGGAGGTCGCGAGGGTCAGCGGATGCAAACGCGTCCCGTTTCCTCCGGCAAGGACTATGCCTTTCATCGGAGCTCCTGCGTTTTTGTCTGCGGCGGTGCCTGAGACTACTGTTCGAGCTCCTCAGGAAATCAACCCCCGCCGTCCCGCAAAATGGTATTGCCTTTTGGCGGAACAAATGTGATAGGGGTTGGAGTGTGTCCCCTCGGAAACCTGTCGAGACGGGCACGGCCTTCGCCACTCCGCGTTCGCGCGCCCGGAAGGACGAGTATGCGTATTCTGTTCGCAACCTACGCTGAGAAGTCGCATTTCCTGGTCATGGTTCCGCTGGCGTGGGCGCTGCAGGCCGAGGGGCACGAGGTGCGGGTCGCGAGCCAACCGGACCTGACCGACGTGATCACCCGGTCGGGGCTGACCGCGGTGCCGGTGGGCAGGGACCACAGCCTGTGGCGGGCCAACCGGGCGTTCGGCTTCTTCGACCCCCGTAAGAAGCACAAGAGGGCGGTGCCCTTCTTCGACATGGCGGACGACCACCCCGAGCAGCTCACCTGGGAGCACTTCAAGCGGGGATACGCCCAGTTCGTTCCCTGGTGGTGCCGCCTGGTCAACGAACCCATGATCGACGGGCTCACCGAGTACTGCCGGAAGTGGGAGCCCGACCTGGTCATCTGGGAGCCGGTGACCTACGCCGGGCCGATCGCGGCGAAGGCGTGCGGAGCGGTCCACGCGCGGTTCATGTGGAGCCTGGACCTGTTCGGCCGGATGCGCGGCCACTACCTGCGGGCGAAGGCGGAGCAGCCGCCGCAGGAGCGGGAGGACATGCTGCAGGCGTGGATCGCCGCGCACGGCCGCAGGTTCGGCGTGGAGTTCTCCGAGGAGATGACCACCGGTCATTTCACCATCGACTACACGCCGCCCTCCCTGGAGTTGCCGCCCGACCCGGCCGCGGGGCCGGAGCCGCACCGTGTCCCGGTCCGGTTCATCCCGTACAACGACCGCGCGGTGATTCCGCCCTGGCTGCGTGTCGCGCCCGAGCGGCCGCGTGTCTGCCTGACGCTGGGGACCACCTCGGCGGAGAACCTGGACGGGTATCTGGTGCCGGTCCAGGAGATCCTCGACGGGCTCGCCGACCTCGACGTGGAGATCGTCGCCACCCTGCCGGAGCACCACCAGGCACAGTTGGAACGGGTGCCGGACAACGTGAGGCTGGTGAGCTTCGTCCCCCTGCACGCGCTGCTGCCGACCTGTACGGCGGTGATCGACCACGGCGGGAGCGGCACGTTCTTCACGACACTGGCGAGCGGGGTCCCCCAGCTCGTCCTGCCCAACCTGTTCGACGAGCCGCTGCGGGCGCGCTACCTCGCCGAGCAGGGGGCGGGCCTGACGATGCACAGCAGTGAGGCGACCGGCGCCGGCGTGCGGCAGGCGCTCCTGCGGCTGCTCGAAGAGCCGTCCTTCGCCGAGGAGTCGCGCAGGATCCGCGACGAGATGAACGCGATGCCGGCCCCCGCGGAGGTGGCGGCCGGCATCGAGGCCCTCGTCGAGACCTACCGTGCCGCGGTCCCGGCCGCCGGCCGCTGAAAAGGGGAGGATCATGTACGAGGCCGAGCTGGCGGACGTCTACGACGCGATCTACGCGGGGCGGGGCAAGGACTACGAGGCCGAGGCGGCGACCGTCGCGGAGCTGATCCGCGAACGGCTCCCCGCGGCCGCCTCACTGCTGGACGTGGCGTGCGGGACCGGGTCGCACCTGAGGTTCTTCGCCGAACTCTTCGACCACGTCGAGGGGCTGGAGCTGTCGGCGGACATGCTGGCCGTGGCGAGGACGAGGATCCCCGGGGTCGTCGCGCACGAGGGCGACATGCGCGACTTCGCGCTCGGCCGTGCCTTCGACGCGGTCACCTGCATGTTCAGCTCCATCGCCTACATGCGAGACGAGCGGGAGCTCGCGGCGGCGATCGGGCGGATGGCGGCCCATCTGGTACCCGGCGGGGTTCTCGTCGTCGAGCCGTGGTGGTTTCCCGAGCGGTTCCTTCCCGGCTACGTGGCCGGGGACGTGGTCACCGTGGAGGGGCGCACTCTCGCCAGGGTCTCGCGTACGGTGCGCGAGGGCGACGCGAGCGTGATGGAGGTCCACTACGTGGTGGCCGACGCGGCCACCCCCGTCCGGCACTTCACCGTCACCCACGTGAACACCCTGTTCACCCGGGAGCAGTACGAGGACGCCTTCACCAGGGCGAAACTGCGGGTGGACTACATCGAGGGCGGCCCCTCTGGACGCGGGCTGTTCGCCGGAACGCTCGTATGACTTTCCGGCCGGGCGTGCAGGAAGTTCTGGATGAGGGGCGGGAGCCGTTCCTTGGCGTGGGACACGCCGTAGACCTGCGCCTGCCGCGCGGCGACGGTGAGGTTGGGAAGTTCCGTCTCCATCCAGTTCCTCGCCTGCTCGGGGCATTCGAAGCGCAGGCGCGGCACCCCCTCGGGCGCGGGGAGGGGTGGGATGACGGGACAGCGCCCCGGATACAGCAGGCGCAGCGCGGTGTCCGCGGTCCGCACGTAGTGGCCGAGGAGCCGCGAGACGGCGGCCCGCCTCGTCTGGTAGGGCATCTCGGCCACGGCGCGGTCCTTGGCGTACGCGCGCAGCATGCCGTCGTGGAACCGGAGCCGGTTGTCCGGCGTGATCCTCAGCAGGTGCCCGCTCAGTAGGTAGTCGACGCTCTGCCTCGCCCGGTGGACGTCGACGTCCGCCATGACGGCGGCCGTCGTCAGGTCGAACGTCGGGCCTTCGTGCAGGCTCATGAGGCGGAACATCTCCGCGGCGTCGTTGGGCAGCGCCAGGTAGGAGGAGGAGAACACCGAACGCATGGACGACTGCTCGTCGCACTCGATGTCCTGGCTCTCCAGCAGGTCCTCGCGTCCCGGCGGCGTCTGGCCGACGCTGGTGAGCCCGCCGTGAAAACGGCTCGTCATCCGCTCCGCCGCGATCCGCAGGGCGATCGGCAGGTGGTCGCCGACCTGGCAGAGCCCGTGGACGAGGGGATGCTCCGCGTACCCGTTCGCCTGCCTGATGACGTGCCTCACCAAGGTGGCCGCGTCCTCCTTCGGCATGAGGTCAAGCGTCATCCTGAGGGCGCCGTCGCGGGTGGTGAGTCCCGACAGCCTGTTCCTGCTCGTGACCAGCACCAGGCACGACGGGTCGCCGGGGAGCAGCGGACGCACCTGCTCGGCCGACCTGGCGTTGTCCAGCACGATGAGGATCCGCTTTCCCGCCACCAGGCTCCGGTAGCGGCTGGAGCGGACCTGGAGGCCTTCGGAGGGTTTGGGAGTGCTTCCCAGCCCGGCCAGCAGGTGGTCGAGGGCTTCGGCCGGCATCATCGGCTGGGCCGTGTTGGAGAAGCCCCGCAGGTCCAGGTGGAGCTGGCCTCCGTCGAAACGCTCGGTCAGACCGCGGGCGAAGCGCAGGGCGAGCGCCGACTTGCCCACCCCGGGAGCGCCGCTGATCAGGATGAGTCCGGCCTCGTCCAGGCGGTCGGCCGCCGCGACGAACCCCTCCAGCCGTTCCAGCTCCTTGGACCGGCCGGTGAATCCGGGGATGTCGCGGGGCAGCTGGGCGGGGGGCGGTGCGAACGCCGGCGGGAGGGCGTTGTCGGGGGAGGAGAGCGTCACCGGGGAGTCGGGGGCCGGGGCGGGGGAGCGGAGGGTGCCGTTCAGGATCTGGTCGTGGCACCTGCGCAGGTCCTCGCCGGGCTCGATGCCCAGCTCCCTGATGAGCAGGCGCCGCACGCTGTGGAACTGCTTCAGCGCGTCCGCCCGGCGCCCGCAGCGGTAGTGGGCCACCATGAGCAGGTGGTGGAGCCGCTCCCGCATGGGATGGGTCCTGACGAGGCTGGAGAGATCACTGATGATCTCGGTGGCGCGGTCGGCCTCCAGCAGGAGCTGCGCGCGGTCCTCGATGGCGGTGACGCGCAGCTCGTCCAGGCGGATCCGCTCGGTGTCGGCGAGAGGGCCGACCGCGCCACCGAACGCCGGCCCGCGCCACAGGGCGAGCGCCGCGTCCAGCCTCTTCACCGCCTCGGGCCAGGGGCCCGATCGTTGAAGCTCTCGTACGTCCTCCAGATGCTTCTCGAAGACCTGGACGTCTATCTTGTGGGCGTCGAGCTGGAGCAGATAGCCGTTGGCGTCGGCGACCAGGAGCCCGGAGGGTGCCCTTCGTGGCCTTTTCGGCTCAAAAGTACGTCGAAGACGGGCTATATAGGTGTAGATGCTGCTTTCGACAGTTGTGGGGGGATTTGGTCCCCATACCGCATTGATTAACTCCTGTCGGCTGAGAGTGGCTCTGGGACGCGTGGCCAGTGCCGCAAACAGCGCTCGCTGGGTCGGAGACCCCAGGTCAAGTTCGTGATCACCCCGTGTTGCACGCACCGGCCCGAGAAGGTGCACCTGTACCAGGTCGTTCAACAACGCTCTCCCAGTCTCAGCCCGCCTAGAGACGCGATGAAAGGCCCTCCTGAGTGTGCGCTCAGGATCAAACGGTTGGACCTACGCATATAGCCATATCTGTGGAAACGAAGGGTCGGCAAGGGAGGTTCCTCGGGTGACACTATTGTTACCTGCGTCACAGGGGTCCCTCGACGAACTCAGGTCAATCCCGTAAACAGATGTCTCGCTGGCGGGACATCGTGTCATGCCAGGCGAAGGACCGTAGGACGGGCACGCCGCCCGGGAGCGATCTCGCTCATCCCGGCGTCGCGGGACGGGTGCGGACGCGGAGCGTCCGGGACATGGCCGCGCGGCCGGGGTGCGGGCGCGAAGTGGGTGATCGAGGGGGCGCTGGGGGGACGCCGAGAGGACGCCGAGGGTGCGGGCCGAGAACATGCGGGGAGTGGCGGGAATTATCCGGGAAAACAAGACGGGAAGCGGGCGGGAAACCGCAGACGGCCCCGCCCCCGCCGCCCGGGAAAACCCGCCCAGGTCTTGTGAGACGGCACCTCGGTGTAATAGGAGATTTTTCGCCGCTCGTACGTGAAAAGCGTATCCGAGGCGGTGACGAATCCACTGGTCTCGGTTACCGTCGAGCCCGGCATCGGATTCCCGAACTTCCCGGTGAGGCGCTGGTGGTCATCGACGACATTCGTTCTCCGCGAGGTGCGCCGCTCAAGAGGGTGGTCGTCACCGGTTACGGAGTCATTTCCCCGTTCGGGGTGGGCTGGGAAACCGCGTGGTCGAATCTGATCCAGGGCGGAAGCGGTATTCGCGAGCTTTCTGGAATTGACACCTCGGGGCTCCCGGTGGGCATCGGCGGCCAGGTCCTGGACTTCGACCCCGGGGTGTGGCTCCCGGCCTCGCTGGTGCGCCGCACCACGAGACCGGCGCACCTCGCCCTGGTCGCCGCCACCCTCGCGCTGAGGGACGCCAAGCTCGACGTCGACGCCACGCTCGCGCCGAGGCTCGGGGTGACGGTGGGCACGGCCTGCGGCGCGAGCGCCGCCGTCGTGGACGCCGGCGCCGCGTTCGCCGAGCGCGGGTTCATGGCGCTGAGCCCGTACACCTTCACCTCCACGGGCGTCGTCACGGTCGCCTCCGAGGTGGCCCTGCACGTCGGCGCGCAGGGGCCCGCCGCCTGCACGGCGACCGCCTGCGCGACCGGGGCGACCTGTGTCGGCGAGGCGATGCGGCTGATCCGGCTCGGTGAGGCGGACGTCGTCCTGGCGGGGGGCGCCGACGACACCATCACCCCCTTCGACATCGCCGCCGCGGCCAGGGCGAGGGCGCTGTCGCGTCGCTCCGGAGACCCGCGCGCCGCCAGCAGGCCGTTCGACACCGGTCGCGACGGGTTCGTGATGAGCGCGGGCGCCGGGATCCTGGTGCTGGAGAGCGAGGAACACGCCCTCGCGCGCCAGGCCCGCGTGTACGGCGAGGTGGCGGGGTACGCGGCCACCACGGACGCGCACAACCTGACCAGCCCGCATCCGGAGGGGGTAGCCGTCGAGCGGGCGGTGCGTCTCGCGCTCCGGGACGCGGGCGTCACCCCCGCCGAGGTCGGCTACGTCAACGCGCACGGCACCGGGACCCGGATGAACGACACCGCCGAGATCAAGGTGATCCGCCGGGTGTTCGCCGAGCGGGCCACGTCCGTGCCGGTGAGTTCGACGAAGAGCATGACGGGTCACATGCTGGGGGCGGCCGGCGCCGTCGAGGCGATGATCGCGATGGAGGCCGTACGCACCGGGATCGTCCCGCCCACCGTCAACTGCGACGACCCGGAGGACCCGGAGATGAACTTCGTCGCGCACCGGGCTCAGGAGCACGCGGCCGACGTGGCCGTCAGCAACTCCTTCGGATTCGGCGGCCACAACGCGGTTCTGGTCCTGCGCCGCTGGCGGGACTGATCACTCTGACCGGCGTGAAAAGTCGGAAAAGCCGTCCGGTGTGACCGTGAAGGGATTTCAGAAAATGTCTACCAAGCAACAGGAAATGCTCTCGAATTTGGCCGATATCGTGGAGAGGGTCGCAGGCGTGCCCGCTGAGAGGGTATTGCCGGACAAGTCGTTCACCGACGACCTCGCGCTCGATTCTCTGGCCGTCGTCGAGGTCGCCTTCTCCATGCAGGAGCAGACCGGGGTGGAGATTCCGGAAGAGGATCTGGCGCGCATAAGGACGGTCCAGGACTTCCTTGACTTCGTCGAACTCTCCGCGGGGTCGAATTGACCGCGCAACGAGTTCCCGAACACGGCGGCGTCGTGCCCGCCGATGCCGTTTTCCATGAAGTGCCCCGTGACGTGACCTATGAGGAGCTGACCCCCGCCGAGTTGCTCGGCTCCGGTTTCGCGGCGCCGCGGATCAACGAGAGTTCCTGGCTGGTCCGCTGGGACCTGCTCGGCGACGGCCCCGATATCGAGAGGTTCGTCCTGGAGGCCCTCGCGGAGACCGTGGACCTGGAGACCTCGGGCAGCACAGGACCGAGCCGGTGCTGGCGGCGGACCCGCGAGCAGATGTGGTCGGAGGCGGGACTGCTGGCCGGCCTGATCGAACGTGACCGCCCGAGCGCTCTGCTCTCCTTCGCGCCGCCCAGGCATGTGTACGGCGCGCTCGCGAGCGTGCTCGTACCGGCCAGGCTGCGCCTGCCCGCGTGGTACCGCCCGCAGTACTTCGGCGCGATGCCTCCCCCCGCGTCCCGGCGCTGGGCCGTGGTGGCGGTTCCCTGGACCTTCTCCATCCTGCGCAGGCAGGTGGCCTGGGTGCGGGGAACGGAGCACCTGAGCGTGCTGCACAGCACGGCGACGCTTCCCGCGATGGCGGAGTCCGTCGTCAAGGAGGCGGGGACGAGGCGGATGCGCATCGTGGAGGTCTTCGGCTCGACGGAGGCGGGCGGGATCGCCTCACGGACCTGGACCCCGGACGGGCCGCCGTGGGAGCTCTTCGACGACGTCACGTTCGCCTTCCCCGGCGATCCCGCCGGCGGTCCGGCCGGTCTCCCGCCCGGGGGACGGCCCGGCGACCCGTACGAGGAGGAGGCGCCGCTGGTGGTCCGGAGCCCCCGGCTGGCCTTCCGGCCGGGCGAGGCGCCCACGGACGTCTGGCGGACCGACGACTACGTGCGGCGGCTCGACGAGCGCAGGTTCCGCTTCGACGGCAGGCGCGACCGGCTCGTGAAGATCAACGGCCGCAGGATCGACCTCGACAGGCTGGAGGAGTCGGTGAGATCGGTGCTCCACTGCGCGGATCTGGCCTTTCTCCCGGTGGAGGACGCCTTCAGCGGCGAGAACTTCGACCTGCTCGTGGTGCAGCAGGACGGCGCACCGCTGTCCGTCACGGAGGTGCGCGCGGCGGTGGGGCGGTTCGACGCCCGGCCGCGCCAGGTGCGCCTGGTCGATCGGATCGACCGCTCCGACACGGGCAAGCTCCGGCGACTACAGCGACCTTCCCTTTCCGACGCGGGAGCAGACACGTGACAGCATTGATCGACGGACGTTCCACCGAGAGCCTGGCCTCGATCGTGAGGAGCGCGCACTGGGACGCCCGGGTGGAGCCGTGCGAACACGAGGACGCCCAACGCATGCGGGCCAGCGTCGACCTGCTCGCCGAGCGGCTCTCCGGCTCGGACTCGGTGTACGGGGTCACCCACGGGTTCGGTCCCCTGGTGGCGTTCTCCGCGGCCGACTCCCCCATGGAGCAGGGCGCGGGCCTCATCGCCCACCTGGGCTCGGCCCAGGGCAGGCCGCTGGACCCCGAGGTGTGCCGCCTGATCGTCTGGCTCCGCCTCAGCAGCATGCGCAAGGGCCACTCGGCCGTCTCGCCCGACTTCTGGCAGTCCCTGGCCGACCTGTGGAACGAGGGCTTCACCCCGTCGATCCCGCGTGACGGCACGGTGAGCGCGAGCGGGGACCTGCAGCCGCTCGCCCACGCGGCGATGGCCCACGCGGGCACCGGGGAGGCGTGGGTGCGCGGCGGCGACGGCGGCTGGTCGGTCGTGCCCGCCGCGCGGGCCCTCGCCGACATGGACGCCAAACCGGTCGAGTGGTCGGCCCGCGAGGCGCTGGCCTTCGTCAACGGGACCAGCGTGAGCCTGGCGGTGTGCATACTCAACCACCAGGCGGTGCTGAGGTTGGTCAGGGCGGTGGGGGTGCTGACGGCGAGGATCGCCGACATCCTCGGCTCCAACCCGGAGGCCTACCATGCGGGCATCGGCCGGGTCAGGGGGCAGACGGGGCAGCTGACCGTGGCCCGGTGGATCCGCGAGGATCTTCCCGTCGGCATGAAACGCGACCCGCTCCGGCCGTTGCAGGAGCCCTACAGCCTCCGGTGCGCCCCCCAGGTCCTCGGCGCGGTGCTCGACCAGCTGTACGGTGCCGAGGAGATCCTCGTCCGCGAGGCCATGGGCTGCACGGACAATCCGATCTTCTACGAGGGTGAGCTGCTGCACGGCGGCAACTTCCACGCCATGCCGGTCGGCCTGTGCTCGGACCAGATCGGCCTCTGCGTGCAGCAGGTGGCCTTCCTCGCCGAGCGGCAGCTCGCCCTGCTGTGCGATCCGGCGTACAACGGCGGGGTGCCGCCGATGCTCACCCCCCGCCCGGGGGCGGGCAGCGGGCTGGCCGGGGTGCAGCTGAGCGCCACCTCCTTCGTCTCCAAGATCAGGCAGCTCGCCTATCCCGCCTCCCTCACCGCGTTGCCGACGAACGGCGGCAACCAGGACCACGTGCCGATGGCGCTCAACGGGGCCAACTCCGTGGCCGAGGCCGTGGAACTGGCGTGGCTCGTCGTCGGCTCCCTCGCGGTCGGCGTGGCCCAGCGGGGCGCGCTCGCCGGGCGGAACGAGACGGCCTCCGGCCTCTGGGCCGACCTGGCCAGACTGTCCCCGCCGCTGCGGGCGGACCGGCCGCTCGCGGCCGAGGTGCGTGCCGCGAGCGGCCTGCTGCAGGAGGCCGCCGAGGGACTGCTCTCCCGCGAGGGCTGAGGTCTTTCCCGAGGTTCGCGAATTCACGGGACCGCGAGTCGACAAGAACCGCAGATCCCGCTGTAAAAGGAACGCCGAGGGCGACCTCGGCGAAGGAAAATCATTCCTCCCCGGGGAGGAACGCTCATGAGAACGTGAAATGCGAAAGGTCTGGTAACGACGGTGGCCAAAGCAACACGCCGTGGATTTCTGGGAGCGATGGCCGTTGCGGGAGGGGCGGCCGCGGGGCTGGCCACCGGTGAATCGGCGGCGAATGCGACGACCCCGGGCGGGTCGTCGCGTGGGCATTCCGAATGCGCACCGCCGCCGAACGCGGCGACGATAAAGCCGGACGACCCGAGATACGCGGAACTCATCACCAGGGGCTACAACTCCCGGTTTCTCGCGCAGCCGGAGTCGGTCCGTGTCGTCCACTCCGCGGAGCAGGTCGTGCAGGTGGTGAACGAGGCCGTGCGCGCGGGCAAGAAGATCGTCGTGCGCAGTGGCGGTCACTGCTTCGAGAACTTCGTGGACGACCCCGCCACGTCGATCATCATCGACGTCTCGGAGATGAACGACGTCTACTTCGACCCCACTCACAAGGCGTTCGCGATCGAGGCCGGTGCCACGCTCGGGCAGGCCTACCGCTCGCTCTACCTCGGCTGGGGCGTCACGATCCCGGCCGGTGGCTGCCCGAGCGTGGGGGCGGGGGGTCACATCGCCGGTGGCGGGTACGGTCCCCAGTCGCGCAGGCACGGGCTCGTGATCGATCACCTCCACGGTGTGGAGGTCGTCGTCGTCGACCGCTCGGGCCGGGCGCGGATCGTCGTCGCCACCCGTGAGGCCCGCGACCCCAACCGGGACCTGTGGTGGGCGCACGCCGGCGGTGGCGGCGGGAACTTCGGGATCGTCACCCGCTACCTGATGCGCTCCCCGAACGCCCGCGGCAACGACCCCGCGACCCTGCTGCCCAAACCACCCGCGCAGCAGCTCGTGGTCTCGGCCAGCTGGAGCTGGGAGAACATGACCGAGGAGGCGCTCTCCCGGCTGGCCGACAACTACGCCCGCTGGCAACAGCAGAACCACGCCGACCCCGCCTTCGAGAGCATCGACAGCTCGCTGACCATGTACCACCGCTCCAGCGGGAGGATCGAGCTGTTCACGGCGATGGACGGCGACGTGCCCGGCGCGGACGGCATCCTGTGGACCCTGGTGCAGACCGTCGGCGAGGGCGTCGGCATCGAGCCCACCTTCGACTACTTCAGCGTGGCGCCGTGGCTGCGGGTCACCCTCTCCTACGACTCGGGAGCCGGTGCCTACGCGCTCAGGTTCAAGTCGAAGGCCGGTTACCTGAGGAAGCCCTGGACGCCGGCGCAGCTCAAGGTCGTCTACAGGTATCTGACGGAGGGCGAGGGTGACGTCGGGGCCTCGGTCTACCTGATGTCGCTCGGCGGGAAGATCAACGCCGTGGATCCCGCGGCCACGGCGAACCCGCACAGGACCGCGCCGCTCATCGGCTTCTTCGACGTCGGCTGGTGGGATCCGGCCGAGGACGACAGGTGGCTGGCGTCGATCCGCGACGCCTATCGGGAGATGCACGCGGACACGGGCGGCGTTCCCGTCCCCGGCGAGGCCTATGACGGCGCGTACATCAACTACCCCGACAACGACCTCGCCGATCCCGCGCTGAACACCTCGGGAGTGCCCTGGCACAAGCTGTACTACAAGGACAACTATCCGAAGTTGCAGCAGGTCAAGGCGAAATGGGATCCCCGCAACGTCTTCAACCACGCGTTGTCGGTCCGGTTGCCCGGAGCTTCGGACACCCTGCCCCCGCAGACCCGTCCCAAGAACGCCCGCAAGGCCGAGACCAAGAAATACCCCCGGAGGGTGTCTCCGAGGCACGCGAACAACCTGCGTTCGCTCGGCCTGCCCGAGTGAGCGAAGGGCCCCACCGGGTCTTCCGCCCGGTGGGGCCCCGCCCCTAACGCGGTGTCAGGTAGATGACCCCGAGGTCGCGCCGCCGGATCGCCTCGGCGAGCTCCTCACGGGTCGGCGGACGGTCGACGTTGACGACGATGCCGAGTCGTTGCCGTGCCTCCTTGAGCCCGATCTTCTCGATCAGGGACTCCATCTCGGCGGCCATGGTGTCGGGATCGTCCATCAGCTCGGCGCGCATGGGGGTGCGTACCCCCATGTCGGTCACCTCGATATCGGCGCCACCGCGCAGATTCACCTTCCATCCGGCCTCGGTGTAGACACACGACCTGCCGCTCTCGTCCTGCTTCATGACGGGAATCTCGTATTTTTTCCCGGTCTTTCTTCCGGTGATATGAAGCAGTATGACGCCGGCGACGGAGCTCGATTTACCCTTGCGTATCTGCTTGCGCATCATAGGGTTGAAGAGGCGCATCATGAATTTCATCATGACGGGCGTTTCCTTGATGGTGACCGCGTGGGACGTGTTTTCCGACATGACTCATTGTTTCATCTTCGCGGAGATTTAAAGAGGGGGAGCGGCTGATTCTTCGGACGGCGGACCGCGCGGTGCACGGACCGCGCGGCGAGCGGGGCGGGGTACGGGCGGGGTCAGGCCGGACGTCTGCTCTTCGCGTCACCGCTGTTCACGGCGCCAGGGGCGCTCGCGTTCTCGTCGAGGCGCCAGCGTGCCCGGCCGCCCACGAAGGTGGCCACGCACCGGCCGGGCCCCTCGTGGAGCAGGGCGGTGTAGGCGTCCCGCTCGCCGGCCTCCACGGCGAAGACGGCGAAGTCGGCCCGGCCGCCCCGTCCCAGGGAGCCCAGGCGGCCGGGTCCCTCGTCCATGCCCAGCGCCCGAGCGCCGCCCAGCGTCACCGCCTCGACCAGGAGGCGGTCGTGGTCCGGGGCGTGGGAGAGCGCGCGGGCGACCGAGAGCGGGTCGCCGCCCGTACGGGTGCCGACGGCGATCGCGCTCTCGCCGTCGAGGAGACCTTCCGCGGCGAAAGGCGACGAGATGGCGATCACCGTGCCGCGGACCTTGAGGAGTTTGCGGTCGGCCTCGTCGAGCGGGCCGGAGATCGCGATATGACAGCCCGCGGTGAGCACCCCCACCTCGTCGAGGAAGGCGATCGGCCGGCGGCCGGGCTCGGCGTGGAGCCGGAGCCCGAACGTCCGTGACAGGACGGCGAGGTCCTCCATGACGAGGGGGTCGGGGGAGTGGGCGGCGATGCCGATGACACCGGGGTGGTCGACCTCGCGGATCGCGGTGATCAGGCGGTCGCGTCCCTCGTCCTCCCACTGCTCCTCGTCCTCGCAGCGGGTCTCCAGGTAGGTCACGCCGTCCAGCCCGGCCTCGCCGAGGGTGGAGGCGGCGTCGAGATCCGCGGCGATGCCTCCCACCGCGGTGACGCCGTGCACGGAGGCGGGGGGCGAGGTCCTCTCAAGCCGGAGATGCGCGTCGACCAGTCCTGGAACGATCATGCCGGGCCAGTGCACCGGGGAGAGCAGGGGGTGGGCGGCCTCGATCTCGGCGCGCGGCCCGACCCGCACGATCCGGTCGCCCCTGACGACGATCGCGCCGTCCCTGACGGGAGGGCTCGCGACGGGCAGGACGAGGGGCGCGCAGTGGATGGAGACGACCGCCCGGGCACGCGTGCCGATGGTCCGACCGGCCCGCGTCGACATAGGCACTCCTGTATGTTCGTCCCCTTTGGAGAGGTTAAGGGGATGAACCGAAGATCTCAAATGCATCTCGGGTAAACGTCGCGCCGACCTCCTTGACAGGAGATTGTTGATCTATCTGAAAGCGGTCTATACCGTTTTAGCGTGATACGACCCCCCAGGTTGCTGAAGGTACTGCTTGCCGCGATCGTACTGATCCCCATCGGTCTCACCTCCGTTCCCGCCTCCGCCGAGCCCGCTCCCGACCCGGAAAACCCCTGGCGCGTGGACCACTGGCCCCGGACACAGCCCTGGCAGCAGGACGCCCCCGAGACAGGGGCCGCGCGGCGGGCCGACCCCGCCGCCCCGGCACCGATCGACCCGCAGAACTGGAAGAACCCGGACCACATGACGTGGGCGGACTACCGCAAACCACCCGGCACCAACTGGGCCGACCCCTCGGCCAGAGGGTCCAAGCGGACCTTCCGCGGCGCGCTCGTCCTGGTCGACTATCCCAACCAGCCGTTCGTGGTCACCCAGCCCAAGGGCTCGACCGTCTTCAAGAACCCCAGCGCCGAGGCCCACGACATTCCCCGCGAGAAGGTCGCCCGGTTCTACCAGGACTTCCTCAACACCCCCAACGAGCTCAACCGGGGGCACACCATCCACGAATACTGGATGGAGGACTCGGGAGGCCGCTACGGCGTGGAACTCGCCTCCTTCGGCCCGTACCTGATGCCGGGCAAGTCGCACGAGTACGCGATGGAGTTCCAGGGAGGCACGGCCTGCCCGTCCGGCGACACCTGCACCAGGAACATCAGGACCGACGCGCGGGCCGCGTGGGTCGGCTCCGTCGGCCAGGAGATCCCCGCGGGCTTCGACTTCGTCTTCTACCTGAGCGCGGGGCAGGACGAGTCGGCGACCTGGCAGGAGTTCGGCCCGATCAAGTTCCCGACCAAGGAGGCGGTGACCGACGACTTCGGCCCGCCGGACCCGGCCCTGCCCAACTGGGCCAGGACCCGCTACGTCGAGTGGACGTCCTGGGCCTCGGCCGCGTCCATCTGGCCCAACGCCGGGGGCGGCTCCTCCACCCAGGCCGAGAGTTCCGGGCAGGGCGTCTACGCCCACGAACTCAGCCACATCCTCGGCATCGGCGACAACTACAACAACCCGTTCGGGGTGCCACCGCGCCGGGCGTACACCGGAGTCTGGGAGATGCTCAGCCGGGGCAGCTTCAACGGCCCCGGCGGCCCGCACAGCCGCTGGCTGATCCCGCCCACCTCGGGCGGCTCGATGGGCGCCCAGCACATGCTCCGCAACAAGATCAAGCTGGAGATGGTGGACGAGGCGAACGTGCTGCGCCTGTCCAGGGAGGCACTGGCCGACTCCGGCCTGGTGGTGGCCAAGGTGACCGCCCGGGTGGCGCAGCCGGGACCCGGCGGCCTGTCGGGCGTCAACATCGCCTTCGGGAACGGCGACCGCAGCCCGGCCTGCGACGTGAACACCGACCCGTTCTGCGACGGCGGCGGTTACGACAACTACACCGTCGAGGTCGTGGACAGGATGGGCGCGGACTCCTTCACCCCGGACTCCGGCGTGCTGCTGGCCAAGACCAAGAACGAGGACCGCGCGCCCTTCGAGTGGGTGGTCGACGCCAACCCGCAGGACATCGGCATGACCGACTACGTGCTGCCGGACGGCGCCGCCGTGCCCATCACGATCGGCGACTACCGTCAGCTGTCGGACGCGCTGTTCCACGCGGGCACCGGCTCGGGTTCGGAGTTCGAGTACGTGGACCAGGCCAACCGGCTCCACTTCTACGTCCTCGACCTCAAGCGCGACCGCGAGGGCGTCCTGTCGTACACGGTGGCGATCCGCTCCCTGGACGGCGCCGGCCCGAACGGGCGCGGAGTGAGGCTGCTACCGTCCGTCGGCGTCCCGAAGGGGAAGGACCTGACGTCCTGCCGCTTCCCGCTGTTCAACACCGGCAGGGTCGCCCCGGCGCGGGGGCAACACCCCGAGGACGTGAGCGCCTACCTCAAGGGTGACGTCTACCGGCTGTCGGCGAGCGTCGAGGGCCGCGGCTGGACGGCGTCGCTGCCCAACGAGCTCGCGACCGCCGACTCCGGCGGAAACACCCTGGTCACCGTGAACGCGCTGCGCGCGGCGAAGGGTGGCCACCTCGCGAAGGTGACCCTCACCGCCACCTCGGAGAGCGACCCGTCCAAGAAGGCGAAGGCGACCTGCCTCGTGCTGGGACGTTAGCGCCGGACCCGCGTCCCACCCGTCCCGTGCGGGGACCGGGGCGCGGGTTACGCGTCGTGCCTGCCCATCCCCGTGTCCGTGCTCATGTCCGTCCCCGTCCCCGTGCGTGCCGTGCTCACGCCGGGGGTGGGGACGGCGTGTCAGGACCCGAATGTCCCCCATAAAGGGAGAAAAGGCGCACTTACCGATGTCGAACGAGGACATCGATGATTACGGATGCCGACGTCGACAGTTAACGGTCCGGAGGTAAAGCGATGTATAGACTCGAAGGCGATGAACGACTTCACGCGTTGGATCGATCTTGAAGGTGCCGTCAACGTCCGCGACCTCGGCGGGCTCGCCACGGTGGACGGCGGGACCACACGCTTCGGCCGGATCTACCGGTCCGACAACCTGCAGGGGCTGACCGGAAGAGACGTCCGGCAACTCGTCACCGCACTGAAACTCCGCAATGTCGTCGACCTGCGCTCGGGTCCCGAGGTGCGTCTGGAGGGGCCGGGGCCGCTCACCAAGGTGCCGGAGGTGAACATCCACCACCACACCCTGTTCGCCGAGGGCGGCGTGTACACCGACGTCGAGGCCGACACCATCGAGGCCGACAAGGTGCTGCCCTGGACGGAGGAGCGGCTCGAGGAGGATCTCGCAGAGCTCCGGGTGACCGGGTTCTACTACGGCTACCTTCGCGACCGTCCCGACTCGGTCCTGGCGGCCCTGCGCGCCCTCGCCCTCGACGAGGGGGCCGCCATCGTCCACTGCGCGGCGGGCAAGGACCGCACAGGCGTCGTCTGCGCCCTCGCGCTGGAGGTCGCCGGCGCCACCCGCGAGGCGATCGTCGCCGACTACGTCGCCACGGGTGACCGCCTTGAGGGCATCCTGGCGCGGCTGCGCTCCAGCACCACCTACCGCGCCGACCTCGACACCCGCCCGGCCGACGACCATCGTCCGAGGTCGGAGTACATCGAGCGGTTCCTGAGCGTCCTCGACGACCGTTTCGGCGGACCGCTGGAGTGGCTCGCCTTCCACGGCTGGAGCGAGGGCGACTCGCGTCTCCTGCGCGCCCGCCTGCGTGACTGACGGTCAGGAACCAGGGGTTTCCAGAGTGACGACCCTGCGCTCGGCGGCCGAGCGCCGGGCGGCCTCCAGTACGGTGAGAGCCTCGACGACCTCTTCGGGGGCGACCGGTGGCGGGGCGCCCCCGGTGAGGCACGCCACCACGTCCCGGTAGAAGCCGGCGTAGGCGCCGGGCTCGGTGGGGACGGCACGGGCATCGGGGGAATCTTCGCCGACACCTCCGCCGTGCGCGCCCAGGGTGCCCCACCGCTCGGACGGCTCCTCGCCGAAGCCGGGAGAGGCGGGGGTCAGCCCGGCGCGCAGCTGCTCCTCCTGCACGTCCAGACCGTACTTCAGGTAGCCGGCCCGCGAGCCCAGCACCCGGAAACGGGGGCCCAGCCGAGGAGCGACCGCGCTCACCCACAGGTGGGAGCGGGCCCCGCTCGCGTGGGAGACGGCGATGAAGGTGTCGTCGTCGGAGTTCACCCCACGGCGGCGCACGTCGGACTCGGCGTAGACCTCGACGGCCGGACCGAGCAGTCGCAGGGCCTGGTCGACCAGGTGGCTGCCGAGGTCGTACAGCAGTCCCGCGACCTCCTCGGTCCCGCCCGTCTCGCGCCAGCCGCCCTTCGGCACCGGCCGCCAGCGTTCGAAACGCGACTCGAACCGGCGCACCTCGCCCAGCGCGCCCTCGGCGACGAGGCGCTCGACGGTGCGGAAGTCGCCGTCCCAGCGCCGGTTCTGGAACACGGTCAGCATCAGGCCGAGATCGCCCGCCAGCTCCGCCAGGCCGCGCGCCTGCGCGGCGGTCGCGGCCAGCGGCTTGTCCACCACCACGGGCAGGCCCGCCCTCAGCGCGGCCTCCGCGAGCGGGACGTGCGTACGGTTGGGGGAGGCGACCACGACCAGGTCGACGGAGTCCCACAGCTCGGCGGCGTCCCCGGTCGTCCGCGCGCCGTACTTCTCCGACACCTCGGCGGCCCGCCCGGGATCGCCGGTGACCACCGCGGACAGTCTCAGACCCGGTGTCGCGGAGATCAGCGGGGCGTGGAAGAACGCCCCGGCCACGCCGTACCCGACAAGGCCGACGCGCAGGTCGGTCATGGCGCGGCCGGCGGGTCGGCGGCCGGGGACGGGTGCCCGCTCCCGCGCCCGGCGAGGCCGGCGCGAGGGTCAGTCACCGCGCCGCTCGTCACGCTCGGCCAGGAACGCCTCGAACTGGGCGGCGAGCTCGTCGCCGGTCGGCATCTCCGAGGACTCGGCCATCAGGCTCTCGCGCTCGGAGCCCGCCGCGAACGCGTCGTACTGCTGCTCCAGGCCGGTGATGGCGGTGGACAGCTCCTGGGAGGCCTGGATCTGCTCGGCGATCTCGGCGTCGGTCTTCTCCGCGGCCTCGCGCAGGCTCTCCAGCGGGAACACCAGCCCGGTGCCCTTGG
The DNA here is from genome assembly GCF_044459525.1 of Streptosporangium sp. NPDC050284. Taxonomy (NCBI): domain Bacteria; kingdom Bacillati; phylum Actinomycetota; class Actinomycetes; order Streptosporangiales; family Streptosporangiaceae; genus Streptosporangium; species Streptosporangium sp. NPDC050284. The sequence goes on from NZ_JBITIZ010000001.1 coordinate 25,467, forward strand.
TGACCGCCTCCAGCGCGGTCACCGCGGACGACGGGTATTCGGCCTGGGCGAGATAGTGCGGGACGTGCACGGCGTAGCCGAGGGCGTCGTGCCCCTTGGCGCCGAGCCGGAACTCGATCAGCGAGGCCACGCTGCCGGGCACCTGGACCTTGCCGAAGGCGCTGGTCTGGCCGGTGACCAGCTCGGGACGGCTGGCGTGGCCCGTGACGCCCAGCGGGCGGGTGTGCGGGACGGCCATCGGGATGCCGTGGGTGGTCACCAGCTTGCCGACCTTCAGCCGGGTGACCAGCGTGTCGACGGCCGCGGTGAACAGCTCCCACTCGCGGTCGGGCTCGGGGCCGCTGAGCAGCAGGAACGGGGTCCCCGTGGTGTCGTGGACCAGGTGGAGCACGAGCTCGGGACTCTCCAGGGCGACCCAGCGATCGGTGTCGAAGGTCATGGTGGGCCGGCGGGAGCGGTAGTCCAGCAGACGGTCCACGTCAAAGGTCGCCACGACCCGGTGCTCCAGCTCGTCGAGCAGGTGGGTGATGGCGAGTTTTCCGGCGCCGCCCGCGTCCACGAACCCGTCGAAGTGGTAGAGCAGCACCGGATCGGTCAGCTCAGGGACGTCTCCGCTGAGCCGGTAGAGATCCGTCGGGTCGAACACCGTTTCCAGCCTTTCGTCGGTCGTCTTTTCAGCTCAACCCGCTGGGGGGCCGCTGAATTCCGCCTGCTCTCGGCGATCACACGGCACCCTACCGGGGCGCGGTGGGTCACACGCAGCCTGACCCTGGGCGTGGGGAGTTCTTCGCAACCCGTCCGTCCGACCCGGCGAGCCGGGGCGGCTCCGAGCCCGCGTAGGAGCCGAGGTCGCGGCAGACCTCACCGACAACGGGGGCGAATACCTGAAAATGGTTCACGTGATAAATCAGAAGCCACGATATCCGGGTGTTTCCTGATGTATAGGAAAACGGGCGCCCTTCGGTCATCCTTGGGGAGTGGGAACTACTACTACGCGTAGGTCAGACCTGTCTCTCCGCATCCCTCCGCTACCCTGTCCCTTCCCCAGCGAGGTCAACCCCCATGTCGAGCGGGTCAACACCGAGACCCTCGACTGGCTGGTGGAAACGGGCATCCTGGAGGATCCCGAGACCGTCAAGCGCTACCGCCAGGCCAAGTACGGCTGGCTGGGAGCCCGCACGTATCCCTATGCCGAACACCACACGCTCCGCCTGGCGACCGACTGGTGCGTGTGGCTGTTCGCCTTCGACGACGCCTTCTGCGAGTCGGGCCGCGGCGCCGGTGAGATAAGCCGCGCCCTGCCCCGGCTGTTCACCGTCCTCGACGACCTTGAGGCCGGGCAGGAGGTCGACGACGTCTTCGCCAGGACGCTCCTGGAGATCAAGACCAGGATCTCCAGGTACGGCGACGACGACCAGCTCGACCGCTGGCGCGCCGTCACCAAGGACTACCTCTTCGCCCAGGTGTGGGAGGCCGCCAACCGCGAGGCCGACGTCGTGCCGCAGGTGGACGACTACATCTTCATGCGACGGCGCACCGGCGCCATGCTCACCGTCTTCGCCCTCATCGACATCGCCAGCGGATGCAGCCTCACCCCCGAGGAGTGGCGCCACCCCGATGTCAAGGCGATCACCGAGAGTGCCAACGACGTCGTCGTCTGGGACAACGACCTCATCTCGTACGCCAAGGAGAGCGACGGCGCCAACTCGCGCAACAACCTCGTGAGCGTGCTCGCCAGGCACCGGGGCTACTCGCGGCAGCAGGCGATGGAGGCGATCGGCGCCATGCGCAACCGGGCGATCGCCGACATGGTGGCACTGCGCCCCTCGCTGGAGGCGCTCGGCTCCGATGCGGTGCTCGCCTACGTGCGCGGTCTGGAGTTCTGGATCAGCGGCAGCGTCGACTACTCGCTGACCAGCTCCCGATACACGTCCGCCTGGCAGGCCGAGACGCCCAAGCCCTCCGCCCGATGACTCACCCCCGAACGGTCCGACCGTCCTCGTGGTCTCCGAGCGCGAGGACGATCAACTCCTCCAGGTTCAGCTTCCTGCCCTGGGCGAAGGCCTTCTCGTGAGCCTCCTCGCCGAGGATGCGCCTGCACTCCTTGACACAGCGGTCGTGCTCGGAGTTGAAGAACGGGGAGCCCAGCTGCGGCATCCCGAAGGTCCGCCAGTTGGCCTGGCCGCCGCCCATCAGCCGGGCCGAGAGCTCCGCCTCCCCCTCTTCCAGCGCCTGCTTGGCCACCACCTCGATCGCGAGGCCGATCCCGAGCACGTCGTGGAAGTAACGCTTGAGCCGCAGCGCCTCGCGCGCGTTCGACATGGCCTCGGGGGAGCGGCCCATCACCTGGTACACGCTGGCGAGCGCGTAGATGGCGTACGAGCGCAGCCACAGCTCGCCGCGCTGGGTGCAGACCGCGATGCAGTCGCGCAGCAGCACCTCGGCCTCGGCCGGCTCGTTCTGGATGAGCAGCACCATGGACAGCTCGACGATCGAGGGCAGCAGGCCCGGGTTGAGCTCGCGGCCGCTCTTGTGGAACTCGATCGCCACGCCCAGTAGCGCGCTCGCCTTCTGCAGGTCGTTCTGCAGGAACGCGGCCGTGCCGAGCATCTTGGTGGCGAGGATGACCGCGCCGGAGTCTCCGACCCTGACGGCGTCGGAGCTGCACTGCTCCGCGGCCTCGATGGCACCGGTGATGTTTCCCTGCGCGCTGTTGATGTAGGACAGCACCCACAGCGCCTTGCACCGGTCGGGGCTCGGCTGGCGCGCCAGCTCCAGGGTCTTCTCCAGATATAGCCTGCCCTCGCGGGCCAGCCCGCAGGCCACCCACATGAACCACAGGGAGGACAGAAGCTTCAGCCCCGCCTGCACCTCGCCGGGAGTGCGCAGGCAGTGGTCGAGCGCGACGCGGATGTTGTCGTGCTCGTGGCGCATCCTGACGTACCAGTAGACCTGACGGGCACCCGACCAGGCGTCCTCGCTCCGCTTGGCCAGCTGCAGGTAGTAATCGCGGTGCCTCTCCCTGATCACGGCGCTCTCGCCGAGCTTGTCCAGCCACTCCTCGCCGTACTGCCGAAGGGTGTCGATCAGCCGGTAGCGGTGCCCGGAGGGCGTGCCGTCGCTCAGCAGGATCGACTTCTCCACCAGGCTGGAGATGAGCTCCATGATGTCCTCGGAGGGGAGGTTGTCGCCCGAGCAGACGTAGCGGGCGGCGTCGAGCTCGAAGTCTCCGGCGAAGACCGAGAGCCGCGCCCACAGCAGCCGCTCGGCCGGCTCGCACAGTTCGTGGCTCCAGCCGATCGCGGCCCGCAGTGTCTGGTGCCTGGGCAGCGCCGTGCGGCTCGCCCCCGCGAGCAGGCTGAACCGGTCGGCGAGCAGGCCGAGGATCTGCTCCACCGACAGGGCGCGCATCCGTACCGCGGCGAGCTCGATGGCGAGCGGTATGCCGTCGAGCCGGCGGCAGAGCTCGGCCACCGGGCCGATGTTGCTCTCGTCCAGCATGAAGTTGGGCACCACCGCGCTCGCCCGCGTGACGAAGAGCTGCACCGCCTCGTTGGTGAAGACGTCCTCGCCCGAGGAGTCGCCGGGAACGGTGAGCGGTGGGATGGTGACCGTGTGCTCACCCCTGCAGTTCAGCGACTGACGGCTGGTCGCCAGGATGGTGAGCCCCCGGGCGCTGACGAGCAGGTCCTCGAAGAGGGTGCCGCACGCGTCGACCAGGTGCTCGCACGTGTCGATGATCAGAAGGATCTCGCGGTCGCCCAGCCACTCGATCAGCGTCTCGTCCGCCGAGCGGGCGGACTGGTCGGCGATCCCGAGGGCCGAGGTGATCGTGTGACGGACCATCCCAGGGTCCTGGAGGCGGGCCAGGTCGGCGAACCAGACGCCGTCCTTGAAGTCACCCCGCATCTGGTGGGCGATCCGCAGGGCGGTGCGGGACTTGCCGACGCCCCCGATGCCGGTCACCGTGACCAGGCGGTGCTCGCCCAGCCGCTGCCTGAGTGTGGTGAGCAACCTGGTGCGCCCCACGAAGCTGGTCAGCTCGTTGGGCAGATTGCCGTCTCGCCGCCATCCTGCTGGCGTTGTCATGGCGCCTCACGGGGGGATAGCCGGAACCTGCCACCGCATCGTACCGTCTGGGCCACGGCCTGTCCCCGTACAGCGCGGGGCGCGGGCTTTCCCCGAGAAGGGGAGCACGAGCCGCGAGGGTGGCTAGCATGGGGCTCGTGACAGTGCCCGAGCCCGATGACCTGCGCCCCGTCGACCTCGCCGACGACGGGTTGCCGATCCTGCCCGACCAGACCGCAGACGACACCGATCTCGGCTGGAGCGAGTGGCGTGAGGCCGACAACGACGCCCGCCTGATCGAGGACCGTCCTCCCCACTGGTGATGTCTCCCGCGAGCCGGACCCCCGCGACCGAGCCCCTTCGCGGGACCTCTCGCCGCGGGGGGGCCGGCCGGCAGGGCTTCGCGCGGCGGGAGGTCCCGCGGAAGGCGCCCCCGCACGTCCCGCTAGGAGACGACGTCCTTGGTGCGGAAGCGGCGGAAGGCGAACGCGATCAGGATGGCCGAGTAGGTGACGGAGACGGCCACCCCCTTGAGCATGCCGTCATACTCCGGCTGGGGGGCGAGGGCGTCCAGCCACGCGGTGCTCCAGAACGTCGGGAGAAACTCCCTGAGCCAGCCGAGCGCCTCGACCGCCTGCAGGATGTTGCTCACGATCACCAGGCCGACCGCACCGCCGACCGCTCCCAGAGGGGAGTCGGTGCTGACGGAGAGCAGGAAGGCCAGCGCCGCGACCACGAACTGGCTGACCAGGGCATAGCCGATCACCACCCCGAACCTGGGCAGCACGTCCAGGGCGGCGATCGTCTCACCGGTCCCCGGCACCCGGACGTCGTTCCACCCGAAGGCGAGGGTCCCGGCGAGCAGGGCCATCACCGGCAGGCAGATCACCGCCGCAGCCGAGTAGCCCATCGCGACGATCAGCTTCTGGCGCAGCAGGCGGTCGCGGGGGATCGGGGCGGCGAGCAGATAGCGCAGTGACGACCAGCCGGCCTCGCTCGCCACGGTGTCACCGCAGAACAGCGCCACCGCGACGACCAGCAGGAAGCTCGCCGACACCGACAGGGCGAACGCCGCGAAGTTCAGCCCGCCCTCGGTGGCCAGGTCGGAGATGCGCAGCGTGGTGGTGGGCTGCCCGGACCCGGCGCCGAGCTTGAAGGCGATCACCAGGATCCACGGCAGCGCGAGCAGCAGGCCGAACATCACCAGCGTGCGGCGCCGCTTGAACTGCCTGACGATCTCCACGGAGAGCGGCAGGGTGCGCCCCGGCGCATAGCCGCGCGCCGAACCGTTCTCCGCGACGCCGTTCTGCGGGCTCCCCGCCCGCGCGGGGCCGTCGCCCGCCGGGCCGGTCATGGTGCCACGAGCACCGTCGGTGTCGCTCACGCCTTCTCTCCGATCAGGTCCAGGAAGACGTCTTCCAGCCGGGTGCCGGAGCCGTTGACCGGGGTGCGGCTGCTCAGCAGTTCGGCCACGGTCCCGGCCGTGACGAGACGCCCGCGGTGCATGACCACCGCGTGACTGCAGGTCTGCTCCACCTCCGAGAGCAGGTGACTGGAGACGATGACCGTACGGCCCCCTCTGGCGTAGCGGATCAGGACCTCGCGCATCTCGCGGATCTGGGGCGGGTCGAGACCGTTGGTGGGTTCGTCCAGGACGAGCAGGTCGGGCAGGCCGAGCATGGCCTGTGCGATGGCGAGACGCTGGCGCATGCCCTGGGAGTAGGTGCGGACGGCGCGGTCCAGGGCGTTACCGAGCCCGGCGATCTCCAGGGCCTCGGCGAACCCGGCGTCCTCGACGGGGCGGCCGGTCGCCTTCCAGTACAGCTCCAGGTTGTCACGGCCGTTGAGGTGCGGCAGGAAACCCGGCCCCTCGACGAACGAGCCGAGCCTGGACAGGACCGGGGCGCCGGGCACCACCCGGTGACCGAAGATCCGGATCTCGCCGCCGTCGGGCTTGATCAGGCCCATCAGCATGCGCAGGGTGGTGGTCTTGCCCGCCCCGTTGGGGCCGAGCAGGCCGAGCACCTGGCCGTGCTCGACGGTGAACGACAGGTCGTTCACCGCGAGTTCGCCGTTCCGGTACGCCTTGGTCAGGCCGTGGATCCGCAGCGGTACGGAGTCGAGCTCGGGGTCGTGCTCGTCGGCGGCGCGGCGGCGTCCGGCGAGCAGCAGGACGGCCGCGACGACGAGGGAGAGCAGCGGCAGTGCCCAGATCCACCAGGCGGGGCCGGTCGAGGGGGTGCGCAGGGTGGCGTGGGTGGGGACGGTCACCGCCGGTGAGACGAGGGCGACCGTGTGGACGGCCGGAGCCGCGGGGGTGCTGTAACCCAGGTCGGTGGTGGTGAACGCGACGCGCAGCCGGTGCCCGACGTCGAACCTGTGGTCGATGGCCGGCAGGGTCACCGTGGCCTCCCCCGAGCCGCCCTCGGGGATCGTGATCCTGATCGGGGCGACGAGCCCTTCCGGCAGGAGCGGTGCCTGCGTCGCGCCCGCGACGTCGTAGAGCTTGGCGAACAGCGTCACCTCGTCCGCCGCCCGCGCCTCGCCGCTCCCGGTGCCGCTCGCTGGGCCGCTCCGAGTGCCGCCCTCCGCGACGTCACCGGCCGCGGGGGACCCCGAACGCTCGGGCGTCACCCGCACCCGTACGGTCGAGCTGCCGGTGACCTGGAGCGGGGTGGTGAGCGGGGCGGAGTCGAAGACGGCGCTCTGACCCGCCATGTCGATCGACAGGTTCGCGGTGGCGGCGCCGCCGAGACCGCCGAAGCCGGGGACCGCGGAGATCGAGGAGGGGGAACCGCCCGGCGGGTTCGCGACCTGCTGCTCGGGCCCGCTGAGCGGCACGGAGGTCTGGCCGGTGCCGCTCAACCCCGGGTAGCCGTCGGCGACGGCGTGCAGCTGGACCGGGCGACGGGTGCCCGGGTCACGCCCGCCGTCGCGGGTGACGGTGAAGGCGCTTTCCTGCCCGGCCGCCTCGCTCTCCTTCAGGTGGCGGTCGAACCAGCCGAGCGTCTTCTCGTGCAGCCAGTCGACCTCGCCGTTGCCGCCGTCGTGGCCGCCGTCGAACCAGGCGACCTCGACCGGGGCGCCGGTGGCGGCGATCGCCCTGGCGTTGGCGTCGGCCTGCCCCAGGGTGAACAGCGAGTCGCGCTGCCCCTGGAGCAGCAGCGTCGGGACCTTGATCTTGCCGGGCACCGAGATCGGGCTTGACCTGCGCAGTGTCTCCACCGCGTCCGCCGTCGCCCGTCCGCTTTCTGCCACCTTCTGGTACATGTCACAGATCTCCGGCAGGAACCGGCCGCACCGGACCTCCTCCGCGGTGAGCGGCCTCGGCTGGGCGGGCGGCGACCCGTCCCCGGCTCCCGCGCCCTCTCCGTCTTCCCCGCCCCCCGCGCCGGTTTGGCCGAGGGCGGCCAGACCGGCCGCGCCCGGGGTGGGACCGCCCCGGCTGAAGAACAGCCCGGCCCACATGCGCTTGAACACCCCGCTCTCCGGGCCCTGCCCGGTGGCGTTCGGGAACAGCGCGTCGGCCAGGTCGTGCCAGGTGATCTGCGGGACGATCGCGTCGATCCTGGGGTCGTGGGCGGCGGCCATCAGGGAGATCGCCCCGCCGTAGGAGCCGCCCGCGATGCCCACCCGAGGGTCGCCCGCCGCGTCGAGCCGGACCTCGGGCCGTCTGGCGACCCAGTCGACCAGCTGGCGCACGTCCTTGACCTCGTAGTCGGGGGAGTTCAGCGCGATCTGTCCCGAGGAGCGGCCGAAGCCGCGCGCCGACCAGGTCAGCACGGCGTAACCCTCCCGTGCGAGCCGTACGGCGGCGTCCCTCACGCTCAGCTTGCTGCCGCCGAACCCGTGCGCGAGCAGCACCGCCGGGGCCCTGCCGCCGCCGGCGGGAGGGAAGAAGCTCGCGTCCAGCGTGACCCGCTGGTCGTCCTCCGGCCCGTCCAGCACTGTGATCATCTGGTCCTGGGCCCGTACGTCGGGAGCGGACGGCCACACCAGCCAGGCCGCGACACCGATGACCAGCACGACGATCGCAGCGATCCCCGCGACCCGGATGGTCCGTTTTCCCCCACGTTGCATGACGAGAGCCTACTGATTGGAGCTGAAGGGCTCCTGAGACCGTTCTCAGGAGCGTTCCAGCCGGTCAGTCACCGGTCGGCTCGGTCGCCGGTCGGTCGCCGGTCGTCGCGGCGGGGACGAACACGGATGATCCACCGCCGTGGAGCAGGGGAGGCGTCCCGATGCTCAGGGTTGTCCCCGATTGCGGACCGAGGTAGAGGAGCGGCATCATTTCGACGCGTGAAGCCAGTAGAGAGCCTTCGAAGAAGAGCCACTCCCGTGATCGAGTGGGCTCTGCCGTATTGGACGCGCGGGGAGGCCGGCAGAGAGACCCCGGAGGATCTGTTCAGGATCCTCTACCTCGGGTGGCTGGTGGCTTTCTCGTTCAAGGTGCTCGGGGCGTCCTGGGACGTCTCCTGGCACTTCAAGTGGCTTCGCGACGACCTGGCCCCGCCGCACCTGCTCAACAGTGTCGGCACCGCCCTCGCCCTCGCGCTCACGATCATCCATATCTACACCGGCTACGGCGTGGACAAACTCGCGCAGCGTCTCATCACCTGGGGCACGGGCATCTTCCTGGTCGCCGTCCCGCTGGACCTGATCAACCACCGGGTCAACGGGCTCGACATCACCTCGTGGAGTCCGTCCCACCTCATGCTCTACGTCGGCACGCTTTTCATGATCTGCGGCGTCATCCGGGGCTGGTTCGTGCGGGCGATCCCGGGGCGGACGCGCACACTGGTCCTCGGCGGGCTCTTCGTGTTCCTCTTCGAGAACGTCTGGTTCCCGGCCCAGCACCAGGAGTACGGCGTGTACGCCATCTCGGCCTGGGACCGGGGGGCGCCCGAGGCCGAGCCGATCCTGATCAAGTTCGCCGCAGACCAGATCGGCCTGCCGGTGACCGACAGGGCCGTGGCGCTCCACTTCGCGCTGCCCGTGCCCGACCAGCTCTACCCGCTCTACGCGGCGATCGCCGCGATCCTGGTGGCCGTCTACGCCCGCGCGATGATCGGCCGGATGTTCTCGGCCACCGCCGTGATCGGTGCCTACGTCGTCTTCCGCACGCTGATCTGGCCGCTCCTCGCCGTGGCCGACTTCCCGCGCTCGGCGATCCCGGTCTTCCTCATCGCCGGGGCGCTCGCCGTCGACCTGGCGTTCCTGATCAGGATCCCCGTGGTCAGGGCACTGGTCGGATCCCTCGGTGCCACCCTCCTGATCGACCAGGCACTGCGCTTCCAGCACGCGACGTTCATGGCGCCGCCGCTGGTGCCCCCCACGACCATGTTGATCGGGGGGGCGGGACTCGCGGTCCTGTGGCTGGCCGCGGAATGGTCCTTCGGCCGCCACACGCTGCGGGCTCAGGACAGGGAGGCAGTGGTCAGCGCGACCGCGACCCCGTAGGCGAGCCCCATCACGGCGATCTCGGCGGCCGCCCACGCGACGACCGCCGTCGCCCGCCCTTCGGCGATGTGCGGCAGCAGGCGGAAGCGGATGTGGGCGGCGAACGGGATCAGCAGTGCCACGCACGCGACCTTGGCCAGCACCAGCAGGCCGTACTCGCTGGTCAGGAGAGCCCCGGGGAGCTCCACCCCAGGGGTGAGGGCCATCGTGGCCAGGCCGTTCACCAGGCCGGAGACGCTGACCACGACGAGCGCGAGGGTCGCGAGCCTGGAGAACGCGGGCAGCACCCGCGCCAGCAGCTCCCGGTCCCCGGTGACCAGCAGGATGATCGTGAGCAGGCCGCCGGTCCACGCCGCCGAGCCCATCACGTGCAGCTCCATCGAGATCATGATCGGGTCGTGCCAGAGCGAGTCGACCGCGTGGCCGGTGACCGGGATCGGCAGCAGCCCGAAGAGGGCGATCACGATCCGCAGCTCGGCGGGGACCTTCTCGCCGTACCGCACGGCCAGCAGCCCGATCCCGGCGTAGGACAGCGCGCAGGCGGCGCTGAAGAGCATGCCCTGCCCGGCGCCGACGCTGTCGACGTAGTCGGCGATCATGCCGGGGGTGGGGAGCAGGCCGGGGTTCAGCTCGGCCGTCTGGAACACGATCACGACCAGCGCCAGCAGTGCCCAGGCCCAGGCGAAGGTCACGGCCGCCGGCCGGGCCCGGCGCATCACCGGCTCCGTGCGGTCGGGGTCGTCGAACCCGAGCAGCTTCGGCAGCAGGCTGAGCCCGACCACCGCCACCGCGGCGAGGTCCAGCAGCACCCGCAGCACCGGCAGCCCGTACTCCACCAGCGGTCCGGGGATGGCGATCCCCGGCACCGCCTCCTGGCGGGAGAGCGCCGTCGCGGTCAGCACGGCCACCAGGGCCCCGGAGACGAGCCCGCCGACGACCAGCCTCCTGGCGGTGCCGGCCTCGGCGGCAGGCTCGGCGGTCAGGGTCATCCCACGCCTCCCTGCTCCTTCGTACGGCGCATCGCCACGACGGTGGCCCCGCCCAGCAGGACGATGGAGCCCGCGATCCACAGCACGGCCATCCCGGCACCGCCGTTCTGCGCGGCCTCGGCGGCCTGGGCGCCCAGATCGGGTTCCTGCGGCGCGGCGGCGGAGGCCACGGGGGCGGGGGCGGGGCTGGCGGGCGTCTGGGCGGACGCGTCGGGACCGGGGGCGGTGAGGGTGAAGGTGATCTTGCTGGAGACCGGGTGGCCGTCGGAGGAGAGGATCCGGTAGCCCACCGCGTACTCCCCGGCGGAGCCGAGGGGTTTCACGCCGACGCTCACCTTCGTCCTGTCGACGGTCGTCTTTCCCTCCTCCCAGTGTGTGCCGTCCGGGCCGATCACGCTGATCTGCGCGAAGCCCTGCCGGACGGGCTGGTCGAAGGTGAGTGTGATCTTCTCGGGACCGGTGGCCAGCTCGGTACCGTCCTTGGGGTCGCTGCTGATCAGCACGTTGTGGGCCTGTGCCGGGACGCCCGCGCCGAGCAGCGCGGCGGACGCGAGCAGCAGGACCGTGAGTAGCCGCCTCACCGGTCGTGGCCTTCCTTTGGGGTCGTCATGACGAATGACATGCTCCCACCCCGGCCTCCCGCCCGGGAATCGCACTCGCGCGTCTCGTCTCATCCGTCCATCGGTGCCCGCGCCCCGGTGAGGGGGCGTGTGCGCCGGTGGACGGGCCGATTCCGGTGCTCCGGCCACCGAAGGGGATCGGCAGGGGCCGATGGGGGCCGACGAGGACCGATGGAGGCCGATGGGGGCCGAGGGAGACGGGGAAGGCCGGGGAACCTCCCGGCGGCGGGTAGGAGCCTGCCGGGACAGAGTCAATGACTAAGAGGATGACAAACATTCAAAAAATGGAGAATAGGTCGATTTATCTGGTAAAAGCCCTTGAGAGATATTTTGCTGGTTTTATTGGACTGTAAAACAACCGCGAAACCTTGACGAATTCGGCGCGTGATCCTTAGCCTCGCTTCAAGCAACGTCGTCGATTCGCCGCGCTCGTGCACGGCGAAGAAGTCGCCGTGCCCTCGCACGGTGTGAAGGCGTGACATGTGGTCGGGACACGTCACGCCGGGCGTTCGCGCATCTCGGTGTCGGAGCCGTACTCCGCGCCGCGCAAGTCCTCAACACCATCGGATCCGCGCGTCCCCCCGGGGCCGGGCCGATCCGGTCGGTCGTGGGATCCCCCATTCGGGAGATTCCATTTTCCGCCGTAAGGGAACGCGCCCGGGTTCCCCTCCCGACAATACGGAGGCGTCGTGACGCGCACCGGCCTCTCACTGGACGAGGAGGCGGTATCCGCCCGCGCCGGTGTCGAATCGAGGGCCTTTCCGATGGAACGCCCCGGCCGGGCGCGAGACACCCGAGCGCATGCCCGTCGTCGGCGCCCCGCCGGCGAAGCGGCGGGGAGAAGTCATCACAGGGAGCCGCGGGGGCTGTTCGAGGCCGCCGCGACAGGCCGGACGGAAGGCGCCTGAAATGTCGATGTCGCTGATAAACGGATGGAACAGGGCGTCCCGCGAGGGCGTCGACGAAGAGAACGGCCGGACCCGATGACGGCCGGTCTCGCGCGGCTGAGCGCGACGTCCGTGGAGTTCACCGGCGTACGGGGCGGGGAGGCGCCGCTCAGCTGGGGCCAGCTCGCCATCTGGCGGCTCACCCGGTGGCTGGACGACGACGACCCGTACTTCAACATGCCCTGGGTGCTGCCCGTCTACGGCAGACGTGACCTCGACACCGTCCTGCGGGCGTTGCGCGTGCTCGTCGAGCGGCACGAGACGCTGAGGACGACGTATGAGGAGACTCCCGGCGGGCTGGTCCAGCGCGTGGCGCGCGAGGGCCGCTTCACCGTCGAGGTGTACGACGCGGGACAGGCCAAACCGACCGCCGCGGCGAGGGAACTCTCCGCCAGGCTGGCGGCCACCGCGTTCGACTACGCGAGCGAGCTGCCGTTCCGATGCGCCGTCGTGACCGCCGACGGCCGTCCGAGGGCGATGGCTCTCACCCTGTCCCACCTGGCAGTGGACGGCGGGGCGCTGGACGTGCTGGCGCGCGACTGGCGGGACCTGCTCGCCGGTGGCGAGCCGCCGGCCCCCGCCTGGCAGCCGATGGACCAGGCCGCCTTCGAGCGCGAAGGTCCTGGAGCCGCCCGAGGCGAGCGGACGCTGCGCCACTGGCGCGCGGTCCTGGAGAGGGCGCCCCTGAGCATGTTCGACTTCCCCCGCACGACGCCGGAGGAACCGAGGTTCGTCAAGGTCGGCATGGAGTCGGACGCCACCGCGGCGGCGGCCGAGGTGCTGGCGGAGCGCTGGTCGATCAGCACGGCCAGCGTGCTGACCACGGCGAGCGCCGTGCTGCTGGGCACGCTCACCGGCCACGACGAGGTGGTCATGCAGCTCATCGTGGCCAACCGGCACGATCCCCGGGTCGCGGCGATGGCGGGCAGCGCCGTTCAGGACGGGATCTTCGTCCTCGACCTGCCGGAGGGGACGTTCGCCGACGCCGCCCGTGCCGGGCACCGGCAGGCGCTGACCGCCTACAGGAACGCGCACTACCACCCGTACCGGATGATGGCGCTGCGCGAGGAGGTCGGCCGCGAGCGCGGCAGACCCGTCGACCTGTCGGCCTACTTCAACGACGCGCGGGCCGTCGGCCACTGGCCTCACCTGCCCGCGGTGGAGCCACCGGGCGACCCCGCGGCGATCGCCGCACTCACCGAGCGGACCAGGACCTTCCACGTCGGATCCTGGCCCGAGGTGGACGCCACGGCCCTGTTCGCCACCGGTACCGCCACCACCACCTGCGAGCTGTACCTGACGGCCGACACCGCCTACCTGCCGCGCCCCACGGCCTACGCGCTGCTGCGCGGGGTGGAGAGTCTGCTGGTCGCCTCCGTGGCCGGGGACGTCCCGCTCGACGAGGTCGCCGGACTGTGCGGCATCGTCCCGGTCGAGCGACCCGCCGTCCACGGCCAGAACGGTTCCTCCGCCGGTTCACCGGGCACCGGCCGGACGCGGGGCGCCCAGGAGCTCGGCGCGCAGGGTGTGCGGGAGGTGGCCGGTGGTCACGTCTGACCACCGGGCGGGGCCCGACGGCCGCGCAGCGCTGCTCGAACGACTGGCGCGCCTCCCCGAGGCACAGCGCGCCGCGCTGCTGAGGAGGATGCGGGAGCGGGACGGGGAAGGCGGCAGGGAGTGGCCGCTGTCGTTCGGGCAGGAGCGTCTGTGGTTCCTCGGCAGGTTCGACCCCGACGACACCACCTACCACACCCCCTGGTGCGTGCGCCTGCGCGGTCCCGTCGACGCGGAGGCGATCGCCGTCGCCTTCACCCGGGTGGCCGAGCGGCACCACGTGCTGCGCACCCGGTTCCGGCTGGCCGGTGACCGTCCCGTCCAGGTCGTCGTACCGGCCCGGCCGGTACCGGTGGAGCGGGTGGACGTCACCGGCGATCCGGCTCCGATCGTCGTGGATCTCATCAACAGGCCCTTCGACCTCGAACACGGCCCGCCGCTGCGCGTGGCGCTGCTGCGGCTGGGCGAGCAGGACTTCCTGCTCTGCATCGTCCTGCACCACATCGTCGTCGACGGCTGGTCGCTCGACGTCCTGATGCGGGAGGTGGCCGAGTGCTACGCCGCGCACCGCGAGGGCAGGCCGCCCGGGCTACAGGAGCTTCCGGCGCAGTACCCGCAGGTCGCCGAGGAGGAGAGGCGCCGCGCCGAGTCGGACGAGGACGCCTCAAGCCTCGACCACTGGACGAGGACGCTCGCCGGGGCGCCCGCCCTCGACCTTCCCGCCGACCACCCCCGCCCGGCCCGCTGGAGCGGACGCGGAGGTCAGGAGAGCCTGTTCGTTCCCGAAGAGGCGATCGCCCGGCTGGAGAACGTCGCCAGGGGGACGCGCTGCACGCTCTTCATGGCACTGCTCGCCGCCTACCAGGCGACCCTCGGACTGGCCTCCGGGCGAGAGGACCTGTGCGTCGGGGTACCGGTCGCGGGAAGGGACCGGCCGGAGATCGAGCCGCTGATCGGCTACTTCGCCACCACGCTCGTGCTCCGCGCCGACCTGTCCGGCGACCCCACCTTCCGCGAACTGCTCAAACGCACCCGCGCCGCGCTCTTCGGGGGACTGCGGCACGCCGGCACACCGTTCGAACGGATCCTCGGCGCGCTGCGCCTGCCCCGCGACCTGAGTCGGCCGCCGCTCTTCCAGGCCATGTTCAACCTGCACAACCTGCCCAAAGGGGACCTGCTGCGGACCACGATGGGTGATTTGTCGGTCGAGGTCTATCCCGCCCCCGCGACGGGACGCACCAAGGCCGAGGTGTCCGTGGACGCCTGGCGGGGCCCCGACGGCCTCGGCGGACTCGGCGGCGTCCTCGACTACAGCAGCGACCTGTTCTCCGCCGGAACCGCTCGGCGCCTCATCCGGACCTTCACCGACGTGGTGGAGCGCGCCGGAGCCGACCCGGACCTCCGGCTGTCCGACCTGAGAGGTGTACAACCGTGGTGACGACCCTGGAACCGACGCGTGAACCGCTGGAGACGACGTCCGACGCGGTGGCGGTGAGCGGACCCGGAGGCACGCTGACCTACCGGGAGCTGTACCGGCGGGTCGACGACCTCGCCGCGGTACTGCGCGGGCAGGGGGTGGGCCCCGAGGCCCCGGTCGGCCTGTGCATGGAACGCACCACGGGGATGGTCGTCGCGGTCCTGGCGGTCTGGGCCGCCCAGGGCGCGTACGTCCCGCTCGATCCCGCCTTTCCCGAGGAGAGGCTGCGGCTCATGCGCGAGGACGCCGGGATCGAGCTGGTGCTGACCCAGGCCGGGGTGGACCGGCGCCTGCTCGCGGACGTCCCCAGGACGCTTCTCCTCACCCCCGACGGTGCCGTTTCCGCGCCGTCCCGGTTCACCCCGGACGGCACTTCCGACGGCGCTGTCTCCCCGCCGTCCCGGTTCACCCACGACGACGCTGTTTCTTCGGCGTCCCGGCTCGCTCCCGACGGCGTCGTCGCCGCGGTGCCCCGGCTCGTCCCCGGTGGCACGGTCCCACCGCTCCCCGCGCTCGTCCCCGACGGTGCCACACTCCCTGGGCCGGACGGGAGCGACTCGCAGCCGCTCCCGCTCGTCCCCGGAGACGGCACCGCCCCGGCCCACCGCCGCGACATTCCAGGAGGGCCGGGGGGCGGCCTGGCGTACGTGATCTACACCTCGGGCTCCACCGGGCGGCCCAAGGGCGTGGAGGTGCCGCGCCGCGCGGTGGAGAACCTCCTCGGGGCGTTCTCCGGCAGGCTGGGACTCACACCGGAAGACCGCTGGCTCGCCGTCACCACCCTGTCGTTCGACATCTCCGTGCTGGAACTGCTGCTGCCCCTCGCGTGCGGGGCGCGGATCGTCGTGGCCTCGGCACGGGAGGCCGCCGACGGCGCGGCGCTGCGGGCGCTGGCGGTCGCGGAGGGGATCACGGTCCTGCAGGCCACCCCGGCGACCTGGCGCATTCTGCTGGAGGCGGGCGGCGTACCGGAGACGATCCGCACCCGGCTCTGCGGGGGAGAGGCGCTGCCGCGCGACCTCGCCGACGCGCTCCTCGCCCCGGGGACGAGCCTGTGGAACGTGTACGGGCCGACCGAGACGACCGTGTGGTCCACCGCCGGGACCGTCGCACCCTCCCCCGCGGGGATCGGCCTGGGAGAGCCGATCTCCGAGACGTCCCTGTACGTCCTCGACGACGGTGGCCTGCCGGTCGCGGACGGCGAGGCGGGGGAACTGCACATCGGCGGGGACGGGGTGGCCCGCGGCTACCGGGGCATGCCCGCGCTGACCGCCGCCCGCTTCCTGCCCGACCCCTTCACGAGCCGTCCCGGAGCGCGCATGTACGCGACCGGCGACCTCGTCAGGCGCGCCCCGGACGGTCGCCTCGAATACCTGGGCCGCGCCGACAGGCAGGTCAAGATCCGGGGGTTCCGCATCGAGCTGGACGAGATCGAGACCGTCCTGCGCTCGGCCGACCAGGTCCGTCAGGCCGCCGTCGGCGCCTGCGAGGGACCCGACGGCCTGCCCGCTCTGGTGGCGTACGTGGTCCCCGCGGCGGGATCGGCGACGGCGGGGCTGTGGGAGGCGCTGCGCGACAGGCTCAGGTCGAGCCTGCCCGACTACATGGTTCCTGCGCAGCTCGTCACGCTCGACGCCCTGCCGCTCACCCCCAACGGCAAACTCGACCGCGCGGCGCTGCCGGTACCCGGCGGCGCGCCGGTGAGGACGGTCCCCTACCGGGCGCCGTCGACGGCGGCGGAGGACGAGCTCGCCGCCATCTGGGCGGAGGTGCTGGGGATCGACGAGCCGATCGGGGCCGACGACGACTTCTTCGAGCTGGGCGGCCACTCGCTGATGGCCGCCCAGATCATCGCGAGGGTCCAGGCGCGCTTCGGTGCCGCCGTGCCACTCCCGGCCCTCTTCGAGGACCCGACCGTCGCGGGGCTCGCCAGGCAGCTGGACCGCCTGGACGACGACCTGGACCTCGCCGAGGTCGCCGCGCTGCGCGAGCGGCTCGACGGCCTCGACTCCGAGGAACTCGCGGCGATCTTCGACGAACTGGCGCCGGGCGCATGAGGGCACCCCTGTCCCCGGCGCAGGAGCGGCTCTGGCTCCTGCAGCGCCTCGACCCGGGCAACGCCTCCTACAACGTGTATCTCGTACGCCTGCTCGGCGGCCCCCTCGTCCCGGCCGCGCTGACCCGGGCGCTCACCGACCTTCTGGCCCGCCACGAGAGCCTGCGCACCAGGTTCGCCGAGGAGGAGGGCGTGCCCTGGGCCGTGGTGGAGGAGGCGTCGGCGCCCCGGATCGAATGGCTGGACTCCGGCGGCCACGAGGAGGCGGAACGCCTGGTGACCGAGCGGGCCAACACGCCGTTCGACCTGGAGGCGGGGCCGCCGCTGCGCGTCGCGGTGATCCGGGTCGCCGAGGACGAGCACGTGCTCTGCCTCACGATGCACCACATCATCGCGGACGGCTGGTCGCTCAACGTCATCCTCGACGACCTGGCCGACTGCTACGCCGCTCGCCTGTCGGGGGAGGAGCCCCGGCTGCGCCCGCTGCCCGTCCAGGCGGGCGACTACGCGCGATGGCATCGGCGCAGGGCCGAGCGGGCCGTGCCGTACTGGCGGGAGAAACTCGCGGAACCGCCACCGGCCGAGCTGCCGTTCCGCCGCCCGGGGGAGGCGAGCGGGCAGGGGGAGGTCCAGCGCGTCCTGCTGCCCCCCGCCACCGCGCGGCGGCTGGAGCGGCTCGCCGCCGAGCACCGCACCACCCTGTTCACGGTGCTCGTCGCCGCCTACCAGACGCTGCTGCTGCGGCACACCGGGCAGACCGACCTCCTGGTCGGCACCGTCGTCGCCGGCCGGGACCGCGTCGAGCTGGAGCCGATGGTCGGATACGTCTCCCAGACGGTGATCCTCCGCGGTGACCTGTCGGGCGACCCGCCGTTCACCGGACTGATCGGCCGTACCCGCGGCGAGGTCTTCGGTGCGCTGGGCAACCCCGCGGTCCCCTTCGAGCAGCTCAGCCATCCCGCGGAGTCGCTGCTGCCCTCCATGCTCATCCTGCACACCCAGGACTCCAACCCGCGCAGAACGTTCGGCGACCTGAAGGTGGCCGACCTCGACGCCGGATTCCACCAGGCCAAGGTGGACCTCCTCGTCGAGGCCTGGTCCGGTGAGGACGGGCTCGACCTGTCCTTCTGCCACGACACGGGCCTGTTCGAGACCGGGGAGGTCGGCCGGCTGGCCGCGAGGTTCGCCCTCCTCCTCGAATCCGTCGCGGACGCCCCCGGCACCCCGCTCTCCGCCCTGCCGATCTGGACCGACGCCGACCACGCCGAGATCCGCGCCCTGTCCGGCGGGCCGGTCCCGGACATCGACCGTGCGGCGAACGCCGGTCCCGCCTCGGGCACCGCTTCGGACACCGTCTCAGATCCCGTCTCAGATCCCGTCTCAGATCCCGTCTCGGAGGCCGGTCTGGTTCCCGGGATGATCCTGGAGGCCGCGCGGCGGGCGCCGGACGCCGTCGCCGTGGTCTGCGGGAAACAGAGCGTCACCTACGGCGAGCTGCTCGCCCGTGCGGGCGCGCTCGCCGAGGTCCTGCGCGAGGGCGGCGTGCGACGGGGGGACGTCGTCGGGGTCTGCCTGCCCCGTTCGGTCGACGCGATCACCGCGCTGCTCGCCGTCTGGTGGGCCGGGGCCGCCTACCTGCCGTTCGACCCGGAGGTCCCCGACGAGCGGCTGGCCTTCTCGATGGCGGACAGCTCGGCCACCCACCTGATCACCCTGCGTGAACCGCCACCGGGCCGCGTCGCCGTCGCCCCCGCGACCTCCCGGAGCCATGGAGGTTTCGGAGACCCCGGCGACCTCCCCGCGCCGCAGGACGCCGCGTACGTCATCACCACCTCTGGATCCACCGGCGTGCCCAAGGGGGTGCTGGTGGAGCACGGCGCGGTGGCCGCGCGGGTGCGCTGGATGCGCGAGGACTACGGCCTCACCCCGGCCGACCGGGTCGTCCAGTTCGCCTCGCTCAGCTTCGACGCCCACGTCGAGGAGGTCTTCCCCACGCTGGCGGCGGGAGCCACGCTGGTGCTCCTGCCGGAGGGCGCGGTGTCCCTGCCCGCCCTGCTCGCCTCCCCCGAGGGAGCGACGGTCACCGTACTCGACCTGCCGACCGCCTACTGGCACTCGCTGACCGAGGACCCGAGGGAGACCGCGTGGCCGTCCTCGCTCCGCCTGGTGATCCTCGGTGGCGAGCAGGTCTCGGCGGCGGCGGTGGAGCGCTGGCGAGGGTTGCTCGGCGACCGTGTCCGGCTGGTCAACACCTACGGCCCGACCGAGGCGACGGTGATCGCCACCGCCGCCGACCTCGGGGCGAGGGACGTCGCGGGACGCCCCCCGATCGGCGGCCCGATCGGCGCGACCGTCGTCCACGTGCTCGACGGCAGGGGAGACCCCCTTCCGCCCGGCGCGACCGGGGAACTGGTCATCGGTGGAGCCGGAGTGGCCCGGGGCTACCTCGGCAGGCCGGCGCTCACCGCGGCCGCTTTCGTCCCCGACCCGTACGGCGCCCCGGGAGCGCGCCGCTACCGGAGCGGCGACCGGGCGCGCTGGCGTTCCGACGGGCGGCTGGAGTTCCTCGGGCGGCTGGACGCGCAACTGAAGATCAGGGGGTTCCGGATCGAGCCGGGCGAGGTGGAGAGCCGTCTGCTCACCCACCCCGGGGTGCGGCAGGCCTTCGTGACCGGCAGGGGAGAGGAACTCGTCGCGTACGTCACGGGCACCGCGGACCCGGCCGTCCTCAGGGAGCATCTGGAGCGGTCGCTCCCGCGCCAACTCGTCCCCACGGCGTGGGTGACGCTGGACGCGCTGCCCCTCACCTCGGGCGGCAAGGTCGACGCCGCCGCGCTTCCCGAACCGGCCGCCGCCGTCCCCGCCACGGGCCGCGTCGCGCCGCGTACGGACGCGGAGAGGCTGGTCGCCGAGATCTGGGAGGAACTGCTCGGCACGGGGCCGGTCGGCGTCCTCGACGACTTCTTCGCGCTGGGCGGGCACTCCCTGCTGGCGACCCGGGTGGGGGCGCGGATCAGGCGGGACACCGGGGTCGAGGTCCCGATCCGGACGATCTTCGCCAAAAGTACCGTCGCCTCCCTCGCCGAGGCGCTGGAGGAGCTGCTGATCGAGGAACTGGACTCCCTGACCGAGGAGGAGGCGCTGGAGTTGCTCGCGGGCACCGACCGTTCCTGAACTCTTTTCCGGGTGCTCCGCTTCTTCGCCCCGGTTCCCCGCCCCTCCTGAAGGCGCCTCCCGGCCCCTCCGGCTCTCCGCCGCAGGGAGACCGCCGGGGGGTGATCGGGAGACGCCCCCGGGAGACGCCGCCGGGAGGCGTCGAGCCCTCAGGTCGGCGATCCGCTCGGCGGAGATATCGATCTGTGAGGATGCCGAGACGGGAAACGCTGGACCGCGTAGGCGCCGAGCCGTGAGGATGTCGAACCACGAAGATGCCGAGCCGCGAAGATGCGAGGTTTCATGAGCGTCGCCCAGCCTGTCCCCGACCCGCGGGCGGCGCTCGCCGAGCCGACCCGCAGGGTGGGGCCCTGGTGGGTGGCCGGCATCTCGCTCGCCAACCTCGCGCTCTGGATGGCCTACTTCGGGCCGCTCCAGGTGCTGCTGCCCTCGCAGGTGGCGTCGATCGACCCGGCGGGCAAGGAAGGGGCGCTGGCACTGGTGACCGGGGCGGGGGCCGCCGTCGCGATGCTGTTCAACCCCGTCGCCGGAGCGTTGTCGGACCGTACGGCAGGGCGTTTCGGGCGCAGGCATCCGTGGTCGCTGGGCGGGGCGCTGGCCGGGGCCGGGGCGCTGGTCCTGTTGGCGGGCCAGGACTCGATCCTCGGTGTGATGGCCGGATGGTGTCTCGCGCAGGCCGGGCTCAACGCGATGCAGGCCGCGCTCGGCGCGGGGGTGCCCGACCACGTACCGGTCGGTCAGCGAGGTGAGGTCTCCGGCTGGATCGGGATTCCCCAGTCGCTCGGGGTGGTGTTCGCCGTGGTCCTGGTCACCATGGTGGCCACCACCACCGAATCCG
Organism: Streptosporangium sp. NPDC050284; assembly: GCF_044459525.1. Lineage (NCBI taxonomy): Bacteria > Bacillati > Actinomycetota > Actinomycetes > Streptosporangiales > Streptosporangiaceae > Streptosporangium > Streptosporangium sp. NPDC050284. The sequence goes on from NZ_JBITIZ010000001.1 coordinate 46,650, forward strand.
GATATTTCTTGATAGCGGCGCTGATCCCGCTCTGCGTGCTCCCCTTCGTCCTCACCACCCCCGACCCCCGCCTGACGGACAGGCCGCCCTTCGACCTCGGAGCCTTCCTGAAGGGGTTCTGGATCAGCCCCCGCACCCACCCCGACTTCTTCTGGGCCTGGCTGACCCGCTTCCTGATGCAGCTGGGCAACGCGGTCGCCACGCTCTACCTGCTGTACTTCCTCGCCGACGCGGTCGGCTACGAGAGGCTCTTCCCCGGTGAGAAGGCCGAGGACGGCCTGCTCGTGCTGATCCTGATCTACACCGTGGCCGTCGTGCTCACCACCGTCGTCGCGGGAGTCGTCTCTGACAGGCTCGGCCGCCGCAGGGCGCTCGTCACGATCTCCGGCCTGATCAGCGTCATCCCCGCGGTGATGCTCGCCTTCTGGCCGCACTGGCAGGTCGCGACGGTCGGCGCCGCGATCATGGGGGTCGGCTTCGGCATCTACCTCTCGGTCGACAACGCCCTCGTCACCCAGGTCCTGCCCGCCGCCGAGGGGCGTGCCAAGGACCTCGGCGTCATCAACATCGCCAACTCCGGCCCCCAGGTGCTCGGCCCCGCCATCGCCGGTCCCATCGTGGCAGGTCTCGGCGGTTATCCCGTCCTCTACATGACCTCGGCGGCCCTCGTCCTCCTCGGGGCCGTCCTCGTCTGGAAGATCCGCTCGGTCCGCTGAGCGCCGGGCCCCCGTCGGCTCCCTGTCGGAAGGGCCGCTGAGCGCCGGGCCCCCGTCGGCCCCTGGCGGAAAGACAAGTGGAGGTATGAGGCCTCTCGTGCCGGTGTTGCGTCTTTCACTCAGCGTTGTATCCATGTCACCCCCGATCCTTTCGGTGACCATTCGGTCGCCGAGGGTGATGCGACCCTTCGGGTATGGCAGTGGTAACCCCCCGGCCCGTTCTGGGAATCGTGCTTCTGATCTTCGTCAGCGCCGCATGGGGGTCGGCTTTCCCGCTGATGAAGGATCTCATCGTCCGCGTGCCGGTGGCGGACCTTCTCGCCGAGCGGTACGGCATCGCCGCCCTCGTACTGCTCGCGCTGCGCCCGAGAAGCCTGCGAGGGCTCTCGGAGAACGCCTGGCGCACCGGCATCCTGCTCGGCCTGCTGTTCGGCGTGGGCCAGACGGCCCAGGCGGTCTCACTGCACGATCTGCCCTCGTCGGTCTCGGGGTTCACGGTCGGCTCGTACGTGGTGATCACCCCTGTTCTCGGGCTGTTCCTGCTCGGAGCCAGGACGTCGGCCCGCATCTGGGCCTCGGTGGCGCTGGCCACGGCCGCGATGACCGCGTTCGCCCTGATGAGGGAGGCGGAGGGGGACATCGTCCTGCCCGCGCTGGTCGCCACTTTGTTGTCGGCGGTCCTGTACGCGGTCCACACGCTGCTGCTCGGCAACTCCGCCGAGGCGCGGCAGAACGCCTACGCGGTCACGGTGATCCAGCTCGGCACCATCGCCGCCATGACGGGTGCCCTCGCCACGCCGGACGGTCTCACCCTGCCCTCGACGCCGGGCGACTGGGCGATCCTCGGCCACCTGTCGATCGTGGCCTGCGCGCTGGGTTTCCTGGCCCGCTCCTGGGGCCAGGTCCATGTCTCGCCGGTGTCCGCCGCGGTGATCCTGTCGACCCAGCCGCTCTGGGTGACCGCCCTCGCCGTGGCACTGCACGGGGAGCCGCTCACCACGGGCGTCTACCTCGGCGGCGGGCTGATCGCCCTCGCCATGCTCCTGGTCGTGTCGCCCGGGGGACTGTTCAGCTCAGCTCGGCGGGGGAGAGGCCCAGTTCCGCCGCCGCGGCCGTCCGGATGAACTCGGTCATCCGCGCCCGCGAGAGCACCCGCCGGTGCACCGTCACCTGCGTGGAAAGGCCGTCGATGAGAGACATGACCCGCCAGGTCGTGCCCTCGGGGTCCGCACAGGTGAAGACCTCCGCCGCGACGCCGTCGTCGATGATCGCGCGGAGCGCCTCCTTCCAGCGCATGTCGATCCTGCGGGACGTCTCCTCAAGCTCGGCGTTGCGTATCGACTCGGCCCAGGCGTCGATCCACAGGGCCCACGACTTGGATTTCCCGCTGGGCGGATAGAACCTGAGCAGAGCCCGCAGCCGGTCGAGGGGGGAGCCACCGGACTCCTCCACCTTGGCGAGCGCGTCCAGGTCGAGCTGGGCGGCGTAGGAGAAGGCCTGGGCGAAGAGCTTCTCCTTGGTCTCGAAATGGTAGAAGAGCAGCGCCTGGCTGACGCCGGCCGCCTGGGCGATGTCGGTTGTCCGCGTGTGACCGAAGCCCCGGGCCGCGATGACATCACAGGCGGTCCGGAGCAGATCTTCACGACGTAATCGCCCAAATCCCCTTGCCACAAGGGAACACTAGCGCGTCAGGGATCGCCGTCCGGGCCGGGGTGCAGCCGGGGTACAGAGGTATGCACAGGACGAATCGGGCACCCCACGCGCTGTCACCTACTTGGGAGTAGGAACGCCACGGACGGTGAGGAGCCGAGACTCAGAGGGGGATCCCGCCGCGCCGCGCCCCGTCGCCCGGGCACCGGCCGGGCTCGCTCAAGCGGGCCTGCCCAGCTCGGCGCGGAACAGCCGGTGTACGTTGCCGCCGATGATCTTCGTGATCTCCTCGTCGGCGAAGCCGTGCTTGAGCAGGGCGTCGGTGACCAGGGGCAGCCCGCCGGGGCCCGACAGTCCCGGCAGGGCCGCGAAGGGATCGACGTCGTAGTCCGTCTCGCAGCACGGGGGAGTCACGTCGTGCAGCACCTCGCGCACGAAGTCGGGGCCCAGGCCGACGTGGTCGATACCGCCGACGCCCGCGACGTGCTCGATGTGGTCCACCAGCCGGTCCACGGTGTACTCGGCCGGATCCTCGGCCAGGAAGGCGGCCAGGAAGTTGACGCAGACGACGCCGCCGGTCGCGGCGACGGCGCGGATCTGGTCGTCGGTGAGGTTGCGGTGGTGCTCGCGCAGCGCGCGGGCCGAGGAGTGGGTGGCCATCACCGGCCTGCTCGCCAGCTCCAGCACGTGCTCGACCCCCGAGACGCTCAGGTGGGAGATGTCGAAGATCATGCCGAGGCGTTCCATCTCCCGCAGTGTCTGGACTCCGGCGCCGGTGAGCCTGCCGCCGGTGGCGTCCTCGCCGCTGCCGTCGGCCAGCGCGGTGCGGCCCCAGTGCGCGATCGAGGCGATCCGCACGCCCAGGCGGTGCAGGGTCGGCAGCAGTTCGACGGAGGCGTCCAGGCCCGGCATGCTCTCCATCGCCAGGACCAGGGCGATCTTGCCCTCGGCGAGGGCCTGGTCTATCTGCGCGCCGTCCAGGCACAGGCGGACGGTCTCCGCGTTGCCCTCGGCCAGCGTGTGGGCGCACTCGACCATGCGCAGGGTCTGGCGCAGCGCCCCCTCGGGACGGTACTGCTCGTCGACGAAGACCGGCAGCACCTGGAGGTTCACCCCTCCCTCACGCAACTGCGGCAGCCAGCGCTCCCGGAAGAACGACGCCCAGCGGTGCGGCGGACGCGCGGTGACCGCCATCAGCAGATCGTTGTGGGTATCGGCGACCACGGAGTCGCGGTGGAGGTCGGCGGACACGGGCGGGCCCTTCTGCGCGGACGGCTCTGGTTCGCCACGACGCTATCGGCCCGCCGGGCCTTCGCGTACTCGCGCGCGGAGTGGGTGTTGACCGAGAGAGCGACGACGATCTGGGGGCTTCGCGTACTCGCGTGCGCGGAGTGGGTCAGCGCGCGAAGTGGAAGGCCTCGGGGCGCGGGGTTTTGGTGAGACGGCGGTAGGCGGTCGCACTGCCCGGCCAGTTGCCGGTGACCCTGCCCGAGGCGTTCTTGTACCAGCTCGTGCAGCCCGCCTGCCAGACCATGCCCTCCATGTCCCGGTCGAGGTTCTGCCGCCAGGTGTCCATCGCCTCCGGCCTCACCTCCATCGGCCCGCGTGAGGCCAGCTGCGGCAGGCAGCCCATGATGTACCGGACCTGGCATTCGAGCATGAAGACGATCGAGGTGTGACCGAGGTTGGTGTTGGGGCCGTACAGCAGGAACAGGTTGGGGAAGTGCGGCACGGCGATGCCCAGGTACGCCTCGGCGCCTTCCTTCCACTCCTCGGCCAGCCGCCGCCCGTCGCGTCCGGTGACCTCGATCGTGCTCAGAAACTCCGAGGTCTCGAAGCCGGTCGCGTAGACGATCGCGTCGGCCTCGCGGACTCCGGCGACGGTCTCCACGCCGCCGGGGACGATCCGGGTGATCCGGTCGGTGACGACGTCCACGTTGGGGCGGGTCAGCGCGGGATAGAAGTCGCTGTCGATGACGACCCGCTTGCAGCCGAGCGGGTAGGAAGGGGTCAGCTTGGCCCGTAGCACCGGGTCGGAGACCTGCTCGTGCAGGTGCCCGAGGGCATACTTGCGCACCAGGTCCGTGCTCCAGCCCCCGGCCAGGGCCGGGTAGAGGATGTGCTCCGCGTACCGGTAGACCCACTCGCGGTAGGCACGCTGCAGGAACGGCGCGAGGCGGAAGGCCGTCCGCACGCGCGGGCTGAAGTCGGTGCCCTGCTTGGGAAGCACCCAGTTGGGGGTTCGCTGGAAGAGGTCCAGGTGCCCGGCCACCTCGGCCACCTTCGGGACGAACTGCGCCGCCGACGACCCGTTCCCGATCACGGCGACTCGTCTGCCCGCCAGGTCGACGGAGTGGTTCCAGCGCGCGGAGTGGAAGGCCGCTCCATTGAATGTCGATATTCCCGGAATATCGGGCAACTGGGGCCGGTTCAGCTGCCCTATCGCCGACACCACCACGTCGAACACCTCCTCCCCAGCGGGCGTACGGACCCGCCATTTGCCCAGCGACTCGTCGAAGGCAGCGGAGACGACCGCGGTGTTCAGCCGGATACGGGAACGCAGGCCGTACTTGTCGGCACACCCCCGCAGGTAACCCAGGATCTCCGGCTGCCCGGCATAGCGGCGCGTCCGGCTGGAGTATCTCTCGAAGGAGAAGGAGTAGAGATGCGAGTGGGTGTCGCAGCCCGCCCCCGGATAGGTGTTGTCGCGCCAGGTCCCCCCGACGTCGGACCCCTTCTCGAAGATCGTGTACGAGCGGATGCCGGCCTTCTCCAACTGGATGGCCATACACAGGCCGCCGAATCCGGCACCGATGATCGCGACATTAGGCCCCATGCGCACGCCCTCCGGGTGTGAGTGTTCACTGACGCTAGGCGATGCCCCCGAAGCCGTGGAAGCCGCCGGGGCAATCACTGGGGAAATCCCGAGGTGGCCGTTGGCAGGCCACCGGGGGCCTGGAGCTCCAGGGGGAGACCTGACCGTTGGAGAGGGCCGATATTCTGCGCACGTGCCTACGCTTGCCGACATCGTCACAGAGCTGGAGTCCCGCTACGACCCGAGATGGGCCGAGTCGTGGGATGCGGTCGGGCTCGTCTGCGGGGATCCCGCCGCCGAGGTGCGCAAGATCCTGTTCGCGGTCGACCCGGTCGCCGCCGTCGCCGAGGAGGCCCTCGACTGGGGCGCCGACCTCGTCGTCACCCACCATCCGCTCTACCTGCGCGGCACCACGAGTGTCGCGGCGACCACCTCCAAGGGCCGCCTGATCCACACGCTGATCAAGAACGACATCGGGCTCTTCACCGCCCACACCAACGCCGACGTCGCCGACCCCGGAGTCTCCGACGCACTCGCCCGCGCCGTTGGCCTGACCGGCCCGCTCGTCCCCCTCAGCCCCGCCGCCGACGACCCCCGGCGCGGACTGGGCCGCGTCGGCTCGCTGCCAGAGCCCGTCCCCCTCGCCGAATTCGCCAGGCAGGCCGCCCGCGGGCTCCCCGCCACGGTGGGCGGCCTGCGGGTCGCCGGAGATCCCGACCGCGCCGTCCAGCGGATCGCGGTCAGCGGCGGAGCCGGAGACTCCCTGCTCGGGACGGCCCGCGCCGCCGGGGTGGACGTCTTCCTCACCGCCGATCTGCGCCACCACCCGGCCAGCGAGTTCATGGAGAACTCCGGTGGCCCCGCGCTGATCGACGCGGCCCACTGGGCCACCGAATGGCCCTGGCTCGCCGACGCGGCACACCATCTCGCGTCCGCGTCGGCCGCCAGGGGGATTACTGTTGAGACGCGCGTATCCGAGACGGTCACGGACGCCTGGAACACAACAGCAAAGTGCGAGGATTTCACGTGAAAGCAGCTCCTGCGGCCCAGAAACGTCTGCTTGACCTGGCCGAACTCGACTCCGCCCTCGACCGGCTGGCCCATCGCCGCCGCACCCTTCCCGAGCTGGCCCAGATCGACGAGCTCTCCGGGCGCATCGCCCGCATCGCGACCCAGGTGATCGCCGCCGAGACCGAGTCCGGCGACCTCGCCCGCGAGCAGAGCAAGGCCGAGGCCGACGTCGACTCGGTCCGCACCCGCGCCGAGCGCGACCAGAAGCGCCTCGACTCCGGCCAGGTCTCCTCGCCCAAGGACCTGGCCAGCCTCCAGTCCGAGATCGTCTCCCTGAAGCGCAGGCAGGACGATCTGGAGGAGGTCGTGCTGGAGATCATGGAGCGCCGCGAGTCGGCCGACGAGCGGGTCACCAAGCTCGTGGCCGAGCGCGACGAGCTCGCCGGCACCCGCGGCTCCGCCGAGGACCGCAGGGACGCCGCCTTCGCCGAGATCGACAAGGAGAAGGGCGAGCTCCAGGGCAAGCGCACCGAGGTCGCCGGCGACATCCCGGCCGACCTGCTCGCCCTCTACGAGAAGCTCAGGGAGCAGTTCGGGGTGGGCGCCGCGATGCTCCAGGGAGCCCGCTGCCTCGGCTGCCGTACGAGCCTGTCCATCGCCGAGATCAACCGCATCAAGGCCGCCTCCCACGAAGAGGTCATCCGCTGCGAGGAGTGCCGCCGGATCCTCGTCCGTACCGCCGAGTCCGGCCTGTGAGTCCTGTGACCTCGTACGTCATCGAGGCGGACGGCGGCTCGCGGGGCAACCCGGGCCCGGCCGGCTACGGTGCCGTCGTCAAGGACGCCGCCGACGGCCAGGCGCTGGTCGAGACCGCCGAGTCGATCGGCACCCAGACCAACAACGTCGCCGAGTACCGCGGGCTCATCGCGGGCCTGACCTCCCTCCTCGCCCTCGCCGGCGACGGCGCGAAGGTCGAGGTCCGGATGGACTCCAAGCTGGTCATCGAGCAGATGGCCGGCCGGTGGAAGATCAAGAACGAGGGCCTGCGTCCCCTCGCCCTGGAGGCCGCGGCCCTCGCCAGACGTCTCAGGGTGACCTGGCGCTGGATCCCCCGCGAGAAGAACAAGGACGCCGACCGCCTCGCCAACGAGGCGATGGACGCCGCGGCCAAGGGCCGCCCCTGGCGCCTCTCGGCCTCTTCTGGCGCGGGAGCACCCGGAGGTCGGCCCCCTGTCGGTGAAGCGCCTGGCGGCAGGGGAGTCTCCAGCACGGGAGTTCCCGGTGGCCGGGCCTCCGAGACGGAAGCATCCGGCGGCCGACTCCCCGGAACGCGGGACCGGTCGGCGGAGGCGTCGGAGGCGTCGGCGCGGGCGGCCCGGACGGGAGAGCCGGCCGAGGCGGACCGTACGGCGCAGGCGACTCTGACGATCGCTCCCCCCGGTTCGAGCACCGGCTGGCGCCCGCCCACCTCCACCGCGACCTCGCTGTACCTGCTCCGGCACGGTGAGACGCCGCTCTCCATCGAACGGAGGTTCTCCGGGCTCGGAGACCCCGAGCTCACACCCAACGGCATCGCCCAGGCCGAGGCCGCCGCGGTCAAACTGGCCGGGAAGCCGTACGACATCCAGGTGATCGTCAGCTCGCCGCTCAAGCGCGCCCGCGCCACCGCGGAGATCGTCGCGGCGAGGACGGGACTTGAGGTCGTCGTCGAGGAAGGGCTGCGGGAGGCCGACTTCGGCGCCTGGGAAGGCTACACGTTCACCGAGATCCAGCGCCGCTGGCCCGACGAACTCGCCGCGTGGCTGGCGGACCCGTCCGCCGCGCCGCCGGGTGGGGAGAGTTTCGGGGTGGCGGCGCGGCGGGTCCAGGCGATCGGGGACCTGCTGATAGAGCGCTACGAGGGAAGGACGGTCCTCGCCGTCTCCCACGTCACGCCGATCAAGATGCTGCTGCAGTCCGCGCTGCTCGCTCCCCTCGGCGCGCTGTACCGCATGCATCTCGACCTGTCAGCTTTGTCCCTGATCGAGTATTACGCCGACGGCCCGGCGGTGGTGAAGGCGTTCAACGACACCTCGCACCTACGCTGAACCGTCGGTCTCACCTCCACGGACGACCGTGAAGGCGATGAGACCCCCGCCTCGGCGGTCTCACGTCCACGAAAGGCCGCAGGGGTGGTGAACCCCATCCACTAAAGGCCGCGGGGATGCTGAAATCCCCGCGCAGGCGGCTCACGTCCATGACAGGCCCCGGCCGCGGAGGCGGTGAAACATTCGCCCTCCGCGGCGGCCGGAACCCTCACGGCGTGCGAAACCGGCTGCCCCGCCGGTCGTCGGTGCTCTCATCGGTTCCCCCGGTGCTCGTCCGTCCCGTCTCGCTTGATCCATATTCCAGCGCACGCGACTTGCCGCTCGGTTGGAGTCCACTTGGGAGCCGTTAGGCTTGGATCACGGCGGACGAGCCGGCCGGGCGGCCGCGTCGGGTCTCTTACGAGGCCCGCCGAGGAAGGTCCGGGCTCCACAGAGCAGGGTGGTCGGTAACGCCGACCCGGGGTGACCCGCGGGAAAGTGCCACAGAGAACAGACCGCCTCGTCGCAGGACGAGGTAAGGGTGAAACGGTGGTGTAAGAGACCACCAGCGCCCACGGTGACGTGGGCGGCTCGGTAAACCCCACCTGGAGCAAGGTCAAGAAGGGGCGCTCTTCGGAGCGTCCCGCGCGCGACGCCTGAGGGCTGCTCGCCCGAGTCGCGCGGGTAGACCGCTTGAGGCCGACGGCAACGTCGGTCCTAGATGGATGGTCGCCCCTTCACACACGTGAAGGACAAAACCCGGCCTACAGGCCGACTCGTCCGCCCTTAAGCCGCTGACCTGGCATGGAGCATCCGTCAGGCAAGATCAGGGCACATTTAGGGCACATTCGCCCGAGAGATCACGAAGACGCCCCCGGCCCCGCTTGGTTCACGAGACGAACCCGTTTGGTCGAAACGGACCGAGGGCGAGGAATCTCCGCACCTGCTTAAGTAGTAGGCCCTCGAACCGCCACGGGCGTCGGAGGAAATCTTCGCCGGCGGGATCGTCTGCTGCCGCGTTCTTCGGCAACATCTCGATGCTCTCAACGTCGGCCGAGTTCAGTGCGTAGCGTGCGGGTGCGGTAACACTTTCCGTGCTGGTCTTTCAAGGACGGATAATGACTTTTTCTAGATCATATAGAGCCGTTCCGTGTAGAGGTTGATCCGTCGCAAGACACTCTTCTGCCGGCGGTTTCACGCTTGTTTCGGGCCACTGCGATATTCGAATTCGATCTGTCCGGATCTCTTTCATCGAGAAAACCTCAACGCCTCCCAAGGCCAGAAGTATATCGCGATGCCCGTACTACTAGCTCTACGAATCCGGTACCCATATCATGGAAATATTGACAGCAAAAGTGTTGCGTTAGGAGAATGGTGAAAGGCTGGGTGACGGTTGGAAGCCCAGATACTCGGGCCGCTGAGTATCAGCGACGGCCATAGAACGATTCCCGTGAACTCCGGCCGTCAGCGCGCGCTACTGGCCGCACTCTTGGCAAAACCGAACCAGCCTCTGTCGGTGGAACACCTGATCGAGGTCCTCTGGGGCAGATACCCTCCGGAAAACGCCAGAGTAGCTCTGCGCACCTATGTGATGCGGCTGCGTCAAGCACTGGGCGACGAACTGGGCGGCAGGATCGTGACCCGACCGCAGGGCTACCAGATCAGAGCCGAGGTGCATGAGGTAGACCTGCTGATGTTTCAACGGCACGCGATGAACGCGAGGTCCGCTGTACGGGAGGGCAACTGGAGGGCGGCCGCAGGCGAGCTGCAGCGAGCGCTTGCGCTTTGGTCTGGCGAGCCATTCACCGAGGTGCCGTCCGCGAGCCTTCGGGAGCGCGAGCTGCCCTACCTCGAGCAGCTTCATCAGCGAACTCTGGAGCTGCATTACGAGGCCCAGCTCGCGCTCGGGCATCACGATGACATCGTGTTGGAGCTCGAGCGCGCTGTCGAGTCACATCCGTTCCGTGAGCGGTTCTGGGCTCAGTTGATGACGGCCCTCTACCGCAGTAGGCGTAAGGGTGACGCTCTCGCCGCCTTCCAGAGGATTCGCCGCGAGCTCATCAAGGAGCTGGGAAGCGAGCCGGGGCTCGAACTGCAGCAACTGCATCTGGCGATACTCAAGAACGACGAAACCCTGGTCGTGCCGCAAGCCGGTGAAGAACCAGAAGCCCGGCAGCAGGCGATCGAGTCGCCCGCGATGGTACCCCGACAGCTGCCCGCAGCCCCGTATCACTTCACAGGACGAGTCGACGGGCTAGGAGTACTCAACCAAGTACTGAGTCAGACGCAGCGAGGGGACAGGACGGCTGCCTCCATCGTGGTGATCAGCGGCATCGGGGGCATCGGCAAGACTGCTTTGGCCGTGCACTGGGCACATCAAGTGGCAGATCTGTTCCCTGACGGCCAGCTCTTCCTCAACCTCCGAGGCTTCGAGACCTCGGGCAATCCGATCGAGCCGGAGACCGCGCTCCGGTCCATGCTCAACGCGCTCCGCGTTCCGGAAAGTCAAATCCCGGTACAGCTCGAGGCGCAGGCGGCCCTGTTCCGAAGTGCGCTCGCGGGCAAACGGGTGCTGTTGATTCTCGACAACGTCGGGGACACCGAGCAGGTACTTCCCCTGATCCCCGCTTCGTCCGGCTGCCTGACCGTCATTTCCAGCCGCAACCAGCTGACCGGCCTCCTGGTCAGTACCGGCGCCAAGTCGATCAGGTTGGGACCGTTGCGGATGGACGAGACGGCCAAGTTGATCGAGGAATTCGTCGGGGACGAGCGGGTCAAGGCTGAGCCCGAGGCGATATCCACGATGGTCGCGATGTCAGAGTGCATTCCGCTTGCGGCCAGCATCCTGGCCTCGATGACCCTCAGCCAGCCGTCTTTGCGACTCGCGGACTTCGTAGAGATGTTCGAGGAGACGCTGAGCCCGCTGGACCGGTTGGAAACCGGCGACACCGCGACCAGCATGCGATCCCTGCTCCACGGCTCCTACCGGCACCTGACCGACGATGGACGTAGGCTGTTGCGCTTCTTCGGCCTCCATCATGGAAATCAGGTGACCACTGCGGCGGCGGCCACTCTCGCCGGGATGTCCCTGGCGAGCACGCAAAAAGCTCTCACCAACCTCGCGAGAAACCACCTGGTGGAGAATGTGAGACCGGGGCAGTACTCGATGCACGACCTGGTCCACAGCTTCGCCGCGGAGGTCGTGAACCAGGAGGAGCTGGAGGCCGACCGACGGTTGGCCTCCAACCGTGTGCTGGATTACTACCTCCACAACGTCCACCGAGCTGTGGGACTGCTCATGCCCACCCGCCGCCTCACCCCGCTGCCCACCCTGCAGCACGGAGTGCTCACGACCCATTTCCAAACGGTGGCCGAGGCTGAAGCTTGGTTCGAGGACAACCGAGGCTCGATCATTGCAGCACTTCTCAAGGCGCAGGACGACGGCCTCCCCAACCACACGTGGCGGATCGTCGAGGGGCTCGCTCCCTTCCTGGAACCGCTCGGTCACTGGCACGACTGGTATCGGGTGGCCAAGAACACGGTCGATGCGACATGTGCCCTTGGAGATCCGTACGCTGAGGCCATCGCTCGGCTGGAGTTCGGGAGTGCCGCCGACTTGCTGGATCCCGCAGGCGAAGGCGCCGAGCCGGAACTGGTCCGCGCGCTCGCCCTGTTCGAAGAGATCGGCGACATCGGCGGACAGGCCAGGACCCATCACCGTCTCAGCCTGTACAGCGGTAGACGTCACCGTAAGCACGAGTGCCGGCACCACGCCGAGCGGGCATTCGATCTGCACGCCAAGGACGACAACCCGGTCGGGCAGGCCGAGGCGCGCAATGCGTTGGGTTGGTACTTCGCGTCGTTCGGCGATTACGACACGGCTGTGTCGGCCTGCCGCGAGGCATTGACCCTCAATCGCGAATCCGGAAACCTGGCCGGCGAGGCCGACGTATGGGACAGCCTCGCCTACGCGTACCAGAGCAGCGGCGACCTTGACGCGGCTGAGGAGTGCTATCGGCAGGTGATTCTCCTGGACGAGCAACTTCCCCGGCTTGGGCACCGCTATAACCAGGCCGAGACCTTGAGCAGGTACGGCGACCTTAGACAAGAGCTTGGGGATACGGTCGGGGCGCTGCAGCTCTGGCGCAAGGCCCAGGAACTCCTGGACAAGTAAGTCCTAAGGCTGAGAACGGGTAGGGCGAGTCACCGTAACCATCGCCCAGGCCTTGCTCGGCATCCGCTCCGAAACCCGTCGGCCGCGTTTCCTGCCCCCGCCGTGCTCGGCCGGTGAACGTCACCTACTTCTTGCCGAAGGCATACCAGGCGGGGATGAGGGCCAGCACGGAGATCGCGCCCATGATGATCCAGGCAGGCTGGCCGAGGTTGCTCCAAAGGACGACGCCGACAGCGGGGCCGACAGCGGTTCCGATACCGAACATCGCGTGGGTGGCACCCTGATAGCGCCCCCTGCTCTCAGGGGGGGCGGCGAGGGCGGGGTAGGCGAACATCGACGGCCCCTGGATGATCTCGGCGAGTGTCCAGAGCAGGGTGCCGATGACGAACACCGCCAGTCCGCCAGGCAGCGCGTATACGGCCATACCGGCGCCCAGCAAGAAGAAGCCGACCGTCACCACCTGTCGCATCCGCCACGTCCGGACGATCTTGGTCATCAACAGCTCGAAACAGATCACAATCGCACCGTTGATCGCGAGCATGACTCCGTACCAGAAGGTGTCGAAGCCCGCCTCGCGGATGGCAAGCGGAAGGGTGCTCATGTACTGGATGTACACCGCCGAGTTGAGCATCACAGCGACCAAGAAGGCGACGAAGCGGCGGTCACGCAGGACCACCAGGTACCCACCTGTCTGACTGACAGGGGTGGCAACCGATACGACGGTTCTGCGCGGCAAGGCCACCAGGACGACCACGGCGTAACAGAGGGCGGCGGCCGCCTCACCGTAGAACAGCAGATCGTAGGAGACCGCGGCCAGTGCCGCTCCGAGCAGCGGAGCGGCGGTGGTGCCCAGATTGAGCGCCAGCCGGTACATCGCGGTGATCATCACCTGCTGGTCGCCCGGGATCAGCGCGGCGATGTATGCGGAGGCTGCCGGTCGGTAGACCTGGCTGATCATCCCGACCAGGGCCACCGCCGCCAGTATCCCCGCGTACCAGCGGATGTGCAGCACGGCGACGAGAAGTACGGCAGTTCCCACCATTCCCAAAACGATGGTCATCCGGGCGCCGATGCGGTCGGCCAGCGTGCCGCCGGCCAGCACGCCCAGAACGGAGCCGGCACCGTAGACGCCCAGTGCTATCCCTCCTTGGACCCCTGTGAAACCACGGGTGGTCATGAAAAGGATGAGGAAGACCTGGACGAACGAACCCAGCTTGTTGACCAGAACACCGAAGAGAAGCGCCTTCACGGCGAACGGCGCCTCGGTGAAGGTCGCGATTACACCGGCTTTCTCGGCGTGGGTCTGAGGGGGGTGGGTGGTCACCGAACCTCCGTCCTTTCCCTGATCTGCAGTGCTTTGGCCGCCTGGTCGAGGGCGGCCACGCACTCTTGCTCGGTCGGGGCGACCGCGGTGGCGTACGCGATCCGGCCCATCAGCAGGCCGCGCGGTGGTGGGGAGACGATGGCGCCGGGCATGACGACGGCGACTGCTCGGTCGATTTCGGCCGGCAGCGCCGCAGCGTCGAACTTCACGCTGTCGATAACGGTGTCGTCATGCTCGGGATAGAAGAACCGGATCGCCGCCACCAGGTCGTGTCGCACCTCGAGCGCCGGCTCGGCGCCGCTGGCCAGCGCGGCGATGGCCAGGCCGGGGTCGATCCCTGAGGCGGCCATCCCGAGATAAGGGATCATGTCACCCCCGAGCCGGGCGTTCACCTCGATGATCTTCAGGATCGGGTGGAGTTTCAGCTCGGCGTGAGTCCAGCCGTGGGTGAAGCCGAGCGCGGTGTGGGTGTCCTGGAGCAAGGTGAGGAAAGCGGGGTCGCGCAGCAGCGGGTCATGGTTCGTGACCACATGGCCGGTCTCCTCGAAGTAGGGCGGGTAGCCGGTCTGTTTGCGGCCGATGAACAGCGGTGTCACGCGCCCGCCGACGACTACGGAGTCCACGCTCACTTCGGGTCCGGCGAGATACTCTTCAACCAGGACTGACTGGTCGAACTCGGGCATATGTGCCACGGTTGCCTGGTCCGCGAAGGCGAAGGATTCGGACATCTTCTCGGCGGAGCGCACCAGCGACACGCCATAACTGGCCGCTGCGGCCCGGGGCTTGACCACCACTGGATAGCCGATGTTCTCGGCCGCGGCCAAGGCCTCTTCGACGGTCCCGGCCAGAGCGAACTTCGGCTGTGCGAGCCCGGCCAGGGCGGAGCGGCCCTGGTATTTGTCGCGGCAGCGCCACACCGCCTCGGCAGGAGTATGTGGAAGGCCGAGGCGCTCGGCGACGCACGCTGCCTGGTGGACCCGGGATTCGTCCCAGCAGATCACGCCACTGACCGGCTCACGCGCATTCAGCTCGGCGGCCGCCACGGCGAGTGTGTCGGTGTCGGTCGCCGTGACGACGGTGCTGCCGACCAGGTAAGGATCTTCCCAGGTGGTCGGGGTCAACGTGAACAGATGAATCCGGTAGCGGGTACTGATGCTCGCCAGTAGGTACTCACGGTAATTCTGAAGGCCCGTCACGATCAGGATGAGCAGGGGCCGTTTTCCTTGGGCGTGAATGGTGACTCTCCAGGGGATGATCGGCTGCTAAGTGAATAATCATCCCGTGTCATCCGTATCACGCAGGTATCGCCAGTGGTCGTCGGTAGCGGCTGGTCCTGCGGTCCTGGTGAAGCGGAGCCGCTGCCGTCCTGTACTGATCTGGTGCGCCATCGGCGCGATACTGCTGCGTTACACCACGGAGGGATGTTGTTCACCCAGCAAAGATTCAGGACGGGTGGACAGTGATCCTCACGGGTGCCGAGATTCAGCGGGAGTGGGCGAACGGTCGTATCACCATCGACCCCTTCACTCCCGAGCAGGTGAATCCGAACAGCTACAACTTCCGGCTCGGTCGGACGCTATGCGTTTATCGGAACATGCCATTGGATGCTCGGCACGGCAACGAGTGCGACGAGATTGAGATTCCCGACGAAGGATATGTCCTTGAGCCTGGCCGGCTGTATCTTGCGCATACGATCGAGGTCCTGGGCAGCGAGCATTATGCGCCGACCTTCGCCGCACGCTCATCGGTGGCAAGGCTAGGGCTGTTCATCAACCTGTCGGCGAGTCTGGGCGACATCGGGTACAAGGGCCAATGGACGCTCCAGCTTTACTCCATGAACGCGGTCCGGGTCTATCCGGGTATCAACATCGGTCAGATGATGTGGTGGCGACCGCAGGGAGACATCGAACTCTACGACGGCAAGTACCAGGGCGCGACCGGACCCCGAAGCAGCGACATCCACAAGGACTTCCACAAGCAGTTCGCCCGGCAGCGCTTCCCCGGCCTGGGGGCGAGCGTCGACCCCGCTGGGACAGGACCGAAGTTCGCCGCTCTGGCGGCGAACAGTCGCCGTTTCCGAGTCCCTAACGCGTTCTGCATCTCAGCCGAGGAGTTCGACGGAGCGCTCGGTGACGACCAGCGCCGCGGGTTGGCCGCAGTCTTCAATGACCTTCGAGCCACGGTGGGAGCATTCCTCACGGACTCCCTGATGGACATCCACAAGATCGTGTCCGGGGTGCACCTGACCGAACAGGCCCGGCAATTGCTGGCAATCCGGATCGCCGACATGTTCGGCGACGACGAGAGCGTCGAGTTCGCCGTCCGCTCCTCCGGCCTCGACGAGGACACAGCCGGCTCGAGCCTGGCCGGGATCCATACCACGGTCCTGGGGGTAAAGGGCGTTGACGCGGTGGTCCAGGCGGTCGAGCAGTGCTGGCGCTCCTACTACGAGGCCTCGGCTGTGGCGGCCCGGATCCGCGCGGGCGACTTCTCCCATGCACCCAGGCTGGCCGTCATCGTCCAGAGGATGATCCGACCTGAGCTGGCCGGGGTCGCCTTCTCCGACCCCGAGGACGGGGTCGTGATCGAATATGTCGAAGGCTTGGCCGACTCTCTGGTCGCCGGGGTTGCCGTGCCGGTCCTTGCCAAATCGGCTGAGCTCACCGGTGATGTCCCTGCGCTGGCCGAGGTCGTGCGGTTGGTACAGGGGCTCCGCGCGGCCGAGGGCTATGACGTGGACGTCGAGTGGGCCGCCGACGTCGACGGGGTGCACCTCATCCAGGTCCGGCCACAGACCGCTGCGTCCCGGCAGAACACCTGCCATGACGAGCCGGTCGCCGATGCCTACAGACTCTACTTCGACGAGATACCCGCCTCCGTCGATCTCGGTGAGGTCTCCGCGATCTATGGCGGCTATGCGGCCAAGCGTGGGCCGGCGCACAGGCTGGCCGTCGAACGCGGTGTCGGTGTCGGCCACGGCTGGGTCGTCCACTTCAACGGGCGCGGCCTGTGCGCTGCGGAGACCGGTGGTCGACTGCGTGAGGTCATCGACGAGGGTTACGCCGACGAGTGCGTATTGGACTTCGGTGACACCCTCCGGCAGATCGTGGTGCACAAGGCGGAACTTCTCGGCCGACTCGCCGAGACCACCGGAGCAGGACCGGAGTCCACCCGGCTGCACACAGTGATCGTTCGGGACTACCTTCGGGGCGATCTGGGAATCATCTCCCGGCGCGTCGGCGACGACTTCATCGTCGAGTACACCCCCGAGGGTCTCATGGCACTCAATCGCGGCACCTCGGGCGCCGCGGCGGTGATGATACGTGACGGACGGATCGACCCGGCCGACAGCCCGATCAACGCCCATGTAGGCGAGCTCACCGAGTTCACCGGGGCCATGAGTGACCGGTACGGACCGATGACTCTTGAGTGGGTGCGACAGTCGGGGAAGCTGTTCTTCGTCGATTACTCGCTGTTGGGCGGGGACGCCCTGAACTCCGCCGACGCGCGTGTGATCTCGGCGGGAACCGCCGCTGGGCCGCTGCTCGATCTGGACGAAGACGAAGTGCTCAGCCGGCTGTCGATCGGGCCGGCAGTCAGTGTCGACAGGTCGCAGGACCTGTCCGGTCACGAAGGGCTCGCGGAGATCATCGCGCGAGTCCGGGCCTGCTCGGAGCCACCGATCGTCCGGGCCTCTCGCCCGTACGCCGTGCTCTCGGTCCTTATCGGTGACGTCGCAGGGTTCGTCTTCGATCAGGGCTCCACCCTTGGCCACCTGGCCATCCTGCTGCGGGAGGCCCGTCTGCCGGCGGTGGCGGCCCAGGGTCTGCCCAGCGAAGGACATGTAGTGATCAGCGGTGGGACCGTCACTGTGACCGGCGGAAAGTGACTGAACATGACAGAGAACAACTGCTGGCTGGTCCTGGGCGGATTGCACGTCCTTAACGGAACAGCTCCGCTGCGCGCGGACGAGCCGCTCATCCTGATTCCACTGAAGCTGCAGGCCCCGGGCAACACCCTCGTGCTGCGCTGGTCCGACCTCGGCCCGGTCGAGCTGATCGCCGGTGACCGCCGGGTCAGATCTGAGGGGGTCGCCCTGTTCCCCGGCATGCGGCCGAGCCAGGAGGTCCGGAGCCTGCTGGGAGACGGCCCGATCGTCCCACTGTTCTACCTGAGCGACACCGGCGACGGGCTGCACGTGTACTCCCAGATCCGATTCCTTGAGGAAGACGCGTGCTTCATCCGGATCACCCCGAGTCCGCTGGCCGAACCTGCCGATTCGCTGCGCTGGCTGCCCGAGGCGGCCCGGCTCCACGGCGAGCAGGCGCTGTTCCTCAACAACCACCAGCGGTACTACCGCAAGTGCTTCGCCGGCCAGGAGCTCGAGTACAAGTACACACTCACTCCCCCAGTGGACATATGGACCGCCAACCTGGACCTCTATCGGAGCCTGCTGGCGGGCGACCTGCCCGGCTACGTCATGGAGTACCGCGATGAGTTCCAAGCGTGGGACTACCTGAACCACCTGTACGAGGTCACCGCGCCCGAGGCAGAGCTGGGATACGTCTCCTTCATCCCCACTACCGACGGCAAGCACCTGGTCAAGCGCAAGTGGTACGCCGAGGACTCCTTCGAGCGCAGGGAGAGCCACACCTACGGTGTCGAGGTCGAGCATTTCGGCGACTACATCACCGACGTGCTAGGCGTTGAGGCGGTCCGGCTCCCCTCTTTCCGTCGGGTCCGTTACGACGTCAACTTCGAGTCCGTGACCACCGGACACGTATACGGGATCTTCTTCGACCACTGCAGCCTTTTGGACGCCCCCGACGTCGTCCTGCACCAGTGCGAACTGGAGTACCTGCGCAGCCGTACCGCAATCGCTGCGGACGAGGCCGCTGTCCTGGATGAGATAGCAGAGATCGCACAGTGGCTGGAAGGGTTCCTTCGCGCCCGCGGCCTGAACGACCAGCGTGGCTTCTACTCAAAGAGGACCTTCCTGAAGGACTCCGTGTCCGCCCGCCCCGAGCTGGCCCAGGGGGTGCGC
The DNA here is from genome assembly GCF_044459525.1 of Streptosporangium sp. NPDC050284. Lineage (NCBI taxonomy): Bacteria > Bacillati > Actinomycetota > Actinomycetes > Streptosporangiales > Streptosporangiaceae > Streptosporangium > Streptosporangium sp. NPDC050284. The sequence continues at coordinate 65,450 of NZ_JBITIZ010000001.1, forward strand.
TGAGGTGGGCACGATCCTGCTCGACCTGGAAGGAACGCTTTACGCCAAGGGTGAGCCCATCCCGGGCGCGACGGCAGCGGTCGCCGCGCTGCGTGAGCAAGGCCACGTGCTGCGGTTCCTGACCAACACCGACTCCAAACCTCTGGTCCGAGTCGCCGCAGACCTGGAGGGCTTCGGGTTGAGGATCCGGCAGGAGGAACTGTTCACCCCGGTGGTCGCAGCTCAACGGCTGCTCGAGGCGGCTGGAGGTAACGCTTATCTGGTCGTTGCCGAGGCTCTGCGTACCGAGTTCAAAGCCGTGGCCTGCGCTCCCTGCACGCATGTGCTGGTGGGGGACTGCCGCGACACCCTGGACTACAGCCTTCTCGACGGAGCGTTCCGCGCGCTCCGCGCGGGAGCGCAGTTGGTGGCGCTGCAGCGCGGCCGCTATTTCAAGCGCGCAGACGGCGATCACCTTGACACCGGGGCGGTCGTCGCCGCGCTGGAGTACGCCGCGGGCTGTCAGGCCGTCGTCGTCGGCAAGCCGTCGGCCGAGTTCTTCACCCTGGCCGCTGATTCGGCCGGGACCCCGGTCACCGGTTGCGTCGTCGTCGGGGACGACGCCACCACCGACATCGCCGGAGGCCGCGCCGCCGGGGCTGTCACCGTCCAGGTACGGACCGGTAAGTTCGCCGATCAACAAGCCGAAGGGCTGACCGGTGGTGCTTCGCACACCATCGACTCGATCGTGGACCTGCCCGATCTGTTGACCGGGCCGCGATGACGGTCTACTGGGTGGTCTGGGATGCCGCAGCGGCCTGGATCGTCGACCGGCTGGAGGCCGAGGGGTCGCTGCCGGCGGTACGGAGGCTGCGGGCAACGGGGAGCTTCGCCGCTGCGAGGCCACCGCGCCCCAACTGTCAGACCCCACCCTCCCTCGCGACTCTCTTCACGGGGACAGGGACGGAGCGGCACGGCGTGACCGGCTTTCCCGTTCCGGACCGGGACGGGCCGGTCACCGGGATGAGCTCGGGTTTTGGGCCGAAATTCCCGCTGGTGCCGCCGGTCTGGGCGGAGCTCGGTCTGCGGGCGGCCTTCGTGCACGTCCCATGGGTGTTCGACGCCGATGGTGCCGTGGCGCCTTGGGTCGACGCCGCTGTCGAGGCTTTCAGCAGGCGAATCGCCCGTCCTGGCCATCTGCGGGTCCCCACCGGAGCGAAGGTGCAATGGCAGGGGCACAGGCTTGAAGCTGTGCCGGGCGGGCTGCTGTTCGACGGCCGACTGGTGCGCTCGGCCGAGGGGTGGGTCGAGCGCCGGTTCTCTGACGGTCTCGGCACCTGGGTTCGTTGTCTGGAGCAGCCGGGCGGCGATCGGTTGTTCGCCCATACCGGCCTCTACCACGCCCGTTTTGCGGGAGCGGACCTGGCTCTGGTCGAGGCGATGCGCACCGCTCCGGTCTTCGCCGGGGAGAGTATCGGTCCCTCCTACCGGACCGGGACGTTCGGTCCCCGTCTGGTCGAAGGGGGCGATGGCGCGGCGGAGGAGGTCTTTCTCTCTGCGGTCCAGTGCGCGGCGCGGGCGTTCACCGGGGCGGCAGAGCGGACGCTGGCCGGCCATGAAGCCGATCTCGTCGTTCTTTATCTTCCGATCACCGACGATGTCGGGCACGAGTTCATCGGCTGGTGCGACGAGCGCAGCGGGATGTTCCGCCCAGAAAGCGCCGCTGTCCTGTGGGAGCTCGTGCGCCAGGTCTACGGCTGGGCCGATCAGTTCCTCGGGCGGGTGCTGGACCGAGCCGACCAGAACGACACCGTGATCCTGACCGCCGACCACGGCATCGTGGGATGCGCGAAACTGGTCCACCTCAACGAGCCCTTGATCGAGGCGGGACTGGCCGCGTGGGACGCGGCGGGTGCCCTGGACCCGGCCCGGTCCAGCGTGGTCTACCACCCTGCCAACAACGGCTCGCTCTGCGTCAACACCCTGGACCGCCCTTACGGGGTCGTCTCACCGCAAGAGGCCGGACCTGCCATGGCCAGGGCGATGGCTGTGCTCCAGGAGGTGATCGACCCCGACTCCGGCCGGCCGGTCGTCGCCCGGTTCCTGGACCGGCATGGCGTGCCGCTGTCGGACGGAGCCGTTCCTTCGGTCGTCTTCGTCGAGTTGCACCACGACTACCAGCCGACCGCCGCGCCGGCCGGGGCCGGTCCTGTGGTGCGGCCGGCGGCCAAGCCGGGTGCCCACGTGGTCAACACCGGCGATGACCGGCTACTGGCCACCTTCGCGGCTGCGGGCCCCGGCATCAAGGCCCGCTGTCACCTGGGCGAAGTCGATAACACGTTCGCGGCTCAGTTGGTGCGACGGCGATTTCTCAGCTCCCTCCAGAAAGTCGACTCATGAATCTCTCCACGACGCGGCTGGCCGAGCAGAGGCACACCAACGTCACAACCTTCCTGCGGAGCAGGCAGCTGGATCCGGCGGCGCTCGGCGCGCTCATGACTGAGCGGGTCGGCCCCGGGCAGCTCCTGATCACCAGCTCGCCGGTGCACGGTCTCGCCAACGCGACCAGCGACCTGGACTTCATTCGAATCCAGGACGAACCCCTGGAAGGTGCCCGGATCTCCACCAAGATCTTCGAGTGGGGTGAACATCTGGAGGTCGTCTCATTCTCCGCCGCGGAGCTGGCTGCCAACCTCAAGGAGCTCACAGACCTGGCCATTCGTCCCCCAGAAGAGATCGTCAAGGCCTTCCGGAGCTGGGACAAGCATCGGGAACCTCGGCGCAAACAGACCGAGCGCATCATCAATGGCTTGACTCTCGATGGGCAGATGCCTTACATCGCCGCGCTGCCGGCACTGGCGGCCGTGTGGAGCCGGGCGGCACTGCAGAGCTCGATCGAGCAGGCGGTTCATCTCGCCCTGGCCGAAGCCGCCGGCGAGCTGCGCGGCCGGGTCGGCTACGCGATCAACACGCTCCTGTTCCTGATGGACGCGATCCTCTCCCACCACGGTGACGTCTACACCACCCGGAAGTGGTATCTGCTCAGGTGGGCCCGGCTCGTCGCAGAGCAGGGCTGGGCGGATGCCTCGTTCGCCGCGCTCGGTGCGGAGGTGGAGCGGCTGCGTGTGACAGTGGCCTCCGTCCTGACCCGGCCGGATGCCCGGATCGCCGCCGACTACCTCGCCTTGGTGAGGGAGGCGGCAGCCCTCACCGCGCAGACCCGTTCGGTCAGTGTCGCCTTCGACCCGGCCGATCGCGCGGACCGGTACGCCTTCCTGCCCGGCGCGGAGCTGCTGCTGACGTCGGACGGTGCAATGCCTGCTTCCGGCCGGGCTCCGGCTGGACCGTGCGCCCTCACCGAGTTGAGGGACGTTCCCGGACGCGAAGCCGGAGTGCTGCTGCGCGCCCTGCGGGGTGGCGCCTTGGCCCAGCGGATCGACTACACCGGAGGAACGAGCGCATGAACGCAGCGGACATACCGGTTTTCCCCCAGGTCAGGGCCGGGCACGCGCGGCCCGTCACGGCGGCGGTAGAGGCCTGGATCCAGGCCGCCTGGCTGATGCTGGCCGAGGGCCGCTCCTATATCGAGGACATCGAGGGCGGGACTGACCAGCCGCAGATGCAGAGTGCCGTCAAGCTGCGACTGCTGGAGCAACTCGTCGACGTGGACAACCGGCTCGCCGGACGAGTCCCGGTGGCCGACGCGCACTGCCTCGCGCTCGGACTGGAGTACGGGCTGCAGGAGGTCGCGCAGGCCACCGGGACCGACCTCATCGAGATCTTCGCCCTGGCGGAGGAGTTCGGCGGCCCCGGCTCCCATGACGAGATCTTCGTGTTCTGGGAGCGGCTGCTTGAAGCCTTCCCCGGCGAGCTGCCTGACCGTCTGATCGCGCAGGGACAGCGCGACATGCTGGTGACCCTGCGCTCTTGGGCTGCGCTCTCCCGTGCGGCCGGTCTTGACATCGGCTTCCTCACTCCGTTCATGAAGGAGTCGTGATGCCTCAGATTTCCGCTACGGCCTTTGTCCCCGCGTCGGCGGCCGAACTCCACCAGATCGTCCGGGAGGGTACCGGCCTGCCGGCGCTCGCGCCTCATGTGCTCGAGGTCGAGCCGCAACCGGACGGGACGGCCCGTTGGAGCGTCCTGCTCAACGGAAGCCGGGTGGGCTGGACTCAGCGGGAGGCCACTGTCTCAGGCCAACGGCTGGTCTTCGCACAGACCCAGGGCGACTTCGACTCCTTGGTCGTGACGTGGACGTTCGCTCCGGACTGCGCCGGCACCCGGGTCGGACTGAGCATCGCTTTTCATCTCGGGATCGACGGGCTGGCCCCGCTGCTGGACCCCATCTGGGCGCAGTCGCTACGCGCTCACGCAAACCTCCTGCTGTCCGCCCTCGCCTCGGCCAAGGAACCCCACGACCATGATTGACCTCGACTTCCTGAACACCGTGATCCGGCTTGAGATCTCACCCGACGCCGAACCCGCCTTCCAGCCGATCCGCCGCTTCTTCCGGCATCTGCTGGGGCCGGTCTCGGACCGGCCGGCCACGTTCACGATCAAGGTGGATGCGTACGATCCCGAAGCCGACGTTGACCGGCAGATCTGGGACACCGAGCAGTCTGTGATCCGCCGCAGCAACGCGGCGGAGTTCAACTTCGACGCCCATGTGGTGGAGGAGGGCGACCGCCGCCTCTACGTCAACCGCACCACGGTGGTGGACGTCCCGAAGGACGCCCGGTCGGACGGGCTGTTCCGGCTGCGGATCACCGCGGGCTCCGCCATCCAGGTCATCGACTTCCTGCGTGATCTGGTCATCCGGAACGAAGAGGACCTCGGCACCGTGGTTCTGCATGCCTCCGGGCTGGTCCGAGGCAGTGAAGCCGTGATCATCGCCGGGGCGAAGGGCGCGGGTAAAACGACGACCATGCTGTCGGCGCTGCGCCGTCCCGGTTGGTCGTACTTCAGCGGTGACAAGGTGTTCTGCCGCCGCGTCGGCGAGACGATCGAGGTCTACCCGTGGCGCGACTACCCGTACGTCGGTGTCGGCACCATCCGAGCCGACGCCCGGCTGGAACGGCTGGTCCGCGAACAGGTGGACCCCGGAATCGATGATCGGGCCGCGACCGACAAACTGCTCATCGACCCGGACCTTTTCGAGGGCTGGCTGGGGGTCGAGTTCTCGGCACAGCCGCGGCGGCTCGCAGCGATCCTGTTGCCCGAGGTGTGCCCCGGCGAGCCGCTCACCACCTGGCAGCTGCGGTCGGAGGCCGAGCGCTGGGCCCACCTTAACAAGATCGTTGACCGCCAGGTGGACACCACGTTCTTCACCTGGCAGTCCCACCTGGTACCGGACTACTGCGCGTTCTACCGATCGCTCGCCGATCTTCGTGAGGTTCTTCCGTCGGTGGCGATGATCCGACTGCGTGGCACCCTCGATGTGGACCCTGACCGGGTACTGCGCGGCGGAGGCCTTCGGATCGCCGTGATCGGCCTGGCGGGCAGCGGGAAGTCGACGACCGCGTCCCTGCTGGAGGAAGCAGCGACCGCCGCAGGCCTGAGCCACGCCAGGGTCAAACTGGCGAAGCCCTTGTACGACCTGCAGGACTCGGTGTACGTGACCGCGGGCCGGACAGTGGGCGCCGGAGCGCAAGACCAGATCCTGATGGAGGACCTGGCCGACAACCTACGCCGGATCAACCCGCGCGCTTTCATCGATGACTTCACGGTCAGGCTGAGTGCCGTCGACGCGGACGTGATCGTCAATGACGACTTGCGCGACCCGCAGGTGGACGCCGTCGCCCTACGTGCCCTGGGCTTCCGGGTGTTGCGGGTTCGCTGCGATGAGGACCTGCGGCAGGAGCGATTGGCCAAACGGGGGGACCCGACACGCGCCGATCGCTCGACCAGCCGGCTGGACGAGATCGAGGCGGACCTGGAGCTGGACAACAGCGGTGATCTGGACGGGCATCGTGCCGCCGTGCACGACCTCCTGAAGGGCTGGCTGTGATCCTCACCGGCGCGCAGATCCTGGCCGAGGTCGAGGTCGGCCGTATCCACATCGATGACTTCGACGCCGAAAGGCTTGAGCCCAACAGCTACGGCTTCCGGCTGGCGGAGGACATCCTGACCTACGAGAAGAAGGTCATCGACTGCTACGAACTGCCGGAGGCGGTGCACACCACCATGGGCTCGGACGGGACGGTTCTCGAACCCGGCCGGCTCTACCTCGGTAGCACGATGGAGGCGATGGGCAGCCCTCACCACGCGGCCACGCTCTACGCCTGCCGGTCGGCCTCGACTCTTGGCATCTGGATCCAGTACTCGGCGCCGCTGGGACACAGCGGCGCGGTCTTCCCCTGGACGCTTGAGATCAAGGTCGCCCACCCCGTCCGGGTCTACCCCGGAATGATCATCGGAAAGCTTGCCTTCTGGACGATGCAGGGTTCCGCGATCAACTACGACGGCAGGTACACCGGATCTTCCTCGGCTGTGGCCTCTCGGTTCAGCCTCGATTTCCGGAGACCGTAGTGAGCATCACCGACGGTGACCTGTTCGGCATCCTGGCGGCGTTGGCGATCCTGCTGGGCTCAGCCAACCTGTTCGGGCGGGTGTTCAAACGGTTCCGTCAACCCCCGGTGATCGGGGAGATCCTCGGCGGCCTCCTGCTTGGGCCGACGCTCTTCGGCCTGTTCGCCCCTGAAGCACAGGCATGGCTGTTTCCCCGGACCGGAGTGGTCGCCGGCGGGCTCGGCCTGGTCAGTCAGATCGGAATGCTGCTGCTGATGTTCCTTGCCGGTGCGGAGATGAGGACGGTGTTCTCTCGCCGCGACGGCCGAACGGTCGGCATGATCGCAGTAGCCGGGATAGTGGTACCTCTGGCCGGGGGCGTGCTGTTCACGTGGTTCCTGGACGGCTCCGGACTCATCGGCCCGGCAAACAACAGCATCGCGTTGGGGCTGGTGCTGATCAGCTCGCTCGCGGTCACCAGCATTCCCGTGATCGCCCGGATCATGCTCGATCTGGGCATCATGCAAACGGCATTCGCACGAGTTGTTCTGTCGGTCGCGGTGCTGGAGGACATCGTGCTGAATGTCCTGCTCGCCGTCGCGCTCGGCATGGTGAGTCATGCGAAGCAGGACGCATTCGGCCTGTCCACGGTCTTGCAGCTTTCCTCCACCACCGAGTCGATCGTTTACCACACGCTTGCCTCGATGGGATTCCTGCTGCTGGTGTACGGGGTCAGCAAGGTACGTCGGCCGGCTCGCCGGCTCGTGTCCGACCGCGCCGCCGACCAGGTGGCGATCCGGGTCGTGCTCACGCTGGGCGTGGCCGCTTCATGTGTACTGCTCGGGCTGGCGCCGATCTTCGGTGCGTTCGCGGTCGGACTGCTGACGGACCTGCCTCGCACAGGATCGGAATCCATGATGGCGATCCGCTCCTTCGCCTCCGGGTTCTTCATTCCCATCTACTTCGCGATAGTCGGCCTCAAGCTCGATCTGGTGCACGGGTTCGCCCTGTGGTTCACCATCGGGTTCATCCTGCTCGCCTGCACACTGAAGATCGCTGGGGTCTTTGCCGGGGCGCGGCTGGCCGGGAGCCCCGCACAGAACGCGATCAACCTGGCGGTCGCGATGAACGCGCGCGGCGGCCCGGGGATCGTCATGGCGACACTCGCCTTTGACGCGGGGATCGTCAGCCAGCAGTTGTTCACCACCTTGATACTCACCGCGATCGCCACCTCACTTCTCGCCGGCTCCTGGCTTGAGCGTGCGCTGGCTCGGGGGCAGCTCATGCCCAAGGCCGCAGAGTCTCCGGCCCTGCCCTGATGTCATCCGCATCGTGACCTGCGAGGTAGAGAGCTTGAAGTACATCTTCGTTACGGGCGGGGTCGTCTCCTCCCTGGGCAAAGGGCTCACCGGCGCGAGCCTTGGGACGCTGTTGGCCGCCAGAAGGGTGCGGGTCACCATGCAGAAGCTCGACCCCTACCTCAACGTCGACCCAGGCACCATGAGCCCTCTACAGCACGGCGAGGTCTTCGTCACCGAGGACGGTGCCGAGGTCGACCTGGACATCGGCCACTATGAACGGTTCCTCGATGTCGACCTCAGCGCAGTCGCCTCCATCACAACGGGAAAGATCTATTCGGAGGTACTCGCACGAGAGAGACGTGGTGGCTATCTGGGGGAGACCGTCCAGGTCATCCCGCATATCACCGAGGAGATCAAGGCGAACATCCGGCGGGCGGCGCACGACGTCGATGTCGTCATCACCGAGGTCGGCGGAACCGTCGGTGACATCGAGTCGCTCCCTTTTCTGGAGGCGATCCGGCAGTTGCGGCACGAGGAAGGTCCGGGGAACGTCTTCCACCTCCACGTCTCGCTTGTCCCCTACCTGGGCGCGTCCCAGGAACTGAAGACCAAGCCGACCCAGCACTCGGTGGCGGCCCTGCGCAGCCTGGGCATCCGGCCGGACGCGTTGGTACTGAGGGCCGATCGCGCCATCCCCGACAAGCTCAAGCAGAAGATCGCCGCAGCCTGCGACGTGGAAACAGATGCGGTGGTCGCCGCCATCGACGCCGCCTCCATCTACGACATCCCCCGTGCGCTGCACGCCGAGGGACTGGACAGTGTCGTCATCGGCAAGCTGGGCCTGGTCGCGGGCGAGATCGACTGGACCCGATGGGATGATCTGGTCGGGCGGGTTCACCACCCGCTCCACGAGGTCACCGTCGCCGTGGTCGGCAAGTACGTCGAGCTGCCGGACGCCTATCTTTCGGTCGCCGAGGCGCTGCGGGCCGGTGGCTTCGCGCACCACGCCCGGGTGCACCTCCACTGGGTGGACGCGAAGGCCTGCCTGCCCAGCCCCAAGACCATGCTGCACGATGCGGATGCGATCGTCATACCCGGCGGATTCGGTGACCGGGGCGTCGCCGGGAAGATCGCGGCCGTGACATATGCCCGCGAGCAGCAGGTTCCGATGCTGGGTCTCTGCCTCGGCCTGCAATGCGTCGTGATCGAGGCGGCCAGATCGCTGGCAGGAATGCCTGACGCGGACTCCACCGAGTTCCGTCCTGACACCCCGCACCCAGTGATCTCCACGATGGCCGACCAGGTCGCCGCGGTCTCCGGCGAAGCCGACTTGGGCGGTTCCATGCGGCTTGGGAGTTACCTGGCGGTGCTGGCAGAGGATTCGCTGGTCCACGAACTGTATGGGACCACCGTCGTCCGCGAACGCCATCGGCACAGGTACGAGGTGACCAATCAATATCGCGAGGAACTGGCCCGGCGTGCGGGCCTGGTGTTTTCCGGCACCTCCCCCGACGGGGACCTGGTCGAGTTCGTCGAGTATTCCCGCGCGATCCACCCATTCCTCGTCGCCACCCAGGCACACCCGGAGTTTCGTTCCCGCCCCACCCGGCCACATCCGCTGTTCTCCGGACTCATCGGAGCGGCGCTGAACAGGAGGGACCTGTGACCCCACAGCCTGTCGTCGCGATTGTCGACGCGTACTCGACCGCCCGTTTCCTGGCTCCCCTCTTCCACGAGCGGGATTTCCGGACCCTGCATGTTCAAAGCACACCAGAACCGCCCGCGGTCTTCGCCTCCCGCTACCGGCCAGATGACTTCTACGAGCACATCGTGCACCGCGGAGACCTGGAGGAGACACTCCAGCAGATCGCCGCACATGGCCCGTACGTTGTCATCGCCGGGGCGGAGAGCGGCGTCGAACTCGCGGACCAGCTCAGTGACCGGCTGGGTCTTCGCACCAACGGAGCCGCTCTCAGCCCCGCCCGCCGCGACAAGTACCAGATGGTCGAGACGGTGAAGGCGGCGGGCGTCGCGGCCGCCGAGCAGGTGCGGGCGACCGACGAGCAGACGTTGCTCGACTGGTACGAGAAGGTCGGCGGCAGAGTAGTGATCAAGCCGCTGCGCAGCGCGCTCAACGATGGGGTCTCCTTCTGCGACTCCGCCGACGAGGTGATCGCGGCCTTCCGGTCACTCGCCGGTTCGTACAGCGCCTTCACCCAGGTGAACGACGGGGTCGTGGCCCAGGAGTACCTGCGCGGCACCGAGTACTACGTCAACTCGGTCAGCATGGACGGGATCCACTACATCTGCGATATCTGGGAGACCCAGCACCTCGACATCAACGGAGTCAAGGATCTGCTCGGCGGGTCTGTGCTGATGCCCCGAAGGGGGCCGGAGCAGGACTCGCTGGCCGCATACGCCGCCGAGGTCCTGGATGCTCTGGGGGTGCGCAACGGCGGCGCACACACAGAGTTGAAGCTCACCCCGGACGGGCCGCGGCTGATCGAGACCGGCATCCGGATCTGCGGCTCCGACCTGCCCGTGCTCACGGGCAAGGCGATCGGTGAGTCGCAACTGGAGTGGACCGTTGACGCATACGTCGACCAGGACCGTTTCAGAGAGAGGGCGATGCGCGATTACGAGATCTCGCGCCACGCGACCTGCGTCAACATAATCTCACCGAAGTCGGGGGTGCTGGCCGCATACCCGCGGATGGCCGAGCTGGAAGCCCTGGAGAGCTTCGACGAGGCCCTGATCCGGACTCGGGTAGGGGACAGGCTGCATCGCTCGATCAACGACATGACCTACCCCATGCTGGTCCATCTCGTCCACGAGCTGCCGGGGGTCGTCCAGCGGGACTATCACACGGTCCGTTACCTCGACGGGGAAGGCTTCTATGAAGTCGTCAACTGAGCGGGTCACTCGTATTGCCCACATCAGCGACCTGCACATAGACGCGGACGGGCGCCATGGTGCCCGGGCGTCCCGGGTAGTGGAGTATCTGCGGCGGCGGGCGGAGCACCTGGCGGGGGTGGTCATCACCGGTGACCTGACCCAGGACGGGCTCGACCGCGAATACGAGGCGCTCGCGGAGGTACTGGATCCGCTGTCGGGGGTGCTGCCGATCTTCGTCTGCCCTGGCAACCACGATGACCGAGACCTGATCCGCCGGATGCTGCTGAACCAGCCAGGGGACGGTCCGGTCAACCAGGTGGTCAGGGTCGGCGAGCTCACCGTGCTTCTCTGCGACGCTGTCGTGCCGGGCAGCTCGAAAGGCGAGCTCGGAGCGGCAACGCTCGAATGGCTCGCAGAGGCGTTGCGCGGATCCAGAGGGCCGGCCGTGGTCGCCTTCCACCAGCCTCCGCTCGCGCTCGGCGTCCCCAACCTGGACGGCTCCCGACTCGCCGATGCTCAGGCACTCGCCGACGTGCTGGCCGACCACCCCCAAGTAGTCGGGATCTTGTGCGGCCATGTCCATACGGCCGTGCGTACCGAGTTCGCCGGGATCCCGTTGATCATGGCGCCCAGTACGGCCTACGCCTGGAAACTCCCGCTGGACCGAGCGGATCCTGATCATGGGGTCACCGAACCGTTGGTGGTCTTGCACGAATTCTGGGACGACCGCCTGTTCACCTATTTCCAACCATGCCCTGACTACAAGATGGAGCAATTCTGATGGGCGTCATCAAGCGCGACGAGTACGACGAAGCGCTCTTCGAAGATCTGGCGGCGATCAACGACGGCGGCGCAGATGTCACCGAGAGCGCAGTGATCCGGCGGCTCGCCGGAAACTGGCACCGCCGCGCGAGTGTCAAGCGTGACGAACTCCGTTTGGAGGACCTGTACGAGTTGGAGCGCCCCGACTATCCGGAGAGCATCCTTCCGTTCCGCAACCATCCGACCTGGCTTGCTCTCGACCCAGCCCAGCGCAGCGACGTGCTCACCTGGGCGATCATCGCCTTCAACCGGAAGACGATCGTGACCGAAGAGGCGATCGCCAACCCGGCCTTCGGGTTGGTCATCAGCGGGGAGTTCCCTGCCCTGTCCGGTGACGAGTTGGAGACGTGCCTTACCCAGGCGATGGTCGACGAGCAGTACCACACGCTCATGCACATGAACGCGAGTGCCGTTACGCGAAAGCTGCGTGGAAAACCGTACCCGGACAACGCGCTGCCGCTGCCGCTGCACTCGCGGCGCCACCAGGAGTTGTGGGAAGGGTCTGGCGAACGCTGGCAGCGCAGCCTGACGACCCTCGCCTTCGCGACCATCGCCGAGATCGGCATCGGCCCGTACCTCGACACGATCGCCGACGCCCCCGAGATCCAGCCCGTGCACAGCGCCACCGCACGGCTGCACGCCCGTGATGAGTACTGCCACTCGGCTATCGCGGCCGAGTTGGCCAAGAAGGTCTATCCGAGCCTCGACCCGGCGCAGCAGCGATTCTTCACCCGCTCGACCTTCGAGGCCCTGACCGCTTACACGACCGCTGACTACAGCACGTGGCAGCGCATCATGGACCTGGTGGGCGTGGCGGAGGGGCGCAGCATGCTGGAAGACTGCAAGAGCCCCGGCGGCAGCCGCCTGTTCAGCGACTTCAGTGGAATTCACTCGCTGTTCTCGGACATGGACGTCCTCGAGGAGATCGACTTCGATTGGTCGGTCGTCCAGATCCATCGGTAAACCCGCGGGGCTCTCGCGAGCCAGGTATCTCCGCGATTCAGGAGGCCGGCCGGCGTGTGCGTCGACCAGGTGTCCCGATCAGGTCAGGAGGCAGATCGCTGGCCGGCGTGCAGGTCACGCGCAGGCCGGATTAGCACCCGGCCTACAGGCCGACTCGTCCGCCCTGTCCTCCTCTGACCTATCACGCCGGCGACGGTCGATGCGTCGATAAAGCCGACCGCGCGAGCGCTGGAGGAGACCCTGGCGGCGTTGGACACTGCCGTGTCCTCCGGCCGCACGATGCGCGGTCTCCGCCGTGGGCGAGCGGCGGAAGCGGCTGTCGGACGGATAAGAGGTGGGCGCGCTGTGCGGCGGGGTCAGCAGGCGGTGTCGGTGGCCGGCAGTTCACCGGTGGTGAGGTAGTGGGTGACCGTGGCGTTGAGGCAGGCGTTCCCGTAGTGCGGGAACGGGGCGTGGGTCTGGGCGTCGATCGTGACCAGGCGTGACCCGCGGATGCGCGCGGCCACGGCTCTGCTCACAGACGGCGGCACCGCCACGTCCCGCAGGGCCGCGACGACCAGGGCGGCCGGCGCGCGGTTGCCGTCGAGCCGCACCGGTTCGTCCTTGGCGGGCGGCCAGAACGCGCATGGGTTGATGTTGGCGTTGACCGGGCCGAACAGCGGGTGGCGGTCCCGCTGGGAGGCGATGTCGCGCAGGTAGACGCGCGGGTCGCGCGGCCAGGGGGCGTCGGCGCAGCGGTAGGCGATGTTGGTGGCGGTGTAGTGGTCGGCGGGTACGCCGGGCACGCCCTCGGGCCGCGGAGGGCGGATGGGGAATGGCAGGGACGGCTCCCGTCCGGCCGCGACGGCGGCGAAGGCCGCGGCGACGACGCCGAAGGCGCGCTCGTCGTAGATCCCGGCCACCAGCAGGGCACCCAGCTCGCCGATGGTCCAGGCGTGACCGCCGATGACGATGGGCGCTCGGGTGGCCCGGTCGAGGATCCCGGTGAGCGTGGCGTGCACCTGTGCGGTGGTCTCTCCCAGACCGTATTCGGAGTGCCGTCCGGCGACCCAGGCGGCGAGGGCCACCGTTCCCTTCTCAAACGCAGGGGTGCGGCCCATCTCGTAGGGCCGCCAGATCGTGTCGGCGTTCACCGGGCTGTCCAGTACGAATCGGTCCACGCGGTGCGGGAACAGCGTGCCGTAGACGGTGCCGAGCAGTCCCGCGTACGAGCCGCCCAGGTAGGAGATCTTCTCCTCGCCGAGGGCCGCGCGGATGAGGTCCATGTCGCGGGCGGCGTTCGCGGTGGTGGCGTGCGGCAGGGCCCAGCCGGAGGCCCGTGCGCAGTCTTCGGCGTACCGCCGGGCCTCGGCGGCTTCGGCGGGGAAGCGTCCGGGGGGCGCGGGGCGTACCCAGAACCCGCTGGGCTCCTCCTCGGGCTGCCCGCAGCCGATGGGCGTGCTGCGCTCGATGAATCTCATGTCAAACCCGACCAGGTCATACCGGGCGCGGACTTCGGGGGACAGCGCCGGGGCGAGGCTCACGGGCAGCGGGACGCCCGGCCCGCCGGGTCCGCCGCCGGTGGTGAGCAAAACGCCCCGGCGCCGCGCCGGGTCGGTGGCGGGCAGCCGGGAGATGACGACGGAGATGGTGCGGCCGCGCGGGCGACGGTGGTCGAGGGGGACGGTGACCCGTGCGCATCGCAGGTCCGGCGTGCTCACCCCGGCGCACGCCTCCCACCGCAGTCCCTTGCCCCCGGTGGCGGTACCGGGTGCGGCGACCGCGGGGGCGGCCAGGGTCGCGGCGGCGACCGGCACGAGCGCGGCGGCCGTCACGGCACGGACGAGGCGTCCGGACCGGCCCCGCCCGCGCGCCGGGTCGGCCGGGACCGCGCTCGTGCCGTCCCCTCCCACGTCGCGCGGCACGGCCGGAGCACGGTCCGCGCTCCCCCGCCGGCGGCGGTGTTCACCGAAGCCGCGGCCGCGGCGCCCCGTTGCCGGGAGGCGGAGGCATGGGCCGCGTGGTCCGAGAGCCGTGTCACCCAGGGCAGGCGAGTGCCGTCTGGGGAGTCGCCCGTGGTGTCCGTCATGTCGTCACTCTCCGTCTTTCGTGCGTGCACGTCCACCGGTCGGGGCTTCCGTACAGGCATGGGTCTCCCTGCCGTGAAGGGCGGTTCGCGAGCGACCCGGGGGAGGCCGGGCCCTGACGATCACTTGGCGCGCGGGTCGTGTCAAGCCGGCGGGGGTGATGTCGCGTGCGGCTTCCGCCTGTGGTGCGGACCTAGGTGAAAGTTTCAGCCTTGACGTGCGCGGATGCCCGCCCGCGCTCCCGGCGCTGGTCGGCCCGGTCTGCCCGGTTTTATGGTGACGGTCCCGAACCTCCGGCCTCTCGCGAGAGGGACATCATGGAACTCAGTGTTCGTCGTCCTGCCCAGGTTCTGCGCTTCGCCCTCGTCATCGCCCTGATGTTGACCGGCGGCGCGTTGCTGTCCGCTCCCACCGCGCTCGCCGCTACCTATCGCTCGGCCACCTCCTCGGGCTGGGGCCCCAGCCCGGCGGCGGGAAAGGCAGCCGCGGAAAACAACGCCCGCGCCGCGCTGAACCAGCAGGCCGCCGCGGCGGGCGAGGTCTGCTCGGGCGTGTCTGCCACCACCAGGCACCTCTACACCGCGCCCGACGGTTCGGCGTGGATCTACGAGGCGACCGCGTCGGGCAACTGCGAGGTCCCCTCATCCACGCCGCCGTCGTACACCGTGCCGCGCACCGAGACCAGTCAGGCCGGTGGCGCGAGCCCGTCCGTCGCCGTCGAGAACGGCTCGCAGGCTGCCCGCGCGGCGCTCCTGGCGGCGGGCCAGGCGTGCACGGGCTACGCCACGACGTCGTCGCTGGTCTACTCCGCGCCCGGCGGCGCGTGGTGGATCTACAACGTCACCGTCTCGGCCACCTGCACCCACTGACCGGTGGTCCTCGCCACGGCTCGGCCTCCACCCGGCGCTGGATCGCCGGGCCGTTGAACGATGCGGAAGGCCGCAGCACCGCCCGGGAGATCCTCAGCGGCACCATCCACCGGACCACCTGCACCAAGCGGCAGGTGGTCCGATGTGCTCCAAACCGTGTACCAAGCTGTCCGGACTGCTGGGCGAACCCCATCGAGAGCACGGGTTGAGCAGTATTTATGTAAGGCAGCTAGGTAATATGGGTTTTTGTTCCGTTGGAAGTGTACGGTGAAGGCCGTCGCCGCGAGAGCCTCGCCATACGTGTCAGGGGCAGGAGAAGCGGGCGGCACGAAAAGCGGAATGAGTCGTGAATGACCAGGCACGAGGTGGATGTCGTCGTCGTGGGCGGCGGGGGGATGGGATCGGCGGCCGCGTGGCGGCTGGCCGATCGCGGGGTCGACGTGGTGCTGCTGGAGCGATTCGAGGCGGGGCACGTGCGCGGAGCCTCGCATGGGGCCTCCCGGATCTTCCGCGTCTCTTACGCCGAGCCCGTCTACATTCGGCTTGCCCGAGAGGCCGAGAGGTTGTGGCGGGAGCTTGAGGACGTCTCGGACGTCTCCCTGCTCACCCTCACCGGCGGAGTCGACCACGGGCGGACGGCGGACCTCGACGTACTGGCCGAAGCGGCCGAGGCGGCGGGTGCGCCAGGTGAGTGGCTCGCCCCCGAGGAGGCCATCGAGCGCTGGCCCGGTCTACGGTACGACGGCAGGGTGCTCTTTCATCCGGCAGGCGGACGGCTGCACGCCGACGACGCCCTGTCGGCGCTTCAGGCGCAGGCCGTCCGGCTGGGCGCCGTCGTCCGGCACGAGACGCCGGTCACCTCGATCGCGGTACGCGGCGACGACGCCGTCGAGGTGGTGGCGGGGGAGGACGTCTACCGCGCGAAGAGGGTCGTCGTCGCGGCCGGGGCATGGGCGGAGAAGCTGCTCGGCGGGCTCGTGCCGCTGCCGCCACTGCGCGTCACGCAGGAGCAGCCGGCGCACTTCACCCCGCTGCGCGACGACGTGGCGTGGCCCAGCTTCGTGCATCACCTCGACGGCGAGACACTGAAGGCCACGGGGTTCCTCAGTGGGGTGTACGGCCTCGGGACGCCCGGCGAGGGGGTCAAGGCCGGGTTTCACGGCACGGGGCCGGTGGTCGACCCCGACGACCGCGACTTCCAGCCGGAGCCCGCCCAGTTGCGCATTCTGCGTGAGTACGCCCGCACGTGGCTGCCCGGTGTCGACGCGGACGCTTTCACCCCGATCAGCTGCACGTACACCACGACGCCGACCTCTGATTTCATCCTGGACCGAGTGGGTCCCGTCGTCGTGGCGGCGGGCTTCTCCGGGCACGGCTTCAAGTTCGTTCCGGCGGTCGGACGCATCCTCGCCGACCTCGCCCTCACCGGTGAACGACCCGACGCGCGCTTCGCGCTGCCCCGCCCGTCCGCTGCCTGATCCCTGCCGCCGGTAAAGGTTTCCCTCTTTGGTAGCGCCATGTATTGACCAAATAACCACACATAAGCATAATTCCCGTCATGCAAGCACAAACTTCCACAGAAGTGGGCACACGTGCTGCCCGCTGAGCGGCATGCGCGGATCGGGGAGGCACTGCGTACCTCCCGTGTCGTCAGCACCGACGACCTCGCGCAGGAGCTCGGCGTGTCGGCGGAGACGATCCGCCGCGACTTCGTGGTGCTTGAGCGCCAGGGCAGGCTGTCCCGTGTCCACGGGGGCGCGACGATCGCGCTCGGGCAGGTCGGCGGAGAGGAGGCCCCGTTCGCCGAACGCACCGGGACCGCCGCGGACGCGAAGGCCCGCATCGGACGTGCCGCCGCCGCCCTGGTGCGTCCCGGTCAGACCGTGATGATCGACGTGGGGACCACCGCCGTCCAGGTGGCGCGGGCCCTGTCACTGGACTTCACCGGGACCGTGGCCACCTGTTCCCTGCTGGTCGCCGCCGAGCTCTCCGAGCGGCCCGGCGTCGAGGTTCTCGTCTGCGGGGGCCGGTTGCGGACCGGAGACCTCGCGCTCTCCGGTCCGGTGGCCCAGACGTTCTTCACGGACCTGAACCCGGACATCGCGTTCCTCGGGTCGGGGGGCATCGACGCCTCGGCCGGTCTGACCGACTACCACCTGGATGAGATCGCGGTGCGAAAGATCATCCTCAGGAACGCGGCGCGCTCGTACGTGCTGGCCGATTCCGGCAAGTTCGGCCTGGTCGCCCGGCACCGGGTCGCCGAGGTGGGCGAGTTCACCGGCCTCGTCACCGAGGCGGAACCGCCGTCCGCCATCCAGGACACGTTCACCCGCAAAGGCGGGGTGATCGTGCTGTCCTGAACGTTCCCGACCGTTGAAAGAGCCGGGCGGCGCGGCAACGCCACCCGGCTTCGGACCACCGCACCGATGCACCCTCTGACAGGAAACACAGGAGTTGGGAATCCATGACCCATTATTCACCACCTGCGGCTGAGAGCCGGGGATCTTCCTCCGATGTCGCGGAATTCGGCTACAAGCAGGCGATGAAGCGAGGTACGGGGCGTTTCGCCTCGTTCGCCGTGGCGTTCGCCTTCGTCTCGATCGCCACCGGCATCTTCACCACGTACGGCTCGGTGCTGAACAGTTCGGGACCGGCGGGCATCTGGACCTGGCCGCTCGTGATCATCGGTCAGCTCGCCGTCGCGTTCATCTTCGGCTCGCTGGCCGCGCGCATCCCGGTGACCGGCTACTCCTACCAGTGGATGTCCCGGCTGGCCAACCCCGTGCTCGGCTGGATCATCGGCTGGGTCTCGTTCTCGTTCCTCGGCGTCGTGGTCGTGGCGGTCGACTACACCATCGCCTCCACCGTGATGCCCGTGCTGCTCGGCTACGAGGGCAACGCGATGAACGCCTGGGCGATCACCGGCGTGGTCATCCTGAGCCAGGCGCTGCTGGTCGGCCTCTCCACCAAGTGGACCGAGCGGGTCAACAACTTCGCGGTGACGGCCGAGTTGATCGGCATGATCGCGCTCGTCCTGCTGCTGCTGGTCGTGGGGTTCATCGCGAAGGAACTGAACTTCGCCAACCTGTTCAGCACCGGCGCCGTCCCCTCCGAGGGCTACCTCAGCATGGGCACGCTCACCTCGGCCGGCCCGTGGATGCTGGGCTTCCTGCTCGGCGCGTTCACCATCGTCGGTTTCGAGTCGGCGGCCAACCTCGCCGAGGAGACCAAGGACCCGGCCCGTGTCGTCCCCCGCGCCATGTGGCAGGCGGTGCTGGCCTCCGGTGTGCTCGGCTTCCTGTTCCTGGTCGCGGTCACCCTGCTCGCCGGTGACCCGATCGAGCTGGCCAAGTCCGGCACCCCGGTCGCGGACGTGATCAGCCGGTCGCTCGGCCCCGTCGTGGGTACGGGGCTGCTCGTGCTGGTGGTCATCGCGATCTTCGCCTGCGGCATGGTGATCATGATGACCGGCGTCCGCCTGGTCTGGGCGATGTCCCGCGACCAGCGCTTCCCCGGCTGGCAGGGCCTGCACAAGGTCTCCCCCCGCTTCGGCACCCCGCTGAACGCCACCGTCTTCATGTTCGTCGTCGGTGAGTTGATCCTGGCGATCTTCTCCACCCGGACCGACGCCCTGTTCGGCCTGTTCGCCGCCGCCACCCTGCTGCCGGCGATCATCTACACCGGCACCGTCATCATGTACGTGGTCAAGCGCAGGTCACTGCCGCCGAGCAAGGGCTTCGACCTGGGCCGCTGGGAGATCCCGGTGATCGTCGTCGCGCTGCTCTGGCTCGCCTTCGAACTGCTGCTCTTCCGTGACTCCTCGTTCGTGGAGTCGTGGGTCTACGTGCTCCTCATGCTCGCCATCGGCGCCGTGTACTTCGCCTACCTGCTGTTCACCAGGGGCACGAAGGGCCTGGTGATGCCGAAGATGCAGTCCATCGACGCGGAGCTGACCGCCGACGCACCGGACGCGGCCAAGGGCGGGCACACGGAGGGGGCGCACCGACGGTGACCACCGTACTGGCGATAGATCAGGGAACATCCGGCACCAAGGCGATCGTCGTCGACGCCCGCGGCCAGGTGCTCGGCCTTGCCGAGCTCCCGGTCCGCCCCACCTACCTGCCCGGCGGCGGGGTCGAGCAGAACCCCCGGGAGCTGCTCGACTCGGTGCTCGACGCCGGCCGTCAGGCCGTCGCGCGGGCCGGGGTACGGATCGACGCCGTCACGCTGGCGAACCAGGGCGAGACCGTCCTGGCGTGGGATCCCGCCACGGGTGAACCGCTCTCGGCCGCCATCGTGTGGCAGGACCGCCGCTCGGAGAGCGTCTGCGCGGAGCTGGGGGAGTACGGGGAGCGGATCGCCGCGACCACCGGGCTGGTCCTGGACCCGTACTTCTCCGCACCGAAGATGGCCTGGCTACGCCGGAACGTGACGGAGCAGGGGGTGGTCACCACCTCCGACTCCTGGATCATCCACCACCTGACCGGGGAGTTCGTCACCGACGTCGCGACGGCCGGCCGGTCGCTGGTCACCCGGCTGGACGACGGCGAGTGGGATCGGGAACTGCTGGAGCTGTTCGGGCTCGGCGGCGAACGCCTGCCGCGCATCGTCGCCTGCGACGAGGTGGTCGGTCACACCTCCGCCTTCGGCGGGAACGTCCCCGTCGGCGGACTCGTGGTCGACCAGCAGGCCGCCCTGCTCGCCGAGAACTGCCTCAGCGCGGGCGAGGCGAAGTGCACCTTCGGCACCGGCGCGTTCCTGCTGGCCAACACCGGCACCTCCGCCGTACGCTCCACCGCCCGGCTGGCCGCCTCGGTCGCCTGGCGGGTCCGGGGAGAGACCTCGTACTGCTTCGACGGCCAGGTCTACACGGCCGCCTCCGCCGTACGGTGGATCCAGGATCTCGGCTTCATCCGCGGCGCCGCCGACCTGGACACGGTCGCGGCGGCGGACGCCGAAGAGGTGCTGTGCGTGCCCGCGCTGGCCGGGCTGGCGGCGCCCTGGTGGCGTCCCGACGCCAAGGCCTCGTTCTCCGGGCTGACCCTCTCCACCGGTGCGGGGCACCTCGTGCTCGCCGTACTGCAGGGGATCGCGGCGCAGGTCGCCGAACTCGGCGATCTCGTCGCCGCCGACCTCGGGCAGCCGCTGACCCGGCTGCGGGTGGACGGCGGGCTCACCCGCAGCGCGGTTCTGATGCAGTCGGTCGCCGACCTGACGCGGATCCCGATCGACGTCTACCCCTCCCAGCACGCCACCCCGATGGGGGCGGTGGCGCTGGCCCGCGCCGCGCTGGACCCGTCGCTCTCCCTGGCGGACGCGGTGGACCCGTGGGAGCCGAGCACCACCTACGAACCCCGGTGGTCCGCCGACCGGACGGCCGACTTCCGCTCCCGCTGGAAAGAGGCGGTCGCCGCCACCCTGCCCGGGGAGGGAGCACGGTGAACAGCACGTTCGACGTGGCGGTGATCGGCGCCGGTATCGTCGGCTCGGCCATCGCCAGGAAGCTGGCCGGCTACGAGCTGAGCGTCGCGCTGCTGGACGCGCGTGACGACGTCGGTGACGGCACGAGCAAGGCGAACACCGCCATCCTGCACACCGGTTTCGACGCCAAACCCGGCACCCTCGAATCCCGGTTGGTCCGTGAGGGCTACCACCTGCTGTCGGAGTACGCCGAGCGGACCGGCATCCCGGTCGAGCGCACCGGGGCACTGCTGGTGGCCTGGACCACCGAGGAACTCGACGCGTTGCCGGGCCTGCGCCACAAGGCGGAGCAGAACGGCTACGACCGGACGGAGATCGTCGGCCCCGAGGAGGTGTACCGGCAGCTGCCCTACCTCGGGGAGGGTGCCCTGGGCGGCCTCACCGTGCCCGACGAGTCCATCATCTGCACCTGGACCACCAACCTCGCGCTGGCCACGGACGCGGTCGGCCGCGGCGTGACGCCGCTGCTGAACCGGGCCGTCTCCTCGGTCGAGGACCGCGAAGGCCACACGGTGCTGCGTACCTCCGGCGGGGAGGTGCGGGCCCGCTGGGTGGTCAACGCGGCAGGGCTCGGCGCCGACGTCGTCGACCGGCTGTTCGGCCACGACCGGTTCACGGTCACGCCACGCCGTGGCGAGCTGCTGGTCTACGACAAGTCGGCCCGCCCGATGGCCGACCGGATCGTGCTGCCGGTACCCAGCTCGCGCGGCAAGGGCGTGCTGATCAGCCCCACCGTCTACGGCAACGTGCTGCTCGGTCCCACCGCCGAGGACCTCACGGACCGCACCGACACCGGGACCTCGGAGCAGGGACTGCGCTTCCTGCTGGACAAGGGCGAGAAGTTGATGCCCGACCTGCTGCGCGAGGAGGTCACCGCGACCTACGCCGGTCTGCGGGCCGCGAGCGACCACCCCGACTACCTCATCGAGGCCGACGCCGGGCGGCGCTACGTGCTGGTCGGCGGGATCCGCTCGACCGGCCTGACCGCCGGCATCGCCATCGCCGAGTACGTCGCCGAACTCGCCCGCGACGCCGGCCTGGCGCTCGTGCCACGGGAGAACCTGCCTGAGCCGCCCCGGATGCCCAACCTCGGGGAGGCGTTCACCCGCCCGTACCAGGACGCCGCCCGGATCGCCGCCGACCCCGCCTACGGCCGGGTGGTCTGCTTCTGCGAGCGGGTGACCGCCGGCGAGATCCGCGACACCTTCGCATCGCCGATCCCACCGGCCACCCTGGAGGGGTTGCGCCGCCGTACCCGGGCGATGAACGGACGCTGCCAGGGATTCTTCTGCGGCGCCGAGGTCAAGAAGCTGCTTGAGGAGCCCCGATGACAGCGCCGACACCGCTGACACCGCTGACACCCCCGGTGGGGGTCACGTCCGGCGACGTCACCGTCCTCACCCCGGCCGTCGTCGTCATCGGCGCCGGACCCTCCGGGCTGAGCGCCGCCCGCGCGCTCGCGCCGAAGGTCGACGGCGACGTCCTCGTCCTGGAACGGGAGAGCGCAGCCGGAGGCATCCCCCGGCACAGTGACCACCCCGGCTACGGGATCAGGGACATGAGACGCTTCATGAGCGGTCCCGCCTACGCCAGGAGACTCGTCAGGCAGGCCGAGGCCGCCGGTGCGAAGATCCTGACGAACGCCACCGTGACGAACTGGGCCGGGGAACGCGTGATCGAGGCCACCACCCCTGAAGGGCGCGTCCGCGTCGAGGCGCGGGCCGTCATCCTGGCCACCGGTGCCAGGGAGCGCCCCCGCCCGGCGCGGCTCATCCCCGGAGACCGGGCTCACGGCGTCTACACCACCGGGCACCTGCAGAACCTCGTCCACCTGCGGCACGGGAAGGTCGGGAGGAGAGCGGTCGTCGTCGGCGCCGAGCTGGTCAGCTGGTCGGCCGCGCTGACCCTGCGCGAGGCCGGTTGCCGGACCGTCCTGATGACCACCGAGTATCCCCGGCCGGACTCCTACTCCCTGTTCAGCGTTCCCGGCAGGATCCTCTTCCGGACCAGGGTCGCCACCCGCACCCGGGTGACGAAGGTGATCGGCCGGCCACAGCTGCGGGCCGTCGAGATCGAGGACCTCGACACCGGAAGGAGGCGGATCGTCGAGTGCGACACGCTCGTCCTCACCGGTGACTGGATTCCCGACCACGAGCTGGCACGCGCCGCGGGGATCACCCTGGACCCGGGCACGAACGGCCCGCTGGTCGACAACGCGCTCCGTACCGAGCGACCGGGGGTGTTCGCGGTGGGCAACCTGCTCCATCCGGTGGACACCGCCGACATCGCGGCGATCGACGGCGCTCATGTGGCACGCTCCGTCATCGACTGGCTGGCCGGACGGAGCGCCCCGGCCGAACAGGTCCGTCTCCTCGCCGACGCGCCCTTCCGCTGGGTGGCGCCGGAGATCTTCCGCCCCGGAGACCCGGCCCCGGCCCGACACCGCCTGCTGCTGTGGAGCGACCGCTACATCCCGTTCCCCCGGATCGTGCTGCGGCAGGGGGGACGAGTCATCGCCCGCAGACGACTGTGGTGGCCCGCGGCTCCGGGACGGGTGTTCCGCATCCCGAGCGGCATCCTGACCGCGGTCTCCCCGGAGGCGGGTCCCGTGCACATCGGGGTGGAGGCCTGACATCCCTCTCCCACCGCGCCTCTACGGCATCCATCCGGCCGCACCGCTGCCGTCTCCCAGGGGGCCGGCCTGAAGCGCGAACGACTACGCGAACGCGACAACGGCGTATCTCTCGTCCTGGACGGCTCGTCCCCACAGGACGGGATCGGGCAGTGGATCGACGCGGGCGGTGTCGACCAGTGGCCGCAGCGTCGCCAGGAGACGTTCCGCCTCGACCCCGCCCGCCCACGGCAGCGGCTCGGACTTCCCCTCGTAGGGCTGATCCTCACCCGGCTCTGCCGACGCCCAACGTCCCTCGATGAGAACCAAACGCCCGCCGGGCCGCAGCAGACCGATCCACCGGCGCAACGCCTCCTGCGGATCGGGCAGGGTCCACAACAGGTGACGGGAGAGGACCACGTCGAAAGACGTCCCGGCCCGCGCGGGCGGGTCACTCGCGTCACCCACCATCATCGTGGCGTCGAAACCGGCCGCCGTGAGCTTGCGCCGGGCCTGCTCGATCATCAGCGGGGCCAGATCCACCCCGACCGGCCGGTGACCCTGCTCGGCGAGCACCAGGGACAACGAGCCGGTGCCGCATCCCAGGTCCAGGACGTCGGCGGGTGAGGCGGGCATCCAGGAGCGCAGGCGTTCCGCCCAGGCGGTCCTGACGGCGGGGTCGCGAAGACCGTGGTCGGCCTCCTCGTCGAAGGAGGCGGCGAAGGCATCCCAGAAAGACACGATCGAAGCACGTGGTCCGCTTTCGGCACTCGTCATATAGCAGCCCTTCGATGTTGAGGGGAAGTAAATCCCGCTGACCGGGATGATGCTGAGTAATGATAAGTTCCGAGACTTTCGAGAAGATCAGAAGGAAAGTCGTCCCTGCTGGAGCGGTAGACAGATCGGCGGGATATCCGGAAAATCTCAATACTTATGATCGCCTCAATGGCCGCTGGACTCAATATGTTTGGCGACTTTCCAAAGTACGTTCAGGCGCATGGAGTCATCTATTGAAAGAAGGGGAATGCTTGCTGCTTCCAATGCAGCGCCATATGCAGCATTTACTTGATGGGGATTTAGTGCTCTGGCGAGGACGCTGAGAGAACGGCTTTTCCTCTGCGCCTGCACAGCCTCTTCCTGTGCATTCGGTGTAGAGTCACTACGCAATGAGCCTGCCTTTCTTTCTCCCTCTGATGATTGTTCGAACAACTTTGCTTGTAGCATTTCCCTTTCTCCTTTATGCTGCTCCCCGTGATTGAGTAGCCGTAAAACATCTTCTACCAAAGGATTTTCTGAAAGAGTTGCAGAAACAACGATAGCGACGATCATGTTGGTGATGGTCGGTGCGATGGTAGGCGAGGGGTTCGCCAGGATTCGCGCAAACTCGGGCTCGTCTAGAAATGGAGCTCTCGGATCCAGGTACTCGCGAGAGATAAGTGGATCTTGGATCGGGTTGTTTATCTGGAAGGCAAACTTTGGGGAACGCAGAAATTCTGGAGTTATGGGCTGTCCGCTTATGGCCTCTCCCAGCGCCAGGAGTCGCGCTTTAAGGGCCGGAATCGACAACCCGTGACCAATGCCTAGTTCTGCCATCATTTGATCCAATGCCTCTGGGGCGCTTCCCGACCGCCGCTCAAGGTCGAGTAGGGTGAACGATGTCAGGACGTGACCGTCGACTGCGTACATGATGGAGCTGTCCAATTCCACGTTCCAGAAGACGCTGAAGGCGCACCCGCCGATGGAAACGGATTCCATTACGGCCTTCCTTGCCCCCTCATGGCCATTGGGCTCAAACGCTATCGCCCACTTACCCAGCGAATCGAGTTCGATTAGAGATTCTGAGTCGTCCTCTGCTTCCATTTCCTCCAACTCGTCAATCGATGCCCAAAGTCCGGTTTCCGTGTCTGCGCCGAATTTACCGGCTATCTTCTCCAGATTGTCGCCCAGACACCAGGTAAGACATAGGTCGTCAGGCAGGCCCGCTTCGATTAACTCAGCATAACTTGCATCGATAGGGTTTATCGGGTGCTCCTGTAAGGGCTAGTGCGGCAGCCCATTTGCTTCGTGAGCTGGGACGATGCGCGTCAGGTCGATGCGATCTTGGGATGACAATCCCGTGCAACGAAAGCAGTCGCTCATCTGTCTATTTCTATCAGACCGCCCGAATTTGCCGCTGTCAAAGTAACCGCTGGTGGTGCGCGATGTCGCCCCGTATCGCATACCAATGAGCAACCACCGAGCAACCGTGAACTACCCGGTCGGGCTTTACCGAACCACAGTGGGGCGATCTCGACGCTGACCTTTACAAAGGGATCGGCGGGCGAGGAACCAGGCTGGTCGGCCGGATCAATGAGCTGATTCCAACCTGGTGTCGCAGGTCGTGAGCTCGCTGTAGGTTGCTGGGTTCGGCCCTGACGTAGAGAAGCCCCTGGTATAAGGGTTGTCGACCAAGATCAACCTGTAACCAGAGGCTTCGAGTTGCTGTTCTATCGTGCTGCGCTGCCCTTGTCACGTCGGACCCTGACCTGCCTTGCCGGGGTGATCCGCCGTCATCGAACCTCGATCGGTTCGACCTGGCGCCGACTCAACCCCGGGCAGCAGGCCCTGCTGGTCCTGGTCCACCTGCGCAAGGGAGAGACGTTTGCCGAGGTCGCGGCCGGATTCGGCGTCGGGGCGGCCACGGCCTGGCGCTACGTTCACGAGGCCGTGGCCCTGCTCGCGCGGCGTTCGCCCACGTTGGATCAGGCGCTGCGCACGGCCAAGCGCGCCGGATACGCCTTCGTCGTTTTGGACGGCACGCTCATCCCAATCGACCGGGTCGCCGCCGATCGGCCGTACTACTCCGGCAAACACCATCATCACGGCATGAACGTCCAGATCGTCGCTGCTCCGGACGGTACGCCGCTGTGGACGTCGGGCTCCCTTCCAGGGTCGGTGCACGACCTGACGGCGGCGCGGATCTGGGGCATCATCCGGCGTCTGGAGAGCGCCGGACTGATCACCCTTGCCGATAAGGCCTACATCGGCGCCGGCCCGCGGGTGCTGGTGCCGTACAAAGGGAGGAAGAAGCCTGCCTCGCAGAAGGCGGCCAACTCCGCCCACGCCAAGCTCCGGGGCCCTGGCGAGCGCGCCAATGCGGTGCTGAAGACCTGGCGCATCCTGCGGAAACTACGCTGTTGTACCCTTCGCGCAGGTCAGCTCATCAAAGCCATCTGCGTTCTCCAGACCCGCGAATCGGGATGAAATACGTTCACTGCACTTAAATAGGCATTACGTTTTTCGATGAGCCGGATTGGGGATTGATTCGCGTGCCCGATTTGTTGTGGAGGCGTAGGAAGAATGCATCTCCGTCTAGCAGGTGATCGTATGTGTAGTAATATTTGATGCCACCTTTGGGTTTCACCAAGTAGTTCACGCCTCGTGGCCGGTAGTTACCCGCGTCGTTCGGAAGACTTTCCTGCCGCCATACAAGAACCCCCGGCGTGAGCGCACTCTGCGCATCTAGTGGGCCGTCACACAACCTTGCTGGGGAAACCAGACCTGAAGAGAGCCGGTCACCCGGTCGTGATACCCGGTCAACGTTCGGAGACGGGCCACTAGCCTGAGGAGGTCGACCCTTCAGGGGAGGCAGAGCCTTATGCGCGACGTCATCACGGGGCACACGATCAGACGCCAGCGTGAAACCAAAGGCATGAGCACCACGGCGCTGGCAACGCGGGCAGGGTGCACAACCCGGCACATCGAACTGATCGAGCAAGGCAAGCGAATCCCCTCGATACCGCTGCTGCGGCAGATCGCCTTCGTCCTTGGCGTACGCACCGTCGTGCTCCTCGGCGAGAGTCCCCGTGACTTTCACGAGCCTGACCGTCCGCAGGTCGCCGACATCGAACGTGCCATCTACCGGTTCAAGGGGCGGTACGGGGGCGGCGGGTGAGTTCGGTCTGGTCGGTCAGGGCGGCGCTGAGGCGATCGGGGCAGGCGCGTTGGAGAAAGTATTTGGCTCCGGCCTTGTGTTCCTGGACGGTGAGGGGGCGGTGGCGCAGGGCGATCCAGCGGCCGAGGACGGGATCGTGGTCGATGTACCAGCCGGGGAAGGCCTGGCGTAGTGCGGTGAGCGGATCGTGGGGTGGAGCGGTCATGAGGGCTCCTGTCTGGGGGACGCGGGCGGGGCCGGGTGCGCGGACCCGCCCGCGTCGCGCACCGCGTCGCACTCTCGCGGTACGTCTTGGGTGGCACGGCGGTCTTTGACCGGGGAAGGGACGGGACCGCCGTGCGTGCTCAGGATCGGCCGGTGGTGGGGAGTTCCCAGCGTTGGACGAGTGCGGTCATCTCGGCCTCGCGCATCTGGGTCTTCAACCCGTCGATGGTCCGGTCGCAGATGAGCACCGGCTCGGGGGTGGGTCAGGTGGCGATGGCGTGGAAGAGACGGCTGCTGGTGCCGTACAGGACGGACCAGCCGGGCTGGGTGATCTCCAGCATCGCGGCCTCGGCTCGGGCCTCGTGGTCCCAGGTGTAGTGCGGTACGGAGGTGATGACCACCCCGTCGCGGTGGCGGCCCCGGGCGCGGGCCAGAGTACGGCGGATCATACGATCACCTGCCCGGCCTGCGCCTGCTCCCGTGTCCCCGGCTCTCGGGTCTTCGGGGCAGGAGCCTTCTGCGCTTCCTTTTCTCGTGCCGCCTGCTCCTCCGCCTCGCGGGCGAAGGTCTCCTGCCGGTCGGTCTCGGCCCGCAACGCCTCCAGGCTGTCGCCGTCGACGGTCCGCTCGGCCCCGGCATGGGCCGCGGCCTCGGAGAAGGGCTCCTTCCGGCTGGCCCACAACCGCCCGGCGTCGCTGAGGATCAACCGCCAGCCGGGGATCGTCGTCTCGGGACTGGTGGACTCGGGGTAGGTGGAACTACCATCGCTCACTGATCGGACCTCCATCTGATCAAGGGCCCGTCCGGATGCTGCCAGCGTGGGGCGGGCCTGTTTTATGAAGCGGGAAAGGATTTGGAGGGGTTCGCCGTACCGGCCGAGTGGCCGGGACAGCCGTGCGCGTAGGGGGCCTGCCCGCAGAGGGCACACCCCATCGGCATCGGCGGCACCTCGGCGAAACAGCCGCTGCCCACCTGCCTGTCGAGGAGCTGCACGGAGCGGTCCGCGAATGTCATGGAATCCTCACCCTGAGTTAACGGACCAGGTAGCGGGCAGCCGGCGATGGCGGTGGTGTCGCATGGACACCCTTGCCCCGCCCATCACTCTTAGTAGTTAAGTGACTCCTTGCAGTGTTGCGTGCAACTTACATGATCACAAGTGCCTTGTATAAATTTGCTCGGCGTACGACGGCTGTGATCAGGCATGCTTGTCGGCATGGCTTCTGCGAGTCCCACCGTTCGACACCGCCGCCTCGGCCGTGAGCTGCGAAGACTGCGCGAGAAGGCGAACCTCACTCTGGAAGAGGTGGCCACGCCGCTCCGTTGGTCCACGGCCAAGCTAAGCCGCATCGAGAACGCCCGGACCATGCCCAGCGACACGGACGTGGCCGACCTTTGTGATCTATACGCTGTGGACCCGCCGACGAAGGCTGGGTTGATCCAACTCGGCCAAAATGCCAACCAACGTGGCTGGTGGACCGCCTACAGCGATGTGTTCGCCAGCGCCTACGTCGGCCTGGAGGCCGAGGCGACGACCATCCGCAGCTGGGAACCACTGTTGATACCGGGCCTTCTACAGAACGAGGACTATGCCCGCGAACTTATCCGTACATCTCGTCCCGGACTGGCCTCCGTGGAACTGGAGCGGTATGTCGCAGCCCGGATGGCACGCAAAATCAGCCTTCTCAGCTCACGGGCGCCCGCCCTGCATGTACTCATGGACGAATGCGCTCTGCGCCGCCCCGTCTGCTCGCCCAGCATCATGGCTCGCCAACTGGGAGACATTCTTCAAGTCATGGACTGGCCCAACATCACCGTTCAGGTTCTTCCACTTCGGGTCGGTGCGCACTGTGGCCTGGAAGGCGCCTTCTCTCTGCTGACATTTGATGCCGAAGATCCAGTGGTGGGCTACACCGGTTGCCCAGGCGGAGACGTCTATGTGGAGGCGACGGATCAGGTGGAGAACCTTAAGCTGACGTTCGAGCGTCTTGCTGGTGTGTGCTTGTCCCCCGAAGAGTCTGCGGCGTTCATAGCTGCGGTAAGGAGTGACCATGCCCCCCTCTGACCTGACTGGCGTCACATGGCGTAAGAGCAGCTACAGCGGCGGAAGCAGCGACAACTGCGTAGAGGTGGCCACCAACCTTCCGGGCCTCATCGCTGTGCGTGACAGCAGGGACCCGTCCGGCCCGATGTTGACCTTCTCTCCGGCGGCCTGGAACAACTTCCTGGCCGGCATCCGCAGCGAAGAGATCTGACCCGACCACGAGTGCCGCACGGCTGAGGTGCCTCGGACGTGCCTAGCCGTGCGGCAAGCGCAAGACCTCGTCCGTGCGTCGCGTTGCCTGCCCCATCCCCGTGCGGTAGAGGATTTGCTACACTCGCGGCGTGGAGGAGTGGGAGATTCGCGTCACCAACGAGTTCCTAGCCTGGGTCAACGCCTTGGATGAGAGGTCCAAAGCTCAAGTGGTCGACGCTATCGACCGACTGGCCGAGGGAGGTTCCGGGCTGGGGAGGCCACTGGTTGACCGGCTGGAGGGCTCGCAAGTCCACAACCTCAAGGAGTTGCGGCCTGGATCGGCGGGACGCTCGGAGATACGAGTCATCTTCGTGTTCGATCCCTGGCGGTCGGCGATCCTGCTGGTCGGCGGGGACAAATCGGGAGATTGGTCCGGCTGGTACCGGCGGGTGATCCCGCAAGCCGAAGAGCTGTACGCGCGGTATGTGAAGGAACGGGAAGAAGAGGAGGGCCAGCGATGACGAACTTTCCCAAGTGGAGCGACGTACGCCCCGGCATTGTCGCCGACGCTGGGGGCGAGCAGGTGGTCGCCGAAGCCCGCAAACGCAACCAGGCATACATCGACGGCCACCGCCTCGCCGAACGCCGTACCGCATTGGACCTGACCCAGCTTGAGGTGGCCGAGAGGATGGGCGTCACCAAGAGCCGTGTCTCCCAGATCGAACGCGGCGAGGTTTCCACCGTCGAGGCCATCGCCCGTTACGTCCAGGCCCTCGGCGGCCATCTCCAGATCTCCGCCGTCTTCGGCGACGACCTGTACATCCTGCGCGGCACTGACACCCACGCTGCGTAACCCCTGCGCACGCCGTCAATTCAGCTGCGCGAAACCAACTCAAGGCTTACTTGGTCTCGTTCGGCTTGGATGCGGTCGGGCGAGGAAACGAGGCCGGATGATCCTTATCACGATCGCGTCGTCCACGACGTTCTCACCCGTCACACTCGGGATCACCATGCAGCCTCTTCCCAGTACACATTCCCCGTCGCTGGAGACGCTTCAGCGTTATGTCGCGGAGATGGAGCAAGAACGCGGCTTTTCCGACAGCACGATCATCGAGCAATGTCTGAAGCTCAGCGAGGAGACCGGCGAGGTGTGCAAGGCCGTGCGCAAGCACGCTTCCCTGTCGATCGACCCCACCAGCTCGACGGGAAGCGTCGGCGCCGAGCTCGCCGACGTCCTCATCTACGTCGCGTCGATCGCCAACCGCGCCGGAGTCGACCTCTCTGAAGCCCTGCGGGAAAAAGAGCGGATCAACGAGACCCGCGTCTGGAGGTAGGCCGGTGTGCTCCTGATCTGGGAGTCATGGCGACGGCCTCCTCGCGCCGGGTTCCGCGTGCGGGAGTAAGTCGGGCAAAAGGTAAATATCAGGATATAGGCCGCATTTACGGCAGTTTTAGGTGCAGTGGTGCATCGTGGTGTCATCGCTCAACTGTCGGGAGGTAGGAAGATGACCCCTGAGCAGGATGGATTCAGCACCGCGGAGACGCCGGCGAACGAGCCGTCCAGGCGCCGTGTCCCTCGCTCCTTGATGCTCGCCGCCGCCACCGCGCTCGTCGTGGTCGCGGGGGCCGGTGTGGCCGGCGCGACCGCGTTCTCGCCCGCGCCGGCCTCGACGCCCACGGTCACCGACACCGCCACGCCGTCGGCTCCCCCGGAGAAGCCTGCCAAGAAGGGGCCGGGCATGGGCCCCAAGATGGGCTTCGGCGGCCACCCCATTCACGGTGAGTTCGTGGCACCCGACCGGGAGGGCAATTACGTGACCTTCGCCGGGCAGTACGGCGATGTCACGGCCGTCAGCCAGGGCTCGATCACGGTCAAGAGCGCGGACGGTTACACCAAGGAGTACGCGATCAACAGCGACACCCGGATCAACCGCGGTGGCGAGGGTACCGAGGCGCTGAAGACCGGGCAGCAGGTCGTGGTCATGGCCAAGGTGGAGGGAGAGACGGCCACCGCCGTCAAGATCCACGAAGTGCCCCAGCGCGAGGGCCGGGGCCGGCACGGGCACGGCAAGAAAGGCGAGGGGCGGGACAAGGGCGAGCGCCAGGACCGCGACCAGCCCCCTGCCTCCTGACCGGCGTACGCACCCGGTGACAGGTGCCAGGGTGGCCTGACACCTGTCACACCGGACTCCGGATGTCCGTCGCCGGGGTTCCGAGCCTGATCGCCGCGGGGAGAAGCACAGCCGTCAAAATGGTTTCAAGCTGATTGGCGTATCCGTGAACCCTCCGGGTGCCGAGGCGCGACAGACGGACGTGAAATCGATGAGAAGTCGGCTCGTATGAGCGGCCACGAGAGTTCGAAGATCGCTGCCGGCGGTGACCGTGACGTGTGCGGGACGCCTGGCCACCCACTGTCGTTCGCGGACGCCACGCCGGGGGTGACCCGGTGACCGCCGAGGTTCTGCGGGCGTCCGCCCCCGGGGTACGGGTCGTGCCGCCGCTCGCCCGGAACGAGACCTGGCGGCTTCTGCGGCATCCGCTCACCCTGCTGGGCCTGGCGCTGTGGATACTGCGGGTCGTCAGCGACGGCTGGGCGGGCCCGCGACCCGCGTTCGCCGCGCTGACCTCGGAGATGACCATCTTCTGGGGGGTTCCGGTCCTCTTCGCCGCGAACCTGGTCGCCGGCGCCACGCGAGTGGCCGAGGAGACGCTGTCGGTCGTCCCCTGTGACCGGCAGCGGCGCACCGCCGCGCTCTGTCTGGCCGCGCTGGGCCCGTTCGCGCTGGCCTGTGTGGCGCAGGCCCTGCTGGCCGGGCTCTACGTGGTCACCGGCAACGAGCTGGAGCGTTTCCCGTTCCTGGCGGAGCTGAGCACCGGACCGCTGAACGTGCTGGGGGCCTGCCTGCTCGGGGTGGCCGTCGCCAGGTGGCTGCCGTGGCCGGGGGCGTCGGTGCTCGTCATGCTGGCGCTGATGGCCTTCAACAAGATCATGCTTGATCACGGGGGCCAGTACATGCTCGGCCTCTACCTGGACTTCACGATCTGGGGGCCCGCGCCGTACCTCGCCCCGGCAGGGTTCGTCCCCGGGCACGCCGGTCCGCACGCGCTCTACCTGCTGTCACTCGCCATCGGGGCGGGGGCACTGGCGATGCTCAGGGACGGCTCACGACGCGAGCTCTGGCTGGGAGCCGGGGCGGTCGCCGTGCTCTGCGCGGTGGTCACGGGCGTCTGGCAGCTTCCATGATCTGTCTGGCTCAGCTGGCCCTGCTGGCGCGGTTGAGCGGCAAGGTGATCCGATGGCAGCCGCTGCTGGGTGCGTTCCTGCTCACCGCTGTGGTGCTGGCCTGGCCCCACGACGAACCGCTCACCTGGAAGGGCACGGTCTGGTCGTTACGCGTGATCGCCGTCCTGGTCACGCTGGCCGTGGTGTTCGTGCTGGACGACGTGGCGGCCGAGGTGCTGGCGCCGGTGCCGGTGCCGCTGGCGGCACGGACCGGGTTGCGCCTGGGGTTCGCACTGCTCTGCGTCACCCCGGTCTGGGGGGTGTCCCTGCTGGTCCTGGCGCCGGGCATGCCGGCGGTGTGGATCTGGTGGTCGACGGTGGAGTTGGCGGGCCTGCTCGCCGCGGGCCTGGCCGGCGCCGCCACGCTGGCCACGAGGTACGGCATGCGGGAGCCCGGTGTCGCGGCGGCGCCCGGAGTGGTGGGCGGATGGCTGCTGCTGTTCGTCCTGCCGGGACCGGTCGCGATGTTCACACTCCGGCCGCAGGACTGGACGGCGGCGCATCTGCGCTGGTCGCTGCTGCTGGTGGCGGGCCTCGCGGTGCTGATCCGGATGTCACGCGACCCGGCGCGGCGGTGAGCCGGGGGCCGGGCCGCCCGGCTTCTCCGGCAGGACCTGGCGATCCGGCTGCCCGGGAACGTTGACGGTCAGCCAGCGCATGAAGCCCAGGTCGACATCGGCGTTGACCTCCAGGCCGAGCTTGCCGACGTAGAAGTCGAGGGCCTCGTCCTGGTCGGGGACGTAGATCTGCGAGTGCGTGACGGCGTTGATGTTCGGACTTCCCAGGCGACTTCACTGTGAACGCCTTGTTGGCAAAGAAGTTGCATACTAAGTTCACAGTAATTATTCTCAAGACTCTTGCCGCGAAGAGAAGTGAGTGGGTGCGGGCTATGAGATCCCTGCGTGACGGACGGTCGATCCACCTTCTGGACATCGAGAACCTGACGGCGTCCTCCGCGCCGACAACGGCCGAGGTGAGGCAGACGATGAACGAGTATCGGGAGCGCGTCCCGATCGGCCCCAAGGATCAGTTCATCGTCGCGGTGAACCCTCGCTCCATGGTGAGTGCGGGAATCGCGATCCGTGGGGTGCAGCTGCTGATCCGTCCGGGCGCCGACGGAGCCGACAGCGCCCTCACGGAAGCGGCCGTGAGCGACAGGATCGACCTGCGGTTCGAGCGAGTCGTGATCGGTTCGGGAGACGGCTACTTCGTCGACCTCGCGGCCTGGCTGGCGGCAGCGGGACTGCACGTGACCGTGGTGAGCCGTCCCGCCTCGCTGAACTGGCGCCTTTACACCGCCACCAGCGACATCACCTACCTGCCTCCGGCGCTGGCTCTGGCCGCCTGACATCCATCGTGCCGGCCCACATCAAGCGGTGGTCGGCCCGATGCGCTCCGGCCCGCGCACCGAACTGTCCGGACTACCGGGAGAGCCGCAGAGCAGGGTCACGGGCGACCGCGCGGTGTGATCGACGAAGTGTGTCAGGTGTTCCCGGAGTCCGTCGGAGCGGACGCGTTCTGTCTACGGGCGTACTCCAGTAGATCCTTCTCAGAGATGACCTCGTCGGCGGGCGGGGCGGTGATGACGAGACGGCATCCCCAGTCGGTGTAGCGCGTGTCGCTCCGCTTGACCAGCGGCTCCTTCCCCACTCCCGTGGAGTCGGCGGTGACCAGGCGCTTGGGCAGACCGTCACGGCCGGTCCAGAGCCGCCAGGAGACCTTTCCCTTGCTCTTCTTGCCGATGCGCTTGCCCGAGGTCCAGGCGATGGGAGGACTCTTGGAAATCCTGCGCAGTTCCTGGTAGCTCACGGTGCCCTGGTAGAGGAAACCGCCGGAGACGGCTTTGCTCGCCGAGCGTTTCAGTACGGCCTTCATCATGGACGGGTCGTACAGGTCGATCGGCTGCAGACTGGCGCCTCGGGCCATGTCCCGGTTCATCCGTCCCCGGTGCTTGTCCGGGAACTGGACCCACTTCTTGCCGTCCGGCACGGGGCCGGGGTATCGGGTGGCGTCGTCGTAGGTCTTCTTACCGACGCGGATCACCCGGTAGGGGGCCGATTTCTTGGACGGGGTTCCCTTCTCCGGCCGGGAGAGGTCCCACCAGGTGAAATCCGCGGCCGCCGGACCCGACGGGGCCAACTGGAGACGACCTCTGATCAGGATCCCGCTCCCGGAGACCGTGGACTTCTTGCCGTAGAAGAAGCGGTTGGTCTCGGAGATCCGAACGCCGTGCTCGTTTCTGAACTGCTGCTTGACCGCGCGCGCCGGATCGGGAGCGCCCGCCTGCGCGGCGGCGGCGGGACTCAGCGCGCCCGGCATGGACGCGATCAGTACGGCGACCGCCAGGGCGGCCCGTCGTCTCATGGAGTATTCGTCCTTTTCGGGCTTTTTGGGGCATTCGGCGGGAGAGGGGAGTTCGGCCTGTTCGTGCGGATTTTCTCACGGCGACTCCGCGGCTGCCAGAGAGCGCCGACGTCGCTCCACGAGGAGGAGGCGGACGATACTCGCACCGGCCGCCACCCATACGACGAACGCACGGGCGCCGAAAACCTTTTGCGTGGTGGAGGGGAGGGCCGACACACTCTCGGGGTGGTGGAGAGCAGGAGCATCGACGGGCGCGCCGGCATCGACGCGGGGTTGGTGAGACGGCTGGTCGCCGCCCAGTTTCCCCACTGGAGCGCCCTTCCTGTGACACCGGTCGAGGTCGACGGGTGGGACAACCGCACCTACCGTCTCGGCGACGAGATGACGGCGCGTCTTCCCACCGCGGCCGGTTACGCCCCCGCGGTCGACAAGGAGGACCGATGGCTGCCGGTGCTCGCCCCGTCGTTGCCGGTCGACATTCCCGTTCCCCTCGCGAAGGGGGTTCCCGGCGAGGGATACCCGTTCAACTGGTCGATCCGCGGTTGGCTGGACGGCGAGACCGCGAGCCCTGAGCGCGTCGACGACCTGTCCGAGTTCGCGGCCTCGGTCGCCGAGTTCGTCCTCGCCCTGCAACGCGTCGACGCGACCGGAGGGCCGGTGGCGGGCGCGCACAGCTTCCACCGGGGTACGCCACCGGCCTACTACGACGAGGAGACGCGCCGTACCCTCGTCGCTCTGGAGGGCCGCGTCGACACCGTCCGGGCGGCGGCCGTGTGGGACGCCGCGCTCGGGGCGACCTGGTCCGGGCCGCCGATGTGGTTCCACGGCGACATCGCGAGCGGAAACCTGCTGGTTCGGGATGGGAAGCTGAGGGCCGTCATCGACTTCGGGACCTCAGGCGTCGGTGATCCCGCCTGTGACCTGGTGATCGCGTGGACGATGTTCTCCGGTCGCAGCCGGGCGGTCTTCCGTGACGTCGTCGCTCAGGACGCCGCCATGTGGGCGCGTGCTCGTGGCTGGGCACTGTGGAAGGCGCTGATCACCCTGGCCCAGAACATCGACGGGGATGAGCGGAAAGTCGCGGAGCACCGCCATGTCGTCGACGAGGTCCTGGCCGACCACGATCGGGCCGGCTGACGCCATCTGAACGCGTGACGGCCGCCCTCACGCGACGTCTGCGCGGTCACCCGCGCCCGTCGTCGTGAAGTCGGCCGTATGGGGCACGCTCGCCGCCGCTGGGCACACAGCGGCGGCGAGCGGGTTCCGGCGGCTCACGTGGTACGAGGAGCCGGAGCTTGGGCGTGTTGTGATCAGGTGCGGTTCCACCGCTGGTTGGCGGCGCCGTTGCACGACCAGATCTGGGTCTTGGCGCCGTTGGCCGTGGAGTTGCCGACGACGTCCAGGCACTTGTTCGAGCCGAGGGCGGTGACGGTCCCGTCGGCGTTGAAGCGCCACTTCTGGTTGTTCTGGCCGTTGCAGTCCCAGATGATGACGGTGGTGCCGTCGGCGGTGCCGTTGTTGTTGACGTCCAGGCACTTGTTGCCGTAGACCCGCAGCTCACCGGCGGCCGTGGCGGTCCACTGCTGGTTGGTCTGGCCGTTGCAGTCCCAGATCCCCACCTGGGTCCCGTTGGTCTGGGAGACGCCGGTCACGTCGAGGCACCGGCCCGAGCCCACCCCCTGGATCCGGGTCGTGGTCGGGGCGGACGGGGAGACCGTGGGATTGGGCGTGCCGCCGCTCACCCGGAACACGACGGTGCCGTGGGCGGGAACGCTCGCCGAGATGGCGCCGGTGGTCGAGGTGACGGCGTTCGTCCAGGCGTCGCGCAGGTTGAAGGAGTTGCCGGACAGGCCGATCGCGGAGGCGGTGGTGCTGATCGTGGTGGTGCTGCCGCCCTGGTTGAACAGGGCGACCGCGACGTCGCCGTTGCTCAGCCGCTTGGCCAGGATACGGCGCGTGCCGTCGTTGCTGATCTGGGCGGCCTGAAGGCCGAGCGTGTCCTGGTTGATGGCGATCAGGTTCTGGTTCTTCATGATCGTGGAGGTCGCGTTGTCCATGTTCCGGACGTCGTTACCGGCGATGAGGGGTGCGGCCATGATCGCCCACAGGGCGAAGTGGCTGCGCATCTCGGTGTCGTTCATGCCGCCTCGGCCGACCACCATCATGTCCGGGTCGTTGAACTGTCCCGGTGCGGCGTAGCCGGAGAGGGGGGCGTTGACGTTGACGATGTTCTGGATGCCCATCGGGTAGCCGTTGGTCTGATTCGTGTTCCAGGCGTTGGTGATGTCCTCGGTGGTGCGCCAGATGTTGGCGACGTCGCCCCAGTTGCGCTGCGGGCCGGTCTTGGAGTGAATGCTGTTGGGGTTGATGCTGTAGAGGATCGGCCGGCCGGTCGCGGCCAGGGCGTCGCGCATCTTGGCGAAGGTGCGTACCTGGTCGTCGATGCTGCCGGTGGGCGAGCACCAGTCGTACTTGAGATAGTCGACGCCCCAGGCGGCGAACTGCCGGGCGTCCTGGACCTCGTGGTTGAGGCTGCCGGTCGCGCCGGGGTAGGAGTTGAAGTACTGGGCGCAGGTCTTGTCGAGGGGGGCCTGGTAGAGACCGAACTTCAGGCCCCTGGCGTGCAGATAGTCGCCCAGGGCCTTCATCCCGCTCGGGAAGCGCGACAGGTTGGCCTGGAGGTTGCCCGCCGAGTCGCGGTTGGGATCGAACCAGCAGTCGTCGACGACGACGTACTCGTACCCCAGGTCGCGCATGCCGTTGTTGACGAGCGCGTCGGCCGTCTGCTTGATCAGTGTCTCGTTGATGTTGCAGCCGAAGGTGTTCCAGGTGTTCCACCCCATCGGCGGGGTGCGGCCCACGCCGTTGTTCAACGCCTGCGCGGGGGTGGCCGTGGAGAGCGCCACGGCTCCCATCGCGAGGGCCAGCGTCACGGTGACGGCCGGGGCGAGTAACGCGCGTAGCCGGTTCTTTCTCATTGACATCGCTCCTCAGGGGGTGGGGGGTGGGCGTGGCGGCAGGGCCCCGCCTGTCGGGGGATCGACGATCGGGCCCCTGGTGCGGGCTGGCGCCCCGCACCAGGGGCCCGATCGTGCTTGGTCGAGATGCGCGCTACGGTCACGCGGCGCAGGTGGCCGCCGGAGTGGCCGGGGTGCCGTTGCCGGGGAATCCGAAGGGCGTGTTCGCGCTCGCATCGCGGCTCATCGCCACGGCACCCGCGGAGAGGACGAGAGGTGCCGTGGCCGTGACGGCGGTGAGCACGGGTCTGTGCCTGCACATGGGATGACTCCTTTCTGCCCGGATCACTGGAAGGAGGCGTCGTCGATGTAGAGGCCGTCGGTTCCGGCGGCTGTCTCGACGTAGAAGGAGGCGTTGGTCAGGGTGCCGGTCCATGAGACGGTCGCGGTGCCGGTCAGCTGGGTCCAGCCGTTGGCGTTCACCGTTTGCGCGGGGGTGAGCTGGAGGTAGTTCGTCGTGCCGTTGGCCGTGTACGTCAGGGTCGCCTTCGCGCTGGGGGTGCCGCTTTGCGAGCGCACCCAGACGCTCGTGGTGTAGCTCTTGCCGTTGGTGAGCAGCGAGGTCACGTTCTGGTGGGGGCCCTGCCAGGCCGAGGTGCGTCCGGAGTTGAGCAGGGAGCGGCTGCCGGCGTAGGCGACGTTCGTGGCCGACGACAGGGTGCCCCCCGAGGTCGTCCACCCGGTCGTGCCGTTCTCCATGTTCCCGTTGGTGAGCAGGTTTCCCCCGGTGTTGCCGCCGGCGGTGAACTGCCACCAGTTGAGGTTGAACAGGTTGCCGCTGCCGCCGGTGAAGCGGAGATACAGGTCGCGGGTTCCGGTGGCCCCGCTCACCGGACAGGTGACGCTGGTCCAGTTCTGCCACCCGCCGGTCCCCGGGACGGAACAGGTGCCGACCAGGGTGCCGGTGGCGCTGCCCAGGCGGAGTTCGATGGTGCCGCCGCTCGCCGCAGAGGCCACCCGGGCGGTGAACGACGAGGCACCCGTGCCGAAGGCGACGCCCTTGACCTTGATGTTGTCGCCGTTGCTGATGAAGCCGACGTTCATGCCGCCTTCGCTGGCGGGCTCGGTCTCGACGCCGTTCGCCCAGGCGATGGTCTCGGCCTCCTGGCGTACGAACGGGTTCAGCGTTCCCACCTGCGGAGGGCCGGCGGTGGTCATGTTGATGGTCGGGATGGTGCCGTCGGCGTTGTAGGTGAACTTCTCCACGGCGACCGAGCGGGTGTAGCCGCCACCGCCCGGCAGCGCGCCGTTGTGGTAGAAGAAGTACGATCCGCCGTTGAAGTCGATGATCCCGGCGTGGTTGGTGAAGCTGCCGCCCTGGCGGGGCATGATCGTTCCCCGGTAGGTCCACGGTCCGGTGGCGCTGGGCGCCGTGGAGTAGGCGATGAACTCCGAGCAGCACTCTGCGGCGAACACGTTGTAGTAGAGGTTGCCGCGCTTGAAGACCCAGGGCCCCTCCTCGTAGAGGGTGGGCCGGCTCGCGTTGCCGCTGCGCGCGCCGAAGCCCGCGGCGGTGAGCGGGATCTGGGTGGGGCTGCCGGAGAAGGAGATCATGTCGGTGTTGAGCCGGACGTACCAGAGACGGGGGTTGCCCCAGTACAGGTAGGCCTGCCCGTTGTCGTCGATGAACGCGTGCGGGTCGATCTCGCCGTTCTCGACGAGCGGGCGGCCCAGCGCGTCACGGAAGGGCCCGGTGGGGCTGTCGCCGACCGCGACCCCGATCGCCATCCCGCCGGTCGCCCGGTTGCGCACCGGTACGTACCAGTAGAACTTCCCGTTGCGGGGGACGACGTGGCCGGCCCAGGCGTTGGCGTCGGCCCAGGCGAAGGTGGCCAGGCTCATGGGCGAGCCGTGGTCGGTCCAGTTGGCCATGTCGGTGGAGGAGAAGACCCGCCAGTCGCGCATGGTGAAGTACGTCGAGCCGTCCTCGTCGTGGCCGGTGTAGAGGTAGACACGGCCGTTGTGGACGAGCGGCGCGGGGTCCGCGGTGTAGATGGTCTGGACGATCGGGTTGTCCGCCCTCGCGGAGAGCGGTGACAACGCGATCAACATCAGCAGGCTCAGTGTCCAGAGGATCAGGCGGCGAGCTCTTCTCCTCGCCGTGCGAAGTGCGGGTCTCACCGGTCGTCTCCCTCAGGCGGCGTTCATTGGGGGGGTTGGTGGCCCCGGACGCGGCGGCTCGGCGTCTCCGACGCGTCCGGGGCGGTTCAGAGGGGATCGGTCTCGCGCCGTTCCGGCTCGAACCGGTCCTGATCGCGTGCCGTGACGACGTTCACCCGGTGGGGTGTGCGCCTTCGCGGTGAGCGTCGGAGACGTTCGAGCCGGATCGGCGTCATGGTGTTATCGCTGCAGGGTGAGCAGGCCGGGCCGGTAGGGCAGCAGGCCGTAGTCGACACCGTTGGAGTTGGGGTTGCGGCCCTGGTAGAGCAGCTGCAGGTTGCAGGGGTCGATGGTCATGGTCTGGTCGGCGTTGGTGCGCAGCAGCTCACCGTGGCTGATGTCGTTGGTCCAGGTGGCGCCGCTGTTGGCCTTGCCGGCGAAGGGGTTGCTCTCGGTCGCGGCCTGCGGGGTCCAGTTGCCGCCGAGGCTGGTGGCGGTGAAGGACCGGAAGTAGCGGCCCTGCGAGCCGATCGCCTCGACGATCATGAGGTAGCGGTTCTCGTTCTGGATCTTGTAGACCTGGACGGCCTCGAACAGGTTGTTCGTGGTGTCGCTCATGATGGTCGTGTAGTTCGAGCCGAAGCTGCCGGGGAAGTTGCCGATGGGCATGCTGGCCCGGTAGATCTTGCCGTTGTCTCCGGCGAAGAACAGGTACATGTTCTGGCCGTCACCGATGAGCGCCTGGTCGATGGGGCCGGTGTTGGAGCCGGTGATGCTGCCGGAGAAGAGCGTCTGCGCCGACGACCAGCCGTTGGGGTTGGTGGGGTCGGTGGAGGTCTTGTAGGAGAAGGCGGCCCCGCCCCACTGGTAGGCGAGCACCCAGATGTTCTTCGGCGCGAAGTAGAACAGCGAGGGCGCCACGGTGCCGGAGTTCATCGCGTTCTGGCTGGCCGAGGCCATCTCCGAGTAGTTGGTGAACAGGCTGAAGTTCATCGAACCCCAGCTGCTGCCGAAGTCGTGGGTGGTGGCGTAGACGAGCTGCCTGCCGTTGTAGGGGGCGACGGTGAAGTCCTTGAGCGAGACCCAGCCCGACCTCGGGTTCGCCAGCACGCCCGAGGAGGTCCAGCGGTACGTCGAGGGCAGGGTGCAGGTGCCCGGCGTCGGCGTCACGGTCGGGGTGGGGCTCGGGTTCGCTCCGCCGACCTGGACGAGCTGCCACTGCTGGTTGTTGCCGCCCCAGTCGTCGTACTGGACGATGTTGCCGCCGTCGGCGGTGGAGGCGCCCTGCACCTCCAGCGCCTTGTTGCTGTTCCGGGAGATGAAGCGCACGTAGCCACCCGCCGAGTCGGCCAGGCGCCACTGCTGGTTGGTGCCGTTGAGGTCGGCCCACTGGACGATGGCGCCGCCGTTGGCGGTGGAGAAGCCGCTGACGTCCAGCACCTTGCCGGAGTGGCGGGACTTGATGCGGTAGTAGCCGCCGCCCGAGTCGACGAACTGCCACTGCTGCTGGTTGCCGTTGTTACGGGTCCACTGGGTGATGCGGGCGCCGTCGTTGGTGGCCAGGTTGTAGACGTCCAGGGCCTTGCCGCTGTTGCGGTTGACCAGCACGTACCAGGCGTTCGTGTCGACGGTCGCCGCGTTCGCGGTTTGGACGGCCACGAACAGGCTCACCAGCAAGGTGGCCGCCGCCATGATGACGGCTAGGGGTTTAAATCTCACAATTCACTCCGATTTCGTCCGACGGGGAGCGGAAGGGCTGGTTGGGACGGTTCTCATAGGGTGTTTTTTGGTCTTACGGGGTCGTGAGGTCGAAGCGGCGCACGGTCACCGAGCCGCCGAGGGCCTGGGTGGCGTGGTTGAAGATCCCGAAGCGGTTGCCCATGAAGAACTGCCAGGCGTTGTTCATCGTGAAGGCCGGTCCGAGCGCGGTGAAGTTGGTCCCGTCGGTGCTGTAGGAGAAGCGGGCCTGCCGTCCGGAGCCGGGCCGGATGTCGGCGTTGACCCTCAGCCAGATCCGGCCGCCCGAGACGTTGGCGCTCGCCGCCTCGGTGCCGGTTCCCGTGGTCTGCCAGCTGCTGTTCATGGTCAGCCCGTTGGTCATCACGACGCGGGTCGCCCCGTTGTCGCGTTTGACGCCGATCCAGGCCGACTGGTCACGCAGGATGGCGAGGCCGCTGCGGTCGCCGTTGGCCATCTGCGAGTAGTCGAGTTCGATCGTCGCGGTCGACGACGGCCCCTGGATGCGGTGGGTCAGGGTGTTGCGGGCGTTGTACAGGTCGTTCGTCACGGTCGCGGTCTGCAGGCGCAGGCCGTTCCCGGTCGACCAGCGTGAGTCGTCGGGGTTGTGGTTCCACTCCCACCGGTGGCCGAGCGAGGGTGAGGTGAAGGTGTCGGGGCCGATCATCGACTGAACGGTCTTGTTGGTCTGGATGTTCGGCTTCGGGTAGTTGACGCCCCAGCCGCCGTTCACCGTCTGGATCGTGGGCCAGCCGTCGCCGGTCCAGGTGATCGGCGCGAGAGCGGGCACCCGGCCGCCGGGGTAGGCGTCGACGAACGACATGTAGTACCAGGCGCCGTTCTGGGTCTGCACCAGTCCGCCCTGGTGGGGCACGCCGCCGCCGGAGATCGGGCTGGGCATGTTCAGCAGGACCTGGCGCATCTCGTACGGGCCGAACGGGCTGGTCGAGCGCAGCACGTACTGGCCGTTCGCGGGCTTGGTCAGCCAGATGTAGTAGTAACCGTTCCGCTTGTAGAAGCGGGCGCCCTCAAGGGTGCCGCCGACGCTGGAAGGGGTCTGGAACACCTGCTGGGCGCGCACCTGGCTGAGGCCGTCGGCCGAGAGCTGGGCGACGCTGATCGTGCCGTTGCCGTAGGCGACGTACATCGTGTCGTTGTCGTCGACGAGCAGACCGGCGTCGTAGTAGCAGTTGTTGATCTGGGAGCGCTTGGTCCAGGTGCCGTCGACCGCGGAGGCGGTGTAGACGTAGGTGCGGTTGAACTCGATGCAGCCCATCCAGTAGTAGGTGCTGTTGCTCGGCCGGTAGTTGAGGGTCGAGGCCCAGATGCCCTTCACGTACGCCCGGCCGCCGTTGAGGTCGTAGGCGTTCGAGTTGAAGTCGAGCTTGGGGACCGAGTGGCCCGCGTACTCCCAGTCGACCAGGTTGTAGGAGCGCAGGATCGGCGCGCCCGGCGAGTAGTGCATCGTCGAGGCCGAGTAGTAGTAGGCGTCGCCGACCCGGATGATGTCACCGTCGGCGAAGTCCTGCCACACGACCGGGTTGGTGTAGTTGCCACCGGGACCCGGCGTCGGCGTCGGGGTG
This sequence comes from Streptosporangium sp. NPDC050284, assembly GCF_044459525.1. Classification (NCBI taxonomy): domain Bacteria; kingdom Bacillati; phylum Actinomycetota; class Actinomycetes; order Streptosporangiales; family Streptosporangiaceae; genus Streptosporangium; species Streptosporangium sp. NPDC050284. The sequence goes on from NZ_JBITIZ010000001.1 coordinate 109,399, forward strand.
GGGGTCGGGTTCGGTCCGCCGCCGACCTGGACGAGCTGCCACTGCTGGTTGTTGCCGCCCCAGTCGTCGTACTGGACGATGTTGGCGTTGTCGGCGGTGGAGGCGTTCTGGACCTCCATGGCCTTGTTGCTGTTGCGGTTGACGAATCTCACGTAGCCGTCCGGGGAGTCGGCGAGGCGCCACTGCTGGTTGGTGCCGTTGAGGTCGGCCCACTGGACGACCGCGCCGCCGTTGGCGGTGGAGAAGCCGCTGACGTCCAGCACCTTGCCGGAGTGGCGGGACTTGATGCGGTAGTAGCCGCCACCGGAGTCGACGAACTGCCACTGCTGATTGTTGTTGTTGTTGCGGGTCCACTGGGTGATGCGCCCGCCGTCGGCGGTGGAGAGGTTGTAGACGTCCAGGGCCTTGCCGCTGGTGCGGTTGACCAGCACGTACCAGGCGTTCGTGTCGACGGTCGCCGCGGTCGCCGCGGGGCTGGCGAGTGTGAGCAGGGCACCGGTGAGCACGATCGAGGTGAGGGCGGCTAGCAGCATGCGCAGGCGATTTCGCCTTTTAAAAGGCATACGTCCTCCCTTGAAGGATTTTGTTAGCGTTAACACTTCGATTACGACCTCACCTTGAATGTGGCGTCCTGCCGGTCGGAGGCACTCGACGACGCGTTGATCGAGTCGATGCGCGGCATGTGGCCCCGGTGCCGCGGAAGGCGGGCCGAAAAGTCGTGCGACCGGAACGCTGCTGGGCGGTGGCGACACTGCCTGCGGCTGGGTGACACAGGCGTTCCTTTCTCTGGGGGGTGAGACAGGTGGGGGGTGCCCGGTCCCGTCGTCCGGTGGACGACGGGACCGGGGGCGCGGGGTGAGGTCAGGTCACACCGCAGGTCCGGCCGTTGGGGGGAGAACGAGGTGGAGCTGCCGGATTACCGCTGTGGTCGGGTTGGGGGACGATGCCACCGAGCCGCCGGTGGTGTGGCCGTCCGCCCGCCGATCACGGGCGGACGGCCTCTCCCCACCGGGAGTTCAGGCGCGGGAGCAGGTGTTCCCGTTGAGGGTGAAGGAGGAGGGCGCGGAGGTGTTGCCGGTGTGGTTGGCCTGGAAGCCGATGTCGATCGAACCGCCGGCGGGGATCGAGCCGTTGTAGCTCACGTTGCGCGCCGTCACCTGGCCGCTGGAGGGCGAGTAGGTGGCGTTCCAGCCCGAGGTGATGGTCTGGCCCGACGGCAGGCCGAACGTCAGCGACCAGCCGTTGATCGCGGAGGACCCGGTGTTGGTGATGGTGATCGCCGAGGTGAATCCGCTGTTCCAGGCGTTGAGGGTGTACCCCACCCGGCACGGCCCGCCCGGACCCGGCGTGGGCGTGGGCGTGACCGTGGGGGTGGGGGACGGGTTGGGGGTGACTGAGTTGAGCGTGTTCAGGACGGAGGTGTACGCGGCCTTCTTGTTGCCCGAGGCATCGAAGAGGAGGGGGTTCTGGCCGGTGCGCCAGGAGTCGCTGTCGCGGATGCCCCAGACGGTGATGCCGTTGCAGCGGGCGACGTTCAGGCAGGCGCGGGTGACGGCGGCGTAGGCGTTGGCCTGGTTGGAGCCGGAGATGTCGAGCTCGGTGATCTGGACGTCGACGCCGAGGTCCGCGAAGCGCTGGAGGTTGGCCTGGTAGTCGCTGGGGGTGGAGTTGGTCAGGTGGGACTGGAAACCGACGCAGTCGATGGGGACGCCGCGTGACTTGAAGTCGCGGACCATGTTGTAGATGCCGGTGCTCTTGGCGTTGATGCCGTCGGTGTTGTAGTCGTTGTAGCAGAGTTTGGCACCAGGGTCGGCGGCGCGGGCCGCGCGGAAGGCGGCTTCGATCCAGTCGTTGCCGGTTCGCTGGAGGCTGGAGTCACGGCGTCCGCCGCCTCCGCCGTCGGCGAAGGCCTCGTTGACGACGTCCCAGGAGTGGATCTTGCCGCGGAAGTAGGTGGCGACCTGGGTGACGTGGTTGATGGCGGCGTTGCGCAGGTCGGAGCCGGACAGACCCTGGGCCCATCCGGGCATCTGCTGGTGCCACAGCAGGGCGTGTCCGCGAATCGACATGCCCCGGCCGATCGCGTGGTTCACGATGCGGTTGGCGTTGTTGTAGTTGAAGTTGCCGCGCTGGGGTTCGGTGGCGTCCCACTTCATCTCGTTCTCGGCGGTGACCGAGTTGAACTCCCGGTTCAGGATGTTCACGTAGGTGGAGTCACCGAGCCTGCCCGCCGCGATGGCCGCGCCGAAGTAACGGCCCGACTGGGCGGCGGCGGCCCCGAGCGTCGTCTCCGCGGCGGAGGCGGTCTGTTGGACGGAGACCACGACGCCGGCCCCGAGGGCGGCGGCGAGCGCGATGGTGATGGTTCGTCGTGCTTTCGAGGCGATGGTTGGGATCGCGGTGAAGAGCATGCCGGTTCCTTGGGGGGGTGATGAGGCGTCAGCGGGTGGAGTCGGTCCGGAGGAGCAGGCCGGGCTTCGAGAGCGGGTGGGAGCCGACCAGAGCCGTCGTCGCGAGGTGGGCGGGTCGCCGGCACCGCGGGAGGCGGGCCAAAGGTCCGTCCTGGGCTCGCGTTCGGGATGAGACGGGCATCCAACGCTCCTTGGCCAGGTCGAGGGGGCAGCGGCCATCGAGCTTTGTTATCGCTAACATCTGGGCTTCCAGATCTCCATGGCCTGCTCCTGTAAGTGCGTTGTCGGGGAGTACATCCGACTGTCCGATCCACCGTCAACGAGTCATGACCCTCGCTGACCTGGGCATTGCTAACGAAACGTTTCCGGCCTGGGCATTCGTCCAGAGGGAGATCGCGTCGCGTTGCCTGCGAATGTGAAAGTTTCACAGAAGTTACCAGTTGGCAACCATGGAATTCTGACCGAATCCAGCTGACTTCCTCAAGACCCCTGGTTGACAAGTTGGGGAGGGGGACCGATCGGTGAAAATCTTCTCGCCGACCCCCGATGCCCGCCGGATCGACGATCGTTCCACGTGTCCGGCGGGGGAGGGGCCGCTTCGGCGGAGGCGAGAGGCGCGGGCGCCGAGCTCCCGGCTCGCGAGGGCGTGGCCCCCCTTTTGGGAGGGCCGAAAACCCCGATGGAGCCAGGACAGGTTTCTGTGATGTGAACGATTGACGCGGCCGTAACGCGGGCCTTACATTGCTCGCAGGGGTGTTAGCGCAAACACTCATATCGCACCGATCAGCCCTCGCTGCCCGGCTCACCGCCGTTCGGGTGGCCCCTCGGCCATGGGTGATCTCGAGGGTGGTTCGGGACATTCGCCGACACCGTCCCGGCACCAAGGTCCTCGTCCTGCCCTGACACGTGCGGGTCGGTTTGCCGGCGGTAGGCCGGCGCTTTCGGCCTCGAGGTCGCAGCCGAAGGCCTGCGGGGCCACTCCGGGGCGCGAGCGCGCGTTGCCCCTTCTGATTTCGCCGCCCGGCCCGCCGCTCACAGGAGGCCGGGACGACGCGGGGCTCGCCGTGGCGTTTCACCCTCGTGTTCGCCTGGACGGCGGCCGTCTGGACGGTGTCGCTCCGCACGTACATCACACGCGGAGCCTTCGCGGACGGAGCGGACCACCTCACCCTGACCTTTTCCAGCATCGTGACCGCGGTGTTGCCGGCGGTGAGCGCGGGCACCCGGACGCGTGCCCGCGAGGCCATGGATCTCCAGTGACCCACATCGCATCGGGGTGGGTCGTACGTTACGGAACATCGCAATGATCCATGACTCGCATTGCAAGAACCTGTGAGGTATCCGCAGCTATAGAGCAAGATTGCGAAACTATTTCGCAAGACTCTTGTGGGGCGAGGCGCCGGAGTCCTACGGTCGCCTCACCCTCGTGGCGTTCGCTCCGCCCCGAGCGTTTTCAGGTGTTCCCCCGAGAGAAACGAGCATCCGAATGTCACGGAGCATCACGGAAGCCGCGGCGAGACGGACAGGCGGGCCACCGCGAAGGGCGTCGGCGGCGGTCGCGGCGGTGATCGTGGCCTTCACCGGCCTCGGCGTCGTGCCCGGTCCCCCCGCCCTCGCGGGCACGGGCGGTGCCCCGGCCCCCGTGGTGACGCGCGCCGCCCTCGACCCGTCACTCGTCGCCGGGCGGGGCGCCGATGTCGCCTTCACCGAGCAGGAGGCCGAGAACGCCACGACGAACGGCATGACCATCGGCCCGGACCGCGATGCGTACACGCTCGCGGGGGAGGCGTCAGGCCGCAGGGCGGTCAGGCTGACGCCAAGGCAGCACGTCGAGTTCACGCTGCCGAAGGCGGCGAACGCGATCACCGTGCGTTACAGCATTCCGGACGCCCCGAACGGCGGTGGCATCACCGCGCCGCTACACGTCACGGTGAACGGCGGCGGCAGGAAGGTGATGACCCTCACGTCGCAGTACTCGTGGCTCTACAACCAGTATCCGTTCACGAACGACCCGAACGCCGACCTGCTGCACCCCGACTGGTGGATCACCGAGTGCGCCTGCGTTCCCAGTGCCACGACGCCCGCCCCGACGATCACGAAGCCGTTCCGCCCGACCCACTTCTACGACGAGCAGCGTCTCCTGCTCGGCAGGACGTACCGCGCGGGTGACAGGGTGCGGCTCACGGTCCCGGCCGGGAGCAACGCGGCGTGGACGGTCATCGACCTGCTCGGCTCGGAGCTCGTCGGCGCGCCGCACGTCAGGCTCGTCGCGGCGAACGTGCTGGCGTTCGGCGCCGACCCGCTCGGCAGGCGCGACTCCGCCGACGCGATCGACAAGGCGATCGCCTTCGCCAAGCGCGGCCGCCTCAAGGTCTACATCCCACCGGGCGTCTACCAGGTGAACCGCCACATCGTCGTCGACGACGTGACGATCGAAGGCGCCGGCAACTGGTACACGATCATCAAGGGCAGACAGGTCGCCCTTCCCTCCCCGGCCCCCGACGGCTCGGTGCACACCGGAGTCGGCTTCTACGGCAAGGACGCGTCAAAGGGCGGCAGCAGGAACGTGCACCTGTCCGGCTTCGCGATCGAGGGCGACGTCCGCGAGCGCATCGACACCGACCAGGTGAACGGCATCGGCGGGGCGCTGAGCGACTCGACCGTCGACGGCCTCCACATCCACCGCACCAAGGTGGGCATGTGGTTCGACGGGCCGATGAGGAACCTGAGGATCACGAACAACATCATCGTCGACCAGATCGCCGACGCCCTCAACTTCCACGGCGGCGTCACGGACTCGGTCGTGTCGAACAACTTCATCCGCAACACCGGTGACGACGGCCTCGCCCTGTGGTCCGAGAAGATCGCCAACGCCCGCAACACCTTCGACCGCAACACCGTGCAGACGCCGACCCTCGCGAACGGCATCGCCGTCTACGGCGGCACGGACAACACCGTCTCGGGCAACCTCGTCGCCGACCCGATCCGCGAGGGCAGCGGCATCCACGTCGGCTCCCGCTTCGGCGCCGAGGCGTTCGCGGGGAAACTGTCGATCAAGGACAACACCACGGTCCGGGCCGGCACGTACGAGCTGAACTGGAACATCGGTCTGGGAGCCATCTGGCTCTACGCGCTCGACAAGAACATCGAGGCCGACATCCAGGTGGTCGGCAACCACTTCCTCGACAACACCTACAACGCGATCATGCTGGTCAGCGAGTGGGGAGTGAAGGACCTGTACTCGATCACGAACGTCCACTTCAAGGACATCAGGGTCGACGGCACCGGCACCTCGGTGGTGAGCGCGCGGGTGAAGGGATCGGCCTCCTTCGAGAACGTGGACGCCCGCAACGTCGGCGCGGTCGGCGTCAACAACTGCGGTTCGTTCAACTTCCCGCCCACCGGCTCGGAGTTCTCCCTGACCGACCTCGGCGGCAACGACGGGGGCGGCGCCACCGGGGCCTGGCTCGCCCCGTGGATGCTGCCCAACACCATCACCTGCGACGACCGCCCACCGGTGGTCACGCCGCCGGCGCCCTCCCCGTGGTGATCGTCCGGTCGTACCGACAGAGCGTACGTCGCTTTTCGAAACCACCGGCCTCTCCATAGCGGGTGCCGGTGTCACGGCGGCACCGGCCGGACGGCCGGTGCCGCGGTTCGCGGGGCCGTCGGACCGCGGGGAGGTCCCTCCCCGCGGTCCGGGTTCCGTACGGACGGTGGCCACAGGAGCCGGCCGAATACCGAAAGGCGCGCCCAAGACAATAAGTGTACTTTTCGACAAAAGTGTCTTTAATGGCGAAAGTTCCGGAAACTAGAGGGTCGGGAGTGGAAGTCGGTCTCTTTTTCATCACATGATCCGATATGGCAGCGTGGATCGTTCCCACCTGGCACTCTTGTCGAGCCGCATCACGGCCTTCCCTTCTTTTCTGGAGTTCCATATGCGTTTCAAGACGCCTCTGGCGATAGCGGCTACCGCGGTTCTCGCGGTCGGCATGTCCGGCATCACCACCGCCTCCGCCGCCCAGACCTCAGGCGCCGACCTCATCTATGCGTGCAAGCTGAAGAGCACCGGTCTGGTGCGTCTGGTCTCCGCCACCACGAAGTGCAAGCCGACCGAGGTCAAGACGTGGTGGGCCAAGCAGTCCGCCCAGGGCCAGAGCACGGTCGCGGGCCCCGGCCCCCAGGGACCCGCCGGGCGTGATGGCAAGGACGGCAAGGACGGCGTCGGAACCCAGGGGCCGGCCGGACCTCGCGGCTACCAGGGGAAGACCGGCCCGCAGGGACCCGCCGGTCCGGCCGGCCCGAAGGGCGCCCCCGGTGAGACCGGCCCTGAGGGGCCCCAGGGCCCCGCGGGGGAGGACGGCGGACTTCCCGCCATCTACGCGTACAAGGTCGGTCCGGTGTGGACGACCTGCAAGCTGCTGCCCGGGTACGCCATCGCCGCCTACGACTGCAAGGTCACCAGGGAGCCGGCGAAGGAGCGCTCCGCCCCCACTCCGACGGCCACCGCCTCGCCCTCGCACACCCCCACCCCCCAGTAGCCGCGCACCGCGAAGAGCCTCGTCCTTCATCTCGAAGACGGGGCTCTTCGGCTTTCCACGTGGGTTGAGGGCGGAGCGACCCGCTCCCGACCCACGCGCAGGGAACCGCCCCGACCTCGCTGCACGCTCCCGAGGGCGCCGAGGTCAGATGCCGCGGCGCATCGACCTGGTGCCCATCGCGAGGCCCGCCGCGGCGACGGCGCAGGCCCAGAGCGTTCCGTACAGCACCGAGGCGTCCGCGAAACGGCCGGCGAACAGTGCCCGCTCCGCGTCCACGATGTGGGTGACCGGGTTCAGTGTGGCGGCGACCTGGAGCCACGCCGGGCCGAAGTCCATCGGCAGCAGCACGCCTGAGAGCAACATCAGCGGAAACAACACCAGTTGGGTGACGCCGTAGAACAGGTTGCCGCTCGGAGCGGAGGCGATCGCGAGGGTGAAGGAGAGCGCGCCCAGGCCGATCCCGAACACGGCCAGTATCGCCAGTCCGGTCAGCACCCCCGGCAGGTGCGGGCGGAAGCCCAGCGGCACCGCGAGAACGATGATCAGCACGGCCTGGGCGAGCAGGATCACGAACTCCTTCATCGTCCGGCCGACGAGCATCGCCGTGCGGTTCAGCGGGGTGACCAGCATGCGCTCCATCGAGCCGCCGATCAGCTCCACCAGCAGCGAGTATCCGGCCATCATCGGCCCGGACAGGCACATCATGATCAAAATACCGGGCACGAACCACTGCCACGGCGAGCCCTCGAAGCTCCACGTTCCTCCGAGCAGCGGGCCGAACAGGAACAGGAAGAGCAGTGGCTGGCCCATGGTGAACAGGAGGCCGAGGGGTTCGCGCGGCACGGGGGCGAACTCGCGGGAGAACACGGTCACGGTGTCGCGGAGGAAGGATCGTACGCGCACGGGGCGGCCTTTCTTACCGGTGGGGAGGGGGCTGCGCGGGTAGGTGCCGCGCGGGCCGCGGTCGCTGGGCGCGGCCGGTCGGCGTGCGGGGCTGTGTGGGCAGGAGGTGTGCGGGCCGTGGTCGTTGGGCGTGGCCGGTCGGCGTGCGGGGTGCGCTGCCACCGGTCAGGCGTCGTGCGCACCGGCCGCATTTGCGCCAGGGCTCTCGTCGCTCTCGCGCAGGCTGCGGCCGGTCAGCGCGAGGAACACGTCGTCCAGGGTGGGCCGGGCGGTCTCGGCGGTGGCGACCTTCACCCCCGAGGCCTCCAGGGAGCGCAGATACTCCGGCAGCGCCGCGCCCGCGTGGGGGACCCGCAGCCGTACCGTCGTCCCGGCGACGGTGACCGCGTCCGATCCCGCGATCCGCGCGGCGACCTCGGCGGCCCTCACCGCCTGTGGCTCGTCGTGGACGGTGACCGTGACGCGGTCACCGGCCAGATCACCCTTCAGCCGATCGGCGGTTCCGTCGGCGATGATCCGGCCGTGGTCGATGATCACCACCCGTTCGGCCATCGTGTCGGCCTCCTCCAGGTAGTGGGTGGTGAGGAAGAGGGTCGTGCCGTGCAGCGCGCGCAGCCGCAGGATGTGCTCCCAGATGTTGGCGCGGCTCTGCGGGTCGAGGCCGGTCGAGGGCTCGTCCAGGAACAGCAGGCCGGGCCGGTGGATGAGCCCCAGGGCGATGTCGAGGCGGCGGCGCTGGCCGCCCGAGAGGGTGCCGGGTTTGCGGGTGGCCAGGGACTCCAGGTCCAGCAGGCCGAGGACCTCGTCGGCCCGCCGGTGCGCCTCGGACCGGCGAAGGCCGTAGCAGCGCGCCTGGGTCACCAGCTCGTCGCGGACCCGGAAGTTCTCGCCCGAGCCGTTCTTCTGGCCGACGTACCCGATGCGGGCGCGGACCCCCGCCGGATCCGACACGACGTCGCGGCCCGCGACGGTCGCGGTTCCCGACGTCGGCGGGAGCAGGGAGGTCAGCATGCGCAGGCTGGTGGACTTGCCCGCGCCGTTCGGACCGAGGAAGGCCACCAACTGGCCCTCCTCCACATCGATGTCGAGGCCGCGTACGGCGTCGACGACTCCTTTCCCGACCTTGAATCGCCGGGTCAGCCCTCGGGCATGGATCATCGTCCCCTCCTCGGGGTGGGCGGTCGGTGGCATGCCGAAGAAACCCCTGGTCGGGGGCCCGGCTGGAAGATGACTCATCCTTACCCATGGGATCCGGGCGAGGCAAACGTGAAACGTACATTCACATTTGCTCTGACCTGCGGAAACGCGCGCTCACCCGACCGATGGGAACGTCCTTTCCGAAACTCCCCGGAATTGGGATCCACGGGCTGACCTGGGCTTTTTCATATCGGGCCGGAGCGACGGGAAACGATGTGATTTTTTTCTTTCCGCCGGAGATTCCCGGACGCGGTGACGCCCTCCGAGTCTCGGGAACGCGAAAGAGCCCTGGGCGCCGGATCGGCGCCCAGGGCTCGGTGGTCAGGCCACCGCGCGGTCGTGGGCCGTCAGCCGGGGCCCGCGGGACGCGAAGGTCAGGAGTCCTGCCACGACAGGGCGAGGGTGGTGTGGCGCTTGCGCAGAACCAGTACGCCGGGCGGAGGGGCGTCCCGGTAGGCGTCGATGTGGAGCCCTGTCGTCATGGGCCTGTCCGCCATGTCCCACGCCTGGATGTGGGCGACCATCTCACGGGCCAGCCGCACCCTGTCAGGCCCGTGGCCGCGCGCGATCAGCGTTCCGTCCGGTGACGGCTCCAGCAGGCAGAGATTGTCGCCCTCGACGATGCCGACGGCCATCCTGAACCCCGTCGTGTCGAGCGGGGGCGAGGCCAGCCACCCGGGCCGAGCCTCCGAGATCGTGCACCAGCGGGGCTCGTGCACCGCGAGCCACAGGCTCAACCCGTCGAGGAGCTGGGAGAGGCTGACGCTGATCTCGGTGGACAGCTCGACCACGGGCCCGTCGAGCGCCCCCAGCACGTCGCCGATCTCGCCCGCCTCGGGCAGTGAGATCATCAGGTCGGACTCCCGGTCCAGCACCAGGGTCGTCTCGGGGCCCGCGAAGGGGCCGCGCATCCGCATGAACCCGCAGGGCAGCACCGAGCGGCTCGTCCAGTGTCCGTTGTCTCGTTCCATCGCCACCGAGCGTTGCACCCCACGCAGGTCCAGCGGGACGACGAGGCGCCCGCCGGGCGCGAGCTGCTCCAGCCAGGCCGGGGCGAGATCCCACACGCCCACGGTGGCGATCACCCGGTCGTAGGGCGCTCCCGGTGCGAACCCCTCGGATCCGTCGCCGCACGCGAGTCTCACCTCGGGGTGCCCCGCGGCCGACAGGTGCTCTCCGGCGAGTGCCACCAGGTCGGGGTCGATGTCGACGCTCACGACCTCTCCCTCCGGCCCCACCAGGTGGGCGAGCAGGGCGGCGTTGTATCCCGTCCCGGTCCCGATCTCCAGCACCCGCTGTCCCGGCTCCACCTCGAGCTGGTCCAGCATCAGAGCCATGATCGCCGGCTGGGAGGAGGAGCTGATCGGAAGGCCGTCCGCGTCGCGCTTGGTCACGATCGCGTCGTCCTGGTAGACGGCCTGAGCGGGAAGCTCGGGCAGGAAGACGTGCCGTGGCACCGCCAGAAACGCGTCGGCCACGGCCTGGCTGATCCCCCGGGCGCGTACTTGCGAGACCATTTCCTCCCGTAACACGTGCCACCCAGTCATCGTTGACCTCCGTGCCGTATGCGTATGTGGCGGCCTGAGCCATATGCCCCGTCAGGCGAAAAACGTCCGTATGTTAGATGTCGTATGAGAAAACGAAGCCTGCGGGCCGTGACGGTACCTCGCATATGGGAGCCACGCAACGTCCGCGCGGACGGGAAATTCTGGTGCCCGACCGGCTGGGAATGTCGTGAAACGGCTTTAACATCTCTGCATGAACAGTGATTTCGACTTCCTGCACGGCACCTGGGACATAGACAACCGCAGGCTCCTCAAACCGCTGAGCGGAGACGACGAGTGGGAGGAGTTTCCCAGCGTCGCCGTCTGCCACGGCTTTTTCGACGGCGCGGGCGTTTTCGACGAGATCACCTTCCCCACGAAGGGCTTCAAAGGGGCGTCGATACGGACCTTTGACGTCGAACGCGAACTGTGGGCGATTTACTGGATCAGCAGCGAGACCGGAGTCCTCCACAATCCCGTCTTCGGCCGGTTCACCGACGGGAAGGGCGTGTTCTGCGGCGACGAAACCTACGAGGGCACACCCGTCCGGATGCGATACACCTGGTCGGAGATCACGCCGAACTCGGCCCTGTGGGAGCAGGCGTTCTCCGCGGACGGGGAGAAGACCTGGGAGACCAACTGGACGATGAGGCACACCCGCCGCGCATGACACGGCACGGGTGAAGGGGTGGGTGGAGGGCGGAATCGGCCGCCCTCCACCTGTGGCCCTGGAAACGTGGACCGCCGTCCGGCATTCGGGGGACGGAGCCGGACAGCCATGAATCTATGCGTCCACCGGCATGATGTATGCGTAGAAATGCACGCTTATTGCAGGCAGAACTCGTTGCCCTCCGGATCGGTCATGACGGTCCAGTATTCGCCGTTCTCCTCCGCCGTGCGAACCTCGACGGCGCCCAGAGCGGCGAGCCGTCCCGCCTCCGTCTTCACACGCTCGCGGCGCTCCTCCAGCGACGTGCCGGGTGAACCACCCACGTTGACGTCCAGGTGGACGCGGTTCTTGGCGGTCTTCCCCTCGGGCACGCGCTGGAAGTAGAAGCGAGGTCGTCCCTCGGCCGGGTCCACGATGGCCGACCAGTTGGAGCGCCGCTCCTCGGGGATGCCCTCGGCCTCCTCCCAGGCCTCCCAGCTGCCGAACCCCTCGGGGGGCGGCTGAAGGCGGTAACCGAGGGCCTCGGCCCAGAAGGCGGCGAGCGACGGCGGATCGTTGGCGTCGAAAGTGATCTGGATCTCCATGGGGACCCCTATGCCCATTCGGCGAGGATCCTGGCCTCCTTCTCGGGATCGATGCCGTGGTTGCGGAACGAGCGCTCCGCGGGAGGGACGTCGCGGAGCCACGCCCAGGTGTCGCGGACGGTCTCGGGGACGGGGCGGCAGGTCAGCCCGGCCGCGATGGCCTTCGCCGACGACGGCAGCCAGACCGCGGCGAAGTCGGGGCCGGCCGGTACCCAAACCGGGAACTCGCTCCACGGCGCCACCTCGCGGTCGAGCAGGAACCGGTCGTCGACCCAGACGAACTCGGCGTCCGAGCCGGTCGCCGCCCGGCACTCGGCCAGCCAGTCGCCGTAGGTGATGTTGCCCCGCACCCCGGAGGCGAGGAAGCGGTCGGCCTTGCCGGCCTCGGTGCGGTCGAGGACGAACGCGGCGAGGTCACGGACGTCGATGACCTGCATCGCGCGGTCCGGGTCGCCGGGCGCGAGCACCCGCCCGCCCCGGGAGATCCGGTCCAGCCACCAGGGCAGGCGGCCCACGTCCTCGTACGGGCCGAGGATGAGACCCGGCTGGACGATGAGCGCCTTGCCCTCGAAGCCCTCCTCCACCGCCCGCTCGCACCCCGCCTTGAGCGTGCCGTAGTCGCCGTCCTGCGGGCCGGCGTCCGGGGCGCACTCGTATCGGGGCGAGCTCTCGTCACACTCCCGCACGGGGAAGTCGGCGATCGCCGAGATGCTGGAGATGTATGTGTAGACGCCCGCCCGGCCGTTGAGCCTGCGCACCGACTCGCCGACCACCCTCGGGACCCTGCCCATGACGTCGACGACGGCGTCCCACTCCCGGCCCTCCACCAGGCGGTCCAGATCTTCCGGCACCTCGCGGTCGCCCCTCACCGCCTCCACACCCGGCAGGTCCACCCCGCTGCGCCCTCGGTTGAACGTCGTGACCTCGTGCCCGCGCCGCAGCGCCTCTTGTGTGATGGCCCGGCCCAGGAAGACCGAGCCACCGATGATCAGGATTCTCATGCGCCCCATCCTGGGCGCCCGGCAGATGCGCGGCTACCGGCGTTCACCCCCGGCGCAAGCCGTCCGCTCAGAGCGGACGGCTCGCGATCGGGGGATGCTCCAGCAGGTGCACCCGGGCGGTGCCGATGTCGAAGTACAGGCCGACCAGCTCCAGGTGCCCGGTACGGAACAGCCGGTCCACCTGCGGATAGGTCCGCAGGTTCTCCAACTGCTGGAGCACGTTGACCCGGCAGAGACGGTCCAGCGGTCCCTCGTCCTCACCGGCGCTCTCGCCCGCGATGAACCGCGCCAGCGTGTGGTTGCCGTGGCGCAGCCAGCGGCCGAGCGCGGGCAGGTCCGCCGCCTTCTCACCACCGCTCAGCAGCGTGGCCATCCCCCCGCAGCCCGAGTGCCCGCAGACCGTGATGGTGCGGACGTTGAGCGCGTTCGTCGCGTACTCGATCGTCGCCGCCACCGAGTCGTCCGCCGGCACCGACCCCAGCCGGGGCACCAGGTTGCCGATGTTGCGGACGGTGAACAGGTCGCCGGGGCCGCTGGCGGTGATCAGGTTCGGCACGATGCGGGAGTCGGCGCAGGTGATGAAGAGATGTGAGGGCTCCTGCCCGCGGGCCATGTCGTGCAGGAGAGGGCGGACCAGCGGTGCCGTACGCCGGTGGAACTCACGCGCCCCGGCGAGCAGATTGGGCACGGCGGGACTGTCGTCGCGGGGCGCCTGCCGGGCGACCGCCTGCGGCCTGCGGCCCGCCCCCTGCCCGTTGCGCCGGTGCGACCAGGGCAACCACCACCGGTCGGGGGCGCGAGGCGGGGTCTTGGCCGGGAACACCCTGGCCCCGCTGGCCGCCATGGCATACCACTCGTCATGGATCTCGTCGATGTCCACGGTCCCGCCGCCGCGCTCGTGCTCGTTCCGCCAGTTGTGGATGGCCTCGAAGGCCGCGTTGTCCATGAAGTCGATGTTCAGGTCGAGGTCGACCGTGGTTCCCGCGGGGATGGCACGCAACTCCGAGGTGAGCGTGGGCACCCCCAGGAAGGTGAGAGAGCCGCCGATCACCACGTGCCAGCGGCCGTCCGGCTCGGCCGTCGCCCGCACGGTCACCCGGGTGAGGCGACGCAACGCGAACAGCGCGGCGAGGCCGAAACCGACCAGCACGCCCTCGGCGAGGCCGAGCAACACCACCCCGGCCATCGTGACGACGTACACCGGAACCTCGCTGTGGCCGCGCAGGTTGCGCAGATGCCCCATGTTGACCATCTGCACACCGATGAAGACCAGCAGCGCGGCCAGCGCCTCCATCGGGATCAGCGCGATCATCCATCCCAGCCCGACCGCGAACAACAGGATCCAGAACCCGTGCATGATCGTGGACCAGCGGCTTCGGGCACCGGCACGGACGTTGGTGGTGCTGCGGACGATGACCCCGGCCACGGGCAGCCCGCCCAGCGCGCCGGTCACCATGTTGGCCACGCCCTGGCCGGTGAGCTCCCTGTCGAGGTCGGAGCGCCTGCCGTCGTGCAGCTTGTCGACCGCCACCGAGCACAGCAGCGACTCCACCCCGGCCAGCAGGGCCACGAGCAGCACCGCCCCGATGATCCCGTGCCAGTCGCCCCTGGGCCAGGCGGGTCCGGCCCAGGCGTCCAGACTGGCCGACAGGTCGATCCTGGTGACCTCCCAGTCGAGCGCCCAGGCGGTCACCGAGGAGGCGAGCAGGGCCGCCAGCGGTGCGGGTATGGTCCGCAGCTGCTGCGGCAGGCGCGTCCAGGCGATCAGGACCGCGATGGTGAGCAGGCCGACGAAGACGGCGTGCGTGTGGTTGTGGATGATCTGCTGGGGCAGCTCGATCAGGTTCTCGATCGCGGAGCGCTGCGGGCTCCCGCCGAGCACCACGTGCAACTGGGCGAGGGCGATCACCACCCCCACCCCCGCCAGCATGCCGTGGACCACGGCGGGGGAGACCGCGAGCGCGGAACGGGCGACCCGGCAGAGACCCAGCAGCAGTTGCAGGACGCCCGCGAGTAAAGTGATCATGCAGGTGGCCCGCCAGCCGTACGTCACCACAAGATCGGCGACCACCAGGGAGAGCCCCGCCGCGGGCCCGCTCACCTGCACGACGGAGCCGCCCAGGAAACCCGCCACCACGCCGCCCACCACGCCGGCGACGAGGCCCGCCGCCAGTGGCGCTCCCGAGGCGACCGCGATGCCCAGCGAGAGGGGCAGGGCCACCAGGAAGACCACCAGGGAGGCGGGCAGATCGTGCCTCAGCACAGCGGTGAGACCACTCTTTGTCAGAACACCGTCGCTCTTCGTGTCCGTCTCCATGGGGCAGACCATACGGTGCTGCCCCTCGGCACCTGGGCGTTTACCCGAGGCCTTTACGGAGGACGGAAAGAATTAGCGGTAATAGTCGGGGTAGTCGGGCTCCTGGACCCGGTGATGGTTGCCGCGCGAGCTCGCCCGGCCTCGTGCGTCGGTGCCGGTGGCCGCGGCCTCGGGGGCCGGTGCCGTGCCGTAGAGCTCGCCGTAGCTCGGCCAGCTCGTCGCGTCGCTCCCGTTGGGGGTGCCGGGCTCGGGCCACGCGGCCGGGCTGGCCGGGGTGGCGGGCCGGGGCTCGTAGCCGTATCCGCCCCCCGCCCCGCCCCGCGCGTCGGCCGGACGCTCAGGGGTGGAAGAGAAGGTCCTGGAAGGGCCGGTCGAGGTGGAGACCGCCGGGCTCGGGCCGGTGACCGCGTCGTCCTCGAAGGTGGCCCAGCCCGAGCTGACCTCGTACGAGCCCGCGGGCGGAGCGCCGTATACCGGTGTCTGGTACGAGGAGTAGGACGGGGCGGGGTCGTCGAGGATGTCGGCGGTGTTGACCGCCGGCCAGCCCCCCGAGGAGGGGTTGGTGGCCTGCGCCCACGCGTTGTCCGTCGCGTTGTCGTCGGGCTTGGGCGGCTGCGGCGGGTTGCGGTAGGAGGCGGCGAGCGGGTCGGTCGCGGCGGGGAAGCCGCCGCTGGTCGTGGGGCCCATCGGGGGCATCGGGGGAGGCGTCGGGACGCCGCCACCGGCGGGACGGCCACCGGCGGGACCGGGGCGGCGGGCGCCGGAGGTGCCGGTGCCGTTCGCCGGGGAAGCCGGAGAACCGGCGTCGCTGGGCCGGGAGGCCGCGTTCGCCGTGGAGCCCGCGCCACGGCGGGAGTAGGAGCCGCCGAGAGGGTCGTTCAGCGGGTCGGGCCGGGACGGGCCACCGGCGGGGGTGGACCGGGATGTGCCGCCGCCCGGGGTGGGCCGGGGCGAGCCGCCACCCGGGGCGGACTGGGCCGCCGGTTGGGAGGACGTCCTGCTGCCGCCGCGACGGGAGCCGGACCGGGAGGAGCGGGAATCGCCGAAGGCGCCGGGGGTGGGAGCCGCGAAGGTCACGGTCTTCTGCTCGGCGAGCGAGGCGGCCGTCGGAGCCGGGTTCGGCTGGACCGGGGCGACCAGGTCGGAGAGGCCGGAGGGCAGGGAGGAGGAGGCGATGGCCGGCTCGGGGGCGGGCCTGGCCGGTGGGGCCGGGGGCCGCTGCGGGGTGTTGCGGGACGGCTGGGGCCTGGTCGGCAGCGGAGCCTGCACGGTCACCGCGTCGGCATCGGCCTTCTGATCCTCCTGCTCGACGGGACGGCTCGCGCCCATCCGGGCCGCCAGGGATCCTCCGAAACCACCCTCGTCGGCCTGGAGTCGCGTCCAGTAGTCGTCGTCATAGTCGTCCACCTGGCCGAACTCGTTCATCCCTCGCTTGCCCCGAGAGCTCGGCGGCCGCGGCTGGCGCGGTGGCTTCGGCTCGTCGAACGGGGTCAGATCGGGGGTGAAGTGGTTCATCTTCGGTTCTCTGGTGGCGAAGTCGTCGCTGGACATGGTCTGGGTCAGCGCCTCCTTCTCCGCCATCTCCCGCAGACGCTCCGGGGGAAGGGCGCTCTCTCTGCGGTTCATCGACCGCATTCCCAGTGCCACGACGACGAGCACGAGGAGCACGACGGCGACCAGGCTTACTACGACCGCGATCATTGCACCACCCTCAAGGCCATGGCCTTACAGCGGCGCCGGTGAGGTCGCGCGGCCATCGACGCGACCTTCCCCCATGCATCACCTGCGCTTGGACATTGGATCTGATTGTGTCGGACCACTATGAGCGTTGTCACACCCTAAGTGAAGAATTGGTAACCATTACTACCTCCGGTGTTTGGCCGGTTACTCGATGTGCGCCGCGGTGAGCCGTCCCCAGGCGATCGTCTTGTCCGCGATGCTCTTCAAGGTCTCCTCGAGGAGGGCTCCCTTGCGAAGCTCGACCTTGCCGGTGAGCGCGTAGACAGTGAAACGATAGTTCTCCTGGGCGTCGCACGGAGGGCTATAGCCCACCTTGCCGCTCGTCGTGCTCCCTTCGATGGCGCCCACCGGAACGCTACCCTCTGGTAACTCGTTGGTGCGCGGATCGATGTCGAAAACGACCCAGTTCACCTCGCCGCCCGTCCGGGAGTTGCTGTCCACCACGATCGCGACGGACTTCGTGCCCTCCGGCACGCGTGACCAGCGCAGTGGCGGGTTGCCGACCGAACCCTTGCACGAGTAGTCGGACGGCAGGGGGCCACCGTCTCTGACCTGAGGACTGGAGACGCTGATCGGCTCCAGTTGCAACCGTTCGGCCGAGGCCATCCCGCAGCCCGAGGACATGACGACGAGCGCCGTGGCCACCGCCACTCTCGGGGTGTGCCACGGGCGGCGCGTAGACGTTTTCGGCTGCCCCATGCCCGATGATGCTACGCGTGTCTGGAAGATGCGCAGACCGGATCGCGAGGTTCGGCGGCGGGAAAAAAGTCGGAAATCAGGGTAAATCGAGGGATGGAAGGGGTTGGAGTGACTTCCAAAACGAGTTTCGCCGGACCGCGCGGGGGCCACAGGGACCCATCCATCAGTGACCCGTCAGTGGCCCGAGGTGAGCCCCGAGGACCTCAGTCGCCGCCTAGCTCTCGGTAGGGCTTCCTGAGCAGGTCGACCAGCGGGATGTGCCGCACCTTGATCGCGGGCGGTTCAAGGGCCCGCAGCAGCAGGTCGGCGGAGGCTCCGGTGCTGTCGGGCCGGGGGCGCAGGCGGTTCAGGGAGACGGCGGGGGAGTAGAAGTCCCCGATCCGCTCCTCGAAGGTCCGCCCGTCGAACGGCCTGTCGCCGGATCCGGAGTCGTCCATGTCAGCTCACCGCCCCGGGACCGAGCAGGAACAACTCGCGCAGCTGGTCGGTGGACAGACCGGTGATCCAGTCCTCGCCGGTGCCGACCACGCTCTGGGCGAGGGCCTTCTTGCGTTCGATCATCTCGTCGATCCGTTCTTCCAGGGTGCCGAGGCAGATGAACTTTCTGACCTGGACGTTTCTGGTCTGGCCGATCCGGAAGGCCCGGTCGGTGGCCTGGTCTTCGACGGCGGGGTTCCACCAGCGGTCGACGTGGACGACGTGGGTGGCGGCGGTGAGGTTCAGGCCGGTGCCGGCGGCCTTGAGCGAGAGCAGGAACAGCATCGGCTCGTCGTCGTTCTGGAAGCGCTCGACGAGCGCCTCACGCCTGTTCTTGGGCAGTGCGCCGTGCAGCCACAGCACCGGCCGGTCCAGGTGGGCGGCGAGATAGGGCTGCAGCATGGCGCCGAACGCGGCGTACTGGGTGAAGACCAGGGCCTTGTCGCCCTCCTGGACGATCTCCTCGGCGAGCTCCTCCAGCCGGGCGAGCTTTCCCGACCGGCCCGCCAGCCGTGAGCCGTCCTTGAGCAGCTGGGCAGGATGGTTGCAGACCTGTTTGAGCTTCGTCATGGTCGCGAGCACGTTGCCCCGCCGCTCGATGCCCCTGGAGGCGTCGATCCTGTCCAGCATCTCGCCGGTCACGGCCCTGTACAGCTCGGCCTGCTCGGGGGTGAGCGTGCACCAGACCTTCATCTCCTGCTTGTCCGGCAGGTCGGAGATGATCGAACGGTCGGTCTTGAGACGCCGCAGCACGAACGGGCCTGTGGCCCGCTTCAGCGCCGCGGTGGCGTCGGGGTCACGCCGCGTCTCGATCGGCTCCTGGTAACGGGTCCTGAAGCGCCTGGCCGGGCCGAGCAGGCCGGGGTTGCAGAATTCCATGATCGACCAGAGCTCCGCCAGATGGTTCTCCACCGGCGTGCCGGTCAGCGCGAGCCGGGTGCGGGCGGGGATGGAGCGCACCGCCCTGGACTGCCGCGCCGAGCTGTTCTTGATCGCCTGCGCCTCGTCGCAGACCACCCGCTCCCAGCCCAGACCCGCGAGCGCCCCCAGGTCCCGCAGCGCGGTGCCGTACGTGGTGACGACCAGGTCGGCCTCCCGTACGGCGGCGGCGAGCTCCTCGTCGCGCCTGCGCGCGCCGCCGTGGTGGACGTGGACACGCAGCGAGGGGGCGAATCTGGACGCCTCCTTCTGCCAGTTGCCGAGCAGCGACATCGGGCAGATCAGCAGCGTCGGGGCGGGCGTACCGCTCTCGCGCTCGGAGAGCAGGAGCGAGAGGGTGGAGACGGTCTTCCCGAGCCCCATGTCGTCGGCGAGGATTCCCCCCAGGCCGAGCCCGGAGAGGAAGCTCAGCCAGGACAGGCCGCGCTCCTGGTAGGGGCGGAGAGACCCGCGCAGCGCCCGCGGCGTGGGCACCGGGGTGAGACGGCGGTCGGCCTCGCCGGAGAGAAGATCACCCAGAAGGCCGTCGGCGTCGACCGTGATCAGCGGCAGCCTCTCGTCGCCGCCCTCCACGACCTCGCGGATCACCTCGCCGACGGTCCTCTCACCGCCGCCGCGCTCCTCGATCACCTTCAGGGCCGCCTTGACCTGCTGGTCGTCCAGCTCCACCCAGCGGTCCTCGACCCGCACCAGGGGGATGCGGCGCCCGGCCAGCTCGGCCAGCTCCTCCGCGCCGATCGTATGGTCGCCGACGGCGACGTCCAGCCGGACGCTCACCCGCCCGCCGAGCCCGGCCCCCTCGTTCTCGCCGCCGGTGAGCGCGCGGGTGGTCAGCTTCAGGCCCAGCCCCTGGCGCCCGGCCCAGGAGGGCAGTCGTACGCCGTATCCCGCGGCCCTGAGCATGGGCGCGCCGTTGCGGAGGAACGAGAACGCCCACGCCGTCTCGACCGTGAGGGTGACCGGCTCGGGTGCGCGCAGCGCGATGTGGAGGTCGGGGTGGAGACGCACGGCCCGGCCGAGGTCGGCGCGGATCAGCTCCTCGGGCCGCTCGGGCAGCCACGGCGCCCGCTCGCCGGCGCGGATCCGCTCGACCGGCAGGTAGGCGTCCGGTTCGTCCGTCGGTGCGAGGCCGAACTCGACTCTCCAGGAGTCGCCGTCGCCGACGGGCTCGATCAGCCGGAAACAGACCCTGACCGGTCCGCCCAGCTCGTGTGCCGCGTCGAACCAGCCGGTCAGGGCCTCGCCGAGCGCCGCGACCTCGTCCGGCCTCGCACCCGGGAGTGAGGCGTCCTCGGCGGTCAGCGCGTACAGCCAGCGATCGGCCAGGGCGGTCTTGGGGCCGGGGCGGTTGCCGAGGATGAGCCGGCCGGGCAGCGACAGCCGCGCCGCGCCGTCGACCAGGCCGTCCAGCGCCTCGTCCAGCACCTCCCTCGGCGGTCTCTCCTGGGCCACGGCCCTGCACACCGGCGGCATCGCGTCGGCGAGGCCGGGCAGCGCGGCCAGGTCGGCGCCGGTCAGCACCGGGCGCCAGCGGGCCGCGTGGACGTCACCCTCGAAGGCGAGCTGGGGCAGGATCCGGCCGCGCCTGACCAGGCCGCGAGCGTGCTCGGCGACCACGGCGAGGTAGCGCAGGGAGAGGGCGGGCTCCCACGTGAGGTCCTCCGCGCCGCGTCCGCTCCCGGAGACGAGATCGGGAGGTGTGGGGCCGGGATCGGGCAGCGAGCCGAGCAGACGGAGCGCGTCGGCCGGATGGAAGAGCAGGGCGGGCACCCGCCAGGCGGAGATCCTGGGTCTCCGCGCCCGGCTCGCGAGGCCGGAGTCGGGAGAGGGCAGAGGGCCCGAGGCCGAACCGGGAAGCAGGACGACGAGCTCCCCTTCGACGGCCGTGGTGTTCGTCAGGACCGTGACGGTCCCGGTGCTCGTGGCGCCTGGGAGGTGTGCGACAGCGGGGACGCCCGCGACGGCGGGGATGCCCGCGATGCCCGGGGCGGCCCCCTGGGGTGCCGTCCCGCCCCCGCGGGCCCCGTCGGCACCTCGGGGAAGGGGGGCGTCCGAAACCTCGCTTAGAGCGGCATTTAGGGCCTCTCCGTAATGATCACCTGAAATTTCACCAGTTCCGCCCAGGGCCGCGGCCAGCGCGGCCGTGGACGCCGCGAAGGGATGTGGGCGAAGAGCGGCGCGGGAAACGGACGTCGAGGTCTGGGCGGTGTCCTCCGCCCAGACACCCACGAGCCCGTTCACCCACGCGCCATGGACCACGAGCACCTGACCACACCTCTGGTTCTTCCGATTCCGGTTCGTCACCATGTGGCGGACGCGAACGCCCCCGCGAGCCCGGCCTGCCGACAGATTAGACGTGGCTGCGGAACGCGCGGATCGCCAGAGGCGCGAAGACCAGGGCGAAACCCGCGGCCCAGAGCAGCGAGAAGAGGGCGGCCTGGCCGATGTCGCCACCGATGAGAAGGCCGCGGATGGCGTCCGCCAGGTGCGTGACGGGGTTGATGTCCGACCAGGTCTTCAGCCAGGACGGGAAGGTGGCGGAGGGCACCAGCGCGCTGCTGGTGAAGGTGAGCGGCATCATCGTGGAGAAGGCGATCATCTGCACCTTCTCGGGACTGGAGGCCTTCAGGCCGATCAGCACCGACATCCAGGACATGGCCAGGGCGACCACGACCAGCAGGGCGAGGGCACCCAGCAGGCCGAAGACGCTGGTGGTCACCCGAAAACCCAGCACCATGCCGAAACCGATCAGCAGGGCGAACGCCCACATCTGCTTGACGGTGTCGGCGATGATGCGCCCCGACAGCGGCGCGGTGCGGGCGATGGGCAGGCTGCGCAGCCGGTCGAAGACACCCTTGGTGATGTCGGTGTTGAGGCCGATGGCGGTGGACAGCGTGTAGAACAGGGCGTTCTGCACGAGCAGGCCAGGCAGGGCGAACTGCAGGTAGTCGCCGGTGGACCCGGAGATGGCGCCGCCGAAGACGTAGGTGAACAACAGCAGGAACATGATGGGCTGGATGCTCAGGTCCAGCAGCTCCCACGGGTTGTGCTTGATCTGGACCAGACTGCGCCAGGCGAGTGTCATGGTCTGCTGCAGCGTGGCCAGGGGCGTGACGCGCTTGGCGGCCACCTGCGGGATGGTCGTCGTCAGCGTGGTCATGCGAAGGCCTCTTCCTTGCGCGTGGTGTCCTCGCCGTCGGGGGCACCGTCTTCGTCCGGCAGGTGGCCGGTGAGGGACAGGAACACCTCGTCCAGACTGGACTTGCGCAGCGCGAGCTCCGAGGCGGTGACGCCCTGGTCGTCGAGGAGGCGCACGATCGCGGGGACGACGGCGGGGTCGTGAACGGGGGCGGTGGCCTTGCCCCCGCCGAGGTCGGGCGTCTCCCCGAGCACGTCGGCCATGATCGTGCCGACGAGCTGGAGGTGCTCGGCGAGCAGGGGGCGCACCTCCAGGACCTGGGCGCCGGTGGTCGCCTTGAGCTCGTCGGAGGTGCCGGAGGCGATGACCTTGCCGTGGTCGAAGACGACGATGTCGTCGGCGAGCTGGTCGGCCTCCTCCAAATACTGGGTGGTGAGCAACACGGTGACGCCGTCGGCCATCAGGCCGCGCACCACGTTCCACAAATCGGTGCGGCTGCGCGGGTCGAGCCCGGTGGTGGGCTCGTCGAGGAAGAGCACCTGAGGACGGCCGACCAGGCTGGCGGCGAGGTCAAGGCGGCGGCGCATGCCGCCGGAGTAGGTCTTGGTGGCACGTCCTCCCGCGTCCGACAGGTCGAAGCGCTTCAACAACTCGCCGGCGCGCGCCCGGGACTCGGCACGCGTCAGGCCCAGCAGGCGGCCGATCATCGTCAGGTTCTCGACGCCGGTGAGCATCTCGTCGACGGCGGCGTACTGCCCCGTCAGGCCGATCAGCGAGCGCACCTGGTGGGCCTGGCGCGTCACGTCGTAGCCTCCGACGCTGGCGGTGCCCGCGTCGGGACGCAGCAACGTCGCCAGGACGCGCACCGCGGTGGTCTTGCCCGCCCCGTTGGGGCCGAGCACACCCAGCAGGCGCCCCTGCGGCACGACGAGATCCACCCCGTCGAGCGCGCGGGTCTCCCCGTAATGCTTCACCAGGCCCTCGGCCTGGATCGCGTAGGTCATCGTTCACGCCTTTCCATAGTCACGGATCTCCAGCATGCCCTGCGCCACCGACACTTCTTCGACCTCCGGCCGGGGCGAAGGCGGTGAATCGCCCCGCCTTCGCCACGGTGTCCGCGGGAGCCCGTTCCGTGACACGACCGGAACGCCCTTCGGGACAGGAGCGTTTAGGCTGACAGCGTGAGCGACCGAGTCGATGAGCACAGCGCGGCCCTCGGGGGAAGCGAGAGGGCCGAGGCGGGCGATCCGCCGGGTGGGCGCCGCACGGGCGTTCCCCTGCGCGCCCCCGCCAACCCGGTCTCCCGCAAGGCCATCGTTTTGTGGCTGCTGGACGGGCTGTTCTGGTCCGTTCTCCTGGTCGTGGGCTCCTTCACCCTGGCCGGGTGGATCGCCGACGACCGGTGGTCCTGGCTACCAGGCTGGGTGCTCGAGAACATCGGGTGGCTGCCGTGGCTGATGGTGTTGCTTCTGATCCCCGGCACGCTCGTCGAGCCGTTCTGGCGGTACGCCGTGCACCGCTGGGAGCTCAGCGGGGACGTCGTCTACGCCCGTTCCGGGTGGCTCAGCAGGGAGTGGGTGTTCGTCCCCGTCAGCAGGATCCAGACGGTCGACAAGGCACAGGGCTGGTTCGAGCGCATGCTGGGACTGGCCACGGTCGAGATCCGCACCGCCTCGCACGCGGGCTCGTCCACGATCAAGGGTCTTGAGTACGGGGTCGCCGCCGAGCTGGCCGAGGGCCTCGCCCGGCGCGCCGAGGAGCTCAGGGACGACGCGACGTGACCGATTCCTCCTCCGATCGTCCACCGGCAGGGCATACGCCCGGCGAGCGCCCACCGGCCGGATCCGGTCCGCGGATCGGGCCGGGTGGTCCAGAGGCGGGCGCGTGGGTCGCGCCCGACGGAGGCGGCGAGCCGGATGCGCCGCATTCGCCGCCCGTCCGAACCGGCGCAGGACCGGAGCATCCACGTGTGCCCGACGGTGGCATGGACGCCTGCGTGGCAGGCGTCCCACCTGGCCGAGACGGTGCCGGGCCGGATGTCCCGCACGTCCAGGGGGGTGCCCCGCACGGCTGGGCCGGCGGCGGCCCGGGTTTCCCGCGCGGGCCGGGCGGCGACATGGCCGGACCGGGAGCCGGACCGGGAGGCCCGCCGACGGAGAGACCTCTGAGGCTCAGCCCGAAGGTCCTGCTGACCGATCCGATCCGGATGCTGCCCTCGCTGCTCCTGCCACTCGCCGGTCTCCTGTTCCTCGGCGGCTTCTCCCTGGGATCCTTCGGGTGGGCCGGGACGGCGGTCGTCGGCTCCGTCGTGTTCGCGGCCGCGCGCTGGCTCACCTTCACCTACCAGATCGTCGGTGACCGGCTGGAGCTCACCCGGTCACTGATCAGCAGGTCGGTGCGGACGATCCCTCTGGAGCGGATCCGTGGCGTCGACGTCAGCGCCCCGCCGCTGCACCGCCTGCTCGGCATCGCCGTTCTCAGGATCGACACCGGCGCGAGCGGCGACGAGAAGCAGGAGGGCGAACTCGACGGGGTCACCGTCGAGGAGGGGGAGCGGCTCAAGGCCGTGCTGCTCTGGCACGCCCGTGCCCGGACGGCGAGACGCGTCCAGGCGCGTGGAGCGGCGCCGGTGGCCGGTGCCGCCTCCGGCTCCGATGAGCTCGCGGCCGGTGCGCCCGATTCATCCGGTATGCCCGTCGGGGCGCGGGAGGAGTCCGCCGGATCCTCCACCCGCCACGAGGTGGGCGACACGACCCCCGAGCGGGTGTTCTTCGTGATGCCGAGGAAGTGGCTCGTGTACGGCCCTCTCTCCGGCGCCTACCTGCTCACCCCCTTCGCACTGGTGGCCGGTGCCGTGGGCGCGGCGTTCCAGTGGGGCAGCGAGCTCAGAGTCGACAGACGGGTCGTGCTGGACTTCGGGGAGTGGCTCTGGGGGCATCCGCTCCTGCTCGTCGCGGCCCTGATCCTGCTGTTCCTGGCGATGCCGGTGATCGCCGCGATCATGTACGCGGTGTTCAACTGGAACTTCACCCTCCGCGCCGCCGACGGATACCTGATCGCCGGGCGCGGTCTGGTCACGCACAGGAACGTCTCCCTGGAGCGGCGCAGGGTGCGGGGGTTCGAGTTCGTCGAGGGGCCGGCCGAGCGCTGGGCGGGGCTGGGCCGCGCGTGGGCGATCGTGACCGGTCTCGGCGACTCGGAGACCAGGGGCCAGCTGATGCCCGTGGCCCCGAGGGACACCGTGCTCGAGGTGGTGGGCGAGGCGATCGGCCCGATCGCCTCAGGGCTGCGGCCACACCCGCCGGCGGCGCGCAGGCGCAGGCTGTTCAGGGCGATCTTCCCGTGGCTGGTGATCGCCACGTGTGCGGTGACGGCCGCCTGGACGTGGTCCGGGTTCTGGTGGGCGCTCGCGGTGCCGGCCCTGCTTCTCGCGCTGCTGGGCGTCCCGCTCGGTCTCGATCGCTACCGTTCCCTCGGACACACGTACGACGGGAGCCGTCTGTCGGTCCGGTCGGGGTCGCTGCGGCGTTCCCAGGCGGTGGTGGAGCAGCGGGCCGTGGTCGGCTGGACCCTGAGGCAGACCTGGTTCCAGCGTCGCGCCGGTCTGCTGACCGTGATCGCGGGCGTGGGGGCGGGCACCGGTGGCTACGCGGCCATCGACGTCGGCGAGGCGGAGGGACCGGCCTTCGCCGTCGAGGTCACTCCCGCCTGGCTCGCCCCGTTCCTCATCCCGCACGCGCCCGCGACTCCGGGGACCTCCGGCAGTCCGGAGCCCTCCGCGCCCGGCGGGCGGCTCTCGCCCTGAGGGGTGCGCCTTTCTGAGGCCTCCTCGTTCTTGCGGCAGGCCGGGGCCTCGCGGCGCCGAAACCCAGGGTGCCCACCTCTCGGGGACTCCGCACACCCTCATGTCCACGATCGTCGAGGTCGTGGGGGCGGCCTCACGCATCTCACGTTCTGGGTCCGCCGAGGTCGTGGACGGCCCCTCGCGCCCAGGGCCGGCGACGACGAGACGGGGGTGACCGGGAACCCCGGTCACCCCCGCCTGGTGCGGTGCGGTTCAGTCCTGGCGGCGGGCGCCGAACATGATCTCGTCCCAGGTGGGCACGGACGCGCGCCGCCCCCTGGACTTCTTGGCGGGCCGAGCCGGAGCCGGAGCGGGCTTCGGCGGCTCCGCGGGCTTCTCCGCGGCGGGCTTGTCGGCCTTGGTCTCCTGCATCGCCCCCGTGTCCCCCTGTGTCTCTTGCCTGCCAGGCGTGGTCTTGGCCCGCTTGTCCACGCTGACGCGCGCCGCGGGTACGGCTATCGAACCCTCCTGGGCCGCTCCGGTCTCGGAAACGGGTTCGGAGGCGGGGGTCTCCTTCTCCGCGACGGTCCTCTCCGCTTCCGCGGGAGCCTGCTCGGTGGCCTTGCCGGTCTCGGGGGAGCGCTGGTCGGCGAGGTCGGACAGGGCATCGGCCGGAGCGGTCGCGGCCGGTTCCGGCGCGGCCGCGGCGGGAGGCGGGGGGTTCGCGCTCTCGGTGCTCTCGGTGCTCTTGGGGGCCTCCGGAGCCTTCGCGGCCCCCTCGGTCTCTTCGGCCTTCGTGGCCTCCGGAGCCTTCGCCGCCTCCGGAGGCGGCGTGACCTGCGACTCCTTCGCCGTCTCCGGAGCCCGCTCGGCCTCGGCGGCCGCGGAGGGCCCGGCCGCACCGTCCTGCCCCGGAATCGCTTCCTCGGGCCCCTGGGGAAGGAGGTCTCCCCGCGCGGCGGCGGATCCGCGCGCGGTGGTCGCCTGCTCCGGCGTGGTCGCCGTAGACGGCTCGGACGCCGTCACGGAGGGCTGGGAGGTGACGGCGGGCCGTGGCGCGACGGGTGCCGGGGGCTCCGGCTCCGGAGAGGAAAGCGGCTCGTACGAAGCCGGCGCGACCGGCTCGTACGGAGCCGGGTACGGAGCGGGAGGCTCGGGCAGCACGGGCTCGGGAGGCTTGACCCGTGTGACGGGGTCGGAGTCCTGGGCCGTGGGCTCCGGCGCCCTTTCCTGCTGGTATCCGGCAGGGTCGGGAGCGCGCAGCGGCGGCACCGACACCCTTGGAGCCTCGTATCCGGCGGGGAGCGGGGGCATGGGCGGCTGCTGATAGGCGGCAGGGGACGCCGAGGGCAGGGCAGGGGCCGCGGGCGAGGGGGATGCCTGAGGCGCCTGAGGTGTCGGGGATGCCGGGGAGACGGTGGGATCGGCCTGCGCGTAGGCGGGCCGGGGCTGGGCCGGGGTCTCGTGCCGCAGAACCGAGGGGAAGGCCACCGGAGGCTGGTTCAGCGGCTCCGGCGCCAGCGACGGCACCGGAGCGAGCTTGGCCACGCGCGGGACGAACGGCGTGACCGTGGTGTCCGCGAACGGCTCGACGTCCTCGCCGCTGGACAGTCGCAGCGCCTCGTCGTCGTGGGGCGTGATGTGGCGCCGGCGCGGGTCGAAGAGCCACTCGGCGTTGCGCGTGTGGCCGTTCCACACGAATCCGAGCTTGATGCGCCACATGTTGTCGTCCCGCTTGGCCGAATCCCACTCGATCTCGTCGGCGGGGACGCCTCGGCGGGTCAGCCGCTCGGCGACCAGGTCGCCGAGGGTGGGACCTGGAGCGGAGTCGCCCGGCAGGCGTACGGCGCAGCGCTGCGCCTGCTGTGCCATGTACTCACGTTCCTGGAGCACGGGGCCCTCGAACCACCGCACGCGCTCGACCGGGATGCCCGCCGTGTTGGCGATCTCCTCCGCGGTCTCGCCGGCACGGATCCGGGCCTGGATCTCCTTGGGGCGCAACGGACTCTCCACTTCGATCTCGTACTGGCCGAGACGGGAGAAGTTGCCGCGGACGGCAGCACGGAGCCGGTCGTCGACGGGCAGCGTGAACCGGGTACCCCGGCCGGCTGTCGCCAGCACGAGATAGGTCCCGTCCTCACTCACCGCGACGAGTCGGAGCTCCTGCATGCGAGTCCCTTCGTCGTCGTGCTCAATCTTCCCCCGGACCCTTGAGTCTCTCGCGTGTGCCGGTTGCCTGCCAGCACCGTACCCGGCATGTCCGAACATCGCCTTCCTGGATGGGGCTCGCAGCGATGTGACGCCGGTCACATTTGCTCCATTCATCTATTACAGGGCACCGGTCTGGAGCAGCGACTTCCGGGTCCTCAAGGGATTCTCACGGATAACTCCGGGAACCGCTGCGGACTTCCACCAAGAACCGGGAGATGGCGGTGAGGCCGGTCCGCCGGTTCGGGTGGGATATGCCGCGATTGCGGTGTTGTGCGGGAGCCGGTCGTCGCGCTCCGTGACGACGGGACGCGGCGGCGGCTGGCATGGACGGCGGGAGAAGGTCATCTCCGGCGGACTCCCTCGGGGTCGAGCGGCGCGGGTGTCTGCGAATCTGCCCCTCGTACGCCTCAGGGGAACGACGGGACACGCGGACGCGTCACTCTTCGAGCGAGCCTTTGCGACATCCTTTACCGAAAGCCGGAGAGAAGCGGCCGATTGGGGGGAACGGTGCCGGGCCGACGGCCGTACGGCCGCGAGAGGTCCGGGGCAGGTCACCCCAGCACGGTGTCGAGATGGTCGTTGGAAAAGGCGCGCCCCGGGTCGAGGGTGTCGCGTATCGCGAGGAAGTCACCGAATCGGGGATAGGCCGCGGCCAGGTAGGACGCGTCACGGGTGTGCAGCTTGCCCCAGTGCGGGCGGCCGCCGAGCCTGGTCATGATCTCCTCGACGCCCTCGAAGTAGGCGGGGTTTGGAGTCGGCCGGTAGACGTGGCAGGCGACATAGGCCGAGTCCCTGCCGTAGGCGGTGGACAGCCAGGCGTCCGAGGCCGGGGTGACCCGCACCTCGACGGGAAAGCTGATCTTCCAATCTCGCCGTTCCACCAGGTCACGAACCTCGTGGAGGGCCTGGCCGAGGTGCTCGCGCGCGATGGCGTACTCCATCTCCAGAAAGCGCACCTCCCGCACGCTCGTGAAGATCTTGTGCGAGGCGTCGACACAGGACGAGGCCGAGAGCGTCGCGGCCGAGAGCGCGTTGAGCCGGGGGATGGCGCGCGGGTAGCGTCCGCCGACGCCGCACACCGCGCCGAACAGGGTGTTCTCCATGAGGTGGTTGTCGAGCCAGTACTTCAGCGCGCTCGGCGGCCTGGCCGGTCCGGGGCTGCGGTTGTTGCGCTTGGTCAGGCAGGTGTCGGTGTGCGGCAGCCAGAAGAAGTCCAGGTGCTCGTTGCCGGTGACGAGCGCCTCCAGGGAGTCGAGGATCGAGGTCAGCGCCATCGGCTCCCGCACGCTGCGCAGCAGGAAGGCCGGCTCGACCCGGAAGGTCACCGCGGTCACCACGCCGAGCGCGCCCAGGCTCACCCTGGCGGCGTCGAACAGGTCCCGCTCGGCCACCCCCCGGATCTTCCCCTCGCCGTCGCCGCGGACCGTGACGATCTCGCCGTCGGCGAGCACCATCTCCAGCGCCAGCACCTGGTCGGCGAGCCCGCCGACGTCCCTGCCGGTGCCGTGGGTGCCGGTCTGGATCGCCCCTGCCACGGTATGGGCGTCGATGTCGCCCATGTTGGCGAGGGCGAGGCCCATCCGGTGCAGCTCCCGGTTGAGCGCGCCGATCGTCGTCCCGGCCTCGGCCGTCACCCAGCCGTCCCCGGTCTCGCGGATCCCGGTCAGCGCGTCGGGCCGCAGCAGGAGGCCGTCGGTGAGCGCCACCGCGGTGAACGAGTGGCCGCTGCCGGTCATGCGCACCCGGCGGCCCGCCGCGGTCGCGTCCCGCACGGCCCGCGAGACCTCCTCGGCCGAGGAGGGCGCCCGGACCTCCGCGGGGGTGACGGCCTGGTTGCGGGCCCAGTTGCGGAAGGTCTCGCCCATGTTCACTCCTGCCCGGCGGGCGGCACCCCGCCGTCCGGGGGCGCCGACGCCCCGCTCGCGGGGGAGTCCCGCCCACGGTCAGGTGGGCCGTCACCGGTTCGTGTTCGCGTGCTTCTCCAGCGAATATGAACGATACTCACGATTGTTGCTGGGCGACAGGGGTTCGCAGCCAGGCGGAGCCGCCGACGCCGACCGCGACGGCGAGCAGGGCGCAGGCGAAGGAGAACCCGTAGGCGTTGGAGGCGCCGAACGTGTCGGTGAGCCTGCCCCCCGCCCACGCGCCGATCGCCACGCCGAACCCGACCGACGTCGAGATCCACGCCATGCCCTCGGTGAGCAGGCCGGCCGGGACCAGCTGCTCGGTCAGGCTGTAGCCGGTGATGACGGTCGGGGAGATGGCCAGCCCGGCCAGGAACAGCGCGCCCGCCATGACCCTGATGTCGCCGATGAGCATGATCGGGGTGAGGCCGGCCGCGAACGCCGCGAGCGAGCGGACGAACCTGCTGCTCAGCGGGATGCTCCACTGCCGTGCGCCGTACCAGAGGCCGGAGACGAGGCTCCCGCCGGCGAACGAGGCGAGCAGCAGCCCGGCCGCGGCCCTGGAACCCCGCTCCTCGGCGAACGCGACCGTGATCAGGTCGACCGAGCCGAACACCGCACCCATCGCGAGGAAGGCGCACGACATCAGGGCCACGCCGGGAATGGTGATCGGGGTGCCGGAGCGCGCCTCCCTGCGGCGGATGGGCGGCTCCGTGCCGCGCTGCAGGGCGAAGGCGATGGTGCCCAAGACCGTGCAGGTCAGAGCCACGATCAGGCCCGCGTACGGGTTGATCATGGTGGCCAGGGCGGTGACCAGCGCCGGGCCCGCGACGAAGATGATCTCGTCGGCGACCGACTCGAAGGAGAACGCCGTGTGCAGCCTCCCCGACCCGGACAGCAGGTGCGACCAGCGGGCGCGCACGAGCGAGCCGAGCGACAGCGCGGTCGCGCCGACCATGACGCCGGTGGCGAAGAGCGTCCAGAGAGGAGCACCGTACTCGGCGCAGAGCATCATCGCGGTCAGCGTGGCGCCGTGCGCGAGCGTGAACGGGATGACTATTCTGGCCTGGCCGAACCTGTCCACCAGGCGTCCCGACAGCGGGGCCGCGACGGCGAAGGAGACGCTGACGGTGGCCGCGACCGCGCCCGCCGTCGCGTAGGAGCCGGTGAGTTCTTTGATGAGCAGCACGATGCCGATGCCGAGCATCGACATGGGCATCCGCCCGAAGAACCCGGCGATGACGAACCCCTTGGCGCCGGGCATGCTGAAGAGCCCTCTGTACGGCCCGACCACCGATAATCCCCTTGCTGATCTCCGTGCGTGGAACATGCCGACGATTTCGCACAGAACCGCCGGTCGGCAAGTGATTTTCCAGGCAATGGCTCACGGAGCGGTCCGTTGGAGCTAACGTGAGCGCGGTGTCACGTCTTCCCGGGTTGCGGTTGTTTGTCCCAGTAGTGGTCGCCATGACCGCTCTCCTCGCCCTCGGCGGCGTCGCTCTCGCGATGATCAACGCCGGTCGCCCCGCCACCCCCGCCACTTCGGCGGGAAGCGCCGTGGTGGAGTCCCGCGTCCGCGACCTGGCGGCGATCGCGCCGGTGGCGAGCCCTCCCGCGATCCCGGTGAGCCCGGCGGACCCCGATCCGACGAGCCCGGTGAGCCCGGCGGATCCCGGCCCGGCGAGCCCGGCCGCTCCCGTGGGGGACGATCAGGCCCCGCGCGACCCCGTCTCCCAGGGGACGGGAGGCGGACAGAGTTCCGCCCCCGAGCCGGGTGCGACGGGCGCCTCCGGTCTCACCCTCACCCCGCCTCGGCTGCTGGTCATCTCCCCCTCGACGCTGACCGAGCAGACCAAGGAGGACATCTCCCGGCTCAAGTACGTCCAGAAGATCGACTCCTTCGACGGCGGGGCGGTCAAGGTGTCCGGGATCGGGCTCAACCTCATCGCCGTCGACCCCGCCCGCTTTCGCACGTGGGCACCCAGGATCGTCGCCGACCAGCAGGGGATCTGGGACGCCCTCGCCAAGGGGGAGCTCGTCGCCGACAACTCGGCGGCGCGCCGCCTCGGCCTGGTCCTCGGCTCGGAGTACCAGGTGGACGGCGGTCCCCGGCTGCGGGCCGCGGCCTCCGCCTCGTTCGGCCTGCCCGGCGTGGACGGCATCGTAGGGGAGGAGACCGGCCGCAGGCTGGGTCTGCTGCCCGGTGTGGCGCTGCTCGTGCACGGCCCCGAGAAGGCCTCCACCGTCCTCAGGACACGGGTGGGCAGGCTGCTGAGCCCGGGTTCCCAGGTGGTCGCCGTCGGCGGTGCCCGGAAGGCCGCCCGCGAGCCCGCCGCGAAGGCCGCCGGCGCCAAGACGGCGGGAACCGGCAAGGTGCGGCAGGTCACGGTCGGCAGGCCAGGCAGCTACCTGGAGCTCTACCGCAAGGCGGCCGAGGTCTGCCCGGGGCTCTCCTGGACGGTCCTGGCCGCGATCGGCCAGGTGGAGAGCTCACACGGGCGAAACAACGGCCCCTCCTCCGCGGGCGCGCTGGGACCGATGCAGTTCATGCCCGCGACCTGGAAGGCCTACGGCGTGGACGGAGACGGTGACGGCGTCGCCGACATCTGGAACCCGTACGACGCGGTCCCCGGCGCGGCCAACTACCTGTGCGCCAACGGGGCGGGCAAGGGCGGCAAGAAACTGGAGAAGGCCATCTGGTTCTACAACCACTCCTGGTCGTACGTCGCCAAGGTCATGGGCATCTCCCGCGGCTACGCCGCCGCCTACCCCTGAGGCCCCGGCGAGGCACCCGTGACCGGCCGCGGCCCCGCGGACGTCCACGCCCGTGATCGTCGGCCATCCCGTGGAGGCCCGCACCGGTGATCTTCGGGGTTTCGCGGCCGTCCGCGATCGGCTCGCGCCCGCGCCCTCGCGGCTACCCGCGGCGGCGCGGCGGGGCCGGGCAGCAGGTGGCCGCGCACGCTACCGGCTCCGGCTCGGCGAGCAGCTCCCCGACCATCGAGACGAAGCGCGGGTGGGTCCCGGCCGTGGTGGCCCTGACCAGCGGCAGGCCGATCTTCTTCGCCGTCTCCGCAGCCTCCACGTCGAGGTCGTAGACGACCTCCATGTGGTCGGAGACGAAGCCGATCGGCACCAGCACGACCGCGGGGGCGTCGACCGCGAGCAGGTGGTCGCAGACGTCGGGTTCCAGCCACGGGATGTGCGGGGCACCGCTCCGGCTCTGCCAGACCAGGTCCCACTCTCTGCCGCCGCCCACCTCGGCGGTGACCAGCGCCGCGGCCCGGCGCAGCTGCGCCTCGTACGCGCCGCCGCCTGGACCGGCTGTCGCGGCCATCGAGGTCGGGATGCTGTGGGCGGTGAAGACCAGCCGCGCGGGATCCCTGAGCTCGGCGGGCAGCCGGTCCAGGGCCTCACGGGTGTGGTCGGCCATCGCCGCGACGAACCCGGGATGGTCGAAGTAGTGCCGGAGTTTGACGACCTCCGGGGCACCCTCGACCGCGGCCCTGGCGAGCGCGATGTCGTCGATGTACTGACGGCAGGCCGAGTACGAGCTGTAGGCGGCGGTGACGAAGGCCGCGGCCCTGCGCACCCCGTCCGAGGCCATCTGGCGAAGCGTGTCCTCCAGGTAGGGATGCCAGTTGCGGTTGCCCCAGTAGACCGGAAGGTCGATCGTCGGCTCCACGGCCGCGATCAGGTCACGGCACTGCTGGTTGATCGGGCTGGCGCCGCCGAAGCGCTGGTAGTGCGCCTCGACCTCCAGCAGCCGCTCGCGCGGGATCCCCCTGCCCCTGACCACGTTCTCCAGGAACGGCATGACATCGTCTGGTTTCTCGGGCCCCCCGAACGAGACGACGAGAAGCGCGTCGTAATTCCCCATGGCATTTATCAAACCGCATGCCGGGGTGTCCTCTTGCATGGTCACCTTGAGGACTTCGTTATCAACAAGGTTTGTGGATGCATGTTCGGAGGCGTGTTCGGAGACGATCGCCGAGGTAAGTTCGAAACCGTGACCCCATTTAACGACATCCGCGATTATGTCGGCGTACCGCGGGTGACATCCCTGCGGCTATCCCCCGATGGAGTGCGCCTGGTCAGCGTGGTGCAGGCGCTTAATCCCGACGGAAGATCCTACGGGACCTCCCTGTGGGAGATCCCTCTCGACGGCCGCCGGCCGTACCGGCTGACCAGATCCGTCAAGGGCGAGACCGGGGCCGAGTTCACGCGAGAGGGCGACCTGCTCTTCGCCTCGCGCCGTCCCGACCCGACCGTGAAGGAGGCGGACGAGGAGGTTCCCGCCCTCTGGCTGCTGCCCGCGACGGGAGGAGAGGCCCGCCAGATCGCCTCCAGGCCAGGAGGCGTCGCCGGATTCGCGATCGGCGGCAGGACCGTGGTCTTCTGCTCCGACGTGCTCCCCGGTGACGAGGCGGGCGAGGCCGAGCGGCGCAAGACACGCAAGGACGCGGGAATCAGCGCGATCCTGCACGAGAGCTACCCGGTGCGCTACTGGGATCACGATCTCGGACCCGGAGAGCCGCGGCTGTTCGCCGGCACCCTGGGCGACGGCGAGCGGCTGACCGAGGTGAGGGACCTCACCCCGCAGCCGGGCAAGGCGCTGTCGAGCCACAGCGCCTGCGACGTGGCGCCGGACGGCTCCACGGTCGTGACGACCTGGGGCGTGTCGATGCCGCAGGGCGAGCTCCGCTTCGAACTGGTCGCCATCGACACCGCCGACGGCGGCGCCCGGCGGGTCCTGGCCGCCGCGGACGACCACGACTTCGACGGGCCGGTGAAGATCTCTCCGGACGGGCGTCTGGTCGCCTGCGTGAGGAACAACCACGCCGACACCGAGCGGATCCCCGAGAGCACCCTGTGGATCGTCGACCTGGCCACCGGGGAGGGGCGCCCGGCGGGTGGCGGGCTCTGGCCGTCCGACATGGTCTGGGCGCCCGACTCCCGCTCGCTGTTCGTGGTCGCCGACGACCACGGCCGCCGTCCGATCTTCCGCGTCCCGGCCGACGGGGGCGCGCCGGAGCGGCTCACCCTCGACAACGCCGCCTACAGCTCGCTCAACGTCGCGCCCGACGGCGCCGTCTACGCGCTGCGCGGGGCCGTGGACGCGCCCGCGGCCCCGGTCAGGGTGGCGCGGGACGGGACCGTGGAGAAGCTGGCCTCTCCGGTCCCAGACCTGGAGCTGCCGGGCACGCTCACCGAGGTCACCGCGACCGCCGACGACGGCGCGGAGATCAGGGCCTGGCTGGTGCTGCCCGAGGAGGCCTCCGCGAAGAACCCCGCACCGCTCCTGCTGTGGATCCACGGTGGCCCGCTGGGCAGCTGGAACGACTGGTCCTGGCGCTGGAACCCGTGGATCATGGCCCAGCACGGGTACGCCGTACTGCTGCCCGATCCGTGCCTGTCCACCGGCTACGGGCCGGACATGATCCGGCGCGGCTGGGCCGACTGGGGTCCGCGCACCCACGCCGACCTGATGGCGATCACCGACGCCGCCCTGGAACTCCCCGAGCTCGATCCCACCAGGACCGCGGCGATGGGTGGCTCGTTCGGCGGCTACATGGCCAACTGGGTCGCCGGGCACACCGGCAGGTTCAGGGCGATCGTCACCCACGCCTCGCTGTGGAACCTCGACCAGTTCGCGGGGACCACCGACGCGTCCATGTACTGGCAGCGGGAGTTCGGCTCCCCGGGCACCGGCCTGTACGCGAAACTCTCCCCGCACCGGTCACTGGAGAACATCTCCACCCCGATGCTGGTCATCCACGGCGACAAGGACTACCGGGTCCCCATCGGGGAGGCGCTGCGCCTGTGGTGGGACCTGCAGCGCTCGGAGGTGGAGTCGAAGTTCCTGTACTTCCCCGACGAGAACCACTGGGTGCTCAAACCGGGTAATGCGGTTGCCTGGTATGAAACAGTCCTGGCCTTCCTTGACCAGCATGTCCTCGGACGCGAGTGGAAGCGCCCGGAGTCACTGTCGTGATCCCGTCGTGATCCCGTCGTGAACACGGCACGGTGGGCGGTGACCGCCCACCGTACCGAAAACGACGAGGATGGACCCAGACTTCGGTGGGGCGGGCGAGGACTGCCGTACGTCCGGCCGGGCATGGGGAGGGCGGGTCCCGTCAAGGAGGACCCGCCCGAATGAGCGAGAGTGGTGAGGGGATCGTGGACAGCGCCGTGACCTTCGGGCGGCTGACGGAGGAGATCGCCAGAGAGGCCGGTGAGATGCTGCTGGCCAAGCGACCGGCCCGGCCCGAGGTGCTGGTCACCAAATCCAGCCCCACCGACGTGGTGACCGCCCTCGACCGGGCCTCGGAGGAGCTCATCCGAGACAGGATCAAGGCCGTCAGGCCCGACGACGCGATCCTCGGCGAGGAGGGCGGCGCCACCGGCGAGGGCAGGATCCGCTGGATCGTCGACCCGATCGACGGGACGGTCAACTTCCTGTACGGGGTGCCCGAGTGGGCGGTCAGCATCGCGGTCGAGGTGGACGGCGAGGTGATCGCGGGAGCGGTCAACGTCGTGCCCCGCGGCGAGGTGTTCACCGCTGTCAAGGGCGGGGGAGCGTGGCTGGCCGGAGAGCGGCTGAGCTGCAACACCGGGGTGCCGCTCGAGCGGGCGCTGATCGCCACCGGGTTCGGCTACGAGAGCGGGCGGCGAGAGGTGCAGGCTGAGGTGCTCCGCCACGTGCTGCCGCGCGTGCGCGACATCCGCAGGGGCGGCTCGGCGGCCTCCGACCTGTGTTCGGTGGCGGCGGGGCGGGTGGACGGCTATTACGAGCGCGGTCCTCAGTACTGGGACTACGGGGCCGGCGGTCTCATCGCCGCGGAGGCCGGGGCGAGGGTCGGCGGGCTCGAGGGCAGGCCGGCCAATCCCGGCCTCCTGCTGTGCGCGGCCCCCGGCCTGTTCGAGGAGCTGCACGACCTGCTGCTCCTGCTCGACCCGGAACGCGACGCCTGACCTTCACGAGGGCCCGTGCGCCTCGCCCGTCCTCACGGATGAGAGGGCGGGCGAGGGCGTGAAAGAGCCCCCCGGCGGTCGGCCGGGGGGCTCCCTCCCATCAGCGCTGAACGGGGACGCCGTTGTCTGTGGCCAGACGGCGGAGATCCTCGATCTCGGCGGTGAAGGTGTCGGCGAGGTAGTCGTCGCCGGAGGACCTGGCCTCCTGCAAGTTCTTGTATGCCTGGTCGAGGCGGTGTTCGATTGTGGCGGTGAACTCGCCCATCTTCACCTTCTTTCTCACGGGCTCATGGGGAACGGAGGATACCGCTATGGAGACTGGAACCGGCTGTACCCAGGGTGAACCACGCGCTAAACCTGCGTGTTTCCGACATCACATGGAGTGCCCCCTCTTGTGAAGGGCTTACCGTGTGCTTACAGGTGGTGAGGGGAGAATGGGGAGGCCGTCCCAGCGGCTGCTCTGGGAATGTGACGGGAGGTGCCATAGGCCATGCGAGTGCTTGTGGTCGAGGATGAGCGGGTGCTCGCCGACGCGATCGCGACCGGGCTCCGGCGCGAGGCGATGGCCGTGGACGTGGCCTACGACGGTGCGGGGGCGCTGGAGCGGACGGGTTACATCGACTACGACGTGATCGTCCTGGACAGGGATCTGCCCAAGGTCCACGGCGACGAGGTCTGCCGTCGCCTGGTGGCCTCGCGCACCGCCTCCAGGATCCTCATGCTGACCGCCTCCGGCGACGTCGACGACAAGGTGGAGGGGCTGGGGCTGGGGGCCGACGACTATCTGGCCAAGCCCTTCGTGTTCGTCGAGCTGGTGGCGCGGGTGCGGGCGCTCGGCCGTCGTTCCGCCCCGGCGCTGCCGCCGGTGCTCGAGCGCTCCGGGGTGCGTCTGGATCCGGGCAAGCGGCTGGTGACCAGGGACGGCGCGGAGGTCGCGCTCACCAAGAAGGAGTTCGCGGTCCTGGAGGAGCTGATGCGCGCCGAGGGCGCGGTCGTCAGCCAGGAGGACCTGCTGGACAAGGCGTGGGACGAGAACATCGACCCGTTCACCAACGTCGTGCGCGTCACCATGATGACGCTGAGGAAGAAACTGGGCGAGCCCCAGGTGATCGAGACGGTGCCAGGGGTCGGGTACAAGCTGTGAACGCTCCGGCAGGTGGGGGAGAGGAACGCCCGACGTTCGTCCCGGTGGGAGAGAACCGCGACACGGTGCCGACCCATCCGATGATCAGTCCTCACTCCGAGCGGGGCGCCTGGAAGAGCGAGCGGCTGGAGTCCGGGCCCGCCGGAGAGCGGAAGCCGGACGGGCCCCCGCCGCCGACCGGCCCGCCCGCCTGGGACGGGCCGCCCCCGGCGGGCGCCGCCCCGATGGAGAGGACCCCGCTGGAGCGGCTGAGGTCGATCATCGACCGGATCAGCATCCGGTGGCGGCTCACCATCACCTACGCCGTGCTGTTCTTCACGGCCGGCGCCCTCCTGCTGGCCGTGATCTACCTCCTGGTGGGCTGGGCGCTCTACGGGGCGTGGCCGCCCTTCCCGTCCGACCTGGACGGGCTTGTGGGGCCGCAGTTGGCGGCCGAGATCAAGCGGCAGTGGTACTGGCAGCAGCACGTCGCGATCACCGGGGCGCAGCGGGAACTGCTGGCCCGCTCGCTGCTCGCCCTGCTGGGGGTCGGCATCCTCGCCGTCATCATCGGGTACATCGTCGCCGACCGGGCGCTCAAGCCCATCCAGCAGATGACCGCCACGGCACGCAAGCTGTCGGGCTCCACGCTCGCCCACGAGCGGATCGACCTCAAGGGCCCCGACGACGAGCTGAAGGAGCTGGCCGACACCTTCGACGCGATGCTCACCAGGCTGAATGTGGCCTTCGACACA
Organism: Streptosporangium sp. NPDC050284; assembly: GCF_044459525.1. Lineage (NCBI taxonomy): Bacteria > Bacillati > Actinomycetota > Actinomycetes > Streptosporangiales > Streptosporangiaceae > Streptosporangium > Streptosporangium sp. NPDC050284. The sequence continues at coordinate 148,313 of NZ_JBITIZ010000001.1, forward strand.
CAACGAAGATTCGTGGCCAACGCCTCGCACGAGCTGCGCACCCCCCTGACGATCAACCGGACGGTCCTGGAGATCGCCCTGGGCGATCCGGAGGCCTCGGGCGACCTGAAGGCGCTGGGCCGCACGCTCCTGGAGGTCAACGCCCGCAACGAGCGCCTGATCGAGGGCCTGTTGCTGCTCGCCCGCAGCGAGCGCGAGCTGAGCGTGCGCAAGCCGGTGGACATGAAGGACGTGGCCGAGACCGTCGTCGAACAGCTCGCCGCGCGGGCCGAGGAGGCCGGGGTCACCGTGATCCCGGAGCTTCGCAGTGCCGAGACGGTCGGCGATCCGGTGTTGCTTGAGCGGTGCGTGGCCAACCTGGTGGAGAACGCTATAAAGCACAATCTCTCCGATTCCGGACGCCTATGGGTGAGGACGGGAATGGTGGAGGGTGCGTTGGTTGTTCAGGTGGCCAACACGGGGTCGCATGTGCCCGCGTACGAGGTGAACAGCCTTTTTGAGCCGTTCAGGCGGCTCAATGCCGACCGGGTCGACTCGGACAAGGGGGCGGGGCTCGGACTCTCCATCGTGCGCGCGGTCGTGCGCGCCCACGGGGGCAACGTGACCGCCGTACCCAGGGACGGAGGGGGTCTCGTGGTCACCGTGCGACTTCAGCCACGTTGATCCGGCGGGGGGCGTCTCGTTCACGCCGTACATGTGGTTGGATGTGCCGTCGAACACGGTGGTGCATGCCGCCGATGCTGTGGTTTACGCCATATTTGGCTAACCGTGGCCATTGGCAGTACGTCCCTCACGTGTAGGGAGGTTCAGTGACCATTCCGGCGGGGTACCGAAGCAGGAATCTCTCTGGCGGATCGGGCACAAGTCGTGCCTCCCAAGCGTTACACACGCGCGAGTCAGCGCAGACAGATAGATGAGGGGGATGGATCAGACCGATGGCTACCGATTACGACAGCCCACGCAAGACCGACGACGACCTCAGTGAGGACAGTCTTCAGGAACTGCAGGCCCGCCGTACCGACAAGTCCTCGGGCAGTATCGACATCGACGAGACGGATCTCGCCGAGTCGCTCGAACTGCCGGGCGCGGACCTGTCGAACGAGGAACTCTCGCTTCGGGTGATCCCTCGTCAGGCCGACGAGTTCACCTGCGCGCGCTGCTTCCTGGTGCACCACCGCAGTCAACTCGCCGTTGAGAAGAACGGCCAGCAGATATGCCGGGAATGCGCGGCTTGAGATGATTCCGATGGCCTGTCCGAGGTGTGCTCTTCCAAGTACGGGTAGGGCCCCAGGACAGCCTTGAGGAGGTTCCGAGACATGACGTCAGAGAACAGGCAGAGCGGTGCCGCGCCGGACGACTCCACGGCCGAGGAGTCGGACGGCGCGCCTGATCACGAAACGGCCCCCGAGACCAAGCGGGAGGCGACCCCGGAAGGCGGTCCCGATCGCAGGGCTACCCCGGAAAGCCGTCCCGATCACGGAGCGGCCGCGGACGACGGTTCTGATCAAGAAGTGGCCGAGATCGTCGGCAGGCTCGCCGAGCCGGGCGACATGGACGCGGCCGAGCGGCGAAGGCTGCTCGGCCGCCTCACGAGATCACTGGCGCGAGGGGCGAAGAGGGCCAAGGCATCGGGAGAGAATCGAGGCCGCTGGCTGACCGACGTGTTCATGGCCGTGGCGCCCCGCATCCCCATCCGCGACCTGCAGACCCTTTCCGAGCATCACCGCGGCCTCACCTCCGAGGCGCTCGCCGACGACCTGGTACGTACCGCGACCAAGGGAACCATGACGGTCGGGGCGATCGGCGGGGCCGTCGCCGCCGCCGAGTTCGCAGCTCCCCCTCTCCTGCTCTCCGCCCCCGCCCAGCTCGTCGCCGAGACCCTTGTCGTGGCCGCGATCGAGGTCAAGCTCATCGCCGAACTCCACGAGGTGTACGGGATCCAGGTGCCGGGCACCGGCTCCCAGCGCGCCATGGCCTTCGCGATGGCCTGGTCCAAGCAGCGCGGTGTCGACCCCATGGCGCCGGGGACGATGACCGTCGCCCTGGGCACCGCGGCGAAGACGGCCCTGCGCAACAGGCTGATGCGCACCCTCGGACGCCACCTCACCACCTTCGGCCCGTTCCTCACGGGCGCCGTGGCCGGAGGGTTCCTCAACCGGGCCGCCACGAAGAAGCTCGGCGAGGTCGTACGGGCCGATCTGAGGGTCCACCGAGCCCTTCCACCTGGTAAGCCATAGAAACCTCGCAAACGGGTAGTTAGTTCAGTAAGCCCCCGACTACCTGGAGGAATTTGTGCTGGGCCGCAGCGCATTCGTGATCGTCGCCAACCGCCTGCCCGTCGACCGCGTCGGGGAGGACATGTGGAGGCGTAGCCCCGGCGGCCTCGTCACCGCGATCGCCCCCGTCCTGCAGCGCAGGGAGGGGGCCTGGGTCGGCTGGCACGGCGCTCCCGACGAGACCCTTGAACCCTTCGAGCACGACGGGATGCAGCTCGTCCCCGTCCCGCTCTCCAGGTCCGAGGTCGAGCTCTACTACGAGGGCTTCTCCAACGCCACCCTCTGGCCGCTCTACCACGACGTGGTCGCCACGCCCGTCTACTCCCGGGTCACCTGGGAGGCCTACCGCACCGTCAACGAGCGCTTCGCCGAGGCCGCCGCGGAGGAGGCCGCGGAGAACGCCGTCGTGTGGATCCAGGACTACCAGCTCCAGCTGGTCCCGGCCATGCTGCGCAAGCTCCGCCCGGACCTGCGCATCGGCTTCTTCCTGCACATCCCCTTCCCGCCGGTCGAGCTGTTCTCCCAGATGCCGTGGCGGCGCGAGATCGTCGAAGGGCTGCTCGGCGCGGACATGGTGGGGTTCCAGCGCCCCGGCGGCGCGTCCAACTTCATCCGGCTCTGCCGCCGCCTGCTCGGCCTCCAGCACCACAAGCACGAGATCTACGTGGGCGACCGGGTGGTGCGCGCCGGGGCGTTCCCCATCTCCGTCGACTTCGGCGAGCTCGACTCCCTGGTCAGGGAGCCGCACATCATCTCCAGGGCGAGGGAGATCCGCGCGGAGCTGGGTGATCCCGAGTGCCTGCTGCTCGGCGTCGACAGGCTCGACTACACCAAGGGCATCGGCCAGCGCCTGAAGGCGTTCGGCGAGCTGCTCTCCGAGGGAGCGATCAAGCCGGGCGAGGCGGCGTTCGTACAGATCGCCACGCCGAGCAGGGAACGGGTCGAGGAGTACGTACGGCTGCGCGACTCGATCGAACTCCAGGTCGGCCGGATCAACGGGGAGCAGGGGGAACTCGGCCAGCAACCCGTGCAGTACATGCACCAGTCGTACGGCAGGGACGAGCTCGCCGCGCTCTATCTCGCGGCGGACGTGATGATGGTGACGCCGCTGCGCGACGGGATGAACCTGGTCGCCAAGGAGTACATCGCCTGCCGCAACGACCTGCGTGGCGCGCTGGTGCTCAGCGAGTTCGCCGGGGCGGCCGACGAGCTGCGCCAGGCGTTCATGGTCAACCCCTACGACGTCGACGGTCTCAAGCGGACGATGCTGACCGCGATGCGGGCCACCCCGCACGATCTGTCGCGCAGGATGCGGTCGCTGCGCCGCAGGGTGGCCACCTACGACGTGGACCGCTGGGCCAAGGAGTTTCTCACCTCGCTGGAGTCATCCGGCGCACCCGGCTCCCAGGACTCACCGGAACCCTCCGGAGTCTCGGAGTCCTCCTGACCTCGACCTCGCCGCCCTCGGGCGGGGCGAGCGGCGCGGCGGGTCCTTGACGGCGGTCGGGGACGACGGGTCCTGAAACACCGGGGCAACGCCGGTGACCCCGGCCGGGGTCACCGGCGAGGCACGGCCTCACCGTCAGGTGGTGACGTCCTTGGCCGCGTCCTTCATGGCCTTCCAGGCGTTGTAGCGCTTCTTGGCGGTGCGGGCGACCACGATCTGCGTCACCTGCATGCCGACCCCCATCACCACGGCGTAGCCGATCGCCTCGCCGAGGCTGATCTCCAGGGACTCGTTGTCGACGGGAGGCTTCTTACCGGTGGTCTTCTCCCACGCGAACCCGATGACCTTCTTCGCCCCCCACGCGGTGGCGAGCCCCAGGAGGCCGCCGATCGCCCTCCACGCCATGTCCTGCTTCTCGCTCTTGTCGGCCATAGGGTCCTCCCGTTTCGTGGCTCGCCCCAAGAACACTAGTCTCCCCGAGCGTCGTATCGCGTGAAGCCATACCATAGGGAGGCATGACACATCAGCGTCCGCGCCCCGCTTCCATGCCCGAGAAACCGACTCTCGACGGCCTGGAAGTCGTATGGTCGGGCCGCTGGGAGACCGAGGGGATCTACCGCTTCGACAGGTCACGCACGCGCGAGGAGATCTACTCGATCGACACCCCGCCGCCGACCGTCTCCGGTTCCCTCCACGTCGGCCACGTCTTCTCCTACACCCACACCGACACCGTCGCCCGCTTCCAGCGCATGCGCGGGCGCGAGGTCTTCTACCCCATGGGCTGGGACGACAACGGCCTGCCCACCGAGCGCCGGGTGCAGAACCACTTCGGCGTGCGCTGCGACCCCTCCATCGCCTACGACCCCTCGTTCGAGCCTCCGGCCAGACCCGACCCCAAGCGGCAGATCCCGATCTCCCGCGGAAACTTCATCGAGCTGTGCGAGCGGCTCACCGTCGAGGACGAGAAGGTCTTCGAGGAACTCTGGCGTCGCCTGGGCCTCTCGGTCGACTGGTCACTGACGTACGCCACCATCGGCGGCGCCGCGCGGGCCGCCTCCCAGCGCGCCTTCCTGCGCAACCTCGCCAGGGGTGAGGCGTACGTGGCGCAGGCGCCCACGCTGTGGGACGTCACCTTCCGCACCGCCGTCGCCCAGGCCGAGCTGGAGGACCGGGAGTGGCCCGGCGCCTTCCACCGGCTGGGCTTCGGCCTGTCGGAGGAGCAGCGGGCCCGGGGGTTCGGCGACCGGGTCTGGATCGAGACGACCCGCCCCGAGCTGCTTCCCGCCTGCGTCGCGCTCGTCGCCCACCCGGACGACGAGCGTTACCGGCCCCTGTTCGGCACCACGGTCAGGACACCGCTGTTCGGCGTCGAGGTGCCGGTGCTCGCCCACCACCTGGCCGAGCCGGACAAGGGTTCGGGCATCGCGATGATCTGCACCTTCGGCGACGTCACCGACGTCGTCTGGTGGCGCGAGCTCGACCTGCCCACCCGCGCCGTCATCGGCTGGGACGGCAGGCTGCTGCCGGACGCGCCCGAGGGCGTGCCGGAGGAGCCGTACGCGGAGCTGGCGGGCAGGACCGTGCACGGCGCCCGTGAGCGGATCGTGGAGCTGCTGCGCGCGTCGGGTGACATGGAGGGCGAGCCGCGGCCCACCAGGCGCGCGGTGAAGTTCTACGAGAAGGGCGACCGGCCGCTGGAGATCGTCACCACTCGCCAGTGGTACATCCGCAACGGCGGGCGCGACCTCGCCCTGCGCGACGCGCTCCTGGCGCGCGGCGCGGAGCTGTCCTGGCACCCGCCGCACATGCGGGTCCGCTACGACAGCTGGGTGCAGGGCCTGGCGGGCGACTGGCTGATCTCCCGGCAGAGGTTCTTCGGCGTGCCCATCCCGGTCTGGTACCCGCTGGACGACGAGGGCGAGCCCGACCGCTCCGCGCCGATCATGCCGCCGGAGTCCGCGCTGCCGATCGACCCGTCCACCGACGTTCCGCGCGGCTACACCGAGGACCAGCGCGGCAAGGCAGGCGGTTTCATCGGAGACCAGGACGTGATGGACACCTGGGCCACCTCCTCGCTGACGCCGCAGATCGCCGGGGGCTGGGAGCGCGACCAGGACCTGTTCGAGCGGGTCTTCCCGATGAACCTGCGCCCGCAGGCCCACGAGATCATCCGGACCTGGCTGTTCTCCACCGTGGTCCGCGCGCACCTGGAGCAGGGCACCCTGCCCTGGAGCGATGTCGCGATCTCCGGGTGGATCCTCGATCCCGACCGCAAGAAGATGTCCAAGTCCCTGGGCAACGTGGTCACCCCGCTGGGTCTGCTGGAGCAGTACGGCTCCGACGCGGTTCGCTACTGGGCGGCGAGCGGCCGTCCCGGCACCGACACGGCGTTCGACACCGGTCAGATCAAGGTCGGCCGCCGCCTGGCCATCAAGATCCTGAACGCCTCCAGGTTCGTCCTTGGCCTGGGTGAGGGGGGCGGGGAGGTCACCGAGCCGATCGACCTGTCGATGCTGGCCCGGCTGTCGGAGGTGGTCCACGAGGCCACCGAGGCGTTCGAGGGCTACGACTACACCCGCGCGCTGGAGCGGACCGAGCGGTTCTTCTGGGAGTTCTGCGACGACTACCTGGAGCTGGTCAAGGCGAGGGCCTACGACGACGCGAACACCGCGACCGGAGGCGACGGAAACGGCGGGAACGGTGGGAACGGCGGGAACGGCGGAAACACAGCGGCGCGTTCGGCGCACGCGGCGCTGCGCGAGGCGCTCGACGTCATGCTCCGGTTGTTCGCCCCCTTCCTGCCCTTCGTCACCGAGGAGGTCTGGTCCTGGTGGCGTGAGGGCTCGGTGCACCGGGCCGCCTGGCCAGAGGCGCGTGAGCGCGGAGGCGACCCCGAGTTGCTGCCCGTGGTGGCCGCCGTCCTCGGCCGGGTCCGCAAGGCCAAGTCCGACGCGCGCCTCTCCATGCGCGCGGAGGTCTCCCGGCTGACCGTCACCGGTGCGCGGGCCGCCCTCGTGCGCCAGGCGCAGGACGACCTGTGCGGCGCGGGCGTCATCGACGAGTTCGTGCTCCACGAGGGCGAGGGAGATCTTCTCGTGGAGGTCGCTCTCACCTGACGGTGGGCCCGAGGCGCGGAGGTACGCCTCCCGGTGAGGTCCGGCTCCTCGCCCGGCCGAGGTGTCCCGGGCGGGATCCGCGCTCCGGGCGCGCACGCGAATCTGTCCTTCCCGTCGGGGCGTCCTGCCGTACGGTCGAGGCAGGACAGGTGAGAGGAGGACAGGCATGCCGCCAGGATGTGGCAACTGCAGCTGCTACCTCGAAGACAGGGTGATCTCGCGCCCGCCGGATGAGCGCTGACCCCTGCCGGGTGAGCGCTCATCCGGTGAGTGGTGACCGGTGGGCCTCGGCTCGGGATCGGTGAGCATCGGCCCGTGACCAGGGGCGCCGGTTCCCGGTCACGGGCGGGTGTCGATCCCGCCGGGGTGTGCCACCGACCCGGCAGGGTGGGTGCCACCCCGGCGGGATGGGCGCCGGCATCCCTGCCGGGTGGGCGCGGGACGGGCGCCGGCGCCCGACGCACGGACGAACCACCGCGTTTCGTGTTCCTGCGATAACCCCCGCGCATTCATACTCCCGGCGTGACAGTCTTGAACATGTGATCTCCGACCGGGAACGCCTCACCAACCTGGTGCCTCGCACGCTGCTGCGCATCGCGATGTGGAGCCTCTGCCTGATCATCATCGGCTGGGCGGTCCTCTACTTCGCGCAGTTCATCGCGACGCTGCGCATCGTGGCGCTGCCGGTGGCCGTCGCGCTCCTGCTGACCGCGCTGCTGTTCCCGCTCACCCGGAGGTTCGGCGCGATGGGCATGCGGCCCATCTACGCCACCTGGCTCACGATGATCATCGCGCTCGCCGTGCTCGGCGGCACCGGCTGGATCATCGGGGTGCGTGCCAACGACGAGTTCCCCGGTCTCCTCGACCAGTTACGCGTGACGGTCAAGAGCGTCGAGAACTGGCTCTACACCGGCCCCCTGCACCTGCAGCCGACCCAGATCTCCAGCTGGGTCGACGAGATCGGGCGGCAGATCACCACCCAGCGCAACCAGATCACCCAGACGGTCCTCACCGGCGCCACGGTGGCACTGGAGGTGCTCGCCTCCATCGTGCTGCTGCTGTTCGTGACGTTCTTCCTGCTCAAGGACGGCGACCAGATCTGGTCGTGGTTCCTGAAGGGCTTCGGTGACGTCGCGCCCCGCGTCGACAGGGCCGGCAGGGCCGCCTGGGTGACGCTCTCGCACTACGTGCAGGGTACGGTCGCGGTGGCCGCCGTGCACGGTGTGATCATGGGCATCGTGCTCGCGGGGATGGGCGTGCCGCTCTGGGCGCCGCTCGCGGTGCTGATCTTCCTGGCCAGCTTCATCCCCATCGTCGGAATCTTCTTCGCCGGGGCCGTGGCCACCCTGGTCACCCTCGGTGCCAAGGGCCCGATCTACGCTCTGATCTTCCTCGGCGTCCTGGTCGTGGAGCAGCAGCTGGAGAACCACGTGCTCCAGCCGCTGATCGTCGGCAGGGTGCTGCACTTCCACCCGCTGGCGATCATTCTGGTGCTTGCGGTGGGCGGCATCCTGGCGGGCATCGCCGGGGCCGCCGTGGCGGTGCCGGTGGCCGCGGTGATCTACCGCGCGCTGCCGGAGCTCCTCAGGGGTGATTCCCGGCCTGCCCTGCCACCTGCCCCGCCACGCCCCGATCCCGGAGAACCTCACGGCCCCGGCGGTCCCGGTGGTCCCGGTGGTCCCGGTGGTCCCGGTGGTCCCGGTGGTCCCGGTGGTCCCGGTGGTCCCGGTGGTCCCGAGGGGCCGAGCAGCGGTTCCGGCGGGCCGCGGGCCGGTGCGGAGGGAAAACCGGCGAATGAGGAATCACCGCAGCCCAGGCGGTAACGTTCTGCCCCGTGACCCGTTCCGCCCTGACCACCCCTCCGCCGGATGCGACCCGCCCGACGCCGCATCCCGGCGCTCCCGCTCCCGGCACCCCGCTCGGTTCCCACTACAGCCGCTGCTTCGGCTGCGGTGCCGACCACCCGAACGGCCTGCGCCTGACCGCTCTCAGCCCCGACGGGATCACGGTGGTCGCCGAGTTCACCGTGGAGGAGACCCACCAGGGCGCGCCCGGCCTGGCGCACGGTGGTGTGCTCGCCGCGGCGATGGACGAGGTAATCGGTATGTCCGTGTGGCTCTTCCAGCGCCCCTACGTCACCGCCCGGCTGGAGACCGACTATCTCGCGCCGGTTCCCGTGGGCACCGCCCTGCATTTGCGCGCCTGGTGCAACGGCATGTCCGGCAGGAAGGCGTACCTTGAGGCTGAGGGCCGGATCGGTTCCCCGGACGGCCCGGTCGCCGTGCGGGCCGCTGCCCTCTTCGTCGAGGTGGGCATGGAGCATTTCGCCAAGCACGGTGACATTCAGAAGATCGCCGACGAGCACCACGAGTACGAGGTGAACCCGTGACCCACACCGTCGAGGTGTTGATCCACCGGCTCGACCCCGACCTGCCGCCGCCTTCGTACGCCCATCCGGGCGACGCGGGCGCCGACCTCCACGCCGCCGAGGACGTCGAGCTCCTCCCCGGTGAGCGAGCCGTGGTCGGCACGGGGCTGGCGATCGCCCTGCCCGACGGGTACGCCGCGTTCGTCCACCCGCGTTCGGGCCTGGCCTCCAGGTATGGCGTGACGCTCGTCAACGCGCCCGGCACCGTCGACGCGGGGTACCGGGGGGAGATCAAGGTGACGCTGATCAACACCGACACCAAGAGCGTCGTACGGCTGCGCAAAGGAGACCGGGTCGCGCAGCTGGTGATCCAGAAGGTGGAGAAGGCGGCGTTCCACGAGGTGGACCGGCTGCCCGGTTCGGTGCGAGGCGCCGGTGGGTTCGGGTCCACCGGCCGCTGACAGGAAGTGATCCCGGCGAGGTGGACGGAACGGCCGGCGATCCGAGGGCGGGGCATCCTCCCGGCCCCGGAGAGCGGCCGCCGCGCCCGGCGGGTGACGAGTGACGAGTGAATCTTCAAGGAGCGTGAGAGAAGTGTTCGGACGTAGCCGTCGTGAGAAGTCCCCGGCCGCCAAGGCCGCGGTGGAAGAGGTCGAGCGGGTACCGTCGCGGGAGTCGGGGCCGTGGGACGCGGACGAGCCCCACCCCGAGCGCGAACGGGTCGACCTCGGAGGCATGCGCCTGCCGGTGGACGCCGGTTTCGAGGTGCAGCTCAATCTGGCCGGCGATCAGATCGTCGGTGCCGTGGTGCTGTTCGAGGGGAGTGCCCTGCAGGTGCACGCCTTCGCGGCGCCCAAGCGGAGCGGGATCTGGGACGAGGTCAGGGCCGAGCTGGCCGAGGGGGTCAAGGGCGCCGGAGGCACCGCCGAGGAGCGGGAGGGGGCGTTCGGTGTCGAGCTGAGCGCGAGGATCCCCGCGGAGGGCGGCGAGCAGCCGGTCCGCTACATCGGGGTGGACGGGCCGCGCTGGTTCCTGCGCGCGGTGATCAGCGGTAAGGCGGCGGAGGACGCCGGGGCCGCCGAGACGCTGGAGGGTGTCGTCAGGGACATGGTCGTGGTACGCGGCGACGAGCCCATGGCTCCCAAGGAGGCCATCGAGCTCCGGCTGCCGCCCGAGGCCAAGCAGGCCGCGGAGCAGCAGGCCGCCGGGGGAGAGGTGCCCGATCTCAAACCGTTCGACCGGGGACCGGAGATCGCCGAGATTCGCTGACGGGCCCGATCGCGTACGCTGGTTCGACTCGGGTGTGAAGGAGAGGTCCGTGGGTTCTCAGGAGCCGCACAAACAGGGCGGTCTGCGGGGATTCTTCCGCCGGTTGACCGCAGGCCAGGCCGAACTGGAGGCCGACGAGCTCCAGCAGGACCTCGATCGTCACGGCGCCACACCCATCGTCTCCTGCGGCACGCGCCGCCGCTTCTGCGTCACCGGCACCCTACGGACGGTGACGCTGCGCCCTCGCGGGGGCGCTCCGGCGCTGGAGGCGGAGCTTTACGATGGTTCCGATGTGATTGACCTGATATGGCTGGGCCGTAGGAAGATCGCCGGTATCGAGCCGGGACGCCTGGTGCTGGCGGAAGGGCTCGTCAGCGTGCAGGATGGCCGCAAAGTCATGTTCAATCCGAGATACGAGCTGCGCCCAGCGGGCGGTGCGTGAGTGATTGACGATCCCAAGACGGTGAGCGAGAAGATGACCACCACCGGTGAGACCGCCGCGCACGACACGGTCGAGGCCGTGATCCGCAGCCAGCTTGCCAAGGCCTTCGGCGGAGTGCGAGGCGTGATCGAGGCCGCCGTGCCCACCATCGCCTTCACCGGCATGTGGATCACCACCTCGGAGCTGAGGCCGTCCCTGATCGTGAGCATCTCGGCCGCGGTGCTACTGCTCGTCGTGCGGCTGCTGCAACGCTCGACGCCGCAGTTCGTGATCAACAGCCTGATCGGCATCGGCATCGGCGCCTTCTTCGCCTCCCGTACCGGCCAGGCGGAGGATGTCTTCCTGCCGGGCATCCTCTACAACGCCGGATACTCCGTGGTCATGCTGCTGTCGATCATCACCCGATGGCCGGTCGTGGGCTTTCTCATCGGATCCGTCACCGGCGACCCGACCGCGTGGCGCGCGGATCCGGCGGTGGTGAAGTTGTGCATCAGGCTCACCTGGCTGCTGATGATCCCGTGCGTGATCCGGGTGGCGGTGCAACTCCCCGTCTATCTGATCGGCAGGGACGACGCGGTCGCCCAGCTGGGCATCCTCAAGATCGCGATGGGCTGGCCGCTCCAGGTCGCGGCGCTCGCTGCCATGGTGTGGCTCCTCGCCCGCGGCAGGACCCCGGTGCGGCCCGCGGTCTCCTGACCGCCGCGCCGCCTTCGTCTTCGCGAAGAGCTTCTCGGTCCGCCGGGCGGCAACCCGTCCGGCCCCTCCGGATGTCACATACGGCTTCCCGGCCCTGGACCCGGCGCCGATCCCCCGGCACGCGGTGCGGGAGGACCGGTTCGCCCGGTGCGAGGGAGCGCGGGTTCAGCGGGGCGTGCGGTGCGGGGACAGGAGCTCGGCCAGCTCCTCCTCGACCTCCTGGCTGGCCACGAACATCAACTCGTCGCCGGCCTCCAGCGGGTCGTCGGCGGTGGGCACCAGCACCCGGCCCTCGCGCAGGATCGCGACCAGGGCGGTGTCGTTGGGCCACGGAACCGAGCCGGCGCGCTGGCCGACGACCGGCGCGTCCTCGGGCAGGGTGAGCTCGACCAGGTTGGCCTGGCCCTGGCGGAAGGTCATCAGCCGCACCAGGTCGCCGACACTCACCGCCTCCTCGACCAGCGCGCTCAGCAGGCGCGGGGTCGAGACGGCCACGTCGACGCCCCACGACTCGTTGAACAGCCACTCGTTCTTGGGGTGGTTGATCCTGGCGACCACGCGAGGCACGCCGTACTCCGTCTTGGCGAGCAGTGACACCACCAGGTTGACCTTGTCGTCACCGCTGGCGGCGATGACCACGTGGCAGTCGGCGAGGCCCGCCTCGTCCAGCGAGGAGATCTCGCAGGCGTCGGCGAGCAGCCACTCCGCCCGCGGCACGGTATCGATCTTGATGGCCTTGGGGTCGATGTCGACGAGCAGGACCTCGTGGCCGTTCTCCAGGAGCTCGGCGGCGATCGACCGGCCGACCGCCCCCGCGCCGGCGATGGTGACGCGCATCAGTGCTCCTTCTCCGGCGCTCCGGACAACACCTTGTTGATGCGGTCCATGTCGGCCTCGACCGCCATGACGTGCAGTATGTCGCCCTCCTGCACCACCGAGTCGTTCCTGGGCAGCAGGGTGTCGCCGATCCGGTTGACGAACGCCAGGCGGGTGCCCGCCGCCGCCTCCAGGTCCCTCGTGAGGGTGCCGATCCAGCCGGGGTGGTAGGCCACCTCCGCCAGCACCACGCGCCCGCTGGGGTCGCGCCAGAGCGGCTCGGCGCCCTCGGGCAGGACGCGGCGCAGGATCTGGTCGGCGGTCCAGCGGACCGTGGCCACGGTGGGGATGCCCAGCCGCTGGTAGACCTCGGCGCGCCGGGAGTCGTAGATCCTGGCCACGACGTTGTCCACGCCGAACGTCTCGCGGGCGACCCTGGCGGAGATGATGTTGGAGTTGTCTCCACTGCTCACCGCCACGTAGGCTCCCGCGGCCTCGATGCCGGCCTCTTCCAGGACGTCCCTGTCGAAGCCGACCCCGGTCACCCTGCGACCCCTGAACCCCGCCCGCAGGCGGCGGAACGCCTGCGGGTCCTGGTCGATGATCGCGACCGAGTGGCCGCTGTCCTCAAGGATGTGCGCCAGGGTCGAACCGACCCGCCCACACCCCATGATCACGATATGCATGCTCCCCCGCCGGTCGCTGTGAGGCGGATCTTGTTCCCGATGTATTCAGCCAGTATGGACCGCCCCGGGAGTGCCGCGTGAGTGGGGCCGAGTAATAACGGCTAGCATCTGCAGACGTGTCGAAGGTGACGGACCTTGTCAAACGCCTTTTCATCGGGCGGGCGCTGCGTAGCACGCAGCTACACGAGCAACTGCTCCCCAAGCGCATCGCGCTCCCCGTTTTCGCGAGTGACGCCCTCTCCTCCGTCGCGTACGCCCCGCAGGAGATCCTGGTCATCCTCTCCCTCGCGGGACTCTCCTTCTACCACTTCAGCCCCTGGGTGGCCGTCGCCGTCGTCGTGGTGATGCTCACCGTCGTGGCGTCGTACCGGCAGAACGTGTACGCCTACCCCAGCGGGGGTGGCGACTACGAGGTCGCCACCGTCAACCTCGGCCCGAACGCCGGTCTCACCGTCGCCAGCGCCCTGATGGTCGACTACGTGCTCACCGTCGCGGTCTCGGTCGCCAACGGCGTCGACTACGTGGGCGCCACCATCCCGTACGTCGCCCAGCACAAGACGCTGGTCGCGATCGTCATCGTCGTGCTGCTGACCGTGGTCAACCTGCGCGGCATCCGCGAGTCGGGCGCGGCCTTCGCGATCCCCACCTACACCTTCATGTTCGCGGTCCTCGGCCTGATCGCATGGGGCGGATTCCGGGTGCTGATCCTCGGTGACGAGCTGCACGCGCCCACCGCCGGGTACGAGATCATCGCCGAGCAGACGAACCTGACCTCCTTCGCGGCGGCCTTCCTGATCCTGCGCGCGTTCTCCTCAGGCTGTGCCGCGCTCACCGGCGTCGAGGCGATCAGTAACGGCGTGCCCGCCTTCCGCAAGCCCAAGAGCAGGAACGCCGCGAACACCCTGCTGATGATGGGCCTGGTCTCGGTGACGATGTTCGTCGGCATCATCACCCTCGCGCTGGCCTCGGACGTCAAGGTCGCCGACCCCGCCGTCGCCTACCGCGACGTCCTCATCGACGGCCGGCCCGCCGGGCCCGGCTACTACCAGCAGCCGATCATCGCCCAGGTGGCGGACGCGGTCTTCGGGAACGGCTCGCTTCCCTTCTTCTTCATCGCCGCCGTCACCGCGCTGATCCTGTTCCTCGCCGCCAACACCGCCTTCAACGGTTTTCCCGTGCTCGGCTCGATCCTGGCCCAGGACCGCTACCTGCCCCGCCAGCTGCACACCAGGGGTGACCGGCTCGCCTTCTCCAACGGCATCGTGATCCTCGCCGCCGGGGCCTGCCTGCTGCTGTGGGGCTTCGACGCCGACGTCAGCCGCCTGCTCAACCTCTACATCGTGGGCGTCTTCGTGTCGTTCACGCTGAGCCAGATCGGCATGGTCAGGCACTGGAGCAGGCACCTGAGAACCGAGACCGACCCCAGGGTCCGCCACCAGATGCACCGCTCGCGGACGATCAACTTCTTCGGCGGCGTCATGACCGGCCTGGTGCTGGTGGTGGTGCTGGTCACCAAGTTCACCCACGGCGCCTGGATCGTCTGCGTGGCCATGCCGGTGCTTTTTTTGATGATGAAGGGCATCCACCGCCACTACGAGAACGTGGCGGCCGAACTCGCCGTCGCCGAGGACTCCCAGGTGGACGAGACGATGCTGCCCGCGCGCAACCACGTCATCGTCCTGGTCTCCAAGATCCACAAGCCGACCCTGCGCGCTCTCGCCTATGCCCGCGCCACCCGTCCCTCCACGCTGGAGGCGATCACCGTGGGCGTGGAGGGACCGGAGGCCAGGGCGCTGCAGGAGGAGTGGGAGCGGCGCGGCATCCCGGTGCCGCTGAAGATGCTCGACTCGCCCTACCGCGAGATCACCAGGCCGATCCTGGAGTACGTCAAGTCGCTGCGCCGCCGTTCCCCCCGGGACGTGGTGAGTGTCTACATTCCCGAATATGTCGTCGGCCACTGGTGGGAGCACCTCCTGCACAACCAGAGCGCGCTGCGCCTGAAGGGCCGCCTGCTGTTCCAGCCAGGCGTGATGGTCATCAGCGTGCCCTGGCAGCTGCACTCCTCCGACCGGCTCAAGGGCCGCCCCGAGCCCCTCGCGCCGGGCGCCGTACGCCGTCCGCGTCAGGAGGCGGCGCGGGACGAGGACGTCAAGGCATAACCTTTCGTAGGTGCTCCTGACGCGAGGAGGCTCGACCGACGACGATTTTCTCTTGGGGGCGACGGCCATGACGATCGAACTGACGGTGGGACCGGTTGCGC
Organism: Streptosporangium sp. NPDC050284; assembly: GCF_044459525.1. Lineage (NCBI taxonomy): Bacteria > Bacillati > Actinomycetota > Actinomycetes > Streptosporangiales > Streptosporangiaceae > Streptosporangium > Streptosporangium sp. NPDC050284. The sequence continues at coordinate 163,689 of NZ_JBITIZ010000001.1, forward strand.
ACGGTGGCTGGTGTGTCGCCCGCCATGACGGGCGGGTCGTCTTCGTGCGGCACGCGCTGCCCGGCGAGCGCGTCGTCGCCGAGATCACCGAGGAGACCTCCCGGTTCCTGCGGGCCGACGCGGTCGAGATCCTGGAGCCCTCCGCCGACCGGGTGACCCCGCCGTGCCCCTTCGCGGGCCCCGGCCGCTGTGGCGGCTGCGACTGGCAGCACGCCTCCCTCGACGCCCAGCGCCGACTGAAGGCCGACGTGGTGGCCGAGCAGCTCAAGCGACTGGCCTCGATCGACTGGAAGGGCATCGTCGAGGAGGTCCCCGGAGCCCCCGACGGGCTCGGCTGGCGCACCCGCGTCCAGTTCGCCGTCGAGCGAGACGGGAGCCTGGGCCTGCGCCGCCACCGCTCCCACGACATCGAGCCGGTGGACGCCTGCCTGATCGCCCACCCCGAGGTGGAGAACGTCGGCGCCGAGGTGATGAACTGGCGCAACGCATCCTCGGTGGAGGTCATCGCCTCCAGCGCCGGTGACCAGGCGGTCGTGGTCGCCCCCAAGCCCCGGCGCACGGTGGCCATCCCCGACCTCGACACGAGCGTGGCCGTCTTCGTCGACGAGGGCAAGGGCCGCAGCCGCGTCGTCCACGGACGCAACCATCTCGTCGAGCGGGTCGCCGGCCGCGACTTCCAGGTCACCGGCAGCGGTTTCTGGCAGGTGCACCCCGGTGCCGCGGCCACCCTCCTCGACGCCGTCATGGAGTTCGCCGCCCCGCGCCCCGGCGAGTGGGCCCTCGACCTCTACTGCGGCGTCGGCCTGTTCGCCGCAGGGCTGGCCGAGGCGGTCGGTCCCGAGGGAGCCGTGTTCGGTGTCGAGTCCGAGTCCGTTGCGGTCCGCGACGCGGAGCGCAACCTCCGCGACCTGCCCCAGGCCCGTTTCGCCAGGGGACGCGTGGAGAACGCCCTCGACCGCTTCGGCATCGAGCGCGCGGACCTGGTCGTCGTCGACCCGCCCAGGGCGGGTCTGGGCCGCGACGTCGTCGAGAACGTGACCACCCTCCAGGCGACCCGGATCGTGTACGTCTCCTGCGACCCGGCCACCCTCGCCCGCGACCTGGCCTGGTTCGCCGAGCGAGGCTACCGCCTCGCCGACCTGCGGGCCTTCGACGCCTTCCCGATGACGCACCACGTGGAGTGCGTGGCGCTGCTGGTCGGCGAGTCGATCTAGGCTCTGACCGGCGGCGGTCTCACGGGTGCTCCGGCGCGCCCGCGTCGTGGACCAGCAGCGCGATCTGGACCCGGTTGTTGAGATCCAGCCGGGTCAGGATCCGCGACACGTGCGTCTTCACCGTCGGCAGCGCCAGATGCAGCTCCCGCGCGATCTCGGCGTTGGAGCGGCCGCGTCCGACCGCGAGGGCCACCTGTCGCTCCCGTTCGGCCAGCAGCGCCAGCCGGGCACGGGCGGCGGCGGCCCGGTCGCCCTGCCCCGAGCCGTCCGCCACCTGCTCGATGAGCCGGCGGGTGACGGCGGGGGAGAGCACCGGATCTCCGGCGGACACCGTCCGGATGGCCGTGACGATGTCCTGCGGCGGGGTGTCCTTGAGAAGGAACCCGGCCGCGCCGGCGCGCAGCGCCCGCAGCACGTGCGCGTCGGTGTGGAAGGTGGTCAGGACCAGCACCTCCGGAGCACCGGGCCTGGCCCGGAGCCTCTCGGTGGCGGCCAGCCCGTCGACGCCCGGCATCCGGATGTCCATCAGCACCAGGTCGGGGCCGTGCGCGGTGACCAGGGCGGGTACCTCGGACCCGTCGGCGGCCTCCGCGACGATCTCGATGTCCGGGGCGCCGCCCAGCATCAGGCGCAGCCCGGCCCGTACGATCGCGTCGTCGTCGACCAGCAGGACGCGGATCACCTCATCCCCCCTTCCCGTCCGCGGAACTCCGGCACGCGGTGGACGCGATGCCCGCCGTGGACCAGGGCAGCCAGGCGTGGACCAGGAACCCGCCGTCGGCGGGGCCGGCCGTCAGCTCGCCGCCCGCCAGCCTGGCCCGTTCGGCGAGCCCGATCAACCCCCGCCCGCCCTCGCTTCCGCTCCCGTTCCCGCTCCCATCTCCGATTCCGTCCCCGCTTCCGCCCTCACCTAGGCCACGGACCGAAGCCGGTCCCGGTGGCGGTGGCGGCGTGTTACGGACCTCCACCGTGAGTCGGCCGTCAGGGGACCCGCTCACCGCCACCGCCACCGCCGCGCCGGGCGCGTGCTTGCGCGCGTTGGTCAGCGCCTCCTGCACGATCCGGTACGCCGTGCGCCCCACCACGGGCGGCGGTACCTGCCCGTCAGGCGGCCCGGTCAGCTCGATCCGGCCGCCCGTCGCCCGTGCCTCAGCCACCAGCCGGGCCAGGTCCGCCAGTTCCGGCTGCGGTCGCTCGCCCTCCTCCGGTCCGGCCCGCAGTATCCCGATCACCTCGCGCAGGTCGCGCAGGGCGAGGTGGGCGCTCTCCCTGATCACTCCGGCGGCCCGCGCGATCTCCTCCCGGGGCGCGCCCGGGTTGAACTCCAGCGCTCCGGCGTGCACGCTCAGCAGTGACAGCCGGTGACCGAGTATGTCGTGCATCTCGCGGGCGATCTCCTCCCGCGTCTCCCGCCGTGCCCATTCGGCCCGCAACTCCGCGTCCGCCTCGGCCAGTTCCGCGCGCTCTCGCAGCGAGGCGATCAGCTGCTGCCGGGAGCGCCGGAACAATCCCCACCCGATCGCCCCGGCGATCAGCGCGAAGTACGTCAGCGCCGATCCCGCACGTTCCCCTGACAGCTCCGCCACCTGCCACAGGAAGACGGGCAGCGGTGCGAAGGCCAGCGCCGCCACCCACGCCGTGACCCGCCACGGACGGGTCGCGGCCACCGTGAACACCGCCACCATCGCCGGACCGGTCAGGTAGTGCGCCCAGGTGCCCGCCAGCAGCAGCACCACCGCCAGCGGTACCGGCCGACGCCGCCGCAACAACACCGCCGCGCACCCCAGTCCTCCGACCATCTGATCGACGTTCCGCCACACGGGGTCGAGGGACTCGGGAACCGGTATGGACTGCGAGCTGACAGCGGCGAAACAGGCGGCGAAGAGGAACAGCGCCACGTCGGTGACCCAGTCGCGGCGGGTGCGGTGGATGCGGCGCATACTCCGGAAATTTACGCGGCTCCCGCCCGTGTCCCGGCGTCCGCGCCGCGACCGGATACTTAAGTACGACCGAAGGGCCCGCCGACGGCCATCCTTGGTCACCGCCCGGCCATCCTGAGCCCGATCCCGAGCCCGGCACCACATGCCTACCGTCGAGGCATGACCTTCACCACCCCGCCGAAGTCCCCGCTGGCGGCACTGTCCGGCCTGATCTGCTTCGTCCTCGTCGCCGGCGGCGCGAGCGGCCTCCTGCACGAATGGTTCGGCTGGATTCACTTCATGGGATTCCTCCGTTTTCTCGCCCCCGGCGGTTACGAGATCTACAGCTACGTCATCATGATCGTCCTCGGTCTCGCGGTGGGCGCGGCCGGTGACGCGGTCACCCGGCGAGGCCGCGGATGACCGTGCGGAGAGGAGAAACGACGGCCCCCGGCCCTCCGTGGCGGCCCTGCACGCCCTCGGCGGGTGGGGGTTTCTTGCCGGCCCGAAAATCCGCGTAGCTCAGAGATCGCTCAAACCCCGGGTAGAGCACCGCTCGAGAAACGGTCTAACCTAGGACGACGAGGGGAGTACTTCCCAAGAGCCGACCCGGTCAATACGGACGTTTCATAACGGCCCCGGGCGGCCGCCTGCGAAAACAGGCGAAGGAGACCTCGAACAGCCGAGCGCGCGTTCGAGGAGGGTCATGTCCGCTGAGACAGTCCTGTCGGTAGCCAGTCTTGAAACCATCGGTTCGCCGCAACTGTGGGCGATCACCGTAGCCGCCCTGATATTGCTGCTGGCCGTGGACTTCCTGATCACCCGGCGCCCGCACGAGGTGCGGATGCGCGAGGCGGTGGGCTGGTCGGTCTTCTACCTGGTGCTCCCTCTGATCTTCGGCTTCTACGTGTGGGGGGCCTTCGGGTCCGGTGTGGCGGTGGAGTTCTTCACCGGCTACGTGGTGGAGAAGTCGCTGTCGGTGGACAACCTGTTCGTGTTCATGCTGCTGCTGTCCGCCTTCGCGGTCCCGCCCGCGCTGGCCCAGCGAGTCCTGCTGTACGGCATCATCGGGGCGCTGGTGCTGCGCGCGATCTTCATCGCGCTGGGGGCGGCCGTCCTGCAGAGCGGCACGTGGGCGTTCCTGCTCTTCGGCGGGATCCTGCTCTTCACCGCATGGAAGATCTTCAAGGACGCGCTGAGCGGGGAGGAGCACAAGATCGACGTCTCCTCCATGCGCTCGGTGCGGCTGCTACGGCGCTTCATGCCGGTTACCAACGACTACCACGGCTCCCACCTGGTTGTTCGCCAGAACGGCCGCCGCGCCCTGACTCCGCTGGCGTTGGCCATCGTGGCCGTCTTCGCCACCGACATCGTCTTCGCCGTCGACTCGGTGCCCGCCGTGTACGGCGTGACCGAGGACCCCTTCATCGTCTTCGCCACCAACGCCTTCGCCCTGATGGGCCTGCGGGCGCTCTACTTCGTGCTCCAGGGCGTCCTGGCGAAGCTGCGGCACCTGAACCACGGGCTCAGCATCATCCTGGCCTTCATCGGGATCAAGCTCGTCCTGCACTGGGCGCACGGCGTCTGGTCATGGGTCCCGGAGATTCCCACCCCGCTCTCGCTGGGGGTCATCGTCGGGGTTCTGGCCACCGTCACGATCACGAGCATGTACGCCAACCGCCGTGAGCCGAAGCCCGTCCCCCCACCCGCCGAACGAGAACCCCAGCCGGGGCCGAAACCCTAGGCACACCGCTCTTTCCGCCTCCACGACGGCCACGTTCTCGAGCCTCTGTTCGAGCGTGGCCGTCGTGGGTTTCGGGGGCGGCGACCGCGTCTTCCCGTCCGCTCCGTTCTCTTGATCCACAGTTTGCGCCTCCTTGCCCGGCGACCGCCGCTCCCTCGCGCGACGCGCGTTTAGCGTGATCGTCAGGGGTGGGGGACGGTGGACATGCGGCGCGACTGGTCCGTGCGGGCCCGGATGACGGTGCTGGCCGGTGTCGTGATGGCGCTGCTGTGCACGACCTTCTGCGCGTTGATCCTGGTGGGCGCCTACCAGGACGCGACGGAGGACCGTGCCGACCGAATCCTTCGCGTGAAGCTGCGCGTGCTTCCTCTCCTCCTGCGCGACCGGCTGCCCCCGGTGCTCCCCGAACTGGGCATCGTGGCCCTTCAGGTGGTGGGACCGACCGGCCGGGTCGTGGCGGCGAACTCCCGGATGACCGGCAAGCCGCGCATGGCCTCCTTCGTCCCTCCGGAGGAGTTCTCGCCGAAGGGCGGGGTCGTCTGCGGCACGCCGAAACCCGACGCGTGTGTGATCGTCGTGGGCCTGCGGGTCCACGCGCACGGAGACCACTGGATCATCTACGGTGCCGAGCCCGTCGTCCCGCCGTATGTTCACCATTTCCTGCTGGCCGCGCTGCTGGGCGGATCCGCGTTGCTGGTCGGAGTCACGGCGGTCGGCACCTACCGCACGGTCGGCAAGACCCTCGTCCCCATCGAGGCGATGCGCGCCGAGCTGGCCGAGATCACCTCGACCGACCCGGGCCGCAGGGTGCCGGTGCCCGAGCACCACGACGAGATCCGGCAACTGGCCGAGATCGTGAACCAGACCCTGGACCGGCTGGAGGCGGCGCTCCAGCGGGAACGGCGGTTCGCCTACGACGCCTCCCACGATTTGCGCAGTCCCATCACCGCCATGCGCACCCAGGTGGAGGAGGCGCTGCTGCATCCGGAGGAGGCCGACTGGCCCGCCACGGCGGACGCCCTCCTGGACAGCCTCCACCGGCTGCAGGCGATCGTCACCAACCTGCTCGAACTCGCCCGGGTCGACGCGGGCGGCGTCGACCTCGGGGAACGGGTGGACCTGAGTGAACTGGCCGATTCCGAACTCGCCCGCCGTGTCCGCCGGGCGAGGGTCGTGGCCGACCCCCAGCCGGACGTGGTGGTCACCGCGGACCGGCTCCAGCTCGCCCGGCTGATCGCCAACCTCCTGGACAACGCCGAGCGGCACGCCACCTCCACGGTCACGGTCTCGGTCCGCCGAGAGGGGGGCGACGCCGTGCTGGAGGTCGGCGACGACGGGCCCGGGATCTCTCCCGACCAGCGGGAGTACGTGTTCCAGCGCTTCGCGCGGCTGGAGGCCGCCCGCAGCAAGGACCAGGGAGGCACCGGACTCGGCCTCGCGATCGCCAGAGGAATCGCCGAGCGCCACGGCGGGACGCTGACCATCGAGGACTCCGAACGCGGCGCGCGCTTCGTGGCCAGGATCCCCATCCGCGACCCAGACGAGACAGAGGAGAGCGGGTAGCGGTCCCCTGTCACCGGTGCACCTTCGCCTCTCTCCGGGGACGGCCCTTCGACGGTGTCACTCCGTTGGCTCGTGCGCGGGCAGAGGTGAAGTCGCGAGCATCCCGCCAGGTGTGCGCAGGTGTGAGCGATGCCGGTCGGCCGGTCATGGAAGGGATCTTTGGTGCCGTGCCCTCCCCGCGCACGGGAGGCGCACGATCATGCCCGCGATCATGCCCGCCGGCACCCCGGCGAACACGCCGGAACCCATCCCCACGAGCACGCCGACGGTCACCCCCGTGACCAGCCGTGCGATCACGCCCGCGGCCAGGCACAGGACCGGGTGTACGGAACGGGGAGTGGGCGTGGGTACGGGCGGGGACGTGGTCGCGTGGGTGGGCGCGTCCACGACTACGCCTCGTCCGCCGGGCCGAGGCGCTCCTCCAGTCGTTCGAGCCTGAGCAGGACGGGGCGCAGTTCCTCGCGTACGGCCGCCGACAGGGCGCTCGCCGCGTCGGCGGGCAGGACCGGGGGGGTGACCGGGGGAGTGGTGGCGGTCCGGGTCTGCGCTCTCAGGTGGACGTATCCGGCGAGTGCGGCCGAGACCGCGTGGCGGGTCAGCCGGTGCTCGGCGCCCAGCTCCCGCAGGATGCGCCCGGCCGCGCCGTCCGGTTCCGCGACCAGCCCGAGGAGCAGGTGCTCGCAACCGACGTAGTTGTGGCCGAGCGAGGTGGCCTCGGTGACGGTCATCTCCAGGGCCGCCGCCGCCGGAGCGCCAAAGGTGAGGTCGGACTCGGAAGAGGTGGTCTCGGCGACAGGGGCCGGGGCGTCGAGGCCGAGCCGGTCCAGGCGGCGCCGCACCTCCTCGGGGCCGATCTCCAGGGCGCCGAGAACCTGGAGCGCTAGATTGCCTCCCTCGGCGAGCATGCCGCCCAGCAGGTGCTCGGTGCCGACCTCCGTCGCGCCCAGGGCCCTCGCCTGCTCCACCGAGAGCTTCACCACCTCCCTGGCCCGCGGAGTGAAGTGAGTGAGGCGCGCCGTCAGGTCGTCGAGGCCGGAGGCGCCGAGCGCCGTCTCGCGGATGGCGGTCACCCGCCGTACGGCCTGCTCCAGAGCCCGCTGGCAGACGGCGGAGACCGGCACGCCCGCCTTCTTCACCGCCTCGGCCAGCTCGTCCGGCAGGTAGACATTGATCTTCGGCATTAGGTCGCCCCCTTGGGGTTACAGAAGGGTTATAACCCATTCATAACCCCAAAGGAGGCGCTTGTCTAGCGCGTCGCGCCGATGAGGAACCTGGCGATGCCGGGGGAGAGGGCCGCGCCCCTGGCGGAGATCCACGCCAGGTGGTTGCGGCTGCTGAAGGCGGCGAGCCTGCGGGCCTCCAGTCGCGTGAGGTCGCCGGACCTGGCGAGCACGGGCGTGAGGGCGATCCGATGCCAGGCGGCGCTCTCGCCCAGGGAACGGGCTATCTGCGGATGCGCGGCACGAACGGCCGAGGCGATCGGGCGCAGGCGGCTCCCGGTGCCCGGGGCGGTGCCGACGGGTGCCAGGAGGTTGACGGCGGCGATCTCGGCGCCCGCCGACCGGGTGGCCCGGAGCATCTCCTGGTCGCCCGGGGACAGGCCCGCCCTCGTGACCGGCAGGGTGAAGCTCACGGTGAGGAAACGGTCCTCGCGGGCGGCCTCGCGCTGCAGGGCCGCGATCGCCCTGGCCCGCCGCAGCACGACGGCGTCATCCCCGAGGTCGTGAACCTCGAAGTCGATGTAGTCGGCGCCGAAGACACCGATAGCCCGGCGGTAGGCGGCGGTGAGCCTGGCCAGATCGGAGCAGGCAGCGGCGAGCTCGCGCCCCTCGGGGCCGCCGAAGGCGATTCCCGCGTTCCCGCCCGCGGCGCGCAGCGGGGCGAGCCGATCGGGGAGCGGGTCGCCGACCCGCGCCCCGAGCCCTCCCCACCTGGGCACGCAGCCCTTCTGCCCGGCGGTGAGGTGGCCCAGCGTGAACCAGCGCACATGGCCCCTCCTCATCTCCCTCGACAGGTTGAAACGCGGCCCGCGGGCCGCGTCCACGAACGTCACGAAGCCCGACGGGCGGACGACGGCAGGTGTGGGCGACGGCGTGGCCGTCGGTCCCGGGACCGGCCCCGAGGACGTCGCACTCGGCCCGGCCTGCCCGACGACGGCCCACTCGCCGTGCGCCCTGGAGGGCAGCAGCCAGATCGCGGTCCCGGTGCCCGTGGCGAGCGCGATCGAGGCGAGCACCACGAGGGGCCGGGGCGGAGTGCCGGGCTCGCGGGTCCTGCGGGTGCCGGGGCGTTCGGTCGCCACAGACATGTGATCCCCTCCTCGACGACCAAGGGGGGGTGATCGCTGTGAGTGGTCGACCCGCTACCCGTTGCGTCAGAGGCCAGAACGTTAGCAAGCGTTCCCGCCGTGGCGCGGGCTTTCAGCGGATGCCGTCCGGAGTGCCCGGATAATGGCTCTCATGAAGTTGAGGATCTTCACTGAACCGCAGCAGGGTGCCACCTACGACGAGTTGCTGGCGGTAGCGCTGGCCGCGGAGCGGCTGGGGTTCGACGCCTTCTTCCGCTCCGACCACTACATGCGACTCGGCCCCGGCGACGCGGGGGCCGGCTCCACCGACGCCTGGACGACCCTGGCGGGCCTGGCCAGGGACACCTCCACGATCCGTCTCGGCACCCTGGTCACGCCGGTCACCTTCCGGCTGCCGGGCCCGCTCGCGATCAGTGTGGCCCAGGTCGACCAGATGAGCCGCGGGCGGGTCGAGCTGGGCCTGGGCACCGGCTGGTACGACGCCGAGCACATCGCGTACGGCATCCCGTTCCCGCCGGTCGGCGAGCGGTTCGGGCGGTTCGAGGAGCAGCTGGAGATACTTGTCGGGCTCTGGACCACGCCGGTGGGCGAGACCTTCTCCTTCGAGGGCGCCCACTACAGGCTGGCCGACTCGCCCGCGCTGCCCAAGCCCGCGCAGAGCCCGAAGCCGCCGATCATCATCGGCGGCACCGGCGCCAGGCGCACCCCGCGTCTGGTCGCCCGGTTCGCCGACGAGTACAACGTGCCGTTCCGCACTCCCGAGGACACCTCGGAGGCCTTCGACCGGGTCAGGAAGGCGTGTGAGGTGGAGGGCAGGGAGCCGGTGATCCTGTCCGTGGCGCAGACCGTCTGCGTCGGCTCCGACGACGCGGAGATCGAGCGGCGGGCCGCGGCGACCGGGCAGGACCTCGCCGCGCTGCGGGCGGCGGGTCTGGCGGGCACCCCCGCCGAGGTTGCCGAGAAGATCGGCCGGTTCGCCGAGCTGGGCGCCGAGCGGATCTACCTGCAGGTGCTGGACCTGGACGATCTCGACCACCTTGAGCTCATCGCGGACGAGATCCTGTTCCGCGTGTAGGCCGCGGGCCTTCGCGTCATCCACATCCACGTCACCGCTCGTGGACGGGGTCCGCTCCTTTCTGGCGCCCGAGGTCACCGCGTCACCGGCGGAACGACCGGGGCGGGGCGCGGCTCACGGGAGGCGGGGTGCGCGCCGTTCACGGGCGGGTCGGCCGCGGACCGGCCCGCCCGTTAACCGATGGCCGTCCAGGAGGGCGTGCGGCACACTGGGCCGGGTGTTACTGACGATCTCCACCACCGTGCGGCCCGCCACGGACCTCGGCTTCCTGTTGCACAAGCATCCCGACCGGGTCCAGGAGTTCGGGCAGTCGTACGGCGTGGCACGTGTCCTCTACCCCGAGGCGGGCGAGGAGCGTTGCACGGCGGCGCTGATGCTCGACGTCGACCCGATCCGCCTGGTGCGCTCGCGCGACCGCGCCACGCCCGACTACACGCTGGGCCAGTACGTCAACGACCGGCCCTACGCCGCATCCTCACTGCTCGCCGTGGCGCTGGCCGACGTGTTCCGTACGGCGCGTACCGGGCGCTGTGCGAGCCGTCCCGAGCTGGCCGCCGGGCCGATCCCACTGGAGATCACCTTGCCCGTGCTGCCGTGCAGGGGCGGTCCCGGGCTCGCGCACCGGTTGTTCGAGCCGCTGGGCTGGCGGGTCGAGGCGACCGCACTCCCGCTCGACGAGGAGTTTCCCGAGTGGGGCGACTCGCGCTACGTGCGGCTGGTGCTGCGCGGGGAGGTGCGCCTGGCCGACGCGCTCAACCAGCTCTACGTGCTGCTCCCTGTGCTCGACGACGCCAAGCACTACTGGGTGGCCCCCGACGAGGTGGACAAGCTGATCAGGGCGGGCGGGTCGTGGCTCGCCTCCCACCCCGACCGGGGTCTGATCACCCGCCGCTACCTCGGCCGTCGCTGGGCCCTCACCCGTACGGCCTTCGCCCGCCTCGCCGAGATCGGCGACGACGTGGAGGAGGACCTCGAACCCCCGGTCGAGGAGGATCCCGCGGCCGAGGTCGCCACAGGGGATCACGCGAGGAAAGACGGGGAGGACACCGCCGCGGAGAGGGCCGCCGAGGAGGGCTCCGTCGGGGGGAGTTCCATCGGGGAGGACCTCGCCGAAAAGGAGTACGCCGGGCGGAGCGGTCCCGCGAGTGGGGCCTCCCAAGAAGGTTCCTCGCCCGCCGGTGCCGTCAGGCGCCCGTTGAACACCCTGCGTCTGGAGGCCGTGCTCGCCACCCTGGAAGGGCTGGACGCGAGCACCGTCATCGATCTCGGCTGCGGTTCCGGCCGGCTGGTCGGAGCGCTGCTCGAACGGCCCCGCTTCACCAGGGTGACCGGGGTGGACGTGTCCTCCCGGGCGCTGGCGTTCGCGGCCAGGCGGCTGAAACTCGACCGGATGCCGGAGCGACGGCGAGAGCGGCTGGAGCTGTTCCAGGGGGCGCTCACCTACACCGACGCCCGGTTCGCCGGATACGACGCCGCGGTGCTGATGGAGGTCGTCGAGCACGTCGATCCACCGCGCCTGGACGCGCTGGAGCGGGTGGTCTTCGGAGCGGCGCGGCCGGGACACGTGATCGTCACGACCCCCAACGTCGAGCACAACGTCCGCTACGAGTCCCTGGACGGCATGCGCCACCCCGACCACCGCTTCGAGTGGACTCGCGCCGAGTTCCGCGCGTGGGCGGCGAAGGTGTGCGGCGAGTACGGCTACCGCGTCGAGTTCCTGCCGATCGGCGACGACGACCCCGAGGTGGGCCCACCCACCCAGATGGCCCTGTTCGGCCTCGCGGGCGCGTCGGGCGGTTCCGGAGGCACCGAAGGTTCAGCGGGCACGGGCGGGGTCGTGAGCGCGGCGGGCCACACGAGCGTGAGAGGCCCCGTGAGCGTGAACACGGACGGGCACGCGGGCGCGGGAGACGCGGGAGGTGGAGATGACTGAGATCGCCGTACCGGAGATGTCGCTGGTCGTGCTCGTGGGGGTGTCCGGCAGCGGCAAGTCGACCTTCGCCGCCAGGCACTTCGCGCCGACCCAGGTGATCTCCTCCGACTTCTGCCGGGGCCTGGTCTCCGACGACGAGAACGACCAGGCCGCCACCCCCGACGCCTTCGACGTGCTCCACTACATCGTCGGCACCCGGCTGCGGCGCGGGCTGCTGACGGTCGTGGACGCCACGAACGTCCAGTGGGAGGCGCGCAAGCAGCTGGTCGAGCTCGCGAAGTCGCACAACGTGCTGGTCGACGCGATCGTCCTGGACGTGCCGGAGGAGCTGGCGATCGCGCGCAACGAGACCAGGCCCGACAGGGACTTCGGGGCGCGCGTGGTCGTCAGGCAGCGCAAGGAGCTGCGCCGTTCCATGAGCAGGATCTCGCGTGACGGCTTCCGCCGGGTCCACGTGCTGCGCGGGGCCGAGGAGATCGAGGCCGCCACGGTCGTCACCGAGAAGGCGTGGACCGACAGGCGAGAGCTGACCGGCCCGTTCGACATCATCGGCGACGTGCACGGCTGCCGTGCCGAATTGGAGGCGCTGCTGCGCGACCTCGGCTGGAAGATCGACCCCGGCGGCGCGGGGGCCGTACACCCCGAGGGCAGGACGGCGGTGTTCGTCGGCGACCTGGTGGACCGGGGGCCGGACTCGCCGGGCGTACTGCGGCTGGTCATGGGCATGGTCGCGGCCGGGACCGCGCTGTGCGTGTCGGGCAACCACGAGCAGAAGCTGGCCCGCGCGCTCAACGGCCGCAAGGTCAGGGTGGCCCACGGCCTTCAGGAGTCGCTGGACCAACTGGCCGCCGAGCCGGAGGAGTTCAGGCGCGAGGCGCTCGCCTTCATGGACGGGCTGATCAGCCACTACCAGCTCGACGGGGGCAGGCTCGTCGTCGCCCACGCCGGGCTCAAGGAGGCGTACCACGGCCGTGCCTCGGGCAGGGTCCGCTCCTTCGCGCTGTACGGCGACACCACCGGTGAGACCGACGAGTACGGCCTGCCGGTTCGCTACCCCTGGGCACGCGAGTACCGAGGGTCGGCCATGGTCGTCTACGGTCACACGCCGGTTCCCGAGCCCGAGTGGATCAACAACACGCTCTGCCTGGACACCGGGGTGGTCTTCGGCGGGCGACTGACCGCGCTGCGCTACCCGGAGCGGGAGATCGTCTCGGTACCCGCCGAGCGCGTCTGGTACAAGCCGGTCAGGCCGCTCACCGCCCCCGGCCACCGCGACCCCGGCCTGCTCTCCGTCGAGGACGTGCGGGGCACCCGCCACATCGAGGTGCGCCACGGCGGTGGCCGCGTCAAGATCCGGGAGGAGAACTCGGCCGCGGCCCTGGAGATCATGAGCCGGTTCGCGGTCGACCCGCGCTGGCTGGTCTACCTGCCGCCGACAATGGCGCCCCCGGAGACCTCCCGCCTCGACGGCTACCTGGAGCACCCGGCCGAGGCGTTCGCCGAGTTCGCCGCGGCAGGGGTGACCCGGGTGGTGTGCGAGGAGAAGCACATGGGCTCGCGGGCGGTGGCCGTGCTGGCCGCCGACCCCGAGGTGGCGGCGGCGCGGTTCGGGATCACCGACGGCACCGCCGGAACGGTCTACACCCGTACGGGAAGGTCGTTCTTCCCCGACACCACCGAACTGGTCGACAGGCTCAGGCGGGTGTGCGCGCCGCTGATGGAGGAGCTGGGATCGAACTGGCTCGTCCTCGACTGCGAGCTGCTGCCCTGGTCGGCCAAGGCCGAAGGGCTGATCCGCGGCCAGTACGCGTCGGTGGGCGCCGCGGCCCGCGCGGTGCTGCCCGAGGCGGTCACCGTGCTGGAAGCGGCGGCCGGGCGCGGCTTGGATGTGGGCGATCTGTTGGACCGCACCCGACGCCGTTCCACCAACGCTGCCCGTTTCAGGCAGGCATATGCGCGTTACTGCTGGCCTGTCTCCGGGGTGGAGGACCTTCGCCTGGCACCGTTCCAGATCCTCGCCTGCGAGGGCCGGGCGACCGCGATCCAGGAGCCGCACTCCTGGCACCTGGACCTGCTGTCCCGGCTCGACGATCCGCTGATCGCGCCCACCCGGCACGTGTTCGCGGATCCGACCTCGCCGGAGTCGACGGAGACGGCCACGGCGTGGTGGTCGGCGCTGACCGCCGAGGGCGGCGAGGGGATGGTCGTCAAGCCGGTGGACCCGCCGGACGGGCGCAGCCGGGTACAGCCCGGGATCAAGGTGCGCGGGCGGGAGTACCTGCGGATCATCTACGGTCCCGACTACACCGAGAGTCTGGACGTCCTGCGCCGCCGCTTCCTGGGCCGCAAGCGCTCGCTCGCCCTGCGCGAGCACGCGCTGGGTCTTGAGGCGCTCTCCCGACTGGCCGAGGGGGAGCCGCTGTGGAGGGTGCACGAGGCGGTCTTCGCCGTCCTGGCGCTGGAGTCCGAACCGGTCGATCCCCGTCTTTGACTCTCTCCCCGGGGTGAGGGCCGGAGTTCTCCCGTCGCGGTTGCGCGGGGCGGGGTTGACGCTTCACGGACCGGGTACTCCCCCGCCCCTACCCCCCCGCGTTCCGATAGCCCTCGCCTCCGGAGGACGCGGAAAGGACGAACCACTCGGCTTTTCTGCTGGGGCGGGGGAGGAGATGGGTTAGGTTCACATCGTGCCGTCCAGGAAACAGCGGAGTGCCCCGCCCGCGGGACGCGTGCCCTCCGGAGTGCGGGCCGCCGCGCGGCCGAGCCGTGCCGAGCTTGAGGCGGCGGGGGAGGCGACGATCGAGGACGTCCTCGGGCCCGCTCTGGAGGTGCTGTTCTGCGGGATCAATCCCGGCCTGTACTCCGCCGCCACCGGCCACCACTTCGCCCGGCCCGGCAACCGTTTCTGGCCCGCGCTGTACCGCTCGGGCTTCACCCCCAGGCTGCTGTCCCCCGCCGAGCAGGACCTGCTTCCCTCCTACGGGCTGGGCATCACCAACGTGGTGCGGCGGCCCTCCGCGCGGGCGGCGGAGCTGTCCGCCGAGGAGTTTCGCGCGGGCGGGGAACGGCTGGGGAGGCTGGTCGCCGAGGTCCGGCCGAAGGTGCTGGCGGTGGCGGGGGTGACCGCCTACCGGCAGGCGTTCGGCGTTCCCAAGGCGGTGATCGGGCCGCAGGAGTCCCGGATCGGCGGCGCGGCGGTGTGGGTGCTGCCCAACCCGAGTGGTCTGAACGCGCACTGGACGCTGGACGGGATCGCGCAGGAGATGCGGCGGCTGCGGGAGTCCCTCACCTGACGGGTCGGAGCCTCTCGTACCGGCCGGCACGAGAGGCTCCGGGGAACGGCGGGCCGACCGCTCGCCCAGAGCCGATCGGGGCAGGGGCGGAAGCGACCCGGGAGGAGATCAGAACGAGGCAGGGGGGCCGACCCGGTCGTGGCGCCTTCTGGAGCGCCCCCGTCCGCGGTGGAGCATTCCCAGCACGGCGATCACCAGCCAGGCGAGGAAGACGAACTTGAGCACCCCGAATCCGCCGATCAGCACCCCGGCAACCAGCACCAGGAACATGAGGGGAAAGAGCGGAGGCCCGCCACGGTGGCCCATGTGGCGGCCCATGCGGTGGTGGCTCCAGCCGGGGTGGCGGTGGCCCCCGGGCCGGGGAGGGCCCCAGGAGTGGGCATGCCCGCGGCGCCCACCCGGCCTTCCGTCCGGCCCCCACGGCCCTCCGCCCGGCCCCCAGGGCGATCCGGGGCCCCAGGGGGCTCCCGCGCCCCAGGGACCCCGGGAGCTCTCGGGCTCCTCCTGCCGCCAGGCGTGCGGGCCGGGAAGGTCCGCGCTCACCCGGGCCAGCTCGCCGCCCGTCCGCGCGGACAGGGTCAGTTCGAGGCGTTCGTCGAGCTCCTCACGGGTCAGGCGGCCCTGCGCGTAGTGCTCGCGCAGGGACTCCATCGCCACGTCACGCTCGGCGTCTCCGATGCGGAGGTCGTCTCGGGGGATCATGGTCAGGTCACTCCTCGCCGGTGTCGCCGTCGGCCAAGATCTGGTAGAGCTTGCGGCGCGTCTCGATCAGGGTCTGCTTCGCCTGCCGGATCTGCGCGTCGCTGCCGGTCTGCAGGATCTGGAGCATGGCGAACCCCGACTGGCGGGTGATGTCCATCAGCTCCCAGGTGCTGTCGTCGACCTCGGGCGTCATCTCCTCCCACGGGGCGCGCACCTCCTCGGAGTGCTCGGCCACGTAGGCGCGTCCGGCGTCGGTGAGGCTGAAGGTCTTGCGGCCCTCGTTCTCCTCGGCCAGGACGAGGCCCTCGTCGGTGAGCTGCTGCAGGGCCGGGTAGACCGCTCCGGGGCTCGGCTTCCAGCCGCCTTCGCTGCGCCGTTCGATCTCCTGGATGATCTGGTAGCCGTTGCGGGGGGACTCGGTGAGCAGGGCGAGGATCGCGGCGCGGACGTCGCCGCGCTTCGCCTTGCGTCCGCGTCCGAACGGCGGCCCGCCGCCGAAGGGGCCCCCGCCGAACGGGCCTCTGCCCCCCCTGCCGCCCCGGCCGAGGTCCCAGGGGAATCCGGGGCCGAAGGGGAAGGGGCCGCCGCGGTGGCCGCGGTGCCGGTGCTCGCGTGGCCCGCCCTCGTGGTGTCCGTGGTGTGGCGTGCGAGGGCCGTGCTCCGGGCCGCCCTCGTGCCATCCGGCGGCCATCTGCCGCCATGCCTCCCTGGCCGCGCGCTTCATCTCGCGCCTGACCTCGTGGGATCCGAATCCGGCCCAGGGGCCGCCCATCGCGTTCGACGGTGTCATGTCGTACCTCCGTACCGCGATCGTCTTTTGATCGCTCTCGATGCTTCAAAGATATATCGAGAACATTCTGACGACAACCCCGTGTCATGAAATAGGGGCATTGATCCATGATCGCGTAGAGTAATTTTTGATTACTCTAAGTAGAAGTGAGGCAGATCACGTAATTCTTGCCGGATTCTGGAACAAGTCCTGAGACCTGCACGTTACAAAGGACGTAGACGGGATCCGTTCCGTACCGGAAGGGCTGGGGGGTGCTTTCGGTACGGAACGGTCCCGTCTGTCGTTTTCGCATGTCCGCGCTTCATCGCGACCCTCCCGGGTGCGCGTCCCGATCTCCGGTGAAGACTCCCCGGAGGACTCCCCGCGCGAGACCCGCCTCATGAGGGCGACCACTCCACCGCGAGCTCCCCGTTCGCCGTTCCAGGCACTGTTCGCCCGTTCCATCCGTTGCTCATTCGTAGGAAGATGCGGATGGCGGTCATCTTTCGTGAAGGGGCGGAGAGATCGAAACGGGCCATCGTCGCCTTCGGGCGACCCTGGAGTCGGCGGAAAACGATCAGTGTTCGCGTGCCGGGGCCGTTCCGCCCCTGCGACACGCCGATGGTGTGCAATGGCACGGTCCTCCATCTGGAGGAGGCTTTGACGTACAGTCTCCCAAGGTGATCTTGATGGGGGTGTTTGACCGATGATGGGGCATACGCATGCGCTGACGGGTGCGATCGCCTGGCTGGGTGTGGCGCCCGCGCTGGCCGCGCTGCCCTTGCTGACCGAGACGTCCAGGTTCATCGAGACCGGCGTCATGGTGAACGCGCTCAACCCGGCCGAGTTCGTCGCCGGGGCCATCATCTGCGCCGGTGCCGCGATGCTGCCGGACCTCGACCATCCGAGTGCGACGATCGCGCAGACGTTCGGGCCGGTCACCTGGGGGCTGAGCAAGGCGGTCTCCTGGCTCGCCGGTGGCCATCGCAACGCCACCCACTCGCTGGTCTTCGCGGTCGCCGCGGGTTTCGGCGCCCACTACCTGGCCAACACCTATCCGATCGGCCGTGACATCCTGGTGGTGCTGCTCATCGGCCTCGCACTGCGGGCGATCGGCATCGGCATCCCGGGCAAGAAGTTCGCCTCGGCGATGCTCAACATCGGTATGACGGCCGGGCTGTTCGTGGTGTTCCGCAGTGACAACGTGGGATACGCCTGGCTGGGGCTGGCGGTCGCGATCGGATGCCTCACCCACGTCGTGGGTGACTGCTGCACGGAGAAGGGGTGTCCGGTGCTCTGGCCGATGCGGCAGAAGTGGCTGCTGCCGTGGAAGATCGGCATCAAGACGGGGCGTGCCTTCGAGCAGAAGTTTCTCGCTCCGGTACTTTCCGTCGTCGTTCTCGGGCTGCTGTACCTCCGGCTCGCTCCACAGTGATCATACTGGGGGGTAATTTGATGTCGAGATACCCGGAGGGATATCTTGATATCGAGACATTTGTCGCGGCCTGTCGGTGACCTGGAAGTTAGGCAGACCTAACAGTTCGGGGCGCTCAGGCGGTGCGGCAGGATTCAATCGCGCCCTATGTGCCGGCGCGGCAGACATCAGGTGATGAGGGAGGCGAACCGTGTCCGCGAACAGCTTTGGCAGCCGTGACACGCTCCGCGTCGGTGACGCGGAATACGAGATCTACCGGCTGGACGCCGTGGAGGGCTCGGGGCGTCTCCCGTACAGCCTGAAGATCCTTCTGGAGAACCTTCTCCGCACGGAGGACGGCGCGAACATCACCGCCGACCACATCCGCGCGATCGGCCAGTGGGACCCGAAGGCGAACCCGAACGTGGAGATCCAGTTCACGCCGGCCCGCGTGATCATGCAGGACTTCACCGGCGTCCCGTGCGTCGTCGACCTGGCCACCATGCGCGAGGCCGTCCGCGACCTGGGCGGCGACCCGGCCAGGATCAACCCGCTCGCCCCGGCCGAGATGGTCATCGACCACTCGGTCATCGTCGACTTCTTCGGCGGGGCCGACTCCTTCCAGCGCAACGTCGAACGGGAGTACGAGCGCAACCGCGAGCGCTACCAGTTCCTGCGCTGGGGCCAGACCGCCTTCGACGAGTTCAAGGTCGTCCCGCCGGGCACCGGCATCGTGCACCAGGTCAACATCGAGCACCTCGCCCGGGTCGTGATGACGCGAAGCGTCGAGATCGACGGCAGGACCGTGCTGGCCGCATACCCCGACACCTGCGTCGGCACCGACTCCCACACCACCATGGAGAACGGCATCGGCGTCCTGGGCTGGGGCGTCGGCGGCATCGAGGCCGAGGCCGCGATGCTCGGCCAGCCGATCTCCATGCTCATCCCGCGCGTGGTCGGTTTCAAGCTGACCGGCAAGCTTCCCGCCGGAGCCACCGCCACCGACCTGGTCCTCACGATCACCGAGATGCTCCGCAAGCACGGTGTCGTCGGCAAGTTCGTGGAGTTCTACGGCGACGGAGTCTCCAGCGTGCCGCTGGCCAACAGGGCCACGATCGGCAACATGAGCCCCGAGTTCGGCTCGACCTGCGCGATCTTCCCGATCGACGGCCAGACGACCGACTACCTCACGCTGACCGGCCGCTCCGCCGAGCAGGTCGCCCTCGTCGAGGCCTACGCCAAGGCCCAGGGCATGTGGCTCGACCCCGAGGCCACCGAGCCGGTCTTCTCCGAGTACATCGAGCTTGACCTGTCCACGGTCGTCCCGTCGATCGCCGGCCCCAAGCGCCCCCAGGACCGCATCGCGCTGTCGGACGCCAAGAGCGCCTGGCGCGCGGCCGTCAAGGACTACGTGTCGAGCGTCCAGGGCCCGCTCGACGAGGCGTCCGGCGAGTCGTTCCCCGCCTCCGACCCCCCGGCCGTCTCCCACCAGAGCAACGGCGACAAGCCGAACCCGGCCGAGCTCAACGGAGACCGGCCGCACAAGGTGGTGCGGGTCACCCTCGCCGACGGCACCGACTTCGAGATCGACCACGGCGTGGTGACGATCGCCGCCATCACCAGCTGCACCAATACCTCCAACCCATACGTCATGATGGGGGCCGCACTGCTCGCCAGGAACGCGGTCGAGAAGGGCCTGACCCGCAAGCCGTGGGTCAAGACCTCCCTTGCCCCCGGCTCGCAGGTCGTCACCGGCTACTTCGAGCGCTCCGGCCTGCAGCCGTACCTCGACAAGATCGGTTTCAACCTCGTCGGCTACGGCTGCACCACCTGCATCGGCAACTCGGGCCCGCTGCAGGAGGAGATCTCCGCCGCGATCCAGGACAACGACCTCGCGGTCACCGCCGTGCTGTCGGGCAACCGCAACTTCGAGGGCCGGATCAACCCCGACGTCAAGATGAACTACCTGGCCTCGCCGCCGCTGGTCGTCGCCTACGCCCTCGCGGGCACCATGGACCTCGACCTGAACAACGAGCCGCTGGGTGTGGGCTCGGACGGCGAGCCGGTGTTCCTCGCCGACATCTGGCCGGCGCCCGAGGAGATCGCGGCGGTCGTCGCCTCCTCGATCGACCAGGAGATGTTCCTGCACGACTACGCCGACGTGTTCAAGGGCGACGAGACCTGGCGCTCGCTGCCGATCCCGACCGGCAACACCTTCGAGTGGGACCCGGACTCGACCTACGTCCGCAAGGCCCCCTACTTCGAGGGCATGCCGCCCAAGCCGGAGCCGGTGACCGACATCTCCGCCGCCCGGGTGCTCGCGAAGCTGGGCGACTCGGTCACCACCGACCACATCTCCCCGGCGGGCGCGATCAAGGTCGGCACCCCCGCCGCCGACTACCTGAAGGAACACGGCGTCGGGGTCAAGGACTTCAACTCCTACGGCTCGCGCCGCGGCAACCACGAGGTCATGATCCGCGGCACCTTCGCGAACATCCGGCTGAAGAACCTGCTGCTCGACGGCGTGGAGGGCGGCTACACCCGCGACTTCACCGCCCCGGGCGGTCCGCAGTCCTTCATCTACGACGCCTCGGCCAACTACCAGGCCGCAGGCATCCCGCTCGTCGTCCTCGCGGGCAAGGAGTACGGCTCGGGCTCCTCGCGCGACTGGGCGGCGAAGGGCACCGCCCTGCTCGGCGTCCGCGCCGTCATCGCGGAGTCCTACGAGCGCATCCACCGCTCCAACCTGATCGGCATGGGCGTGCTGCCGCTGCAGTTCCCCGAAGGGGAGACGGCGAGTTCGCTGGGCCTGACCGGCGAGGAGACCTTCGACGTCATCGGCGTCGAGGCACTCAACGAGGGTGGCGTTCCGCAGACCGTGACGGTGAGGGCCGACGACAAGGAGTTCCAGGCGATCGTGCGCATCGACACTCCCGGAGAGGCCGACTACTACCGGCACGGGGGCATCATGCAGTACGTCCTGCGCTCCCTGCTCGCCAAGAGCTGAGCAGGGGGGCGGGGCCGCACGCCGGCCTCGCCCGCTCGGGGGCACACCCCGGACGAGAACCGTCCGGCGGGACACCATCCCGCCGGGCGGTTCCGTGCTTTTTTTGAGGGGTTCCACTGCTGAGCGGGGCCGGTCATGCCGTTTCCGTGCTGAGCGACCGCGCCACGGGCCGGCGGGCCGCCAGGCGTGCGGGCAGGGCGGTGAGTACCGCCGTCGCCAGGAGAGCCGCCTCGGACGATCTCCGGCAGACCTCGGCTCCTTTGCTCACCCGAGCCGACCGAACCGACGGGCGAGCCGCGAACGCGATCCGCGGCAAGCACAGACGATCAAGTGCCTTCGCGGCCGTTACGCGTGAACCGTGGGGGTGTTCTCCGTCGCGGGCCACGGCGCGACCCGGCGCGGTTTGACGGCAACGATCGTGGTCAGGTGATCTCTGGCTTGGCGGGTCGCACACGGTCCCGAGACGGTTAAGGGTGCGTTTCTGGATTGTTACCGGCCACAACAAACTTTACCTCTGGAAGGTCTGGCGCTCCAGGCCAACGGCGGAATACGTTGCCGCAAACAACATTCAACGGAATGGTGAGCCGAGACCCGGCACAGCCGTACCCGCGAATTCGGCATGCCGCCCGTCCGTACCCCCCGTCTTTCGAAGAGAAGAAAGGACCCGTGCACCATGCGCAAGGGGATCCTCAGCCTTACCGCCGCCGCCGCGGCGATGACCCTCGGCCTCACCGCTTGCGGGAGCGACAGCCCCGACACCAGCGCCGCCCCTGCGGAGAGCACGGCGCCCGCCGCCGAGGGAAAGGTCGGCGTCATCCTTCCTGACAGCAAGTCCTCCGCCCGCTGGGAGACCGCGGACCGCAAGTACCTGGAGGAGGCCTTCAAGGCCGCGGGTGTCGCCTACGACATCCAGAACGCCCAGGGCGACAAGAACCAGTTCCAGACCATCGCCGACCAGATGATCACCAACGGGGCCACGGTCCTGATGATCGTCAACCTTGACAGCGGCACCGGCAAGGCCGTGCTCGACAAGGCCAAGGCGCAGGGCGTGGCCACGATCGACTACGACCGCCTCACCCTCAACGGCGGCGCCCAGTACTACGTCAGCTTCGACAACACCAAGGTCGGCACCCTGCAGGGTGAGGGCCTGGTGAAGTGCCTGACCGACAAGAAGGCCGAGAAGCCGATCGTCGCCGAGCTCAACGGCTCGCCGACCGACAACAACGCCACGCTGTTCAAGAACGGCTACGACGGCGTGCTCAAGCCCAAGTACGACTCGGGTGACTACGTCAAGGGTCCCGACCAGTCGGTCCCCGACTGGGACAACGCCCAGGCGGGCACGATCTTCGAGCAGATGCTCACCGAGCAGCCGAAGATCGCCGGCGTCCTCGCCGCCAACGACGGTCTCGGCAACGCCGCCATCTCGGTACTCAAGAAGAACAACCTGAACGGCAAGGTCCCGGTCACCGGCCAGGACGCCACCGTGCAGGGCCTGCAGAACATCCTCGCCGGTGACCAGTGCATGACGGTCTACAAGGCGATCAAGAAGGAGGCCGACGCGGCGGCCGAGCTCGCCATCGGCCTGGCCAAGGGTGAGAAGCCCGCGGCGACCGGCTCGGTCAAGGACACCGAGAGCGGCGCCGACGTGCCCGCCGTCCTCCTCGACCCGCAGCCGATCTTCTTCGACAGCGTCAAGGACGTCGTCGCCGACGGCTTCGTGACCAAGGACGAGCTGTGCACCGGCGACTTCGCCGCCAAGTGCACCGAGGCCGGAATCCAGTAGGGCATGGAGGGTGCGGCCGGTCGTCCTCCGGCCGGCCGCACCTTCGCGCTCGACCGCGGCACCCCCCCACCCTGTGACACCGAAAAGACGCGGCATGCGAAGCGTCTCCCGGCGACGGCGACAGGGCGGGGCGCCGCTCGCAGGCGCCCGACCCGCGCGAACTTCGCCGCGCGAAATGAACACAGGGAGCACAACCCCATGACCCCCGCACTGGAACTCCGCGGGATCGACAAGAGTTTCGGTCCCGTACAGGTCCTGCACGACGTCTCCCTCTCCGCGTACGCCGGAGAGGTGACCGCGCTGGTCGGCGACAACGGCGCAGGAAAGTCCACTCTCGTCAAGTGCGTCGGCGGCATCCACCCGATCGACTCCGGTGAGTACTTCTTCGACGGCAAGCCGATCCAGATCGGCAGCCCGCGTGACGCGGCCGAACTGGGCATCGAGATCGTCTACCAGGACCTCGCGCTCTGCGACAACCTCGACATCGTCCAGAACATGTTCCTCGGCCGCGAGCACAAGCGCGGCATCGTCCTCGACGAGGACACGATGGAGGAGATGGCGGCCAAGACCCTGGAGAGCCTGTCGGTCAGGACCGTCAAGTCCATCCGCCAGCTCGTCGCCAGCCTGTCCGGCGGCCAGCGTCAGACGGTGGCGATCGCCAAGGCCGTGCTGTGGAACAGCAAGGTCGTCATCCTCGACGAGCCGACCGCCGCCCTCGGTGTCGCCCAGACGGCGCAGGTGCTGGAACTGGTCCGGCGCCTGGCCGACCAGGGCCTGGCCGTCGTACTCATCTCCCACAACATGAACGACGTCTTCGCCGTGTCCGACCGGATCGCCACCCTCTACCTCGGCCGGATGGCGGCCCAGGTCAAGACCTCGGACGTGACTCACGCGCAGGTCGTCGAACTGATCACCTCTGGCCGCAGCGGGGACCTCGGCCTCACCAACGGAGTCACCGTATGACCGCCACGATCTCGCAGAAGACCGTACACGAGGCACCCTCGATCAGAAGCAACGTCCGCGGCTACGCCGAAAGGGTGCGCGGGGGCGACATGGGCGCGCTGCCCGCGGTGTTCGGCCTCGTGGTGCTCTGCACGGTCTTCGCCATCCTGCGCCCCGCCTTCCTGACCGCGGGAAACTTCGCCAACCTGTTCACCCAGGGTGCCGCGGTCACCGTGATCGCCATGGGCCTGGTGTTCGTGCTGCTCCTCGGTGAGATCGACCTGTCGGCGGGCTTCGCCAGCGGGGTCTGCGCCGCGGTGCTCGCGATCATGCTCAGTAGCCAGGGGCTGCCCTGGTACGTGGCGGTGGGCGCGGCGATCCTCACCGGTGTGGTGATCGGCACCACGATCGGCTCCATCGTCGCGAAACTCGGCATCCCGTCGTTCGTGGTGACGCTCGCGGCCTTCCTCGCCTTCCAGGGACTGGTCCTGCTGCTTGTCAAGGGCGGCACCATCATCGCCATCCGCGACGAGACCATCCTCTCGATCGCGAACAAGAACCTGCCGCCCACGCTGGGCTGGATCCTGCTGGCCGTGGGCGTCGCCGCCTACGCCGGACTCCAACTGGTGCGCTCCCAGAAGCGTGCCGCCCGAGGGTTGACCTCCGACCCGATCTCGCTGATCGCGGTGAGGGTCGGCGCCCTCGCGCTGCTCGGCGGTCTCGCCGTCTACTTCCTCAACATCGAGCGCAGTCGCAACGTCGCCGTCGTCTCCCTGGCGGGCATGCCGCTCGTGGTCCCCATCATCGTGGTCCTGCTGCTGGTCCTGACGTTCGTGCTCCGCCGCACGGCGTACGGCCGGCATCTGTACGCGGTCGGCGGTAACGCCGAGGCCGCGCGCCGGGCGGGTATCAACGTCGACCGGATGAAGATCAGCGCCTTCATGATCTGTTCCTCCATGGCCGCGGTCGGCGGCGTCATCGCCGCCTCGCGGGCCAGTTCCGTCGACCCCAACACCGGCGGCAGCAACGTGCTGCTCTACGCTGTCGGCGCCGCCGTCATCGGCGGCACCAGCCTGTTCGGCGGCAAGGGCCGGGTGCTGGACGCCATCCTCGGCGGTGCCGTGGTCGCGGTCATCGAGAACGGTATGGGCCTGATGGGCTACAGCTCCGGTGTGAAGTTCATGGTGACCGGTTCGGTCCTGTTGCTCGCCGCCGTGGTGGACGCCCTGTCCCGCAAGCGGGCGGCCGCCACCGGCCTAAGGTGACCAGCGACTCCGATTAACCGAAGGAACACCACGCCATGCGGGCAGGTCCCTCCCAAGAGGAGATCAGGCGTCACAACCTTGGGGCCCTGCTCCGGCACGTCCATCTGAGCGGGCCCACCTCGCGTGCGGAACTCACCAACCGGATGGGTCTCAACCGCAGCACCATCATGGCCCTCACCGCCGATCTGACCGCCGCCGGGCTGGTCAGGGAGGAGCTCCCCAGGGAGACGGGCAGGGCGGGACGTCCGTCCCTGGTGGTCCGCCCCGAGTCGGCGCGGGTCTACGTGTTCGCCTTCGACGTGGGCGTCGACCGGCTGGTCGCCGCCCGCGTCGGTCTGGGCGGCACCATCCTCGACCGCCGCGAGACGGTACGGCGACGCGGGGACTTCTCCCTTGAGGAGATCGTCGCTCCGCTCGCCGCCTTCGCCCGGCAGATGCACCGCAGGACACGGCCGGACACGGTGTGCGTCGGGGTGGCGGCGGCGTTCTCCGGGGGAGTGGGCCGCGGCGACGGGGTCGTCAGGTTCGGCCCCAACATGGTCACCGTGGACGACGTGCCGTTCGCCGACGAGATGGCCCGCCGGCTCGCCCTCGGCCTGCCGGTCACCGTCGGCAACGACGCCAACCTCGCCGCCCTCGCCGAACAGACCCGAGGCGTCGGTGTCGGCTGCCGCGACCTCGTCTACCTTCACGGTGACGTCGGAATCGGCGGGGGAGTGATCGTCAACGGTCAGCTGCTCGGCGGTCACCTGGGTTTCGGCGGCGAGGTCGGACACATGATCGTCAACCCCGACAAGGGCCGTCTCTGCGGGTGCGGCTCGCACGGGTGCCTGGAGGCGGAGGTCGGAGAGCGTGCCTTTCTGGAGGCCGCCGGCCGCTTCGGCTCCCAGGTCGGCAGGGACGCCGTCCGCGCCGCGGTCGACGCCGCCGACCGCGGAGACGTCGTCGCGCAGGCGGCGCTGAGCCGCGTCGGCGACTGGCTCGGCCTGGGCGTCTCCAACCTCGTCAACCTGTTCAACCCCGACATGGTCGTCTTCGGGGGCACGCTCAGGGAGATCTACCTCGGCTCCGCCGCACAGGTCCGCAGCCGCCTCGCCCTCGACGCCCTGCCTCCGTGCCGTGAGCAGCTGCGCCTGCGCACCTCGGCCCTCGGCGATGACGCCACTCTCGTCGGCGCCGCCGAACTGGCCTTCTCCCAGGTCCTCGCCGACCCCCTCGAAGTCCTCGCCCGCACCGGCTCCTGACCCCGCGCGGTTTCCCCTCTTCGATCGAACGTCACCACCTACGAGTGGGACACCTCGGCAACCGGACCCGCGCCGGAACCGGGATCTTCGCCTACGACGGCCTCGGACAAGAAGACCGCCAATACCGTCAAGAAGGCCGCCAAGAAGGCGAAGCCCAAGTGCAAGAGGCTCGCGCATCTCCCGCTCGCGGGTCGGCATGGGGAGAGCCTGCGCGGCCCGGGGATCCCGCGTTTCGCACCCGGAGGAAAGAAGCGCCCCCGTGGAGGTACTCCTTCTGTCGATCATGACGAAATGACGGTGAAACCCCTGGATTCCGCCATTCCGCCATGATCGACGCGAGATCGGCCGACGGATCCTTTGCGCGGAGGACTAGCTGGTCAGGCGGTGGAGCAGGGGGTGCCGTTGAGGGTGAAGGCGGTGGGTCTGTCGTTGGCGGTGCCGGTCAGGCTCGACAGGAAGCCGAACTCGGCGCTGCCGCCGCCCGCGGCGAGGGTGCCGTTCCAGGAGGTGTTGGTGACGGTGACGGCCGCGCCGTTCTGGGCGTGGGTGCCGTTCCAGGACTGGGTGATCCGCTGGCCTCCTGCGAAGGTCCAGCCGACCTTCCAGCCACTGACCGGGGTGGTGCCCAGGTTGGTGATCTTCACACCGCCCTGGAAGCCGCCCTGCCACTGGTTGACGACGGTGTAGGTGACATTGCAGGAGGCCGAGGGGGTCGGGGTGATCGTGGGGGTCGCGGTTGGGGTCGGGGTGGGCGTGGGGTCGGGGTCGGTGCCGCCCGGCGGGATGACGACGGTGGTGATGGAGTTGGCCGGGAAGGTGCCGGTGAAGCCGTCCGCGCCCACGGGCTGGTCGGCGGCCCGCTCGATGGCCGTCAGGTTGGCGGCGCCGTAACGGTAGACCTGGGCGTTCGACGAGCCGGTGCGGCCGGCGATCGCGACGTCGCTGGTCAGCTCCTCGCCGGTCTTGTTGACCACGACGAGGGTGAGCGCCTCGTCGGAAGCGCGCTCGGCGGCGTAGACGGCCAGCCTGTCCTGGTCGGCGCTGGCCGCCCTGACCGAGGTCTCTCCGAACGCGCCGCCCTCGCCGTCGTAGTTGCGGTACATCCGGAAGGCGTGCGCCACCGGTTCGGTGGGCTCGGGCGCCGTCCACAGCGTGGCCAGATCGAGACGCTCGCGGCCGAAGATGCCCAGGATGTCGGCCTGGGCCAGTGCGCCGTTGATGTGGCCGTAGGCGCCCCAGCTGTACTCGGTTATGGCGACCTTGGTGCCCGGGTAGTGCTGGTCGGTCAGCTCGCGCATCCGGGGGATCATCCGCACCGGCTGGTTGATCCAGCTCTCGTCGACGTAGGCCGGGTCCCACAGCTGCCGGGTGGAGCGCAGCCGGCGCTCCTGGGTGGCGGCGTCACCGGCGTCCTGGTTGTGCACGCCGGCCTGCTGCGGGTAGATGTGGATGTCGAAGTAGTCGAGGATGCGCGTGCCGTGCTCCTGCTCGTAGGCCCTCATCTGCTGCAGGTACCACGGGCCCAGCTGGACGCCGCCATGTGCCGCCCGGTCGGGTGGGTTGTTCCAGCAGCCCGTCCTGCTGCAGGTGTCCTGGTCGAGGCCGGAGTAGAAGATCGAGTTCAGGCCCCAGCCGACGGGGCCGAGGGTCTTGGCGCCCGGATCGGCCTCCTTGATCGCGGCGGCGTACTCGTAGGTGCGGTCGCGCAGCTCGTCGTAGCCCAGTCCCGTGGGGCGCACGTCCCGGTGGGTGGAGTGCCACAGGTCGGGCTCGTTGTCGAGGTTGTAGTACTTCACCCCGCCGGTGGTGGCGGAGCCGTACCTGCCCTTGAGGTGGGCGATCCAGTCCTTGACGTACTGCGGGCCGACCTCGACGCTGGTGTCCTTCGGGTCGTTTCCGGTGATCAGCGTGCCGTCGGGCTTCTTGCCGTCGCCGCAGTCGGTGGCCCACGGGTCGACGGACTGCTGTTCGCCGTACTTGGCGACGCTGAACCCGCACGCCTTGGCCCGTTCCTTGGCCACCCAGCCTGATAGTGGCACGGTGAGGATGGTCTGGGTGCCGGTCGCCTTGTTCCGTTCGACGAACCTGTCCGTATCCGAGCCGTCCGGCAGGTCGCCGGGGCTGGGGTTGTCGTTGGGGATGTTCTCGAAGTACCAGTCCGAGGCCCGGTTGGTGGTGTCGTTGCGGAAGTTGTAGCGGGTTGTGGCGTTGCCGCCCCAGCGGTGGACCGGCAGCCGCAGGTCGCGGGCGAGCGACTCGTCGGCAAAGTTCATGCCGTAGATATCGGGGCTGATCGCGTGCTGGTCGGTCAGGTCGACGCTCAAGGCCGGGCCCGTGACGGCGGCGCCGGCGAGGCCGGTGAGGTGGCCCAGGCCGAGGCCCGCGACCAGCACCCCGGCCGTGGCCGACAGCAGCGCTTTTCTGTGGCGCACGTTGGTTCCCTCCGGTGAGTGTGGGAGCTCATGCGCGCCCCCACACACCATGGGAGCGCTCCGCGCAGCTTTGGGTCCGGGGTCCGAGGTGTCAAGCAAGCGCTTTCCGGGGCGGGGAAACGCCAGGACGGTACTGAAACTTTCGGTCTCATCCGAACTGCCGGGAAACCGTCACCGGGCCCCGTGAGGGCCTCGGCGCGCCCTCGCGGGGGAGTCGCCGCCCGGTGTCACGGGGAAACCGGGCGCGCTCCGCGAAGGAACCGCCAGGGCGAAGGAGCCGACAGAGCACAGGAACCGGGAGCCTCGTATCAGCATGTGTCGTGATTCTTCCGACTTGTCTCGATGTCAGGAACTACTGTCGCGGGCATGGTTGAACACGATGTCCTCGATGCCACCCGTGAGGCCTACGATGCCGCCGCCCCCCTGTACGCGCAGTTGTTCCGCGAGGAACTGCGTGACAGGCCCATGGATCGCGCGATCTTGGGTGCCTTCGCCGAGGTCGTGAGCGCGGGTGGCGACGGTCGGGTCGCGGACCTGGGGTGCGGACCCGGCCATATCACCGCTTATCTGGATGAGCTTGGGCTGACGGTGTCCGGCGTCGACGCGTCTCCCGCGATGATCGAACTGGCTCGGCAGGCCTATCCGGGTCTGCGGTTCGAGATGGGCTCGATGGCCGCGCTGGACATCGCCGACGGCGTGCTGGGCGGCGTACTATCGCGGTGGTCCGTCATCCACACCCCACCGCGAGAGCTTCCCGTCATCTTGGCGGAGTTTCACCGCGTACTGGCACCCGGAGGTCACCTGCTGATCGGCTTTTCGGCGAGCGATGATCCGTCTCACCCGACACAGGTCTTCGACCACTCGGTCGCACCGGCGTACCGGTGGTGGCCGGATCACCTCGCCGCGATGCTGCGCGAGTCCGGGCTCGCCGAGGTGGGCCGGATGGTGCGTCAGCCTCAGCCCACCGACCGACGGCAATTCCAGGAGATCCACCTGCTCGCCCGCAAAGGGTAGGGCGCCGGTCGTGTAATCCGATGTGGGCAAGGAAGTCGGGCCGCCGACACCCGGGGCCACGGGTGCCGGCGGCGGTGCGGGTCCTGTCCGGTGCGGAGTTCGTTCACTTCCGTGCGGAGTTCGGTCATCTCCGCCCGGAGGCTGTCCTGGCCGGTGCGGAGCTTGTCCAGTTCCGTGCGGAAACCCGTGAGTTCTGTACGGAAGCCCGTCATCTCCGTGCGGAAACCGGTCATCTCCGTCCAGAGTTCCGTGGTCACGGTTCGCAGGTCTTTCAGGACATCCAGGATCCCTGCGTTGATCACCTTGCTCTCCTGGCTCTGCGCGCGGAGCGCGGCGACGTCTGTCTCCAGGACGCGCAAGTGGATGTCGGGCGTGTCCAACTTGTCTTTCTCCTTGCCCTTGTACCAGCGGGGGGACCGGCCCTGGCTCCGTGGCGTGGAGGGCGCTCACGGGGAGAGGTGTTCAGGCGGCGTCGCCAGACTACTGACTGTCATGGATTCGTCGCCGCCCGTGTTCGCGTTCTGCGGTTGTCTCGCGTCGGCCGGTGGCGGGGGTGGGTTTCGCACCCCGGGAGGATGTGGCTTGCACCGGGTGGAAAAGAACGACCACCCGTCGCGTGTTCGCGGGAACGGCGGCGGGTGGTCGCGAGAAGCAGGGGAGGGGTCAGGCGACCTTGGACCTGGGGGCGGAGAAGGTGTTGCAGGAGCCGGGGGTCTCCTGATCGAAACCGCGGGTCACCCAGTAGGCGACGTTCTTGGCGGTCCCGTGGGTGGCCGTGCTGTAGGCGGCGCTGAGGACGTACTTGAAGTCCGACTCCTCACGGTTCAGGGAGTGCCAGATGCTGCCGATGAAGGCGCCGCTCAGGCACTCGGCCTGGAGTTCGATCTTGCGCAGCTCGCGCAGCACCGCCTTCTCGTTCTTGTAGTCCCGGGAGGCGAAGGCCGTCATGATCCCGGAGAGCTGCTGGACGTGGTGGCCGTACTCGTGGGCCAGGGTCTGCAGCAGGAACAGCTCGGTCGCCTGGGAGAGGATCTCCTTGTTGAGGTAGAAGGTGATCTTCTTGTTCACCGGGCAGTAGACCGCCTGGGCGTCCTTGGGGAACTTGCCGCAGCCGGTCGGGACGCCGATGCGCGAGGTGACCGCGAACCTGGGCTTGGAGAAGGGCAGTCTCACCTTGGCGAACTGGTACTACCAGCCCTCGTTGAGGCAGTCCAGGGCGAAGTCGAGATAGATCTCCGCGCTCTCCCGGTCGTCGTTGTAGACCGGCTGCTCAGGGCAGGCATCCGGTTCGAGCTTGCCCGTCTTGTAGATCGGGTTGGCGGTCAGGGCGGCCTTGCCCGTGGGCACGGGCGCGAGCCGCCCGCCGCTGATCTCCGCGCCCGCCGTACCGGCGAGCAGCGTGCTCACGAGCACGCCGGAGAGCAGTGCGATAAGGGGGATGCGCATGATTCCCAACCCTAGGGAAGGTTCAAGAGGGGGTAAAGCCGATATGCGGCCACGCTTGGAAAGCGTGGCCGCATATCGCGGGGTTCGTGCCGAGGATCAGAGGTGTGGGAGGCGCTGAAGATCAGGTGGTGCGGGGTGTGCCGGGGTCAGGCGACGCGGCCGGTCGGGGCCGACCAGGTGTTGCAGGCGGAAGGAGAGCCCGCGTTGAAGCCGCGCTCCATCCAGTAGGCCTGGCTGCGGCCCTTGCCGTGGTCGTTCTTGGGCCAGTTCTTGTGCCCGTTGGCGCTGACCCAGCTGACCATCGCGTCCCAGTGCGCCGGATCGACCGGCAGGTCGTCGGCGGCCTGACGCAGGAAGGCGGAGCCGAGGCAGTCGGCCTGCAGTTCGAGGCGGCGGGAGAAGGCGAGCTTGGTGGACGAGGAGGCCCGCCAGATGCTGCTGCTGTAGTAGTTGATGATCCCCGCGAGGTGTTGCACGTGGTGGCCGTACTCGTGGGCGATGAACTGGGCGTGGTTGGGCACGAAGGGGTTCTTCAGGACCTCACGCGTGACACCGATGTAGATGGTGCGGTTGCTGGAGCAGTACATCCCTCCGGCGCTGCTGGGCCACCGACCACAGGGGGTGGTCACCTTGGTGGTGGAGGAGAAACGCAGGTTGGGGTGGGAGAACGACAGGTTGGTCTTCCTGAACTGGGTCTTCCAGGCCCGGTTCAGACAGCGAACCGTCTTGGTGACGAAGGTCCGGTAGGAGGCCGCGCTCCCCGCGCGGATCTGTCCGGCCTGGCAACGCATCGTGGGCAGGGTGCCGGTGCGGTAAAGAGGGCTCGCCGTCGCGGCGGCCCGGCCGCGCGGAGGCGCCTGCCTCCCCGCGGAGGTGGCCGTGCCCAGTGCCGTCTCGGCGGTCGGCGCGACCTGCTGCGAGGTCAAGGTCGCGGTGGCCGACGAGGCGGAGGCGCCGGCTGTATCCAGGGTCATCACCAGGGCAAACGTCAACGAGACGGCAACAAGCGATGATAGTTGCCTAAAGGGGAGAGTTTTCATGGTGAGGCAAAGGTTATTGCAACTGTGGATAAAACGTGCAGAATCGCCGCTCCTGGGGGGTGCGTCCCCCATCGCAACTAGACTCGTCGTGACGTTGACTGGACAGAGGGGATGATTCCGTGAGCGAGCGGACCGGGCAGCCTGGAAATCTTCTGGAGTCGGTCAAGGGGCCAGGGGACCTCAAGCGCCTGGCGGCGGACGAGCTACCGGTCCTCGCCGCCGAGATCAGGGACCTCCTGATCGCCTCCACCGCCCGCAGCGGCGGCCACCTCGGTCCCAACCTCGGCGTCGTCGAGCTGACGATCGCGATGCACCGGGTCTTCGACTCGCCGCACGACCGCATCCTGTGGGACACCGGTCACCAGGCGTACGTCCACAAGATGCTCACCGGCCGGGCAGGGCAGTTCGACACGCTTCGCCAGGAGGGCGGCCTGTCGGGTTACCCGAGCCAGGCCGAGTCCGAGCACGACATCATCGAGAACTCCCACGCCTCGACCGCGCTGTCGTACGCCGACGGCCTGGCCAAGGCGTACCGGCTGCGTGGCGAGGTCGACCGCACGGTCGTCGCGGTGATCGGGGACGGGGCGCTCACCGGCGGCATGGCCTGGGAGGCGCTCAACAACATCGCGGCGCGCAAGGACCTGCCGCTGATCATCGTGGTCAACGACAACGGCCGCTCCTACTCGCCGACCATCGGCGGACTCGCCTCGCACCTGGCCTCCCTGCGCACCGACCAGCGCTACGAGGACGTGCTCGAGTTCGTCAAGGGCAACCTGACGAGGGTCCCCGTGGTCGGCGCCCCCGTCTACGACGCCCTGCACGGCGTCAAGAAGGGTCTCAAGGACGTCCTCGCCCCGCAGGTCATGTTCGAGGACCTCGGCCTGAAGTACATCGGCCTCGTCGACGGCCACGACGAGCAGGCCGTGGAGTCCGCACTGCGCAGGGCCCGCGACTTCCGCCGCCCGGTCATCGTGCACGTGCTCACCAAGAAGGGCTTCGGCTACTCCCCGGCGGAGAACCACGACGAGGACTGCTTCCACTCGCCGGGTGTCTTCGACCCGCTCACCGGTGAGGAGAAGCCGAAGCCGCACGGCTGGACCAACGTCTTCGGCCAGGAGATGGTGCGCCTGGGCGCCGAGCGGCGCGACATCGTGGCGATCACCGCCGCGATGCTCGGCCCCACCGGCCTCATCCCGTTCTCCGAGGCCTACCCCGACCGTCTCTACGACGTCGGTATCGCCGAGCAGCACGCCCTGACCAGCGCCGCCGGTCTGGCGCTCGGCGGTCTGCACCCGGTGGTGGCCGTCTACGCCACCTTCCTCAACCGGGCCTTCGACCAGCTCCTGATGGACGTCGCCCTGCATCGGCTCCCGGTCACGGTCGTGCTCGACCGGGCGGGCGTCACCGGCGACGACGGCGCCAGCCACAACGGCATGTGGGACCTGTCGATCCTGCAGGTCGTCCCGGGCCTGTCGGTCGCCGTCCCCCGCGACGAGCCCCGCCTGCGCGAGCTGCTGGCCGAGGCCGTGGAGATCGACGACGGCCCGAGCGTTGTGCGCTACCCCAAGGGGGCGGTGGCCACCGAGACCGAGGCGGTCGGACGCCTCGGCGAGATGGACGTGCTGCGCGCGGGCGACCCCGACGTGCTGCTCGTGTCCGTGGGGCCGATGGCCGAGCTGTGCCTGGAGGCCGCCGACCTCCTCGACGCCCAGGGCATCTCCGCCACGGTGGTCGACCCGCGCTGGGTCAAGCCGTTGGACGAGGCCCTGGTGCCGGCCGCCCGCGCTCACAAGCTGGTCGTGGTGGTCGAGGACAACGGCCGGGTCGGCGCGGTCGGCGACGCGGTCGCCCGCATGCTGCGCGACGCCGACGTGGACGTCCCGGTCCGCACGTACGGCATCCCGCAGCGCTTCCTCGACCACGCCAAGCGCCCGAAGATCCTCAGCGAGATCGGCCTGACCTCGCAGGACATCGCCCGTCAGATCACCGAGGCGATCGCGAAGCGCTCCGCGGACCTGGAGAACCACCCGAGCCGCTGAATCGCGTCCCTTCCGTCCGCGCGGTACCCCCGACCGCGCGGCCCCTTTCGTTCGCGCGGTACCCCCGACCGCGCGGCCCCTTTCGTTCGCGCGGGCCCGGGTAGCCCGCGCCGATCCGGGTCAACCGGGGATCCTCTCGCTCGCGTCGCCGGAGCCGGCCGTGTGACCCGAGCCGTCGGCGTCACCCGCGCCCGCCGCCTCGAGCGTCGGGCGGGTACGGTGATTGATCACGACGAGGCCTGCGACCACGACCGCCACGCACACGAGGATCGGCACCAGCAGGTGCCGGTTCTGCTGCAGGGCCTCACCCGCGAGGGAGCCCAGCCACAGGTAGACGGTCACCCAGGCCGCGCCGCCCGCGAGGGTCCAGCGGATGAAGCGCACGTACGGCACGCTCAGGGCCCCGGCGACGATCGGGGTGAGCGAGCCGGCCACAGGCAGGAAGGGGGCGGCCGCCAGGGCCGGGCCGTTGCCGGCGCCGGTGCCCGTGGCCAGCCGCTCGGCCCGCGACCAGCGCCGCTCGCCGATTCTGCGTCCGACGCCGCTCAGGCGCAGCCGCGATCCGTACCGGCGGCCGACGAGCCAGCCGCCGGTGGCGTACAGGGCGTACCCGGCGCACCCGGCGACCGCCACCGCCGCGATCTCCCACGGACCCGCCAGCGCCGCCCCCGCCACGAGGACCGCCGCGACCCCGGGTATCAGCGAGCCCGCCACCGCCAGCACCGCGAGGAGTATCGAGCCGACCAGGTACGGAGACGACGACTGCAGCATGTCCAGGAGCATGTCCCCAGAATCGCGGTCGGGAGCGGCGGACGGCATCGGGGGCCTTCCCCTAGACAACCCCGACTTTCAAACAACTTTAAGTTCGCCGTTCGGCCGCCGATCCAATGGGCATGTGACCTGCGACACAGAACCGGCGGTCGAGGAGGGGCCATGGGGGTCTTGCGCGTCAAGTCGGTGGAGCAGTCGATCTCGGACACCGAGGCGCCGGAACACCGGTTGCGCAAGGATCTCAGCGCGCTGGACCTCACCGTCTTCGGCATCGGCGTCGTCATCGGCACCGGCATCTTCGTACTCACCGGCCGGGTCGCCAGGGAGATGGCAGGGCCCGCGGTGGCCCTGTCCTTCGTGGTCGCGGGCATCGTCTGCGCGCTGGCGGCCCTCTGCTACGCCGAGTTCGCCTCCACCGTCCCGGTGGCCGGGTCCGCCTACACCTTCGCGTTCGCCACCCTCGGTGAGTTCCCCGCCTGGATCATCGGCTGGGACCTCACGCTGGAGATGATGCTCGGCGCCGCGGTCGTCGCGGTCGGCTGGTCGGGATACCTCACCTCGCTGCTGGCGTCCCTGGGGATAACACTGCCGGAGACGATCGCGGGGGAGGGGGCGGCGTTCAACCTGCCCGCCGCGCTGATCGTGCTGGTTCTCACCGCGATCCTGGTCGTCGGGATCAAGCTGTCGTCCCGGTTAAACCTGATCATCGTCACGATCAAGCTCGCGGTGATCCTGCTGGTCGTCGTGGCGGGGTTGTTCTTCGTCAGGGGCGCCAACTACTCGCCGTTCGTCCCGCCGTCGAAGTCGACCCCGGCCGTGGAGGGCCTGTCCGCGCCGCTGATCCAGGTGCTGTTCGGGATCAGCCCGGTGGCGTACGGGGTGCTGGGCATCTTCAGCGCAGCGGCCATCGTGTTCTTCGCCTACATCGGCTTCGACGTGGTCGCCACCGCGGCGGAGGAGACGCGCAACCCGCAGCGGGACCTGCCCATCGGCATCCTGTCCTCGCTCGCCATCTGCACGGCGCTGTACGTCGTGGTCTCCCTGGTCGTCGTCGGAATGCAGCCCTACGGCCAACTCAGCGAGGCGGCGCCGCTCGCCGACGCGTTCAAGGCGGTCGGCCAGACGTGGGCCGCGTCGCTGATCAGCGTCGGCGCGCTGGCCGGCCTCACGACGGTCGTGATGATCCTCATGATGGGCATGTCGCGGGTGATGTTCGCCATGTGCCGCGACCACCTGCTGCCGGGCGGGCTGGCCAAGGTGCACCCCAAATATCGGACCCCGTACGTCATCACCATCATGATGGGTGTCGTCGTCGCGGCCCTGGCCGGGCTGGTGCCGCTGTCCACCATCGCCGAGTTGGTCAACATCGGCACGCTCTTCGCGTTCGTGGTGGTCTCGATCGCGGTGGTCATCCTCCGCCGCACCCGTCCCGACCTGCCGCGTTCCTTCCGCACCCCGCTGGTTCCGGTGGTTCCCGTCCTGTCGGTGCTCGCCTGCGTCTACCTGATGCTCAACCTCCCCGTGGAGACCTGGCTCAGGTTCGTGGCGTGGATGCTGCTCGGGATCCTGCTCTACTTCGGGTACGGCTACCGGCACAGCAGGCTGTCGGAGCGCTCGCGGTGACCTCCCTCTCTCGGCCCCTTCCGTTCCCGAAGGAAGGGGCCGAGAGAGGGAGACGTCAGGCGGGGACCGAGGCGACGCCCGGCGGCAGGAAGCGCGGTTCGGCGATGCCCGTCCGGTCCAGGTACGGGGTGACGCCGCCCAGGTGGAACGGCCAGCCCGCGCCGAGGATCATGCACAGGTCGATGTCCTGGGGAGCAGAGACCACGCCCTCCTGGAGCATGAGACGGATCTCCTCGGCCAGCGCCCGCAGCGCCCGCAGCCGCACCTCCTCCGCCGTCGACGGGGAGGTGCCGCCACCGAAGAGGGCGACCGCCTCGGGGTCCAGCGAGAAGTCCGGCGCGTAGACGCCGGGCTTGCCCGCCGCGACGAGCCGGGCGAGGTTCTCCGACACCCCGTAACGGGCGGGGAAGGCCTCGTGCATCGTCTCGGCGACGTGCAGCGCCACGGCGGGGCCGACGAGTTGCAGCAGCGCGAACGGGGTCATCGGCAGGCCCAGCCCGTCCAGCGCGTGGTCGGCGACCTCAAGCGGGGTGCCCTCGTCGACGGCGCCGATGACCTCGCCCATGAAGCGCGTCAGCAGGCGGTTGACCACGAACGCGGGCGCGTCCTTGACCAGCACGGACGACTTCTTCAGCGACCGGCCGACGGAGAAGGCCGTGGCGAGCGTCGCGTCGTCGGTCTTCGCTCCCCGTACGATCTCCAGCAGCGGCATCACCGCGACCGGGTTGAAGAAGTGGAAGCCCACGACACGCTCCGGGTGACGCAGCCCCGAGGCCATCTCGGTCAGCGACAGCGAGGAGGTGTTCGTGGCGAGCACGCACTCGGCGGAGACGACCTCCTCCACCTCGGCGAACACCTTCCGCTTGACCTCCATGTCCTCGAAGACCGCCTCGATGACGAAGTCGGCGTCGGCGAAGGCGTCCTTGGTCAGCGAGCCGGTCACCAGGGCCTTGAGCCGGTTGGCCTGGTCGGCGGAGACGCGCCCCTTGCCGAGCAGCTTGTCCACCTCGGCGTGGACGTATCCCACGCCCTTGTCGAGGCGGTTCTGGTCGAGGTCGGTCAGCACGACCGGGACCTCCAGGCGGCGCGCGAACAGCAGCGCCATCTGCGAGGCCATCAGGCCCGCGCCGACGACACCGACCTTGGTCACCTTGCGGGCCAGCGCCTTGTCGGGGGCGCCCGCGGGCTTCTTGGCCCGTCGCTGGACCAGGTCGAAGGAGTACAGGCCGGCGCGAAGCTCGTCGCCCATGAGGAGGTCGGCCAGAGCCTCGTCCTCGGCGGCGAACCCCTCGTCGCGCGACGCGGTGCGGGCCAGCTCGACCAGCTCCAGCGCCCGGTAGGGGGCCGGGGAGGCGCCGTGCAGCCTCATGTCGAGCAGGAAGCGCGCGTCGGCGACCGTCTTGGCCCAGTCGTCCCCGGTGTGGTCGGTACGGGAGACCGTCACCTCGCCGCGCAGCACCTGGGCGGCCCATCGCAGCGACTCCTCCAGGAAGTCGGCGGGCTCGAACATCGCGTCGGCGACGCCGAGCGCGAACGCCTCCCCGCCCTTGATCATGCGGTTCTGCGCGAGCGGGTTCTCGACGATCAGCTTGACGGCCGCGGCCGGGCCGATCAGCCGGGGCAGCAGCTGGGTGCCGCCCCAGCCGGGGACCAGGCCGAGGAAGCACTCGGGCAGCGCCACCGCGGCCACGCCCGAGGAGATGGTCCGGTAGGTGCAGTGCAGCGCGACCTCCAGGCCGCCGCCCATGGCCGCGCCGTTGACGAACGCGAACGAGGGCACGTCCAGCTCGCCGAGGCGGCGGAACACGTCGTGCCCCAGCCTGCCGATCCGCAGCGCCTGCTCCCGCTCGGAGACCAGCGCGGCACCCTTGAGGTCGGCGCCGACGGCGAAGACGAACGGCTTGCCGACGACACCCACGGCCGCCAGGTCGCCGCGCCCGGCGACCGCGTCCAGGGCCTCGCCCAGCGAGGTCAGCCCGGCGGGGCCGAACGTCGAAGGCTTGGTGTGGTCGAAGCCGTTGTCCAGCGTGATCAGTGCCATGGTGCCCGCCCCGTAGGGCAGTTCCACGTCGCGCACGGCCGCCCGGGTGACGACCTCGTCGGCGAAGAGCTCCGTGATGTCCGTCTTGCTGTCCGTCACTTCTCGCCCTCCCAGCCGAGGTTCTCCCAGATGACCGTTCCGCCCATGCCCAGGCCCACGCACATCGTGGTCACGCCGTAGCGGACGTCGGGGCGCTCCCCGAACTCGCGGGCGAGCTGCGTCATCAGACGCACCCCGGAGGAGGCGAGCGGGTGGCCGAAGGCGATGGCGCCGCCGTAGGGGTTCACCCGGGGGTCGTCGTCGGCGATGCCGAAGTGCTCGAGGAACGCCAGCACCTGCACGGCGAACGCCTCGTTGATCTCGAACAGTCCCATGTCGGAGATGGAGAGCCCGGCCAGCCGCAGGGCCCGCTCGGTGGACGGGATCGGCCCGACGCCCATCACCTCCGGGTCCACGCCCGCGAAGGCGTACGAGACGAGGCGCATCTTCGGCGCGAGGCCGAGCTCCTCCGCGACGTCGGCGGCGGCCATGACGCAGCCGGTGGCGCCGTCGTTGATGCCGGAGGCGTTGCCCGCGGTGACCCGGCCGTGCGGGCGGAACGGGGTCTTCAGTCCGGCGAGGCCCTCCAGCGTGGTACCGGGGCGGGGAGCCTCGTCGGCCGTGGCCAGCCCCCAGCCCTTCTCGGCGGACCTGGTCGCCATCGGGACCAGGTCCTCGGAGATCCTGCCGTCGGCGTACGCCTTGGCGACCTTTTCCTGGGAGGCGAGGGCGAAGGCGTCCGCGCGGTCCTTGGTAATGGAGGGGTAGCGGTCGTGGAGGTTCTCCGCGGTCATGCCCATGACGAGGGCGGATTCGTTCACGAGCCGTTCGGCCAGGAAGCGGGGGTTGGGATCGACGCCCTCGCCCATGGGGTGGCGGCCCATGTGCTCGACGCCACCGGCGATGGCGACGTCGTAGGCGCCGAAGGCGATGCCGCCGGCGACCGAGGTCACCGCGGTCATCGCGCCCGCGCACATACGGTCGATCGAGTAGCCGGGCACGGTCTTGGGCAGCCCGGCCAGGATCGCGGCGGAGCGGCCGAGGGTGAGGCCCTGGTCGCCGATCTGCGTGGTGGCCGCGATGGCCACCTCGTCGACGCGCTCGGGAGGCAGATTCGGGTTTCGCCGGATCAGCTCGCGGATGACGCGGATCACCAGGTCGTCGGCGCGTGTCTCGGCGTACAGGCCCTTGGGGCCCGACCTGCCGAATGGTGTGCGCACACCGTCGACGAATACGACGTCACGAGACGAAGGCACGGATTCGCTCCTCGTTGCTGGATGGCTTCCCCACCATGCTACTCGTCAGTAACAAGGTTTGGTGCGGCCGGGCGGGTGGGAGGTGGGTAAGTTGTCCCCAGGAGTGTGCGGGCTCACGCCCCACCTCGCGGGCCCGTGTCCGGGGTGCGGGGCGGGGATAACTCTGACAGACTTTGGAAAACGCTTTCCAGGAGGTTGTCGGTGGTCACGCTTGAGGATGTCGCCCGGCACGCGGGCGTCTCGCTCGCCACGGCGTCGCGGGTGCTCAACGGCAGCACCCGGCAGGTGGGCGCACCCCTGCGGGCCAAGGTGGAGCTGGCCGCCGCCGAGCTGGGATACCGCACCAACGTGGCCGCGCAGACCCTCGCCAGGGGCGCGAGCAACGTGATCGGCCTGGTCGTCCACGACCTCACCGACCCCTACTTCGCCGCGATCGCCGACGGGGCGATGCGGGTCGCC
The DNA here is from genome assembly GCF_044459525.1 of Streptosporangium sp. NPDC050284. Lineage (NCBI taxonomy): Bacteria > Bacillati > Actinomycetota > Actinomycetes > Streptosporangiales > Streptosporangiaceae > Streptosporangium > Streptosporangium sp. NPDC050284. The sequence goes on from NZ_JBITIZ010000001.1 coordinate 204,021, forward strand.
GAGAGCCAGGGGCTCATGGTCATGATCGGCACCACCCACCGCGATCCCGAGCGGGAGATCGCCTACGTCTCGACGCTCAACGCCCAGCGGGTCCGTGCCGTGCTGCTCGTCGGCTCCCGGGTCACCGACCCGCGGACGACCCAGAGGCTCCGGGCGGAGCTCGACCGCTACCGGGAGTCCGGGGGCCGGGTCGCCTGCGTGGGTCAGGACCTGCTCGGCGTCGACACGGTGGTGCCGGACAACCGCCGGGGCGCCGCCGAGCTGGCCCGCGCTCTCGCCGGGCTGGGACACAGGAACTTCGCGATACTCGCCGGGCCCGACTGGCTGATCGCGCCCAGGGACAGGGTGGAGGGCTTCACCGGCGCGCTGGAGGAGCTCGGCCTGCCCGCGCCGCGCGTCCTGCACGGCACCTTCGACCGGGAGGGCGGCTACGCGGCGGCCACCCGGACCTCCGGGGTCACGTGCGTCTTCGCCGTCAACGACGTGATGGCGGTGGGCGCCCTCGCCTCCTTCAGAGACCGGGGCGTCCGGGTGCCCGAGGACATGTCCGTGGCCGGGTTCGACGACATCTCCACCCTGCGCGACCTGGTTCCCTCGCTGTCCACGGTGCGGCTGCCGCTCGCCGACATGGGCGCCCGTGCGCTGGAGCTCGCCCTCGGCCCGTCCGAGGAGGTCAGGGCCGAGGCCGTGGTCGGCGAGGTGATCCTCCGGGAGAGCAGCCGCGGCCTGGGATGACATGACAGACGGCCGGGGTCTGGGATGACACGACAGGCGGCCACGGCCAGGGGTGACACGACAGGCGGCCCGGACACCCCTGGGGTGGTCCGGGCCGATCGTGTGTCACAGGGGAACGCGGTAAAGAGGGGACGCCGGGGAGGAGGGTCAGCGCATGCCGGGAACGGGGTTTCCCTGCTCGTTGATCGGCGGGACCATGATCTGCCCGCGCAGCCAGCGGATCGTCCTGATGACCCCGTCACCGTATCCGGGAGAGTGCTGGCGCCCCCGGCCGAGCTGCCGGGACACGTCCTCGGCCGCGCTCTCCTCCATGCCGAGGTTGAGGCCGGTCGGTCCGTGCATGGGGCGAGGCGTGTTGCGGACCGGGGACTTCCTGCGGGTGCCGAGCACCCATTCGCACACGGCGGCGGTGCCCGCGCACCACTCCTTCTCCCACTCGCCCGCAGCGTTGGGCCGGCCCTGGCGGGCCAGCTCGGCGACGGCGGCGATCTCGGCCTCGGTGCGCAGGATCACCCCGCGCCCGCCGACCAGGTGCCCCCAGCCCTCCGAGGAGCGGCGGCCGGGGATGGGCAGGCCGTCCTTGGCGCCGATCAACCAGTTCAGGGTGCTGATCACCCCGTCGGCCGGCAGGACCCGGCCCTCGCGCGGAACTCGCTCGGCGGCGTCGATCTCGGCGCGCGCCTCGGCGAGGGTGGGCGGGGATCCCGAGGAGGGACGACCGCTGATCGGCGCCTGCTCCCGCTTTCCCAGTGCCCAGAGAATCGCCTCTCCCTGGCCTGAGGGGGCGGAGTCGGGGTTGGCGGTCTCCCACTCCCTGATCGCCTCCAGTACGGCCATCACGTGTTCCGGCGGCCGCTGTATGGCGGGGCGGGCTTCGCTTTCTGCGGTCGTCATACCCCTACCGTACGAGTACCTGACACGTCACTCCAACGTGAAGCGGTAATCCGGGCTCGGCGAATACGTTTTCCTCCCACTGGAACGGTCCTCCGCACGGAAACATCATGGCGGGAGAGCACCCGTCATCCCTCGACGAACTCGGAGAAGGCGGCCTTCACCCTGGACAGGATCTCGTCAGGGTCGGCCGCCCACACCTCGGCGTTGAAGATCTCGACCTCGACGTCCCCCGTGTAGCCCGCCTCGGCCACCGCCCGGGTCATCGGGGCGAAGTCGATGACGCCCTCGCCCATGATCCCCCGACCGAGCAGCACGTCGGCCGGGAGCGGCGACAGGAAGTCGCACACCTGGTAGCTCGCGATCCGGTCCGAGGCCCTCGCGATCTGCTCAAGCACCCGCGGGTCCCACCACACGTGGAAGGTGTCGACGACGACGCCCACCTGTTCCGAGGGGTGCGCCTCGGCGAGGTCGAGTGCCTGGGCGAGGGTGGACAGCACGGCCCGGTCGGCGCAGTACATCGGGTGCAGCGGTTCGAGGGCGAGCCTCACCCCGCGTTCGCCCGCGTACGGTGCCAGCACGGCCAGTGCCTCGGCGACCCGCTCCCGCGCCGCGGGCAGGTCACGGGAGATCGTGCCGAGCGGCTCGCCGGGCACCACGCCGGGCAGGCCGCCGACCACCATGACCAGGCAGGCGGCGTTCAGCGCCGCTGCCTCGTCGATCGCCCTGCGGTTGTCGTCCAGGGCCTTCTGCCCGCCCGAGGTGAGGAAACCGCCCCGGCACAGCGACGACACCCGCAGCCCGGCGTCCGCGACGAGCTTCACGGCCTCCTCCAGACCCGCCGCGGCGACGTCCTGCCGCCACAGGCCGATGGCCTCGACACCGTGCCGCACGCACCCGTCGACGGCTTCGGCCACCGACCACCGTTTCGTGGTCCACTGGTTCAGCGAGAGACGGCTCGTTCGCGCGATCACAGGCCGTTCACCGCCAGCAGGGAGCGCATCCGGGAGACCGCCAGCTCGGGATCGGCCAGCAGCCCGGCCCGGTCGGCCAGCCGGAACACCTCGGCCAGGTGGGGCAGGGATCTGGCCGCCTGAGCGCCGTTGACCATGCTGAAGGCGTCCTGGTGGCCGTTGAGCCACGCCATGAAGACGATGCCCGTCTTGTAGTTGTACGTCGGCGCCTCGAAGATCTTCCGCGAGAGCGGGACCGTGGGCTCCATGATCTCGTCGTATCGTCGCAGGTCGCCCGCGTCGAGTGCCTCCAGAGCCGCGGCGGCGGCGGGGGCGATCGCGTCGAAGATCCCCAGCAGCGCGTGGCTGCCCGACGCGATCAGCGAGGGGTAGTTGAAGTCGTCGCCGGTGTAGAGCCGTACGCCCTCGGGCAGTGCCGCGCGCAACTCGATCTCGTGCTCGGCGTCCAGCAGCGAGACCTTGACCCCGTCCACCTTCGCAGCGTGGTCGCGGATCAGGGAGAGGAACGACGCGGTCGCCTCGGCCACGTCGCGCGAGCCCCAGTAGCCCGCCAGGTTCGGGTCGAACATCTCGCCCAGCCAGTGCAGGATCACCGGGCGGTCGACCCCGGAGAGCAGCTCGCCGTAGACCCGGTGGTAGTCCTCAGGACTCCGCGCGAGCGCGGCCAGCCGACGACTCGCCATCACGATGACCCCGGCGCCCGCGTCCCGCACGGTCTCGATCTGCTCGGTGTAGGCCGCCACGATCTCGTCCAGGGTCCGGGCGTGCGGGGCCTGGTCGGTGCCCGCGCCGCAGGCCACCAGTTCCGCCGGGTCGCCGAAGGCCTTCGCCTCGGTGGCGCTGCGCCGGATCAGCTCGCGGGTGGCCGTCCAGTCGAGCCCCATGTTGCGCTGGGCGGTGTCCATGGCGTCGGCGACGCGCAGCCCGTACGACCACAGATGGTGGCGAAAACGCAGGGTGGCGTCCCAGTCGACGGCGGCGGGGGAGCCCGGGGTGTTGTCGCCGAGGGGATCGGCGACCACGTGAGCGGCGGCGTAGACGACGCGGCTCACGGCGGGGCCCGCGGGTCTGGTCCAGGTGACCGGCTCGCGCAGGGTGTGCTCCCCGCCGGGCAGCGCGATCCTCGGTGCGGCCATCATGGCTCCACCGGCAGGCGGCGGCCCTCCGCGGAGGAGCGCAGGCCCAGCTCGGCGAGGCGGACGCCGCGCGCTCCCGAGGCGAAGTCGTAGGGGAAGGGCGCGTCCTCGGCCACGTGGCGGACGAACCGCTCCCACTGGATCTTGAAGCCGTTGTCGAACTCCGTGTTGTCCGGCACCTCCTGCCAGCCGTCCCTGAAACGGGCGGTGGCGGGCAGGTCGGGGTTCCACACCGGCTTGGGAGTGGCGGCGCGGTGCTGGATCCGGCAGTCGCGCAGGCCGGCGACGGCGCTGCCGTGCGTGCCGTCGACCTGGAACTCCACCAGTTCTTCGCGGTTCACCCTCACGTTCCAGGAGGAGTTGATCTGCGCGATGATCCCGCCCTCCAGCTCGAACACCCCGTAGGCGGCGTCGTCGGCGGTGGCCCGATAGGTCTCGCCCCGCTCGTCCACCCGCTCGGGGATGTGGGTGACCGCCTGGGCGTAGACCGAGGTGACCCGGCCGAACAGGTTCTCCAGCACGTAGGCCCAGTGCGGGAACATGTCGAGGACGATGCCGCCGCCGTCCTCGGAGCGGTAGTTCCACGACGGGCGCTGCGCCTCCTGCCAGTCGCCCTCGAACACCCAGTAGCCGAATTCGCCGCGCACCGACAGGATCCTGCCGAAGAAGCCGCCGTCGATCAGGCGCCTTAGCTTGAGCAGGCCCGGAAGGAAGAGCTTGTCCTGCACGACGCCGTTCTTCACGCCCCTGGCGGTCGCGGCCTCGGCGAGCGCCAGCGCGTCCTCGTACGTCTCGGCGGTCGGCTTCTCCGCGTAGACGTGCTTGCCCGCCTCGATCGCCGCGAGCACGGCCTTCACGCGGGCCTGGGTGACCTGGGCGTCGAAATAGATCAGGTTGGCGTCGTCGCCGAGGGCGGCGTCGAGGTCGGTGGTCCAGGACTCGATGCCGTGCTCCTCGGCCAGCCTCTGTAACTTCTCGGCGTTGCGGCCCACCAGCACCGGTCTGAGCAGGACCCTCTCGCCGCCCGACAGGGTCACGCCGCCCTGCTCGTTGATCGCCAGGACAGAGCGGACCAGGTGCTGGCGGTAGCCCATGCGGCCTGTGACGCCGTTCATCACCACACCGATGCTTTGCGGGGACATCTTTCTCCGACCTCTGAGGAAAGCGCTTTCCTTTCCACCGTACGACAGCCGTCCCACCTGCGGCAAGCGCCGGGAGACGTCCGGATGGGCGGGATGTCGGCCCGTGCTCCTCGGGGCTACGGAGCGGGAACGCCGGCCGGGGCCGGGGTGAGCTCGTCGAGGTGGTCCTGAGGTCCGGATCGGAGGGTTCCCGGCGTTTCCCGGAGATATTCCGGCGTTCACGAGATCTTTACAGCGCGTTCGCGAGAAAAGGCGGGTGAAAGAGAGCCTCGCGTTTTCCGCGTTCCACGTCATCGCAGATGAAACGCGTCCGAGCGTGCATCAGGGCAGTATCCGACCAAGCGCGTCCTGACTCGTCGTCAAAGCATGACATTTCCGTATTTGTCATGAGTTGAGACGTTCCGTCTGTCCTCCTCTCGCCGTGCCCAGGCCCCCCGACTGGCCGAGATGGAGCGACAGAAGGGGCCACTCGTGAAACGAGTCGTCACCGCGATTTCCGCTGCCCTCACGCCGATTCTCCTCACCGTCTCCCTGGCAAGCTCCCTGACGACAGGGGCGGCGTCGGCGACCCCGCCCAACATTCCCTCCGCGGCCACCGCCGCGAGCAGGCTCGCGACGCTCACCGTCGCCGCGGAGACGAACCAGTCCTCCTACAGCCGGTCGTTGTTCAACCACTGGATCACCATCAGCGGCTCCTGCAACACCCGGGAGACGGTCCTCAAAAGGGACGGTACGGGAGTGGTCGTCGACTCCGGTTGCGCGGCCACCTCCGGCCGGTGGTACTCCCCGTTCGACGGCGCCACCTGGACCGCCGCGAGTGACGTCGACATCGACCACATGGTGCCGCTGGCCGAGGCGTGGCGTTCGGGCGCCTATGCGTGGACCAGCGCGCAGCGCCAGGACTACGCGAACGATCTGGGCGGGCCCGAACTGTGGGCGGTGACCGACAACGTCAACCAGGCCAAGGGCGACCAGGACCCCTCGACGTGGCGGCCGCCGCTGGCGAGCTTCAACTGCACCTACGCCAGGGCGTGGATCCAGGTGAAGTACTACTGGAAGCTGACCCTGCAGAGCTCGGAGAAGAGCGCCCTGCAGAGCATGCTCGCGACCTGCTGAGCCTCCCGCCCCGCCGCCCCGCCGCCCCGCCGTCCCCGTGACGTCCCCGTGCCGCCCGGGGCCGGTGTCCCCGCGTCCTCCGGGGGCGGTGGCGGTGGGGTGCCCGGCCCTCGGAGTCGTGACGTCGCGAGGAGGGTGATCATCTTGGTTACGTGATATTCCGTGGCACCGAATGTCCGCCGAACTCCATATCGGATCACATTCCTCATGAAAGGGCGACATCGAGACCGGTGCGGGTGAATGCCCCGGGTTATTCGACGGCCGCGCGGAAAACGCCCGAAAGCGCGGGGCCGTCACGTGTCGAGCCGCACACGAAGGGTAGTCGTTCTTCGAAGGGATTCCCCGCGAAGGTGGATGTGAAGACGGCGATTCGTGAAACCAGGTGGAGGGCTTCGGGCATGAAGACGGGAAAACTCACGGAGGTATTTCTGGACAGCGCCTATGAATCGGTCGGACGGGCACGCCATGAGACGCGTGAGGCCCTCGGTCCTGACCACGTCCTGCTGTCCGATGTCGTCCAGGTGGTCTCCGAGTTGCTGGCGAACGCCGTGGAGCATGCCGACCGCGGCCTGGTGGACGACCTGATCGGCCTCACCCTGACCGCCACCCACGACTCCGTCCACGTCGAGGTCTCCGACCCCGGCTCCGCCTCCCGCATGCCGCACATCTCGTGGCACCGGCCTTTCGAGGCCAGACGCGGTCGGGGCCTGCTCATCGTCGACCGGCTCTCGGGTGGACGCTGGGGGACCCGCGAGCACGGTCGCGGGCTGGGCCGGACGGTGTGGTGCGCCATCCCCTACGTGCGGCCGGAGCCGGCCGGTGACGAGAGCGACGAGGCGGAGCGTCTTTCCGTGACCTGCCGGAACTGAGTCGGTCTGGAGCGTTCCCGGGACCGGGGATCCGGGCCGGGGCGGACGTGTCCGGCCCGGATCCCCGGTCCCGGGGATGGAACGGGAAGTAATCTACTTTGTAAAGGGCGGAGGCCTCACGCCTGGCCCTTGATCTCCAAGCGGAGCAGGGCCTTGGCGATCGGGTGCGCCGTCAGCCCGATCTGCCACTCCCTGGCACCCAGCTCGCGCAGTCGGGCGACTACGCTCTCGTCGTTGATGACCGGGGGTGGTTCCCAGGTCAGGCGGCGTATCGCGTCGGGCTGGATCAGGTTCTCCGCGGGCATGTGGTGCTCGTCGGCGAGCGCGGCCACCACGGCCCTGGCGGCGGCGAGCCGGCGGGCGGCCACCGGGTCGCGGTCCATCCACCGGTTGGCCGGCGGCGGCCCGTCGCCGGGGGCGCTGGGCTGCGGCAGCTCCGAGTCGGGCAGCGAGCGGGCGGTGCCGATCGCGGCCAGCCAGTCGCGCAGGTGCCGCCGGGCGCTGCGGCCGGTGAACGGGGGGATGTCGGTGAGCGCCTTGGTGGTGCGGGGCAGCTCCAGCGCGGCTGTCACGATCGCCGAGTCGGGCAGGACCCGGCCGGGAGCGACGTCGGACTGACGGGCGAGCTCGTCGCGGAGTGTCCACAGCTCCCGTACCACCGCCAGCCCGCGCAGCGAGCGGACCTTGTGGATCCCCGAGGTGCGCCGCCACGGGTCGGAGCGCGGGGCGGGGGCCTTGTGCGCGAGCACGGCGGCGAACTCCTCCCGTGCCCACGCCAGCTTGCCGCTGGAGATCAGCTCCTCGTGCAGGGCATCGCGGAGCTCGATCAGGACCTCGACGTCGAGGGCGGCGTAGCGCAGCCAGTCCTCCGGCAGGGGGCGGGTGGACCAGTCGGCGGCCGAGTGGCCCTTCTCCAGCCTGAATCCGAGGACGTTCTCGACCATCAGGCCGAGCCCGACCCGCTCGTGGCCGAGCAGCCGACCGGCCAGCTCGGTGTCGAACAGCTCTCGCGGGTGGAAGCCCACCTCCGCCAGGCACGGCAGGTCCTGGGAGGCCGCGTGCAGCACCACCTCCGCGTCGGCGAGCGCCGCGTCGAGCTCCGACAGGTCGGGACAGCGGATGGGGTCGATCAGGGCGCTTCCCGCGCCGGCGCGGCGCAGCTGGACGAGATAGGCGCGGCCGCTGTAGCGGTAGCCGGAGGCGCGCTCGGCGTCGACGGCGACGGGGCCTGTGCCCTCGGCGAAGGCGCGCACCACGCGCGCGAGAGCCGCCGGGTCCTCGACGACGGGTGGGATTCCCTCACGAGGTTCCAGCAGCGGGACTACGGTCGTCTCATCGGTCACGTTCTGAAGGGCTCCGGATCTTCGCGACGGCGCGGCAGTGCCGCCACGTCGGGTGGCAGGGGTGGCATGCCCGCGGCAAGGCACATCAGGTCGCACCAGGCGGCGACATGGCCGGAGAGGTCCTCCTGCAGCGGCGACCAGGATGCGCGCAGCTCCAGCTCCGTGGTCACCGGGTCTTCGGCCTTGTTGCCGAATCCCTCGGAGACCGCCCGGGTGACGGTGCCTCCGGCGGCGGCGTAGTCGGCGCCGTGGGCGTCGAGCGACTCGGTGAGCCAGCTCCACGCGACGGGTCCGAGCAGCGGGTCTTCGGTGATCTCCGGCTCCATGTCGGCTCGCACGTAGGCGACGAGCCTGAACTGGCCGTCCCAGCCGCGTTGGCCGTCGGGGTCGAAGAGCACGATGAGGCGGCCGACGGCGAGCTCGTCGTCGTCGCGGTACACCGACGCGCCGATCGCGGCCGAGTAGGGGGCCAGGCGCTGCGGGGCCGGGATGTCCTCCAGCTCGATCTCGGGCCTGACCTCCGCGGGGTGCATGCTCGCCACCGCGCGCCTGAAGGCGGCGGGAGCGGGCGGCGCGTCACCGACGGTCATATCGGAAGCGTAGGTCGAAACTGATCGCATGGGGACCACTGGGGTGCGTATAGGAGCCATTGAAACCGATCAAGCCGTTGCCGACGGCCTGCGAGGGGCGAGGGTGAGCCCGCCGACGGGAACTTCCGGGAGGAGCTCGTGACCGCGCCCGGCGCGGACCCGTTCCGTGCCGGCCCATTTGTGACGCTCGCCCCGGTCGTGACCGCGGGGATGGGATCGTTGCTGGGGACCCCGCCCGCGGGCGCAGGAGGCACGGTGCTCACCGCGACGTTCGGGTGAACTCCACATGGTGGACATCGCACGGGCCTTTCGTCGGGTCGTGGTCCGACGTTGGCACGTCGCGCCGACATTTCCGCGCAGCGTGCTCGGCGTGTCCCCAAAGTGGTGCGGGAATCGATGCCGCGCGGTGACTTGGCGAACATTTGGACCAGCCGAGGGCCGGGCCAGGATCGCCGATGAGAGGAACTGTACCCGGAAACATGATCGCCTCGCTCCGCCTGTTGTCACCTGCCGCGTGTCAACATCGGATTTCAGTGGACGAAGCTCTCAAAACCGGTAAGACGCGATCGTTGTCATCGCTTGACAGTGTCTGTGGGGTGTGACGTGCGATCTCATTGAATAGTCGGTGATTTCGTATTGAACTCATCGGCCGAGGGCCTTGGTGAGCCGAGCGGTCTGTCGGCATGGCACCCTGGTGGGGTGACTTCCGAGCTCGTCGACTCCGCTTTCCTGCGCGCCTGCCGCCGCCGGCCCGTTCCTCACACGCCGGTGTGGTTCATGCGCCAGGCCGGTCGCTCGCTGCCCGAATATCGGGCGCTTCGCGAGGGAGTGCCGATGCTCACGGCCTGCGCCACCCCCGAGCTGGTCGTGGAGATCACGATGCAGCCGGTCCGCCGCTACGGCGTGGACGCGGCCATCCTCTTCAGTGACATCGTGGTCCCGCTCAAGGCGATCGGCATCGACCTCGACATCAAGCCGGGCATCGGACCGGTGGTGGCCGCGCCGATCAGGGACGCCGAGGCGGCCGAGGCGCTGCGGCCGATCGAGCCGGACGACGTCTCCTACGTCACCGAGGCCGTCCAGGCGCTGACGAAGGAGCTGGGCGCGACCCCCCTCATCGGGTTCGCGGGAGCGCCGTTCACGCTGGCCTCCTACCTCATCGAGGGCGGCCCCTCCAAGAACCACGACCACACCAAGGCCATGATGTACGGCGAGCCGGAGCTGTGGCACGCCCTCATGGACCGGCTGACCCAGATCACCCTGGGTTTCCTGCGCGTGCAGCTCGCCGCCGGGGCCTCCGCCGTCCAGCTCTTCGACTCCTGGGTCGGCGCGGTGTCACCCGACGACTACCGCGAGTTCGTCCTCCCCTACACCAGCCGGATCTTCGAGGGCCTGGCAGACCTGGACGTCCCGCGCATCCACTTCGGTGTCGGCACCGGCGAGCTGCTCGGCCTGCTCGGCCAGGCGGGGGCCGACGTCGTGGGCGTCGACTGGCGGGTCCCGCTCGACGAGGCCGCCTCACGGGTCGGCCCCGGCAAGGCGCTGCAGGGCAATCTGGATCCGGCGATCCTGCTCGCCCCCTGGAAGGTCGTCGAGCGCCGCGCGGGCGAGATCCTCGCCCGCGCGGCCGAGACCGAGGGCCACGTGTTCAACCTGGGCCACGGAGTGCTGCCCGGCACCGACCCCGACCAGCTGGCCCGCCTCACCGACTTCGTCCACGAGACCTCGGCCCGCTGACCGGACCCGGGTCCCCGACCGCAGACGCCCCATCGCGGGCGATCGGGTGCCCGGCCCGCGCGCCCCGGGCGTTCACCCGGGGGCGCCTCCCCTCCCTGGGCTCATGGGAACGGGCCCTTCGCCCTCGCTCTCCTCTGCGTTCTCGTCGTCCTCCGCCTCGTCGTAGCGGTCCGGCTCGGCGGCCGCGGGGGAGGGGTCGAGCGGCCCGCCGCCACGTCCTGAGCGCCGTCCGCGGCGCAGGAGGGCCACCGCGAGCCAGACCAGGCCGATGAGGACGAGCCAGGGGAGCAGCACGCCCAGGAGCGTCAGGCCGACCTTGACGGCGGTGACGAAGGCGCTCCACCCCGTCCGCAGGCCGCCGAGGAAACCGGACGGCTCGTCATCCTCCTGCGGAACCACCGTCGCGGGGCCGACCAGGTTCAGCGTCAGCGTCGCCACGCTCGTCTGTGAGGCGAGGGTCTTCTGCCTCGCCTGCAGGGACTCCAGCTCGCTCTCGCGGTTGGAGACCTCCCGCTCCACCTCAAGCACCTCGCCGATGGTGTTGGCCCGCTTCAGCAGCGTGCGCAGCGAGTCGAGCGCGGCCCTCGCCGACTTCAGCCGGCTCTCCACGTCGGCCACCTGCTCGGTGACGTCCTCGGTGTTCTGCTGCAGCGACTCGCGCGTGCCCAGATCCTTGCCCAGCCGGTCGAGCGCGCCGGGATAGTTCCCCGGCGGGATCTTGAAGACCAGCGTCGCGGAGCCCTCGCCGCCGGAGTGGGCGTCCGACCTCTCCATGGCCAGGTAGCCGCCCGCGGCGGTGACGATCTGCCGTGCCCGCTCGGCGGCGGCGGTGACGTCCTTGGCCCTGACCGTCATCTCCGCCGTGTAGATGATGGCCCGGTCCTGCGGGACGACCTTCACCTGGGCGGTCTTCTGGGCCTCGTTCTTCGGGGCGGTGTCCCTGCCCGAGGCGTCCTGCGGGGCCGCCTCGCCGACCTGGACGTCCCCCCGCGCGCCGGAGCCGGCGGCGGGTGCCACGGCGTCGGACGCGCTCTGCGACTCGACCCCCCCTCCGCAGGCGGACACCAACAGCGCCAGGACCACCAGGGGGGCGGCCAGGCGCGGACCACACCGGATTCTGCTCACTGATCTCATGAACCTCCTGACGCCCGGCGCGGTGAGGCGGTTCGACGCGGGCAGTCACGATGGCGTCACGTTCTTCGCGCCGCCGGGTCACGGAGGTACCGGGGGCGTGAGCGGGATACGCGGGCGCGGGGAGGGGGCGATACGGTCGGGAGTCATGGAAGGCAAGCGGAGGCATGTGGTGGTCGTCGGCGGCGGGATCGCCGGGCTGGCCGCCGCGTGGCACCTGCGAGGGCGCGGCGAGCACCTCAGGGTGACCGTTCTCGACGGCGCCTCGCGGATCGGTGGCAAGCTCCACGCCACCGAGGTGGCGGGAGTCATGATGGACGCGGGTGCCGAGGCGATGCTCGCCCGGCGGCCCGAGGGCAAGGAGCTGGCCGGGCTGGCCGGGCTGGGCGACGAGCTGATGTCTCCCGGCACCGTCAAGGCGGGCATCCTGACCAGGGGGTCGCTGCGGCCCATGCCGGAGGGCCACGTCATGGGCGTTCCCTCCGACGTCCTCGCGCTGGCCAGGTCGGGCATCCTGAGCCCGGCGGGCCTCGCCCGGGTGCCCCTGGACCACATCCTTCCGGCCACGCGCGTCACCACCGACGTGTCGGTCGCGGCGTACATCCGGGCCAGGATGGGCGAGGAGGTGGTCGACCGGCTCGTCGAACCGCTGCTCGGCGGCGTCTACGCGGGCCGGGCCGAGCGGCTGTCGCTGGACGCGACCATGCCGAGGATCGCGATCGCTGCCAGGTCGGATCGGTCACTGCTCGCCGCGACCAGGGAGATCGTCGCCGACACCCCCAAGGACGCCGGCCCCGTCTTCACCACCCTGAGGCGAGGGATGGGCAGCCTGCCCGAGGCCGTCGCCGCCGCCTCGGGGGCCGAGATCAGGACCGGCGTCACGGTCAGGGAGCTGCGGCGGACCGAGGACGGCTGGCTGCTGGTCACCGGACCCGTCCCCGCCCCGGAGACCGTCGAGGCCGACGCGGTGATCATCGCCGTTCCCGCCCCCGCGGCGAGCCGCCTGCTCGCCGGGGAGGTGCCCCGGGCCGCCGCGGAGCTGGCCAGGATCGAGTACGCCAGTATGGCCATCGTCACTCTCGCCTACCCGCGCGAGGCGTTCCCCTCCCTGCCGACCGGCAGCGGCTACCTGGTCCCGGCCGTCGACGGGCGGCCGATCAAGGCCACCACGTTCAGCTCGGTCAAGTGGCCGCATCTGACCGAGAGCGATTCCGGTCTGGTCCTGCTGCGCTGCTCGATCGGCAGGATCGGTGAGGAGAGCGTGCTGCAGCGCGACGACGCGGAGCTGGTCGCGCTGGCGATCGCCGAGATGGTCGAGGTCATGGGCGTGCGCGGGCTGCCCCGCGACTCGCGGGTGACCCGGTGGGGAGGGTCTCTGCCGCAGTACGAGGTGGGCCACCTCGACCGGGTGGCCCGCATCCGGTCGGCCGCGGCGGACCAGCCCGGCCTGGCCCTGTGCGGTGCCGCCTACGACGGTCTCGGCATTCCCGCCTGCGTCGCCACCGCCCGTACTGCGGCGGCCCGGATTCTCGACCACCTCGATCCCGCGAGAGAATGGCGGGACAGCACCGATTCGTTGACAAAGGGGTGACGATGACGGACGCTAACCCGCGCCCCAAGGCGCGCGACCTGAACCAGGTGATCCGCTACACGATGTGGTCGGTCTTCAGGATGAAGGAGCGCTGTCCGGGCCACCGGGAGGGCATGGCCGCCGAGGTCGAGGAGCTCATGGCCCAGATGGGGCGCAAGGACGTGGTCACCCGCGGCCTGTACGACGTGGCGGGTTTCCGCGCCGACGCCGACTTCATGTTCTGGTGGCACGCTCCGACGGCGGAGGACCTGCAGGAGACCTACTCGCGCTTCCGCCGCACCGGCCTGGGACAGCTGGCCGAGCCGGTCTGGTCGGCCATGGCGCTGCACCGCCCGGCCGAGTTCAACAAGTCACACATCCCGGCCTTCCTGGCCGAGGAGGAGCCGCGGGCGTACGTGAGCGTCTACCCGTTCGTGCGTTCCCTGGAGTGGTATCTCCTGGACGACGCCGACCGCCGCCGGATGCTCGCCGAGCACGGCAGGATGGCCCGCGACTACCCCGACGTGCGGGCCAACACCGTCGCCTGCTTCTCGCTGAACGACTACGAGTGGATGCTGGCCTTCGAGGCCGACGAGTTGCACCGCATCGTCGACCTGATGCGCGTCCTGCGAGGCGCCGAGGCCCGGCGGCACACCCGCGAGGAGACGCCCTTCTACACGGGGGTCCGCAAGCCGACGAGCGAACTGATCGCGGCGCTGCCGTAGCCTCCGCGTCTCCCCCTCGCCGCGGGGCTGCGACCCGGCGGCGCAGGGGAGGCGTCGCCGGCACACTCCGTAAACCTCTCGAAACCCGCGAGGTTCGGAAGTTTCGTGAGGTGAGGGAAGTGTCTCCTGTGACGACCCGGCGGAAAATAATCCTCTGAAGGTCTCTTTACCGTCCCTTGGCTTTGTCATACTCGGGGAAAATCACCCGTCTATGTGAGGCCAAAGGTGAAGAGGGGCGAAGATCTGGCACGATCCAGGCGACGTGCTCGGGGGCGCCGGAGAAAGAAGTCTCGCTCACGCGTTCTTGAGGTCTCGGCGGCCGTCACCGCCTTCGCCGTGGGGGTTCTCGCGGTGAGCGGGTGGTTTTCCGGTGATCAGGCCCCGGCGGGCGGGGCGGCCCCGGCGCCGGTCCCGAGTGCCGTTCCCCACGCCGCACCGCCGCGGTCCCCCGTGTCGGGCGCGGTGGTGGCCGCCGAGGTGGACGGGAAGGGGGCGAAGAGCGAGGAGGAGACCGCGAAGCGGTCCAAAGCCGAGAAGAAGCGGCAGAAAGACAGGGAGGCCGAGGCCTCGGGGCCGTCCAAGCACACCGACAAGAAGGCGGTGGCCTACTTCGAGAGCCGTAAGGCGACCAAGCGGGTCAAGGACATCCGAATGGTCGGCGGCTATCTGCGGATATATACGGACCTGCCGGAGAGTGCGAGTAACTCGAAGCAGGCGATCAAGCTCTGTGAGGCGGGTGTCGACTATCTCGTCGGAGAGCTCGGCGTGCCCAGCCCCGTGGTCTTCGTCCAGGCCGAGTTCGGGGAGAACGGCAATCCGGTCCTGGCCAACGTCCTCGGCCCTGACGACCCCGACTGCCGCCTCACCTATCCGAGTCCGCGATAGTCGACGCGGCGCGCCACCGGGGTCACCCGGACCCGGGTCCTGCCGCAGATCGAGCAGCGCTGGGTGACCACCCGGCCGATGGTCTCGATGATCTCCCATTTGTGGCGGAGATGCACGAGGACTCCTTAGACGATCACACTAAGCGAAATCATGAATACCATGGGTTGTCTCGCTCTGCCCCTCCTGGCGGCTCGTTAACCTTCCGGACGGAGCGACATGACTGTCCGATCGCGTTGAAGGCCCCACCGGAGGTGTGCTCCGGAGAGGCCTTCACGGGTGTGAGCCGGTAGCTTACTCGACTGGCTCCAGTCTCAGCGAGACGGAGTTGATGCAGTATCGGTCGTCGGTGGGGGTGCCGTAACCCTCGCCGTGGAACACGTGGCCGAGATGCGAGTCGCAGGTCGCGCACCTGACCTCGACGCGGGTCATGCCCATCGAGCGATCCTCGATCAGGGTCACCGCCTCGGACTTCGATGGCTCGTAGAAGCTCGGCCAGCCGCAGTGGCTGTCGAATTTGGTATCGGACCGGAACAGTTCGGTGCCGCAGGCGCGGCAGCTGTAGACGCCCACCGTCTTGGTGTCGACGTACTCCCCGGTGAAGGCGCGCTCGGTCCCCGCCTGGCGGAGCACGCGGAACTCCTCGGGAGAGAGCTGGACGCGCCACTCGGCGTCGCTCTTTACCACCTTGTCCATTCCACCAGCCTATGCGGTCGCCGGAGCGGGCGGAGGAAGGAGATCCGGGGCCGGGGGCGGTCGGGAAGGGGTACGTCCGGCGACGCCTCCCGTGTGTCGTGCGCGCCCGGAAAAATCTTGAAGGGCGAAGCATCCTTTTGTGGCCGTTTTGGCGTCTTTAGGTATGTGGAGGGTGTTTCACCTTCCCGCTGAGGGGGAGATCATCTGCCGGCCGTTCCACGCTCTGCGGATCGGCCATGATGCCACCGTCCGGGCGGCGCGCCAGCGTCTGGACGTCGGTGGGTACGACAGATGATCATGCGGTCCGTCCCGTCGAGTGCCCGGTCCCGCCGCCGCGGCGGCTCCGGGGCGGACCACCCGTTTCGCCCGTCGTTCCCGGCTCGCCGCCTGTGAGGGCGCTCCCGAGGGAGATGCGCGCGGTGTGTCCCGGGTGCCGGTTGATCTACGGTGGTTGCTGACCGGCGGGCGACCGCCCGCGCCTCCCCTGCCCAGGACGGACTCCCTTGAGCGACCGCGACAACAGTACGGCACCCGTCGACCCCCGCCCGGCGGGCCGCTCCCACATCGGGGTCAGCTGCAGCTTCGTCTGCCACGACGGCGAGGGACGCGTCCTTCTTCACCTGCGCGGCCCCAAGGCGAGAGACAGCCGCGAGGTGTGGGACTCCGGGGCGGGCGAACTCGGTTTCGGCGAGGACTTCGAGGAGTGTGTGCGGCGCGAGGTGGGGGAGGAGTTCGGTGCCACCGCCCTGGGCCTGGTCCAGGTGGGGGTGGCCAACGTGAGGCGGACCTCGGGAGACGTGTCGACCCACTGGGTGTCCGTCCAGTTCGCAGTGCTGGTCGACCCGCGCGAGGTCACGCCGTCGGAGCCGGACCGCATCGGGAACCTGACCTGGTTCGGCGAGGACGAACTACCGACCGGCCTTCACCCCGCGCTGCCGAGCCTGCTCGCCCGCGCGGCACCCCACATCGGCTGGTCGGCCGTGCGTACCTGAACGGCGCCCCCTGGAAAGCGCCGAGCCTGCTCGGGTCCGTCCTCGCATGGCTTCCTTGAGGCGGATGGTGGCTGTTTACCCGCGTTATCGCCATATGGGGCATTAGAGTGCGTATGGCATTTTTGATCTTGAGTCGTTTCCTGGAGGATTCGGATGACCACGGCTGACGGCCGCTTCGGGCGGACGGGTAATCCTGAGGTGGACCAGCTGGCGGAGGGGTTCGACAAGCTCTCGGCGCGCTACGAGCGGATGCGTGAGGATCTGACCGAGATGCGGGCCCACGGCGAGGCGGCCGACGGGCTGGTGAAGGTCGAGGTCGCTCCCGGCGGGGCACTGCTCGGCGTCGACATCAATCCCAGGGCGATGAGACTGGGCTCGGAGGCGCTGGGGGAGGCGATCATGGAGGCCGTGGGGGAGGCCTCGAAGATGGCGGCCGCCCGGATGGACGAGGTGCTGGCACCCCTGCTCGGCGGCATGACGGGGTTCAGTGAGGCGCTGCAGGGGCGGATGCCCACCCTGGACCCGGAGGGGGGTCTCTCCGCGGATCCACGGGTCGCCGAGGCGCTGCGGAACCTGCGGGAGATGCGCGACAAGTACCAGGTCTGAGGCGGCTCCCGCACCGGGTCCACGGCGACGCCGACGTTCACGCGATGCGCGACGAGGGCACCGGGTCGCGTCCGTGTCGACGCGCGTGCCGGGTACGAGATCCGACGCGGTCGCACACGACGCGGGGCGGGGGCATGACGTGCCCCCGCCCCGCGTGCGCGATCAGGTGTAGGACCAGCCTTCCCCCGGCGATCTGGTCGCGCTCTTGCGCACGATGTCGTCGAAGTCCGTCTTGCCGTCCGTGCCGTCACTGTCGAGGTTGGCCTGCGGCAGGGGGAACTGGTTGTCCGCGCCCATCAGTGCCGTCAGGTTGCCCAGGCTGAAGATGACGGCCGCCGTCGCGCCGACGATCGCGTTGACCGTCGTGCCCATCAGCAGGAGCCCGGACGACTCCTGAGTGGCCTTGGCTATCGCCACCAACGTGGCGCCCTGCGCGGCGACCGGCGGTACGGCCGAGGCCATCATCTGCTTGCCGATCAGCTCGACGATCTCCGAGGCGATGATGATGCCCAGGAGGCTGTCGACGATCATCCCGGCGTTGTTGACGATCTTATGGATCTCCGACTGGGCACCCTGCACCGCGGTGGCCATCTGCGACGCGGCCGTCTCCAGCTGCTGGACCTCCTGGAAGACGATCGCCATGAACCTGTCGAAGGCCTTGCGGTCCTCGCCCTCGGGCCAGGCGGCCTGAACCGCCTTGACCTCGTTGTCCCACTCCCTCGTCCGCAGGTGCAGGAGCTTCAGGTTGACCGTGCGCCAGTCGTTGAACGCCTCGGTGATCGCCTGGTCGTCCCCCGGCTGGGCGAGCAGCCATACGGCCGCCGCGCCCGCCGCGGGCTTGGCCAGCGTCCCGGCCAGCTGGATCTTCGCCAGGGTGGCGGCCCACGCGGGGCCGTAGGTGCCCAGGAGCTTCATCCCACCGATGGTGGCGACCCCGGCTATGGCACCGGTGAAAGCCTCTTCGCCCGCCATGGGGCCTCCTTCCTGTTCAGTCGGTGGGCCCCAGGGCCTTGCCCTTCGTCGCCCTTTCGAGGTCGGCCACGTCCAGCGCGATCTTGCCCTGGAGGTCGGTCGTCTTCAGCGTGTCCTGCGCGCGAATGGCGGTCGCCAGTTCGGCCTCCCGATAGTGGTGCACCACGCTGAGCAGCCCCGCGTTGATGCCGTCGAGGCATTTGACGAAGTCGGCGGCCTGCTTGGCCTGGTACTCACGGGACGGCGTGTAGTTGTTGGCCACTGTGACCGCGCCGATGGCGCCCCACTGGTAGGAGCTGAGCCGTGTGTTCTCGGCCAGGGTGCTGACCTGCTCCGCGATCGGCCGGAAGACCCTGATCAGGTTCTGGGTGGCGGCCTTGAGGGCCTCTGTGTTGACGTCGACCACTGTGCGTCGGCCTCCTGGATGTCACGCGTGCCGCACCCCCGTGGCGCGACTCCTGGTTTCCTGTCTATGAATGAGGAGTAAATCAGGAGAATCAACAACATCACAGGTATCTCTCGATCTTTGTGACAAAGATCAAAAAGCCCGGCGCGATCGAGCGGACTCGACCGTGCCGGGCGCGGAAGCGCGGCGGGAACCGGGGGCGAGGGTCAGCCTCGGCGCCGCCGTGCGGCGGCGAACGTCACGTTCACGCCGATGATCCCGACCCATATGAGCGTCAGGATGAACACGAGGGTTGACTCGCTCAGGCCGGTGTAGGACACCGCGACCGTCCCCGGCACCCCGAGCCCGAGGGAGATGATCGCCAGGGCGAGCCGCTGCCCGGCGTCCAAGGACGGGGGAACTCCGGGGCTCTCCCGGTGGGCGCGGGCGGCGAGCCGGTCGTCCACCCGTTTGTCGATCTCCTGGTCCATCTTCTCCAGGAAGCCCTCGACGAGGGAGTCTTCGTATTCCGGCCCCAGGTGCCTGCGGGCCTCAAGCGAGGCGCGCAGGTCGTCGTCGGAGGAAGGGGTTCGTGGCATATTCGAGATATATCGTTTCTCTGTGGGGAAGTCCAGGCGAATGCCGGTCCGGCCTGGTGGACCTACGAACCCCTCGGCGAGGTCACGGGAGCCCCTGAGCCCCCGATGTCCTTGGCGTCCCCGGCGTCTCCCCGGCGTTTCCGGCGTCCTCAGCATCCTCGGTGTCCCCGGTGCCCTCGACGTCCCTGGGCCCTCGGCGCGGCGGGGGTCGGGTCTCAGGCGGCCCCGGTCTCCTCGTCACGTCGCCGGACGTAACGGGTGAAGAGGAACCCCTCGTCCTCCAGGACGTGGGCGAGGCGCAGGCGAGCGAGCGAGGACGGGCCGTCGAGGACCCTGGCGGCGTCTCCGCCGATCAGTATCGGGCTCACCGTGAGACAGAGTTCGTCGACCAGGTCCGCGGCGGCGAGCTGGGCGTTCACCCTCGGGCCGCCCTCGCACAGCATCCGGCCCAGGCCGCGTTCGGCGAGTTCCCTCACCGCCAGCGCCGGATCCACCCGCTCGCCCCCGGCCACGACCACGTCGGCGTTCCTGGCGGCCTCCTCGCGGCGTTCCCTGGGGGCCGCCTCGCAGGTGATGACGATCGTTCGCGCCTCGGGGTCCGCGTCGGTGAACAGCGGGCCCGACAGGTCGAGATCGAGCCCGCGGGTGATCACCGCCACCGGCGGGACCGCGGGGCGGCCCGCGCGCAGCCCTCGCCACGACGGCCTGGCCCGTACAGGGCCGTACCCCTCGGCCCGTACGGTCGCCGCCCCGGCCACGACGACGTCGGCCAGCCCGCGCAGCACCCAGAAGACCTGGCGGTCGCCCCTGCCGGACAGCTCGCCGGACAAACCCTTCAGCCAGGTCCCGCCGTCGGCGCTGGCGACCATGTTGATCCTGAGGCACGGGTCGTCCGGATAGGCGTAGACCCGCGCGAGATCGACCTCGGCGGAGGTCTCGGGATGGATGAGGCGCATGGCTCTACCTTCGCACGGAGGCGATCTGTGAACTTTCCCGGAATGGTCGATAACGGTTGGGGTGGCTTGTAGTGACTTCGGATGACTCCCGATACATGATTCATCCTTGGAGAGACGGGAGGGTCGTGTGGGGCTTGTCACGATCGTGACATGGTTGATCACCGCGATGGCCGGGATCTACCTGCTGTACCTGTGGCTCTCCGGGGGAGGGCTACGTCAGCAGGCGACCAAGGTCACCCGCTTTCCGACATTGCTGATCTTCGCTCATCCGGTCCTGGCGGTCTCCGCCCTGGCCTGCTGGGTCGTCCACGTGGTCACCTTGGATCCGTTCTTCGCCTGGCTGTCGTTCGGCGTGCTCTCGGCCTCCTCGCTGCTGGGCTTCACCATGTTCACCCGCTGGCTGGGCGCCGGCCGCCACGCCCGTGGCGCCGAGCAGCGCTTCCCCGTGGTCGCCGTCCTGCTGCACGG
Source organism: Streptosporangium sp. NPDC050284 (assembly GCF_044459525.1). Taxonomy (NCBI): domain Bacteria; kingdom Bacillati; phylum Actinomycetota; class Actinomycetes; order Streptosporangiales; family Streptosporangiaceae; genus Streptosporangium; species Streptosporangium sp. NPDC050284. The sequence continues at coordinate 224,536 of NZ_JBITIZ010000001.1, forward strand.
CGCCGTGGGAGTGGTGACGTTCGTGCTCGTCCTGCTCACCGCCGCGGTTGCGTCCGGTGCTTGAGAGTCCGGTGCCTGAGAGTCCGGGCTCTGAGGGCGTCCGCTGTCCAAGAGGCACGAATGACGTTTCCGCCCGGTGTTCTCGCCCTTGGTCGTGATCGGCGCCTGAGGGATCCCTACAGGCGCGCGCAGCGCAGGATCCGCACCGAGCGCGCGGTCACCTCCACCGAGGCCTCGGCCGGCCAGGACCCCTCGGAGAAGGGAAACGCGTCAGGACCGTCCTCCGCGGTGTCCAGCACGTGCTGCCATCGCTTGCCGTACTTCGCCTCGGGGAGGCTGAAGGCCATGTTCTCGTGGTGAGCGTTGATCAGGAGCAGGAACGAGTCGTCCACGATCCGCTCGCCTCGCGTGTCCGGTTCGGTGATGGCGTCGCCGTTCAGGAACACGGTGAGCGACTTGGCGTAACCGGTGTGCCAGTCACCGGCCGACATCTCCACACCTGCCGGGGTGAGCCAGACGATGTCGCGGGTCCCGTCGTCGGCCTTGTGGCCGTGGAAGAAGCGCCGCCGCTGGAACACGGGATGCTCTCGCCGCAGCTTGGACAGGCTCCTGACGAAGTCGAGGAGGTCTCCCTCGTTTCTGGCGAGTGACCAGTCGATCCAGGAGATCTCGTTGTCCTGGCAGTAGGCGTTGTTGTTGCCGTGCTGGGTCCTGCCGAACTCGTCGCCGGCCAGCAGCATCGGCACACCCTGGGAGACGAACAGGGTGGCCAGGAGGTTGCGGCGCTGGCGCCGGCGCAGGTTCACGATCTCCGGGTCCTCCACCGGGCCCTCGGCCCCGCAGTTCCACGACCGGTTGTCGTCGGTGCCGTCGCGGTTGTTCTCCAGGTTGGCCTCGTTGTGCTTGTGGTCGTAGGAGACCAGGTCGGTCAGGGTGAACCCGTCGTGGCAGGTGACGAAGTTGATGGAAGCCACCGGGCGGCGCCCCGAGATGGCGTAGAGGTCGGCGGATCCGGTCAGCCGGGAGGCGAACTCGGGCAGCGCGGACCCGCTCCCGCGCCAGAAGTCGCGCACGCTGTCGCGGTACTTGCCGTTCCACTCCATCCACAGCGGCGGGAAGTTGCCCACCTGGTAGCCGCCCGGCCCCACGTCCCACGGTTCGGCGATCAGCTTCACCTGGGAGATCACCGGGTCCTGCTGGATCAGGTCGAAGAAGGCGCTCAGCCGGTCGACGTCGTGCAGCTCGCGGGCGAGGGCGGAGGCCAGGTCGAACCTGAAGCCGTCCACGTGCATCTCCAGCACCCAGTAGCGCAGCGAGTCCATGATCAGCTGGAGGGCGTGCGGAGAGCGGACGTTGAGGGAGTTCCCGCAGCCGGTGTAGTCGAGGTAGTAGCGCCGGTCGCCGTCGTGCAGCCGGTAGTACGACCGGTTGTCGATGCCGCGGAAGCCCAGCGTGGGGCCCATGTGATCACCCTCGGCGGTGTGGTTGTAGACCACGTCGAGGATGACCTCGATGCCCGCCTCGTGCAGCGCCCGCACCATCGCCTTGAACTCCAGCACCTGCTCACCGCGCTGGCCCGAGCCGGAGTAGGCGGCGTGCGGGGCGAGGTAGGCGATCGTGTTGTAACCCCAGTAGTTGGTCAGCCCTCTGGCGACCATCGCGTGCTCGGGGACGTACTGGTGCACCGGCATCAGCTCCACCGCGGTGACGCCCAGGCTCAGCAGGTGGTCGATGACCGCCGGGTGGCCCAGCCCCGCGTAGGTGCCGCGCTGCTCCTCGGGCACCGCGGGGTGGCGCATCGTGAGCCCGCGCACGTGCGCCTCGTAGATCACGGTCTGGTGGTACGGGGTCCGGGGCGACCTGTCGTTGCCCCACTCGAAGAACGGGTTGATCACCACGTTCTTCGGCATGAAGGGGGCGGTGTCCTCGTCGTTGCGGTTGCTCGGATCGGTGAACTGGTACGAGAACATCGCCTCGTTCCACTTCACGTCGCCCTCGACGGCCTTGGCGTAGGGATCGAGGAGCAGCTTGGAAGGATTGCACCGGTGCCCCTGGGAGGGGTTGTAGGGACCGTGGACCCGGTAGCCGTACCGCTGTCCCGGCATGATCCCCGGGACGTAGCCGTGCCAGACGAATCCGTCGACCTCGGTCAGCTCGACGCGCTCCTCGCGGTCGTCGTCTCCGAAAAGGCAGAGCTCGACACGCTCCGCTACCTCGGAGAACAGTGAGAAGTTGGCACCCACGCCATCCCAGGTGGCGCCGAGCGGATAAGACTCTCCCGGCCAGACTGCGCGCATGTGACCCTATTCTCCTCTGGTAAGGCTCCCCTGTGCAGGGTGTTCTCGCCTCTGTCACTTTAAGGTGGTATTGAGGAGTTTCGTATCCAGGGTTTGGCGTGCTTTCCGTACCTACCGTTTCTGTGCATGGTCTGTGACCACGCGTGTCCGGCGGGGACACGCGTGGCCGCGAAGACGTCGTACTCGGCCCGCCGCCGACCACTCAGGGTGACCGGTTCGAGGCGGTTGCCCGCTGAAGGAGGCCCGGCCGGGTGAGTGCCCGGCCGGAGCGGTTCGGTCCCCGGTCAGCCCGATCGCGCGCCTACGGCCGTGATCGGCGTCGTGCGCGTACGGCTGTGATCAGCTCAGCAGCTCGGCGTTGAGGCTGATCGTCGTGCCCGAGAGGGCCTTGCTCACCGGGCAGTTGGCCTTGGCGGTCTCGGCCGCCTCCTGGAACTGCTCGGCCGTGAGGCCGGGAACCTGCGCGCGGACCGAGATGACGATCCCGGTGATGCCCTCACCCGGCTGGAAGGTCACGTCGGCCTTCGTCTCCACGGTCTGGGGCGGGGTGCCCGCCTGGGCCAGCCCGTGGGAGAGGGCCATCGAGAAGCACGAGGAGTGGGCGGCCGCGATGAGCTCCTCGGGAGAGGTCTTACCATTGGCCTGCTCGGCGCGCGAGGGCCAGGACACGTCGAACGTGCCCACCCCGGAGGAGTCGAGGGAGACGCTGCCGGAACCGTCGAGCAGCGCGCCCTTCCACTGGGTCGTCGCGGTACGTGTCGTCGCCATGGCGATTGTCCTTTCGATCATGAACCGTTGGCCATGACCGACCCTACTCGGCGCCGGTGCCCGGCCGTGTCCGGGGCGCGCCCCGGACACGGCCGGGCACCGGAGGTCAGAAGGAGGCGCGGTCGAGCAGGACGTCCAGATCCAGGCCGGCGGGCAGGGTGCCGAAGGCGCGGCCGGTGTCCCCGGCCAGGCGGGAGACGCAGAAGGCGTCGGCGACGGCCGCGGGGGCGAGTCGCACGAGCAGGGAGCCCTGCAGCACCAGCGCCATGTCCTCGGCGACGCGCCGGGCGCGGACCTCGAAGTCGGTGGTGTCGTCCAGGGACTTGCGCAGGCGGTCGGCGGCGGCGTCCAGGTGCCGGTCGGCGCCGGCGGCGAGCGCGACCTCGGCGAAGAACGCCTCCCGCGCCTCGGGCTCGCGGCCCAGGGCGCGCAGCACGTCGAGCGCCGCGACGTTCCCCGATCCCTCCCAGATGCCGTTCAGCGGCGATTCACGAAACAACCTGGGCATCTGCGACTCCTCGACGTAGCCGTTTCCTCCCAGGCACTCCAGCGCCTCCGCCGCGTGCGCCGGAGCGCGCTTGCAGATCCAGTACTTGCTCACGGCCAGCGCGGTGCGGCGCAGCGCGGCCTCGGCCTGGTCGCCGGCGATGGCCCGGTCGGTGGCACCGGCCAGCCGCGTCATCAGGACGGTCGCCGCCTCCGACTCCAGGGCGAGTTCGGCCAGGACGTTGCGCATCAGCGGCTGGTCGGCGAGTTTCCTGCCGAACGCCCCGCGGTGCCGGGTGTGGTGGACGGCCTGCGTGACGCCGTACCGCATGCCGGCCGCCGAACCGATCACGCAGTCCAGCCGGGTCATGTTGACCATCTCCAGGATGGTCCGCAATCCCCGTCCCTCCTCGCCCACCAGATAGGCCGTCGCGCCGTGGTACTCCACCTCGGCGCTGGCGTTGGACCTGTTGCCCAGCTTGTCCTTCAGCCGCATCAGGTGGACGGCGTTGCGGGTGCCGTCGGGAAGGACGCGGGGGAGCAGGAAGCACGACAGCCCGCCGGGGGCCTGGGCGAGGACGAGGAACACGTCGCACATCGGAGCGGAGCTGAACCACTTGTGCCCGGTCAGGGCGTAGCTCCTGTCGCCCAGCGGTTCGGCGCGGGTGGTGCCCGCGCGAACGTCGGAGCCGCCCTGCTTCTCGGTCATCGCCATTCCCGCGAGCACGCCGCGCTTGCCGAGCGGCGGGCGCAGCCCGAAGTCGTAGCTCCGCGAGGCCAGCAGTGGCTCCCAGTCGGCGGCGAGCGCCGGGCTGTGACGCAGCGCGGCGATCGAGGCGTAGGTCATCGAGATCGGGCAGCCGTGTCCGGCCTCGACCTGGCTCCAGACGTAGAACTTGGCGGCGCGGGCCACGTGCGCGCCCGGTCTGGCGCTCGCCCACGGGGTGGCGTGCATGCCGTTGTCGACGGCGACGGTCATCAGCTCGTGCCAGGCGGGATGGAACTCCACCTCGTCGATCCGCCTCCCGTAGCGGTCGTGGGTGCGCAGGACGGGCGGGTGCTCGTTCGCGAGCCTTCCCCACTCCTGGGCCTGTTCCGAGCCGGCGAGAAGACCGAGCCGGCGCAGTTCCCCGGTGGCCCATCCCGCCCCCTCGCGCTGCACGCCGTCCATCAGGGCGGCGTCGGCGGACACGTCGTGTCCGGTGAGCGGGTGAGCCTGGTTGAAGACGTCATGGGTCACGTGCGGCCTCCGGTAACTCATTCGGCTCGTCGCCGGTCTCTGGGCTCATCTCAGCATCCTGCCGGAGGACTGTTGCCCTTTATTGAGTGCTATATCCGATTTACGTCCACTGTTGGACACCGGCTTCCGGAAGTTCACCCCGCCCTACGCGTCCGGCGCCGACCATGCGGGCACGCGTACGGACCACTCTCGACCACGCGGGAAGATCCGCGCTCGTCCCGACGGCGCAGGGACGAGGCGAGAGCGGGGGCGAGGGCGGGGGCGGACCGCCGGGTGAGGCCCCCGCCCGCGCGTCAGGGATTCTTGACCAGGTCGCGGACGTAGTCGTCGTCCTCGTCGCTCTCCGCGAGCACGCGCTCCGCGCCCCGCTGGGCTCGCGTGTCACCCCGGGTGGCGAGGCCGCGCGTGGCCTCGGCGACCGTGTTCAGGTCCTCGTCGTCGAGCCTGGCGGCGAGCGCGTCGCGGATCCGCTCGCTGTCCTTGGGGTCCTCCGTCAGGCCCGCCAGGCCCATGGTGGCCCAGTCGCGCACCTCGGCGTCGGGATCCTCGGTCATGGAGATGAGCAGCGCGAGCCCTTCGGCGTGACCCGGGGGCAGGACGGCGGCGAGCGCGGCGGGGTCGGCCTGGGTGCGGGTCCAGCCGTCGGCTGTGATGATCTCCAGCACCTCGGGCAGGGCACGCGGGTCGGCGTGGTGACCGAGCGCGCCGAGCACCGAGCGCAGCACCCGCTCGTCGCCCTCGGTGGCCGCCATCCGGCGCAGAATCGGCAGCGACTCCTCCAGGAACGGTTTCTCGTTCTCGGTGAAGCCGAGCTGGGCGATCACGTCGACGGCGAACTCCCGCTTGCGTGGGTCCTCGTTCGAGCACAGCCGTGCCGTCGCGTCGAAGGTCTCACCGTCGTCGCGCCTGCTCAGCGAGCTCGCCACGGTCCACCAGGTCTCGGCCTCCTCGTCGATGTCCCGGTAGGGCATCGCCCGCTCGACCAGCTCGTCGAACGGCAGCCGCTCGCCCGTGGCGTCCTCCAGCAGGGTGGCGACGGCCGCGTGCCCGCGCTGGCAGGTGAGTTCGGCGACGCGGGTCCCGTCGGGTCCCACCGCCGCGACGGTCACCAGGTCGGTGCCGTCCTTCGCCCTGCTGCGGCCCACGACGAACTGCGAGCCCTCTGGGGCCTGCTCGGTGAGCTGCTCGAGAAGCGCGCTCTCCAGCTGGGTGCCCAGCCAGTCGTAGGCGATGGACAGCGGCGTGTCGCCGTCGCCGTCGGGCCGGTCGGCCTCGGCGCCGGCCTGCAGCAGCGTCTGTACGACGCCCAGGGCGCCGCGCCGGGCGGCCAGGGTGAGCGGGGTGTCGCCGCTCTCGTTGGCGTCCTCGGGGCTCGCTCCCGCGGCGAGCAGCGCGCCGGCCGCGTCCGCCCGCCCGTTGGCGGCCGCCCAGAGCAGGGCGGTCCATCCGCCGGCCTCCCGTCCGGACACGTCGGCGCCGGCGGCGAGCAGCGCCCGCAGGACCTCGACATGGTCCCAGGCGGAGGCCACGGACAGGGGCAGTCCCTCGTCCTCGCCGCCACTGATCCGGTTGGGGTCGGCTCCGTGGGCCAGCAGCGCGCGCACGATGTCCACGCGGCCCTGGTTCGATGCCAGGTAAAGGGCGGTGGGCTCTTCCGTGCCGTCGGGGTCGGCGCTCGTGCCGCTCCGCAGCAGCCGCTCGACCCGCTCGGCGTCGTTGGCCGCCACCGCGTCCAGGAGTTCTCGGTACATGCCTCCGGATCATATGGCGTGCCTCCCCGGCACGGCCGTACGCCGGTCCCGTGCCCTGACGGGAGGCGTCATCCGATCTGATTGTCGAGTTTCCTCCCTCAGGGGGATCCGCACGCCGGAACAACTCGCGATATGTTGTGAGTTATGAATAATCCCGGGGAAATGCGGGTCTCGGACGCGGAGCGGGAAGCCGCCGTCGAGTGGTTGCGGGTCGCCTCCGTCGAGGGCCGTCTCACCCTCGGGGAGCTGACCGAGCGTACCGAGGCGGCCTACACCGCCGTCACCCAGGCCGAGCTGGCGGTGATCACCTCCGACCTGCCCGGCGGCCGCCCGGCGCCCGCACCCGCCTACCCCCCGCCCTCGGCGAGGGAGGGCGGCCCGGTGCGGCGCTGGTTCGTGGCGGTGATGAGCAGTTCCAAGCGGCGCGGCACCTGGCGGATCGACAAGCCACTCGGCGCCGTCGCCGTGATGGGCGACGTGCTGCTCGACCTGCGCCAGGCGGAGGTGCGCACGGGGGTGGTCGACATCATGGCCGCCGCGATCATGGGTGACGTGAAGATCATCGTTCCGGACGGGGTGGACGTCGAGATCGACGGCATCGCCATCATGGGAGACAAGAAGGTCCAGGTCATCGAGGCACCCCCGGGCACGAACGCGCCGCTCGTCCGGGTCGCGGCCTACGCCCTCATGGGAAGCGTCAAGGTGGTCGGGGACTCCAAGGCCAAGCCACTCAAGAAGGCGATGGCGGCCTGGCGGAAGCAGTGGGACGAGATGCGCGCCGAACTCACCGGCGAATACGGCCACCACCGGGCAGGGCCCGGCCCCCACCAGATCCACCCCTCCAACGAGGAGCGTCCGAGGCCCCCGTGGCCCCCGGCGCCGCCTCAGCCTCCCCACCCCCCTCAACTACCCCACCTCTGAGAGGCCGCTTCACCTCTCGCTCCAGGGCAACTTCGGAGCACGTGCAACATCCCGGGATCCCCGGGGCGTAGTGATCGGTGACATACACCGACAGTGAGGATCCCCCGATGCGAGATCGGGCTGACTTCGAGCACTACGTGGAGCAGCGCTCGGCGCGCCTGTTACGGGCCGCCCACCTGTTGTGCCGCGACTGGGGCACGGCGGAGGACCTGGTACAGACGGCCCTGGCCAAGGCATGGCTCGCCTGGCGGAGGGTGGGCGACGATCCGGACCCGTACGTCTACCGCATCCTGGTCAACACCCACGCCACCTGGTGGCGCCGCAGATGGCGCGGAGAGCTGCCGAGCGCGGTCCTCCCCGAGATGCCGGACGGCGACACGATGGACGCGGTGGCCAACCGGGAGGCGGTCCGGCAGGTTCTGGCCGGGCTTCCCGGCAGACAGCGGGCTGTGATCGTCCTGCGTTACTTCGCGGACCTGCCCGACCAGCGGATCGCCGAGATCCTCGGCTGCTCGGTGGCGACCGTACGAAGCCAGGCCAGCAGAGCACTGCGCAAGCTGCGCGTCGATCCCGCGGCCGTCGCCGCGATCACCACGGGGAGCTGAGATGACGATCACCGAATCCGAGTTGCGCGAGATCCTGAACGAGGACGAGGGGGAGGGCCACAACAGGGGCGTGACCGTCGCCGGTGTCCACCGGCACGCCCGCGCGATCAGGCGTCGCCGCTGGACGGCGGGCAGTGCGGTAGCGGCCGTCATCGTCGCCGTGGTGGCCCTCAACACCCCTGCGGGCGGCGTCGCCGACGACCTCGGCATCTGGACCGGCGTCATGGCCCGGCCGTCTCCCACGGTCCCGACGACGTCACAGCCGCTGGGTGGGCCGTTTCCGGGAGACGAGGTCGCGAGCGGCGACTACAGGACCGGCGGGGTACGCGAGGAACTTCGCGTCATGTCCTGGAACAATTCGCTGAAGGTCAGTGTCCGCTGCTCCGGGCCGATACGGCGGGCGGTCGTCTGGATCGGCGACGGCCCCGCGCTGTGGCGTCTCTGCGGAACCGATCCCGATGGAAACGTCGTGGAGGTCTTCACCGAGAACCCGAGCGGTGCGGCGGGGGGCGGCGACCGTCCTGCAGGGGAGCAGGTCGTGACCGCGGCCATACTGCCCGGCGAGATCGACGCAGCGGGCAGGACGGTGAGCCAGTTGGCCCAGGCGATGGACGGCCTCTTCGACGGCTGGGAGGAGCAACTCGCCGCGGCGGAGTCCTTCCCTCTCGACTGGTCGCTCAGGGTACGGGAGATGATCTACCCGCTCTGCCGGGACAACGTGCGTCAGCTGGATCCGCGTACCGGGGAGATAGTCCGCCTGACCTGCGAGGGCAGGGACAAGGCACCCCCCGGGTGAACCCCGGGGGTCCCGAGGGTGGGGGTCGCGCTCAGGCGAGGGCGGGGTGTCGGTGGGTGGCGAGTTCTTGACGCGCTCCCCGGCCTGAAGGGCCGGGGATTCAGTCCGTGCCGCGTCATGCGGCACCTCTGTGGCTACCTGCTTCATCGGCGTCGGCCACCGCGAGCGGTGGTCTTACGTCACCTCCACGGGCGTTTAACGTCTCCGCCTCCCGCCGCCTGTCGGCGGCGGGTTGCCGTCCAGCGGCGACGGACCGTCGACCCTCGATCAAAATGTTGCGTGCGGCGTTGACGTCACGGTCATGGACCGCCCCACACGGGCACGCCCACTCCCGGACGCCCAGAGGCAGGGCGCTGACCACGGTCGCACACTGCGAGCACCGCTTGGAGGAGGGGAACCACCGGCCGACCTTGGCGAAGGTCCGCCCGTACCGCTTCGCCTTGTACTCCAGCATGTTCACGAACTGCGACCAGCCCGCATCATGGACGCTCTTGGCCAGCCGGGTGCGGGCCAGTCCCTTGACCGACAGATCCTCCACGTAGACGGCTTGGTTGTCGCGAACCAACTGGGTGGAGAGCTTGTGGGCGAAGTCCCGGCGCGCATCGGCCACCCGGGCATGCGCGCGGGCGACCTTGACAACGGCCTTGGCGCGGTTGGCCGACCCCTTCACCGTACGACTCAGGGCCTTTTGCGCCTTACGGAGCCTCTTGGCCGCCCGGCGCAGGAGACGCGGGTTGTCGATCTTCCGGCCGTCCGACAACACCGCGAAATGCGTGAGACCCAAATCCACGCCGACCTCGGACACCGTCTCGGGCAGCGGCTCATCACCGGTCTCGACCGCGAACGAGGCGAAGTACCGCCCGGCCGCATCCTTGATCACCGTCACCGACGACGGCTCGGCGGGCAGCGGGCGCGACCAGCGCACCACCACCTCACCGATCTTCGGCAGGCGCAACCTCCCACCCGCCGTGACGGCGAAGCGGGCGTTGCGGGTGAACCGGATCGCCTGGCGGGCATCCTTGCGTGACCGGAACCGGGGCAGGCCGACCTTCGCCCCTTTGCGCTTACCGGTGATCGAGGCGAAGAAGTTGCGGTAGGCGGCGTTCAGGTCGGCCAAAGCCTGCTGCAACACCACCGCCGACACCTCACCCAGCCACACCCGCTCCGACGTCGCCTTCGCGACGCTCAGACGCCGGGACAACTCCGCGTCGCAGACATACGCCAGGCCTGCCCGGTGGGCGTCCTGACGGGCGCGCAACCCGTCGTTGAACACCACCCGCGCACACCCGAACGCCCGCGCCAGCGCCTGGCACTGAGCGGCGTCGGGATAGAGCCGATACCGGTAACGAAGCTGCACGGTGGCGATGGTCGCATGACGCAACGCCTGAGCGCTCGACAACTCCACGACCAGTTGGGACGCCAGATCGACGTCGCCCCCTTCACCGGCGAATCCACGCACGGGGAGCCCCGCGCCGCCTCGGTGTCCTGCACCTGGTGGGCCGAGCGGCAAGACCAGGAAGGTCAGGGCACGCCCACGCCCTGGAGGGCACTCCCGCGCGGGCCTTCACCCCAGGCCTGAAGGCCGGAGCACTGGCCCGCATTTCGGTAGCGTTCGAGCAGCACCGCGGCGACCTCGGGGGCGGCGCCCAGCACGTCGGCGACGGCGTCGGCGCCCGCCGCCAGGGTCTCGCGGCGGATCCTGTCGGCGAAGTGGCCGGGGGCGAGCAGGTAGGGGGCGACCACGATCCGCGAGGCGCCCGAGCGCCGCAGGCGCAGCACGGCCTCCTCGGGGGTGGGACCGGCGGCCGAGGCGTAGGCGGCGGTCACCGACCGCCAGCCGCGCAGCCTCGCCCAGTCTCCGGCGATCCCGGCGACCGTCGCGTTGGCCCGCCGGTCGCTGGAACCGGCCGAGACCAGCACCACGGCGGTGCCGGGCTCCCCGGGCTCCACGCCCGCCTCGGCAAGGCGCCGCTCCAGCGCGGCGACGAGCAGCGGGTGCGGGCCGAGCGTGGCGCCCGCGTGCACGCGCAGCAGGGGCCGGCGCGCCGTCGCCTCGGCCAGCGCGCCGGGGATGTCGACCCGGCTGTGGTAGGCCTCGGTGAGCAGCAGCGGCAGCACCGCCGCCTCGGTGAGCCCCGACAGCGCCATGGGAAGCGTCGGGGAGGCGTGGTCGAGGTAGGCGGTGCGTACGAGGAGCTCGGGCCGCGCGTCCCGTACCAGGTCGAGCAGGGCCTCCACCGTCGCGGCGGCGCGCGGGTCACGGGACCCGTGCGCCACCGCGACCAGCGGTGTCCCGGGAGCGGCGCCGGTGGCACGCCAGGTCATACGTGGAGCCCGCACTCGGTCTTGCCCATGCCCGCCCAGCGACCGCTGCGCGGGTCCTCTCCCGGGGCGACCTGGCGGGTGCAGGGAGCGCAGCCGATCGAGGGGTAGTCGTCGTAGTGCAGCGGGTTGATCAGCACCCCGTTGTCGGCCATGTAGTTGTCGACGTCGTCCTGCGTCCACCGGGCGATCGGGTTGATCTTGACCATCTGACGCTTGGCGTCCCACTCGACGACCTTGACGCCGGCGCGGGTGACGGCCTCGTCGCGGCGGATGCCGGAGACCCAGGCGAGGTACGGCTCCAGGGCGCGATTGAGCGGCTCGACCTTGCGCAGGTAGCAGCACAGGTCGGGGTTGCGCCCGAACAGGCGCGGACCCAGGTCGCGCTCCTGCTCCGCCACGGTACGGGACGGCTTCACGTCGATCACGTTCACGTCGTAGACCTGCCGGACGGCGTCACGGGTGCCGATCGTCTCGGCGAAGTGGTATCCGGTGTCGATGAACAGCACGTCCACGCCGGGCTTGACCCGGCTGACCAGGTCGATCAGCAGGGCGTCGCTCATGGAGGCGGTCAGGCAGAGCCGGTCGCCGAAGGTCGCCGCCGCCCAGCGGATGATCTCAAGGGCCGAGGCGTCCTCAAGGAACCGTGCGGCCGACTCGACGATCTCCTGCAGGTCGAGGGTCCCGCGCTGCTGACGTAACCCGACTTCGATGTCCACCAGTGTCATCGCTCGCTCATCCAATCCTCGTTCGCCGCGCGGGCAGGTCGTGCCTCGCGGGCCGTCGCGCTCGTCGTCGTGCCGGAACTCACCGTGCGGGCCGTGCCGGTCGCGGTGACCTCACCGGTCGGAGAGGTCTGCGCGGCCGTCACGTTCGCCGCGTCGGATTCGCCGTGCGTCACGAGCGCACCCCGATTCCGAGAAACTTCAGCTTGAAGGCGCGCACGCACGACCGGCAGTACCAGCCACCGTCGCCCTCGTAGGGCTCCAGGTCTTCCTCACCGCAGTACGGGCAGTGGAAGGGAACGGCTCGCTCGCTCATCCGCTCCTCCTCGCCCGGCTCATCTGGCCCGTTACCGAAAGGGCGGCGTGTCGGCCGTTCACTTCAGGTCCGCGTCGTCGGCGCGCTGCACCCAGTCGGAGAAGGTCTCGTCCTCGTCCTTCTGCTTCTCGAAGTTGCGGAGCACGCGCTCCACGTAGTCGGGAAGCTCCTCGGAGGTGGCCTTCAGGCCGCGGACCTTGCGGCCGAAGCCGGGGTTGACGCCCAGCGAGCCGCCCAGGTGGATCTGGAAGCCCTCGACCTGCTCGCCCTTGTCGTTCACGACGAGCTGGCCCTTGAGGCCGATGTCGGCGACCTGGATGCGGGCGCAGGAGTTGGGGCAGCCGTTGACGTTGATGGTGAGCGGGCTCTTGAAGTCGGGCAGCCGCTGCTCCAGCTCGTCGATCAGGTTGGCCGCGGTGACCTTGGTCTCGACGATGGCGAGCTTGCAGAACTCGATCCCGGTGCACGCCATGGTCTGGCGGCGGAAGGTGGAGGGGTTGACCTGCAGGTCGCCCGCCTCCAGCTCGGCGACGAGGCTGTCGACCCTGTCGGGCGCCACGTCGAGGATGACCATCTTCTGCTCGACCGTGGTGTGCACCCGGTCGGAACCGTGCCGCTCGGCGATGTCGGCGATGAGGTTCAGCTTGTCGCCGTCGAGGCGGCCGACCTTCGGGGCGAAGCCGACGTAGAAGTTGCCGTCCTTCTGCGGGAAGACGCCCACGTGGTCCCGGCGGCCGCCGCGCGGCTGCTCGGGCGCGGGGCCGTCGGGCAGGACGTATCCCAGGTATTCCTTCTCCAGGACGTCGCGGAACTTCTCCGGGCCCCAGTCGTTGATCAGGAACTTGATCCTGGCCCGGTGGCGCAGGCGGCGGTAGCCGTAGTCGCGGAAGATACCGATCACGCCACCGTAGGCGGGGGCGACCTGGTCCGGGGTGAGGAAGACGCCCAGCCGCTTGCCCAGCATCGGGTTGGTGGACAGGCCGCCGCCCACCCACAGGTCGAAGCCGCGCTCGCCGTTCTCGTTAACCACGCCCACGAACGCCACGTCGTTGATCTCGTGCACGGTGCAGTGCGCCGGGCACCCGCTCACCGCAGCCTTGAACTTGCGCGGCAGGTTGGAGTAGGCGGGGTCGCCGATGTAGGTGTCGTGGATCTCCTGGATCTGCGCGGAACCGTCGATGACCTCGTCGGTGTCGATCCCGGCCAGCGGGCAGCCCAGGATGACGCGCGGGGTGTCGCCACAGGCCTCCGTGGTGGACAGGCCCACCGACTCCAGACGCTCCCAGATGTCGGGAACGGCCTCGATCTCGATCCAGTGCAGCTGGATGTTCTGCCGGTCGGTGACGTCGGCGGTGCCCCTGCCGTAGAGGTTGGAGATGTCGGCGATGACGCGCAGCTGGGCCAGGTTGAGCCGGCCGCCGTCGATCCTGACCCGGAGCATGAAGTAGCGGTCGTCGAGCTCCTCCGGCTCCAGGATCGCGGTCTTGCCGCCGTCGATCCCGGGCTTGCGCTGGGTGTAGAGCCCGAACCAGCGCATCCGGCCGCGCAGGTCGGATGGGTCGATGGAGTCGAAGCCGCGCTTGGAGTAGACGCCGATGATCCGCTGACGGACGTTGAGCCCGTCGTCGTTCTTCTTGTTCTCCTCGTTCTTGTTCAGCGGCTCGCGGTAACCGAGAGCCCACTGACCTTCGCCGCGCGGGCGCTTGTGATGTCGGTTCGCCGACCGGGCTGGGGTCGTCATGCGCGCGTCCTTTTTGTGGCTCGATGGAATGATTTCCGGACGCGCACAGGCGGCACCTCCCGCCTCATCGTCGAGTGCGGGGGTCGATTACTCAGAGGAGGACGCCTGTTACGCGGCCGAGCTGGGTGAAATCAGCAGGGGGCGACTGTTAACGGACGTCACAACAGATGGCGCTACGGACACGCAGGAGGTCGACGTGGCGTCGCACGACGAGCAAGGGGTCCGCTGGCATGTCTACGACGATACCTCGGGCACGGTGGATGTCCAATGTGGGGTCCACCATCTGGACGCGGACGTGGTATCGGGAGTCGCGCGGGGAGCGGGGGCAGCCACCCGTCGAGACCCCGCCGTCCGGCGGGGTCTCGACGGGTGTGGCGGACGCGGGGGGTGCGAATCAGCCCTGGCGGGGCCAGTCGAGCGCCGACTCCCGGGGCTCGTGGACGGGCTGGTGCTGGCAGTCGCACCACGAGCCTCCCCGGCACTCGTCGTGCCGCCGTTCCTTGCAGTCCTCGCAGATCATGGCTCCATTCTGTGCCCCTTCCTGCCGGGGCATCGCTCGGCTCCCCTGGACCTGAGCCGCGATCGACAGGGACTTCACCGGAGCGTCGGGGCGAAACGGGCGCCTCACTCGGGTCGGGGTCCGGATCAGGGGCTTTCCAGGGAGACGCCGGATGGAGCAGGCACCCCTTCACCTGACATGCTCGTAAATATGCGGACACTGTTGAATGTCATTTGGTTGGTCTTCGCGGGGATCTGGCTGGCGATCGGCTACGTACTCGCGGGAATCGTGTGCTGTGTCCTGATCATCACGATCCCGTTCGGCATCGCGTCGTTCCGGATCGCCGCCTACGCGCTGTGGCCCTTCGGCAGGACCGTGGTGCGCGACCCCGACGCGGGCGCGCTGTCGACCATCGGCAACGTGATCTGGTTCGTCGTGGCCGGCGTCTGGCTCGCGATCGGGCACCTGCTGACCTCGATCCCGCTCTTCCTGTCGATCATCGGCATCCCGATGGGCCTGGCCAACCTGAAGCTGATCCCGGTCTCCCTGCTGCCCCTGGGCGCGCGCATCGTCGACGTCGACGACGCCGAGGCGTTCTACCGCAGGTAGGTTTCGCCGCGGATGCCGAGGGCAATGGGTGAGATTCGATCGTTGCCCGCCTGACTCGTGATCAAGAGCGGCTAGGAATACCGTTGTGTGGCATGACGTCCACTGATGCCCCGGCTCATCGGCCCGGGCCCGAGCGGCGCCCCCCGCGCGGGCCCGGGGTGCGGTTACGCGCCGGCGTCGCTTGGTTGCGCAGGGACGTCTGGGGCAGGCTGCGGGCGCTGCTCTCGTGGATCCGCGGCACCGACGTGTGGACCCTGATCGTCGCGACCACGAACGCGGGCGTCACCTACCGCGTCACCGGCCTGGCGGGTGAGGCGGCCTTCTTCGCGCTGCTGTCACTGCCGCCGTTCATGCTCGGCCTGGTCGGCATGCTCGGTCAGCTGACCCGGGTGTTCGGCCCCGAGACGGTCAAGAACGTCAGCGACTGGATCGACGAGCAGGCCCACCTGCTGTTCACCGACAACGCCGTGGACACCGTCGTCACCCCCCTCATCGAGGACGTGCTGAAACCCGAGAACCAGGTCTCGCTGATCTCCCTGGGCTTCCTGCTCGCGCTCTGGTCGGGCTCGCGGGCGCTGTTCGTCTACGTCGACCTGATCTCGGTCGCCTACGGTCTCGGCGAGGAGCGCGGCATCATCCGCACCCGCCTGATGTCCTTCGGGTTCTACCTGGCGGGTCTGCTGATCGGCCTCGTGGTGATGCCGGTGCTCGTCCTCGGCCCGGCCGCGCTGCGCGGAGCCCTGCCGGCCGACTACACCGTGCTGGTCGACATCCTCTACTGGCCGGTGGTGGTCATCGGCTCGGTGATCTTCCTCACCCTGCTCTACCACGTGAGCGTGCCCGTACGCACGCGCTGGTGGCGCGAGCTTCCGGGGGCGATGCTCGCGCTCGTCATCTGGATCGCCTGCGCCGCCGTGCTGCGCGCGGTCCTCGCCGCCTGGTTCTCGCCCGTCTCCATCTACGGCTCGCTCGCCGCCCCCATCGCCGTGCTGCTGTGGCTCTACATCACCGCGCTGGCCGTGCTCATCGGCGCCACGCTCAACGCCGAGGTCGACCGGCTCTGGCCTGTCGATGGCGCAGGTCGCGCCGGGCGCGTGGCTTAGTACTCCAGCGGCACTTTGCGATCTTGGACGGTGAGGTGGCATGAAGACGGCCACCACGTGATCACTCGGAGTTTGTGAAGACACCCGAAGATCGCGTGATGGCCGTGGCCGATACCGTGGATCCTGACGGCTGGATGGTCACCTTCAACGACCTGATGAGCCGCATCGCCGCCGAACCCGCCCTGGCGGTCGAGATGATCGCCGATGCGCCGGACGCCGGGCTGAGCGCGCGGTGGGTGAGCGGGGATGAGGTCTACGGCCAAGACCCGCGCCTGCGCACCCTTGGACGGCCTGGTATCGGCACATCACCCTGGCCTTCTCGTCCGCGATCACCGCCACCCAGCACCCCTGCGACGAGGAGTACATCGCGCTGACCAGCGCGATTGGTTTTGGCGCGTATGCGCCATTCCTGCCTGTCCAGTCTGGAACGCGGGTACCGGCGTTGGGCTCCTCAGACGGTCGCGCGCGGGCGCCGCTTGGCGGGAACGCGGACCTGCCTCATGTGCTCAAGCGTGATCGCCGCGAGCCAGAGCCAGGCGAGGGTCGCTGCCGCGTAGAACGCGACTCCTGTCGGGATCAGCACCGCCATGCCCGAGAAGATGAGGGTCGGCAGGGCCGCGCCGGTCGCGATCGACATGGTCTGCCAGACGCGCTTCCGCTCGCGGCCGTAGGCGTACCCGAACACGAACGTCGCGGCGATCAGGGCGCTGAACGCGAGGTTGAAGGCGATGGCGTGCACGATCGCCGTGGTCGTCATCACCGGTTCCAGGTCATGCGGAGTGCCCTGCGGGAATCCGAGGCCGGCCGGCGCGGGGAAGAAGCCGGCCAAGATGAGGCCGGCGCCGAAGAGTGCGATGAGGGTGGGGCCGGCGGGTCGGCCGGCGCGTTCTCTGGCCAGACCCATCGCCAGAACGACGACCAGGATCCCGGTGATGACGAAGTTGGCCGCCATCACCCAGCCTCGGTCGCCGAGGCTGAGCATGCTAATCGCGTGGCGAGTCAGATCGAATGCCGGCCGAGTGAACGCTTCGACCGTCGATACGGAGATGAACAGGGCGGTCGCAAGGAGTCCAGGGACCAGGGCGAATCGGGAGCGGGGCATTGATCGATTCCTTCGGGTGGCGTTGGCTGGCATGGAAGCAGCCGATAGTTTATTTTGTCAATCAGAAAATTATCGTCTAGACAAAACTAGGCATTGGCGAACAGACTGTGCGCCATGCATGCAGTGGAGGTGATCGACGACCGGGCAAGGGCTCAGGTCATGCTCGTGCCGATACGGGCTCGGCTGCTGGCCGAGCTCGCGTCCCCCGCGTCGGCGAGCATGCTCGCCGAGCGGGTCGGCCTTCCTCGCCAGAAGGTGAACTACCACCTGCGGACGCTTGAGAGCCGCGGCCTGGCGGAGCTGGTGGAGGAGCGCCGCAAGGGC
The DNA here is from genome assembly GCF_044459525.1 of Streptosporangium sp. NPDC050284. Lineage (NCBI taxonomy): Bacteria > Bacillati > Actinomycetota > Actinomycetes > Streptosporangiales > Streptosporangiaceae > Streptosporangium > Streptosporangium sp. NPDC050284. The sequence goes on from NZ_JBITIZ010000001.1 coordinate 242,141, forward strand.
AACATGGTCGAGAGGCTCTATCAGGCTTCGGCTCTCAGTTACGTGATCACGCCAGACGTGCTCCGCGAGCTCACCCCCGACCCGCGACGCTCACCACCGACCCGCGACGCTCACCAGACCAGCAGTCGGCGAGCTGGCTTCTCGCCGTCGTGGTGCGCCTCGTTCGCGACATCGGGCAGCTCATCGGCGGCGCCACCCGCGCCAACAAGCAGGTGGCCACGTTCGCGATCGACGGCGAGGTCGTCTTCGCCTCCGCCCGGGAGCGAGCCTCGTTCGTCGACGAACTCGCCCGGATGACGGCGACCCTGGTGAGCAAGTACCACGACGAACACGCCCCCACCGGCCGCCGCCATCGCCTGGTCGTCGCACTTCACCCGCAAGTCAAGCCGGTCGCCGCAGTCAACGCTGCGCGCCCGAACACGGAGATCGAATCATGAGCAAGGACTTCCGAATAGAGCACGAAGGTGCCCTGTCAGCTATGCCGCAGGATGTCTGGGACGCGGTGACGCGAGACTCGGATGCCTGGTCGATGCCGTTCGACATGACCGACACCACGGCACTCGTATGGGAGCCGCCGCGCCGGAGCGTGCTACGCATGGAGATTGGCGACTGGTTCAACCAGATCGAGTTCGACATCGAGCAGACCCAGACCGGCTCCTACATCCGGTACGTGCACAGCGGCATCTTCACCGATGACTGGGAAAACCAGTACGACGGGGCGCGCCGCCACACCGAGTTGTACATGCACACGCTCGTGCAGTACCTCACGCACTTCCCCGGCCGGCGCTTCCGGCACTTCGAAGTCCTGGCGCCGGAGTCGTCGATCACGACCGACGCGCTCGACAAGGTCCGCGCCGCCTGGGGCATCCATCCGAGCACACCCGCGGGCTCCAAGCTCACCCTGCCGGTGCCGGGCGCCGACGCCAAGCAGGGAGTGCTGGATTTCCACAACGACACCTTCATCGGCGTACGCACCGAGGACACGCTCTTGCGGGTCTTCGGCCGCAACCACTTCGGTGCGCCGGTCGCGATCGGTGCGTACGAGTACGGCGATCAGGCGCGCCCGGAGCAGGAGGCGTCGGACGCTTGGGCCGGCTGGCTGCGGCACCTCTACGGGACGGTGGCGGCGCGATGACGACCGAGTCCCAGGCGGCCAGCGAGAGGAAGCCCACGAAGAAGGCGTGGGCCGGCCTCTTCGTCCTCGCGCTGCCCGCACTGCTACTGTCGATCGACGTAAGCGTGCTCTATCTCGGCCTGCCGACGCTGACCCGCGAACTCGGCGCGACCGCGACCCACCAACTGTGGATCCTGGACATCTACTCGTTCATGCTCGCCGGGTTCCTCATCACGATGGGCTCGCTCGGCGATCGGATCGGCCGCCGCAAACTCATGCTCATCGGCGCCGCGGCATTCGGCGTCGCCTCCACGATCGCCGCGTTCTCGACCAGCCCGGAGATGCTCATCGCAGCCCGGGCGCTCATGGGGATCGCGGGTGCGACGCTGATGCCGACGACGCTGGCCACCATCCGCACGATCTTCGCTGACACCGGCGCGATGCCGATGGCGCTCGGCGTCTGGTTCGGCTGCTTCATGATCGGCATGCTCGTCGGACCGATCATCGGCGGCACCCTGATCGACACCTTCGGCTGGGGCTCGGTCTTCCTCATCGGTGTGCCGGTGATGCTGCTTCTGCTCGCGGTGGGACCAGGGCTCCTCCCGGAATCCAAGGACAACGGCCACGGCATGATCGACCTGCCGAGCGTCACCCTCTCCCTGCTCGCCATCCTGTCGATGGCTTGGGGAATCAAGGAGCTTGCCCGGACCGGCTGGACGCTCTTTCCCTGCCTCTCCGTCATCACGGGCCTGGTGGTCGGATACACCTTCCTTCGGCGTCAGCGCCATCTCTCGCAACCTCTGGTCGACCTTGGCCTGTTCAAGAACGCGGCGTTCAGCGGTGCGCTGGCACTGACGGGCCTCGGGGGCGTCGTCATGTCCGGCACCTCGCTGGTGTCCGCGGTCTACCTCCAGTCGGTGGCGAAGCTGTCGCCCTTCGAGGCCGGCCTGTGGCTCATCCCCCAGAACATCACCATGATCCTCGGCTTCGTCACGGCACCGGTCCTGGCCAAGAAGTTGCAGCCCGCGACGGTGATGGCAGCCGGTTTGATCGTGGGCGCGATCGGTTTCACGCTGCTTACCCAGGCCCAGGTCGGGCAGTTCACTCCGCTGGTCATCGGGATGTCGTTGGCTTCGTTCGGTGTGGCCGCGCCCATGTCGCTCGGCGCCAACGCGCTGATGACCGCCGCCCCGGAGGAGAAGGCCGGCTCCGCGGCGTCGATCTCCGAGACCAGCGGTGAGCTGGGCGTGGCGCTCGGTGTGGCGACGCTCGGCAGTGTCGCCACGTTGGCGTACCGAGCCCACCTCTCGCCCGTGCTCACCCCCGATCAGCCGCAGAGCGCGCTGGCAGGGCTCGAGAGCGCCCTCGCCGCAGCCGCCGCACTCCCCGAAGCGGCTGGTCGCCCGCTCGCGGAAGCCGCCTATGAAGCCTTCGCCCATGCCGTGCACATCGTCGGCGGAACCGCCGCAGGCGTGTTCCTCGGCCTTGCCGTCCTGGCGTACCTCACGCTGCGAAACCAGGCAGCCGATCCAGGTGAGCAGGTTGGCGAGGTGTACGCGCGATGACGGGGCCGCGTACGTCCATCGATCAGCGGAACATGAGCGGGATGACCTAGGGTGATGGGCCGTGCCGGCACGTTGGTCACGGCCCATCGGATCATCGCCTCGCTGATCGGCGGCTGACGCTCATAATCACGGGCCAGCCGCCGATACGTCATCAGCCAGGACAGCGCCATCTCCACCACCCACCTAGTCCGCTATCGTCTAAGCCGCGACTGGCGCATAAGGTGGGAGAGACCACCGGGGAGCGAAAGGGCGAGGAGGCCGAGCGCCTGGGTCTTCGCGCGATGTCGACGACGACAGGGGAGTGAAGGCGCATGAGTGCTCTTTCCAGCGTGGATCCGCAGATCGCCGAACTCATCAAGGCCGAGGAGCGGCGGCAAACCGACACCGTCAAGCTGATCGCCTCGGAGAACTACGTCTCCAAGGCCGTCCTCGAGGCCACCGGCAGCGTCCTGACCAACAAGTACTCCGAGGGCTACGCCGGCAAGCGTTACTACGAGGGCCAGCAGGTCATCGACCAGATCGAGACCCTTGCCATCGACAGGGCCAAGGCCCTGTTCGGCGTGAACCACGCCAACGTGCAGCCCTACTCGGGCTCACCCGCCAACCTCGCCATCTACCTGGCCTTCCTGAAGCCGGGCGAGACCGTGATGGGCATGGGCCTGCCGTTCGGCGGCCATCTGACCCACGGCTGGTCGGTCTCGGCCACCGGCAAGTGGTTCAACCCGGTCCGCTACGGCGTGCGGCAGGACACCGGCCGCGTCGACATGGACGAGGTGCGCGAGATCGCCCTGCGCGAACGGCCCAAGCTGATCTTCTGCGGTGGCACCGCGGTGCCGCGCACGATCGACTTCCCGGCCTTCGCCGAGATCGCCCGCGAGGTCGGGGCGGTGCTCGCCGCCGACATCGCGCACATCGCGGGCCTGGTGGCCGGTGGCGCACACCCGTCGCCCGTGGGCCACGCGGACGTCATCTCCACCACCACCCACAAGACCCTGCGCGGTCCCCGGGGCGCCATGCTCATGGCCACCTCCGACGAGCACGCCACCGCACTCAACAAGGCCGTCTTCCCCGGCCTGCAGGGCGGCCCGCACAACCACACCACCGCGGCCATCGCGGTGGCGCTCAAGGAGGCGTCGACCGACGAGTTCAGGGACTACGCCCGCCAGGTGGTCCTGAACGCGCGGGCGCTGGCCGAGGAACTCCTGGCCCGGGGCTTCGACCTGGTCTCCGGCGGCACCGACAACCACCTCATCCTGTTCGACCTCACCCCCAAGGGCATCGGCGGCAAGCCCGCCGCCCAGGCCCTCGACAAGGCCGGGCTGGAGACCAACTACAACAGCGTGCCCTTCGACACGCGCAAGCCGTTCGACCCCTCGGGCATCCGCATCGGCACCGCGGGCGTGACCAGCCGGGGCATGGGCGTCGCCGAGATGCGGCAGATCGGCGCCTGGATCGACCAGGTCGTCACCGCCCTGGCCAAGGACGAGGACGAGGCCAAGCACGTCATCACCCGGGTCCACGGAGAGGTCAGGGAGCTCACCTCCCACTTCCCCGCCCCCGGTCTGTGACCGTACCCCCGCAGGGCGGGCCGCCATCGGGGTGATCTCCACCCCGATGGCGATCATCGGTACCGCCCTTGGGGGGATCTTTGCCGGTTCGCGCCGCGCCGGGCGGCGCCCCGGCTGCGGGCCGGTTGAAACCCCCCGGGCTCAGCCCGGGGGAGGCGGTAAATGTGTTTGCGCCGGACGGGAGGCGGTGCGCTAGGGTTCTCCCGGAGAAGCCGTTCGAGAAACGCGCGGCCACGAGGCGACAGGAGGTGGGAAGCATGCGGGTTGTTCTGGTGAGCCTGCCGTCCATCAACCTCCGGGTGCCCGCCTAGCCGATTCGCGACGAGGCACCCGGCCTTCCACAAGGGTGCTTACGTTGTCTTCGCCAATCATCTCTTCTTCATCCGTTCTCACCTCGCTCGGCTGGAACGACTCTCTCGCCGCCGAGCTTCCCGCAGGCCTGACCCCCGCCCGGGTGTCCCGCGTCGATCGCGGTGCCGCCGAGGTGCTGACGGCCTCCGGTCATCTCCGGGCCCACTACGGCGCCAGGGTGCGGCGCGACGCCGCCGCCGATCCCGTGGCCCTGCCCTGCGTCGGTGACTGGGCCGGGCTCCGCCGCCTGGCCGAGGGCCGTTTCGAGCTGGAGGCGCTTCTGCCCCGGCGCACCGCGTTCGTGCGCGGCGGCGTCGCCAGGGTCTCCAGGGGCGGGCTCTCCGGCGACTCCCAGGGCCAGGTGCTCGCCGCCAACGTCGACGTCGTCTTCGTCGCGGAACCCGCCCTGCACGCCACCGACACCGCCGACCTGGGCAGGATCGAGCGGCTGCTCGCGCTCGCCTGGGAGAGCGGGGGGCGCCCCGTGGTGCTCGTCACCAAGTCCGACCTGATCGGCGAGGGCCTCGGCTTCCTGATGGACGAGGTCGCCTCGGCGGCGCCGGGTGTGGACGTGCACCCGGTCTGCTCCGTCACGGGCGAGGGCGTCGACATCGTCCGCGGCTACCTTGAGGGCACGCGCACCGCAGTGGTGCTGGGCGCCTCGGGGGCGGGCAAGTCGACGCTCGTCAACGCCCTGGCGGGGGAGGGGGTGATGGAGACCCAGCAGGTCAGGGCCGGCGACGGCCGGGGCCGTCACACCACCGTGCACCGCGAGCTCATCCCGCTCGCGGGAGGCGGGCTCATCATCGACACACCGGGTATCCGCCGCATCGGCCTGTACGACATGGGCGAGGGCGTGGACATGGTCTTCTCGGACCTGGAGGAGCTCGCCGCCCGGTGCAGGTTCGGCGACTGCCACCACGACAGCGAGCCGGGCTGCGCCGTGATCGCCGCGATCGAGGACGGCACGCTTCCCGAGCGGCGGCTGGAAAGCTGGAACAAGCTTCAGCGGGAGGCCGCGTGGATGGCGTCCAGGACTGACGCGCGGCTCCGCAAGGAGCTTCAGGGCAAATGGAAGAGCATCACCAAGGAGATGCGGAAGGCGGGCCGCAACAGGCCCTGAAACGCGAAAAGGGCCCTGACGGGAACCGATGGGCCCTGATGGGAACCGAAAGCGCGGGGGAAACCCGCCGTGCGGTCGCCCGTTCCGGGGGGCCGCACGCGCGGGGCCCGACGCGACAACGTGTGATCTCGCAGGGGGTTCGCGAGATCACACGTGCGGGGGAAGCCGGGTGGAGGTACTGCTCAGGCGACGGCACTGATGCCGGCGCTGGCGGCGCGGCGCATACGACGGCGACGCTCGGAGGCGCGCTCGTCCTCGTTCAGACCGCCCCAGGTGCCGTACTTCTCCGGACGGGAGAGCGCGTAGTCCAGGCACTCGGCGCGAACAGGGCACTGGGCACAGATCGCCTTGGCCTTACGCTCGCGGATGTCACGCTCGGGCTGACGCTCGCCGTCGGGACCGAAGAAGAGCACGAGGTCCTCGCCCCGGCACGCGGCGTCATCCTGCCAGCCCCAGCTGGGCCGAGGCCGGGCGGTCTGCCGACGTACCTGAGACATGAGAAAACCACCTTATAGTGAGAGGGTATTTCTGGTTGATGCCGCATTGGACGCTTGTGACGTCCCTGAGGACAACGCCTGGATTGGCCGTGATGTTCCCTCAGGTCAGGTCAGCGCGGACGTGGCGTACCGCACAGGGGCTACCCTGTCCAGCGTGACCAGCCGGTAGGTAGTGATCGTATCGGCGCAAGCCGTACCGCATGGCGTTGTCAGCGTCATGGGTTCAACCACTACCCGAAAACGGGTGCCATTACCGCGCACAAATGCCTCGGTGACGGCGCCGTCCAACCTGGAGGATTCCACGGCCACTCCGCCAACCGAGAGATCACCCGTATGAACGCGGATGAAATGCTCAGCGGCCTGCAGTGGCTCAGGGATGCCTGCGCGTCCCCGGAAACGGTCGAGGATGACCTCGCCGGACCGGTACGCGTTGGCTGCCGCGATCGCAGCAGCCTGAGACATGCTGCCGTAGTAAAGCCCGTGTGGCAAGCACACGAGGTTGGCGGCGTATCGATCGCCGCCAACATGTGATGTTTCCCATACTGTGTCCGGCAATGTTTTTGCCAAGGACCGAGCGAGGGGTAGTCCAATGCGGGCGCAGCACGCGTTGCGCTTGGCATGCGTGCAGACCAGAAAAACCGGCTCACTCACAAGTATGCAGGACTCCGGGACCACTCCGGCCACCACGCTGTCAAGGTTAAGATCGTCCGGACCTGCGATGACGCCTTCGGCGATCCATGGTTCGGCCGACCCGGAGTCGGCGACCATGACGTGAATGCCGGTTTCCGCGAGGTTTCTGCGCCCCGGGCGGCGGATCAGCTGGGGGCGGATGCCGAGCCGCGTGGCCCGTTTGATAAGAGTGTGAACTTCCTTGGGAAGGTCGCAGTCTTCCAGGTGGGAGGCCCAGGGGCCGGGGTGCTCGATGAGCAGCCAGAAGCGGGCTCCGACGGTCGCGCTGGCGTGGACCGGCAGCTCACCGGTATGACAGCCCGGAGGGTGGATGCACCCCTTGACGGCTCTGTCCGCCCTGCCCACGACACTCCCCGTGCTCACGATCTCTCCTCGCTCTGACTTAGGTAAGACTAACCTAATGGTGAGAGAAGGGTGGCGAGGAACGAAACGATCACGGGTGGGTGAAGGCGACACGCCGGTGGCCTTTCCGGCTCCGGCGGGCAGGCGTCAGTAGGCCAGTGCGGCACGCGCCAGGGGGAGGGCCGCGTCGCGGTCCCGCAGGACGAGGCCGACCCTGGTCCGCCGGTCCAGGAGGTCGTCCACGTCCAGGGCGCCCTCGTGCCTGACGCCCCAGACGAGCTCGGCCCCGGTGACCCCGGTCGGCCCGGGCTCGGCCAGCCAGGGGTCCTCCGCCATCAGGGAGCGTACGGCGGACGCCTCGCTCCCGTACCGCTCAAGCAGCCGGTCCGCCTCCCGGCCCTCGCGCTCGTCGCCGTTCGCGTCCTTGTGAGGGCGTGCGCCGCCGGCCCCGACGAGGGGAAGATCCGCCGTGCGGCTCGGTCCCGCGTCGAGCCGGCCCAGTGACACGGCCCGGTCGACCGCGTCCTCGGCCATCCGCCGGTAGGTGGTGAGCTTGCCGCCCACGATCGTCACCAGCCCGTCCGGCGTGCTCAGCAGCGTGTGCCTCCTGGACAGGTCGGCGCTGCGCCCGCCGCCGGCGCCTGCGAGCAGTGGCCGCAGCCCCGCGTAGGTCCCGGCGACGTCCTCGCGCCGGATCGGCTCCTCCAGCACGGAGTTCAGGATGGACAGCAGGAAGGTCACGTCCTCCTCCGGTGCCTGCGGCACGTCGGGGACGGGGCCGTCCACCGCCTCGTCGGTGAGCCCGACGTAGACCCGCCCGTCGGGCTGGGGAAGGACGAGGACGAAACGGTTGCTCTCCCCGGGAACCGGCACGTGCAGCCCCGCGGCCAGGCCGGGCAGCGTCTCCGGTCGCAGCACCAGGTGGGTGCCGCGCGAAGGGCTCAGCCGGATGCCCGGGTGCAGTCCGGCGGCCCAGACGCCGGTGGCGTTGACCACCGTCCTGGCCCGGATGGTGAAGATGTCCCCGTCGAGTTCGTCACGGACCAGCGCGCCGTCGCCCGACAGCTCCAGCGCACGGCAGCGCGTCAGTATCCTCGCCCCGTGGGCCGCGGCCGTCCTGGCCACAGCGATCACCAGGCGGGCGTCGTCGGTCAGGCGCCCGTCCCATGACAGCAGGGCGCCGCGCAGCCCGCGCGAGTCCAGCGGCGAGGCGAGGGCGAGAGCCTGCGCGGCGGAGATCCGTGAGGGGCCGGGCAGGAGGTGGCGGGGCGTGCGTGCCGCGACCCGCAGCCCCTCGCCGAGGCGGTATCCGGTCATCAGCAGCGCCGCCTGGCGGCGGGAGACCTCGGGGGCGAGCGGCAGCAGGTAGGGATGGGCGCTGACCAGGTGCGGCGCGGTGCGCCCGAGTAGGTGCCCGCGCTCCACCGCGCTCTCGTACGCCACCCCGACCTGTCCTTTGGCCAGGTAGCGGAGCCCGCCGTGGATCATCTTGGAACTCCACCTGGAGGTCCCGAAGGCGATGTCGTGGGCGTCGATCGCGGCGACGGAGAGGCCTCGGGAGGCCGCGTCGAGCGCCGCCCCGGCGCCGGTCGCGCCCAGCCCAACCACCAGTACGTCCACCACGAGGTCGCGTACCTCGGTCAGCTCGCGTGCGCGGCGGGTGGCGTTGAGAGAGGAGTTCACGGTCGCAGGTACCTTTCCAGGAGCGTGGCGAGCTCGGCGTCCAGATCGTCCAGGCTGACCGGACCGACCGTGCCGTCCGGGGTGTCGGGACCGGCAGGGTCGAGCATGGTCGGGCCGGAGAGAAGGAACGACTGGGCGGTGAGCAACACGGCCCTGGCCATCCTCGCCGGGTCACCGTGCCGCACGGTGTCCCCCTCCTGGCCTCGGACGATCGCCGCCTCGACGAGCGCGAGCATGGCCTCGTGGCTCGCCCCCCTGCGGTCCAGCAGGTAGGGCAGGAGCAGCTCCGGGTCCACCTCGACGATCTTTCGCCAGAGCGGGTGGTCGCGCAGCGCCCGTACCGCCGCCACCGCGGAGGTGACAGGGTCTCCGGTCGCGAACCGGTCCGCGACGCGCACCCACTCGTGGGTCATCAGGTCGGCGACGAGGGCACGCATGTCGGGCCAGCGGCGGTAGATCGTCATGCGGGACAGCCCGGCCCTGCGTGCCACGTCGGTGAGCGTGGCGCGTCGCACCCCTACCGCGAGGACCACCTCGCGGGCGGCGTCCAGCACCTGGCCACCGCTCTCCGCGTCCGCATTGTGACGAATAGACGTCATATGTCACAGTGTAAGCGTGGAAAATCAGACGAGTGCCACCGAGCCCATGCTCTGGTCCGGCTGGGGGGACCCCGGCAAGGCCGCCGACCTGCCGGAACCGGTGAGAAAACTGCTCCACGACGTGCTGGGCGTGAGTCCGCGTCCAGAGCGGGCCGCCGAGTTCGGCGAGGTGCGGTTGCCCGCCGTGACCCTCTCGCCGCCCGTGCACGCGGAACTGTGCGGCGTCGTCGGCGCCGATCACGTGCGCTCCGACGACGAGGCCCGCGTCCGGCACACCCGTGGCAAGTCCACCCCCGACCTGATGCGCATGCGCGCCGGAGACGGTTCCGACGCGCCCGACGCGGTGGTGCTGCCCGGTTCGCACCGCGAGGTGCTGGAGGTGCTGGCCGTCTGCGCCGCCCGCCGGATCGCCGTGGTCCCCTTCGGGGGCGGAACCTCCGTGGTCGGCGGCCTGGTCGCGAGCAGACAGGGCTTCGCCGGTGTCGTCGCGCTGGACCTGGCCCGTCTGGACCGGCTGATCGCCGTCGACGCCGACTCGATGGTCGCGGAGATGGAGCCAGGGCTCCGGGCCCCGAGGGCCGAGCGGCTTCTGGCCGGGCACGGGTTCACCCTAGGTCACTTTCCGCAGTCGTTCGAGTACGCCACGCTGGGAGGTTTCGCCGCCGCCCGTTCCAGCGGGCAGGCCTCGGCCGGGTACGGGCGCTTCGACGACATGGTGGTCGGCATGACCGTGGCCACTCCGCGCGGGACCCTTGAGCTGGGCCGGGCGCCCAAGTCGGCGGCCGGGCCCGACCTGCGCCAGGTGATCCTCGGCTCGGAGGGGGCCTTCGGCGTGATCACCTCCCTGAGACTCCGCGTCCGGCCCGCGCCCGAGGAACGGGTCTACGAGGGGTGGCGGTTCGCATCGTTCGCGGAGGGATCGGCCGCGCTGCGACACCTCGTCCAGCAGGGCGTCGTGCCCACCGTGCTGCGCCTGTCCGACGAGACCGAGACGATGGTGGGCCTGGCGCGCCCCGGCGAGATAGGCGCCTCGCCGACCGGCGCGGGTTGTCTGGCGATCGCCGGATACGAGGGCTTCTCCGAGGTGCCCGCCCTGCGCGAGCGGGTCGCCGCCGTGCTGTCCGGGCTCGGAGGCGTCCCCCTCGGCACGGATCCGGGGGAGTCATGGGTTCACGGACGCTACTCGGCGCCCTATCTGCGCGACTCGCTGCTCGCCGCCGGCGCGACCGTCGAGACCCTGGAGACGGCCGGGTTCTGGTCCAACCTGCCCCGCCTCTACGACGCCGTACGGCTCTCGCTGCACGCCTCGCTCGGCTCGCCGCTGGTCATGTGCCACATCTCCCACGTGTACGGCACCGGCGCCTCCCTGTACTTCACGGTCGTCACGGCGCAGGGCGACGACCCCGTCGGGCAGTGGGAGGAGGCCAAGCGGTCGGTCAACGAGGCGATCGTCGCGGCCGGGGGCACCGTCTCGCACCACCACGGCGTCGGCCGCGACCACCGGGAGGCCTACGCGACCGAGATCGGCGACCTGGGCGTGGAGATCCTGCGCGGGATCAAGGGCAGGCTCGACCCCGAGGGCATCCTCAACCCCGGTGTTCTCGTCCCGCCGGGTGGATAACGGGCGCAGAGGGTAACAGAGGGGCACGGAAGGGCAGGGCAGGCTCCGATCCGGCCCGCACGTTCGATGGCGCTCCGCCGCGCAGGCCGCGACCCGGACCTACCCCGACGGCCCCCGACGGCCCCCGACGGCCCCCGACGGCCCCCGACGGCTTCGAGATCGGCCGCCTTTCCCGAGAGGTATGCGGCTCTTTAAGATCATTGCCAAGATATGGGCCATGGTTGACATAAGACAGGCGGCGGAGCGCGGGCGTGAGGTCTCCTCCCGGGTGTCGAAGGAGGGGGCGGGCTGGTCCTGCGCCGAGACGGGCACCTTCAAGGACCTGCTGCCCAGTAAGGAGAACTTCTCCTGGCTGAACCCGCGCACCATCTGGCGGTCACGGAACGAGGTCCTCGCGATCCTGTTCGGAGACCCCTCGGGGCAGGTGAGGGCGCGCTGGGTGGGCTCGCAGCGGGACCGGGGCGTCGACCCCTCCTTCCGCATCCCGATGGACGTCGGCCCCGAGTTCTCCTTCCTCGTCCTCGGCGACACAGGGGAGGGCGACGCCTCGCAGTACGCCGTGGTGCCGGGCATGCTCAAAGTCGGTGAGGGCACCGCGTTCGCGGTCGTCGCCAGCGACGTGATCTACCCCACCGGCTCGGGCAACGAGTACGAGGACAAGTTCTTTCGCCCGTACCAGGACTATCGGGCGCCGATCTACGCGATCCCCGGCAACCACGACTGGTACGACGGACTCGGTGGTTTCATGCGTGTCTTCTGCGAGGCCCCGGCGCTGGAGGCCGAGAACGAGGGGTTCAAGCTGTCGCCCTCGGGGTTGCGCGGCCTGCTCTGGCGCAAGCCGGAGAAGATCGACGAGGCCCGGCTGGCGAGGGCGCGCGAGCTGCGGGCGAAGCCGGAGCAGCGGGCCGTGCAGCCCACCCCCTACTGGGCGATGGAGACCCCGGGGCTGCTCATCGTCGGGGTGGACACCGGTATCCGCGGCGACATCGACTCCGAGCAGGCCGGTTGGCTGCGCGAGGTCTCCCGCGACCCCCGGCCCAAGGTGCTGATCACCGGAAAGCCCATCTACAGCCGTAACGATTACAAACCGTCGAAGCTGGCCGGCGGCGGCACCATCGACGACATCGTCACCGACCCCGCGCACAACTACGTCGCGGCGATAGGCGGCGACGTGCACAACTACCAGCGCTTCCCGGTCAAGGTCGGGGACCGGACCATCCAGTATCTCGTGGCGGGCGGCTCAGGGGCCTTCATGCACGCCACCCACACCATCCCGAGGGTCACCGTGGGCGGTGTGCACGAGGACGACTACCGCTGTTACCCGCTGCGCGGTGACTCGCTCTCGTTCTACAGCGGGCTCTACAGCGACCGGCTGCGCATGCGGTGGCTCTACCTCACGCCCGACGAGAGCGCGGCGCTGATGTCCCGGCGGATCGGCAACACCCCGGTGAGGGACATCCCCGCCGTGCCGATCACCCGGCGGATGCGGTGGGCCGCCAGGATCCTCGGCGGCTGGCCGATGCCGCTGCGGCTGCCGGTGGGCAGGACGTTCCACCGCTACCTGTCGGAGCTGTCCGACTGGGACACCCCGCCGTTCTTCAAGAGCTTCCTGCACGTCTCGGTCACCTCGGAGGCTCTGACGATCCGCTGCTTCGCCGCCACCGGCTGCCTGCGGCAGGAGATCGAACCCCCGGTCGAGGACGAGATCGTCATACCGCTCGTCTGATCGAGAATGTCGTACCGGCGTGGCAGGGTGGGCGTATGCACGTGTCGGTCGCGGCGGTTCCCGGGGGTGGGGGCGTGCTGCGTGTGGACGGCGAGCCCGCCGAGGCCGTCGCCGATCTGGCCTCGGCCGTCCGCGAGCTGGAGGCCCGTGGGCCGCGCTGGATCTGGGCCGACACGCGGGAGGTCTACCCCGCCTTGCTCGCCGCGGGGGTGCGGCTCGCGCGCTGCCACGACCTCGCGCTGACCGAGGGCCTGCTCCTCGCCCACGAGGGGCGGTTCGGCGAGCCGAGGTCTGCCCCCGCGGCCTACGCCCGGCTGCACGGCCTGCCCGTGCCCGACGATCCCCACGGACCCCAGGCGCGGCAGGCCACCCTTTTCGAGGAGGAGGCGCCCCCGCCGGACGCGAACCTGGTCGCCGAGGTCTACGCCGACCAGCTGCGGCGCGTGGAGGCGACCGCCGACCCCGGGCGGTTCCGGCTCCTGGTCGCCGCGGAGTCGGCCGGGGCGCTGGTCGCCGCGGAGATGGCGAGGGAGGGGATGCCCTGGCGTCGGGACGTGCACGACGAGCTGCTGACCGGCCTGCTCGGCCCGCGTCCTGTGCACGGCATGCGACCCGCCAAGCTCCAGGCCCTGGCCGACGAGGTGGCGGCGGCGTTCGGCACGCCGTTCAACCCCGACTCCCCGCAGCAGATCGTGAGGGCGTTCAAGGCGGCGGGCGTGCCCGTCGCCTCCACCAGGGCCCACGACATCAAGCAGGTCGAGCACCCGGGCGTCGCGCCCCTGCTCGCCTACAAGGAGATGGCCAGGTTCTACAGCTTCCACGGCTGGGCCTGGGCCGACCAGTGGGTGCGCGACCACCGCTTCCGGCCCGAATACGTGGTGGGCGGCGTGGTGACGGGCCGGTGGGCGACCAACGGTGGCGGGGCCCTGCAGATCCACAAGCTGATGCGCAAGGTCATCGTGGCCGACGACGGCTGGACGCTCGTCGTCGCCGACGCGGCCCAGCTGGAGCCGCGTGTGCTGGCCGCGATGGCGGGGGACGTCGGCCTCGCGAGGGCAGCCGGGCAGATAGATCTCTATCAGGCACTGGCGCAGGCGTTCGGCGGCGAGCGCGACAACGCCAAGATCGCGATGCTGTCGGCGATGTACGGAGGCACCAGCGGAGACGCGCCCAAACTGCTGGCCGTGATGCGCCGGCGCTTTCCCCGCGCCTACCAGTTCGTGGAGGACGCCGCCAGGGCGGGGGAGGAGGGCAAGGTGGTCCGCTCCTGGCTGGGCCGCACCTCGCCCCCGCCCTCCGCCCGCTGGCGGGAGCTGGTCTCCGGCCCCGAGGGAGGCCGCGCGGCTCGCGACCGCGGCCGGTTCACCCGCAACTTCGTCGTCCAGGCGACCGCGGCCGAGTGGGCTCTCGTGCTGATGGCCGTGCTGCGCGGCCTGCTGCCCGAGCCGGCCAGGCTGGTGTTCTTCCAGCACGACGAGGTGATGGTGCACTGCCCGGCCGAGCAGGCGGAGGAGGTCGTCGCGGCGGTCGGCAAGGCCGCGGAGGAGGCGACCCGGTTGTTGTTCGGATCGACCCCGGTGCGCTTCCCCATGCTGGCCGTCCCGGTCAGGTGTTACGCCGACGCCAAGTGACGCCCGGTGGGACCGGCGTCCCGGACGGTTTTGGACACTTCCGGGCGCCGGTTGAGCGGACCGGGGTGAGGGCCGTCGCGGCTCAGGCGCGGGTGAGGGCGAGCCAGGCGCCGGTGACCGTCACCATGACCGCGACGGCCGCGCCGAGCACGCCGTACGACAGGCCACCGACGATCACGCCGGCGATCACGGTGCCGGCCGCGCCGCAGACGTTCATCAGCAGGTCGGAGAGGCCCTGCACGGGGGTGCGGTGTTCCAGCGGCACGGCCTCGCTGAGCATCGCCGAGCCGGAGATCAGCCCGAACGACCAGCCGAGGCCGAGCAGGAGAAGCCCGATGGCCACCTGCGTGACGTCGTGCGCCCCGGCCCCGCCCGCGAGGACGGCCGCGGCCAGCAGCAACCCCATCCCGGCTACCAGCACCGTTGTCCTGCCCACCCGGTCGGCCAGCCAGCCGACCACGGGCGACAGGACGTACATCCCCGCGATGTGCAGGCTGATCACGATCCCGATGACCGTGTACGTCGAACCGCCGTGGTCGAGGTGGACCGGGGTCATGGACATGATCGAGACCATCGCGGTGTGGCTCACCGCGATCGCGACCAGCGCGCGTGCCGCCACGGGTGTCCCGCGCAGCACCCGCCAGGCGGTGCGGAACGTCCCGGCGCCCTTCCCCGAGGGGGCGGGTCCTGGCGCGGGGGTGTCGGAGTCGGGGGACGCGTCGGAAGATGCGGAGCGGGCCAGGAGCAGGGGGTCGGGACGCAGGGCGACCACGATGATGCCGAGGGCGATCGCGAAGCTCACCAGGGCGACGGCGAACGGGCCGCTGCCCGACGGCATCCCGAGCCCGGTGCTGAACCGCTCGGCCGGTTCCGCCAGGTTCGGCCCGGCGACCGACCCGACGGTGGTGGCCCACACCACCAGCGAGAGGTGCCTGGCCGAGTGCCCCGGCGGGGACAGGTCGGTCGCGGCGTAGCGCGAGGCGAGGTTGCCCGCGCTGGCCGCGCCGAACAGCACCAGCCCGGCGAGCAGCAGCGGCCAGGAGCCCAGGGCGACCGCGAGCAGCGAGACCAGGCAGCCGAGCAGGGCGCAGCCGTAGGCCAGGGTGAGCCCGGCGCGCCTGCCACTCCTCCCGGACGATTTCGCGGTGGGCAGCGCGAGCAGCGCCGCGCCCAGCACGGTCGCGGTGCCGGCCAGCCCGCTGAGCGCCGTGGAGCCGGAGAGCTCCCTCACGGTCACCGAGCTGAAGGTGAGCCCCACGGCGACTCCGATCCCGCCGCTGATCTGGGCGGCGGACAGGACGGTGAGCGTCCGCCGCTGTACGGCGGCGACTCGCGTCTTCCTGCCGGGGGAGGCGCCGGGGGGCGTGGTGTTCGTGGGGTTCGCGGTCACGAGCGAAGTCTGCCATCACTCATGACCGCGCCACGAGACCATTTCGGGAGCGGCATGGTGGACGGCGGGCGGGACCGGGACGGCGGCGGGACGGCGGTGAGGCGGGGGTGAAGGACGGTGGGGCGGGGTTCGGCCGATGAGACCTGTGACGAGACGAAGGAGGACGAACGGCGGGAGGGATCGGTGGTGAGGCGAAGGATGGTGGACGGCGGGAAGATCGGGGGTGACGGCCGGTCGCCGAGATCAGCTGACGGAGCTGAAGGTGGCGAAGAACGTCTCCAGGATGTCCGAGTTCTTCTCCCAGTCCAGGTCCTGGACCTTGAACGTGATCTGGTAGGCGGTCCGGCCGTTGAGGGCGACGTAGCGCGTCAGCCCGTGCATCGGGACGCCGTTCGGCTGGACGTAGGTGTACTCCCAGTCCGCGGCCTTCCACGTGCGGTAGTTCACCGCCGTCACGCCGACCTCGGTGTATTCGTCCAGGCCCTTCTTGCTGGCCCTGCCCAATGCCGTCATCGGATCCTCGACCGGCACCTCGG
Source organism: Streptosporangium sp. NPDC050284 (assembly GCF_044459525.1). NCBI lineage: Bacteria > Bacillati > Actinomycetota > Actinomycetes > Streptosporangiales > Streptosporangiaceae > Streptosporangium > Streptosporangium sp. NPDC050284. Next base: position 258,577 of record NZ_JBITIZ010000001.1, read on the forward strand.
CGACGACGATGGTCTGCCCGCCGCTCTTCGGCCCGGTGAAGGTGACCGCCCCGCCGGAGCTCGCCTTCACCGTCCAGTCGCCGGGCACCGCGCCGGAGACGCCGGCGGCGCTCGCCAGTTTGAAGCCCTCGGGGATCTCCTCGCTCGGCCCGGTGGACGTCGCCGGCGCGTCCGCGGAGATCGCCGGGGACGGGATCGTGGAGACCGGGGTGTCGGAGGTATCACTGGGCAGGAAGACGAGCAGTCCGGCGACCACGATGGCCAGCACGCCGCCCCCGCCGAGCATGAGCAGGCGGAAGTCGGGGCCGCCCTCGCTGTTTCCCCGGGCGCGGCGCGAGGTCCCGCGCATCCCGCTCCGGCCGGGCGAGGTGACGGACCGCGAGTCCCGTACGGCGGTGCGGGAGGACGGTTCCCGCGCCGAGGGGGTGGGCCGGAGCGTCGCCTCACGAGCCCTGGAGGCCTCGCTCTGCCCGCCGTGACGCGGCGCGGACGGCTGTGCGGGCGACAGTGCCGGCGACGGTGCGATGTGCAGGTCGCCGGAGAAACTGCTCAGCGGGTCGAACGGGTCGCCGTCGGGTCCGGTGGCCGGGATGCGCAGCGCGTCGTAACCGCGCTGGTGCCCGCCGGTCAGACCGGTGGCCCCGCCCGCCTGCGGGAACCCGCCCGAGCCGGAGGCGGGGAAGGAGAGCAGGTCCGCGCGGTGCGACCTCGAAGGGCCGGAGAGCGCGTCGCCGCCTGAGGAGTCGTTGGCGTACGGGACCCGGATCGGCCCCGAGGGCGTCTCGATGATCCGGGAGGGGGGCGGCCCCGACGGCACGTTCAGCGGGGGCACCAGGTGGATCGGCATGGAGTCGCCCGGGATCGGCATCGACGAGGGCATGGGGCTGGGCGCGCGGTTCGGGGTGCTGGAGCCGTGGCTGCGCAGCACCCGATCGAGCAGGTCCGACACCTGCGAGGCGCTCATCCGGTCGGCGGGGTTCTTGCGGAGCAGGCCCTCGATGACGGCGATGAGGGCACCGGCCCGCTGCGGGCGGCTGGGCTCCTGGGTGAGGATCGCGCCGAGCACGGCCACCGCGTCCGGTCCCTCGTAGGGAGGGCGCCCCTCGACCGCCGCATAAAGCGTGGCGCCGAAGGACCACAGGTCGGAGGCCTGCGTGAACGGCTGGCCCGACAGCCGTTCCGGCGGGATGTAGGCGGGCGAGCCCATCATCAGGCCGGTCTGGGTGACCGTCACGTCTCCCTCGATCGCGGCGATGCCGAAGTCGGTGAGCACCACCCGGTCGGAGGTGAGCAGCACGTTGCCCGGCTTGACGTCGCGGTGCATGATCCCGGCGGCGTGGGCGTGGCGGAGCGCGTCGAGCACCCGGACGCCGATCTCCGCGGCCTGGACCACGGGCAGTGGCCCGCTCTGCCGCACGGCCTGCTCCAGCGACCAGGCGCGGACCAGCTCCATCACGATCCAGGGGCGGCCGTCCTCCTCGACGACGTCGTGGACGGTGACGATGCCGGGGTGGCTGAGCCGGGCCGCCGAGCGGGCCTCGCGCAGCATCCGCCGGTGGGCTCCCTGCTTGCCCGCGTGGTCGAGGCCGTAGGGGAGGATCAACTCCTTGACCGCGACGTCCCGGTCGAGCAGGACGTCGTGCGCGTGCCACACCATGCCCATCCCGCCACGTCCGACCGGTGACATCAGGCGGTAGCGCCTGCCCACCAGCCGGCCCTGGCCTTCCGGTGTTCCGCCCGCGGAATCGCCGCCCTCAGGCCCCAGGGGGTTTCTCCCGAGCAAGCGATCGGTCATCGTTCCCCGTTCCCCAAAACCAGCCCTGTGCGGTGGACACGATATCGGGAGGGCATTTGGTTATGGAAGTTTGCATGCCGAGAAGGCGTATGACGGTATTTGTCAGGATCGGTGCTCTTCAGATCACTGATCTTGCGTCCACGCTCTGAACGTCGCCGAATGCTACCGGCGGATGGAGAAATTGTCAGCTTTACCCAATCTTAATAGACAAAAGATCAATACGTAGCCGTGTGTTCATGATCGGCCGCCGCGGCGAGGGCGGCGAGGGCCGAGGTGAAGGCCGAGGCGGGCGGACTGACCAGCCCCGCGCCGACCTGCCCGGTTCCCGCGACCCGTCCGGCGATACCGGTGTTCACGGTGGGCAGCAGGCCGGTCCTGGCCACCAGCGTGACGTCGACGCCGACCGGCGTGCCCCGGAAGTCCAGCCCCGGGATCTGGTACGCGGGATGCTCGGCCAGGGTGATCTCGTACATGGACCGGGTGGCCGCCATCGCGTCCGACACGTTCCCGCCGACGAACCTCACGATCGCCGGGGCCGCGGCCATCGCGAAGCCGCCCAGCCCCGCCGTCTCGGTGATCGTCGAGTCGCCGATGTCGGGGTTGGCGTCCTCGGGGCCGTAGGCGCCCAGATAGAGACCGTCAGGCACGCCCGCGGGGCCGGTGAACCAGCGGTCGCCCAGCCCGGAGACCTGGATCCCGAAGTCCGTGCCGTTGCGGGCCATCGCGACGACCATCGTGGAACCGGGGACGTTCCTCGCGGCGTCCGTGCTCACCTTGCACGCGGCCATGCCCGCGTTGAGGAAGAAGTGGTCGTTGCCGTTGACGAAGCGCAGGACCTCGGCGGCGTGGCCGGGCGCGGCCTCCACCACGTCGGGGGCGAGCTCACGCACCATCAGCGAGGTGGCGGCGCGGTTGCGGTTGTGCAGCTCGTCGCCCATCTGCAGGGCCTGCGCGGCGAGCGACCTGAGATCGAGCGGCCCGCTCCGCTCCAGGGTGGCCTGGAGCACCGGGCCGAGCACATCGGCCATCCAGCGCAGCCGCTCCAGCACCTCGGGCCCGTACGCGCCGTAGCGCAGCACCTTGCCCAGCCCTTCGTTGAGCGAGCAGTAGGCGGTGCCGCCATGCTCGGCGTCGCGCACCTCGAACATCCACATCGACGGGGTGACCACACCCGCCATCGGCCCGACGGCGCGGTGGTGGTGGCAGGAGTCGAACCGGACACCCCCGGAGGCGAGCCGCTCCTCGGCCTCCTCGGGGTCGGCGGCGAGCCCTTCCAGCAGCATCGCCCCGATGAGCGCGCCCCGCATCGGTCCCGACGCCCGCTCCCACTCGATCGGCGGGCCGGCGTGCAGGAACGTGCCCTTCGGCAGGTCGAGCACCTCGTGCGCGGGCCGTACCCCGACGAGCTGCGGCCGCGCCGTGACCAGGCGGCCCACGGCCGTCTCGTTGGCGCGGACCCTGCGCGGGTCGGCCAGCACCCTGGCCAGGTCGGCCTCGGTGCCGGGCATCGGCGGGCGCCAGTCCACCCGGACCCGCGAGACGGCCTGCGCGTCCAGCGCCTCGCCGAGCACGTCGGCCCCCACCGTGATCACTTCCGGCTCGCCGGAAAGCATGGACAGCGTCATCACTTCTCCTCGAAGCTGAAACCCGGGCCGGGAACGGGCCCGGAGACCCGAGCCTGAAACGAGCCCGGAACGAGCCCGGAAACCTCCGCCTCCGAGGAGGAGGTGCGAACGGTGTGGACAGGGCGAACGATCAACGAGTGTTCGCGGTGATCCCGGCGGACGCCCGCGCGGCGTACCCGGCCGCCTCGGCGTTGGACGTGAACACCGCGGCCCCCGCCGCGTTCAGTGCCCCGGCCTGCGCGGCCAGCCCCTGCGGGTCGCCTTCCGAGCCGACCAGCGCCACCACCGCGGTGACGCCTCCGGCGACGGCCTCGGCGATCGCGGGCGCGAGCCTGGCGGAGGGATCGGGGTCGGAGCCGTGGCCGAGAACCACGTCGAGCAGGACGACGTCGCCGGGCGGCACCTCGGCCAGGGCCTCCAGGCGGAGCGTCGGGTCGATCATCGGATGGGCCCTGCCGACCGTGTAGGCGTCGTCGCCGAAGTCGGTGAACTCGCCGGTCCCGGCGATGAGCCTCGCCTCCACGCACAGCGTCCCGCCCGAGTAGATTCCCCGCACGTTCCTTTCCGCGCCCGGGCCATCTGTCTCGGGGAGGCCGGGGGGCGCGGGGGGCGCGTCGGTCGTCCCGGGGGCGGGCCAGGAGGGCCAGGTGGGGATCGGGACGCCGAGGGCACGCAGGGCGGCCTCGGTCACCGAGGTGAGGTCGGTTTGGCCGGGACCGAGCAGCGCGGTCACGACCGGCGTGCCGAGCCTCGCGACGGCCTCCTCGACGGCCCGCGCGACCTGGGGGGCCGGAGGCTTGGAGATCAGGACGATCAGCTCGGTCGCGGGGTCGGCGTCGAGGGCCTCCAGGGCACGCAGGGTGGACAGCCCGCCCACGTCCGCGGACAGGTCGCGACCGCCCACGCCGAGCACGTGGGACACCCCCACTCCCGCGAGGTCGAGCAGGCAGGTCACCTGCTGCGCGCCCGTTCCCGAGGCCGCCACCAGCCCGACAGGGCCGGGTCTCAGGACGTTCGCGAAGCCGAGGCCCGCCCCGCCGATCACAGCGGTGCCGCAGTCGGGCCCCATGACCAGCACGCCGCGCTCGGCGGCGCGCCTCTTGAGCAGAACCTCCTGCTCGACCGGCACGTTGTCACTGAAGATCATTACGGACAGTCCGGCCTCGACCGCGTCCAGCGCCTCGGCGAACGCGTGCGGGCCGGGAACCGAGACGAGGGCGAGGTCGGCGGCGCGCTCGCGGGCCGCGGCGCGGACGGTGCGCGGAGGGAGCTCGGCGGTGCCGCCGCCTCCGACCCCGCCCGCGGACGGGGACGGGGCCGACAGCGCGGTCAGCAACCCGTCCAGTTCCCCGGACGCGGCCTCCAGGGCGTCACTCTCGCCGCGCAGCGCGATCAGCAGGTCGGCGGGACCGGCCTGGGGGAGGTCGAAGCCCAGCTCGGAGGCGATCTGGAGGTTGAGTTCGGTGGCCATCGCCACCACCGCGACCTCCACGCCGGGCAGCGCGCTCGCCGTGCGGCTGACCCGCATCAGGCTCACGGAGTCGTGGTAGACCCCCGTACGCGTCCGGACCACGTCAGTACTCGCCATTGCCCCCGCCTTCCAAATCGATCACCGCCGCGAGCCCGATCCGCAGTCCCCACGCCAGATCGGCCCCGGAGGTGTGGCCCAGTTGCAGGAGGCGGTGCAGCGCCGGCTCCAGGGAGTGCCGGCCCGCCAGACCCCGCAGCACGGCCAGCACCTCACCGCTCGCCTCGCCCCGGGCGGCGCAGTGCAGCAGCGCCGCCGAGATGGGGGTGGTCCTGCCGCGCACGTCGAAGGTGACCGCGGCGGCGAGCCAGTCGGCCAGCCACACGGCACGTCTCGCGTCCACCGCCCCGCCCAGGTGACGCAGCGCGACCAGCAACCCCGCGAGCACGTCGTCGCCGCTCGGCGTGAGCCCGGGACCCAGGCCGACCAACTGCTCGGCGGCCATCACGCTTTTCAGCAACGAACCCTCGGCGCACCCCTGGGCCAGCAGGCCGGCCGCGCCGTTGCCCTCCAGCCCGGGACGCCTCGGCGACCGCTCGCACAACTCCGCCATCGCGGGCAGCGAGCGGGCCAGCCGCGCCGCCTCCACGGCGCCGAGCGGGGGGGCCGGGTTCCACCAGCGGTGGGCCCGCAGGCTGAGCCGTCCGACGTCGATCGAGCCGTCTCCGACGGACGCCTCGTCGCCCACCGCGACGCGAGGCATCGGGTCGGTGACCACCATCGCGTTGGGCAGGCGGGTGGCCTCCCCGGTCACCACCGCGATGACCTGCGGTTCCATCTCCGTGCGTACCTCAAGGTAGACGCCGGCCGGGAAGGCCGCCAGTACCCGCGCCGGGCGGCGGGGTGCTTCCAGCATCTGGCGCAGGGCCGTACTGGCCGCGCCGGTCCCGTGCGTCCACGGGTGTACGCGCTGCGTCTTCGGCGCCCTCGGCGTCCTCGGGCGTGTTCCAACGGTCATGAGCGCTCCTCGGCAGGCCCCGTAGGTGTGAAGGTGCTCTCTCCAGCGGTTCGCTCGCTCACGGACTCCCCCATCCATTGAGCAGACGGTAGAACGGGCGTGAACGCAGGCCGTACGGAGAAAGCTGCCAACACTCCGCTCAAAGGTTGGCTCTTCCTGACAGACGGGTCCATCAGTCACAATCACCTCATGGAACCCCCCGTACGCCCGGCGAGCACTGGAACGATCATTCACGGCGTCGCCGTCGGCGAGGTCCTCGGCGTCTCGACACTGGCGGGAGCCCGGCTGATCGCGGGGGAGCGGGGCCTGGACCGTGTCGTGCAGCGCCTCAACGTGATGGAGGTGCCCGACGTCCTGGCCTGGGTCAAGCCGCACGAGCTGCTGCTCACCACCGGCTACCCGCTGCGCAACACGCCCCAGTCGCTCGGCAGGCTCGTGGCCGACCTCGACGAGCGCGGCCTGGCCGCGCTCGCCATCAAACTCGGCCGCTATCTCGACGAACTGCCCGAGGAGATGGTGGAGCAGGCCGACCGGCTGGGATTCCCGCTGATCCAGCTTCCCGACGACGTCGGCTTCGACGACATCCTCAACCAGGTCCTGACCGACATCCTCAACCGCCAGGCCGCGGTGCTGGCCAGGGCCGAGGAGGCGCACCGGGCACTGGTCCAGGTCGTGCTCGCCGGGGGAGGACTGCGCGAGGTGACGGCCGAGGTCGCCGGGCTGCTGGGCGCGGGGGTGGCCGTGCTGGACGGGGCGGGGCACGTGCTGGCCGCGGCGGGGCCGGTCGAACACGTGGCCGCGCTGCGCGAGGCCTCGAAGCGCCCCGACGGGCGCCACGCCTCGGTGCCGGTCGTGGCGGGCGGCCACCACCACGGCAGGATCGTCGCCTGCGGCCCGGTCGGGGCGATCGGTGACAGCGACGTCGGAATTCTGGAACGTGCCGCTACGGTCGCCGCGCTGGTGGTCACCCGGCAGGAGGCGGTCAACGCCGTCGAGAGCAAGTATCGTGCCGACTTCCTGCGCGACGTGCTCACCGGCAGGGCGGGAGGCTCCGAACGGGTCGCCTCCCGGGCCAGGGCCTTCGGCTGGGACCTGCAGCGCCCGGTCACCGTGCTGGTGGCCGAGCTCGACCCCGAGGGCGACGAGCGCGCCGCTCAGGATCGCCTCGTCACCTGCTGGACCGGTGCGATGCGCCGCCACGACGCCCGCGGCGCGGTGGCCGGGTTCTCCCACGAGGTCGTCACCATCGTGGACGCGTCCGTCGACGCGGGCCGCCTCGCCAAGGACGCCGCCGCGGCCTTCGCCGAGTCCCTGCCCGCCACCTTCTCCACCGGCGCGAGCCGCACCGCCATCGGGGCCGAGGCGCTGCCCGAGGCGTACGGCCAGGCGCTGAAGGCCGCGCGGGTGGGCCGCCAGCTCCACGGCAACGGCGCGGTCGCGAACTTCGACCAGCTCGGCGTCTACCGGCTGCTGTCGCTGGTCAACGACACCGCCGAGCTGCACGCCTTCGTCCGCGAGACGCTCGGCCCGCTCGCCTCCGACGACGACGCGGAGAACGCCGACCTGCGCCGTACGCTGCAGGTGCTGCTGGAGACCAACCTCAACGTGGCCGAGACGGCGCGCAGGCTGCACTTCCACTACAACACGCTGCGCTACCGGATCGGCAAGCTGGAGCGCATGCTCGGCGGCTTCACCGAGGACGCCCACCTGCGCCTGAACCTCACCCTCGCCCTGCACGTCCTGCGGATGCGCGGCATCTGACAGTGGCATCCGACGGTGGCATCCGACGACGGCGCCCGGTGCGGCGAGGAGGGCGCGTACCCGGGATCTAAGCTGTTCGGCGTGAACGAGACCTTCGAGCTGGAAACCGAATACATCCCGCTGTGCGACCTGCTCAAATACTGCGGCGTCACCGAGACGGGCGGTCAGGCCAAGCACTTCATCGCCGACGGCAACGTGCTGGTGGACGGCGAGGTCGAGCTCCGCAAGACCTGCAAGATCCGTGAAGGCCAGGTGGTGAGCGGCGACGGCTTCGAGATCCACGTGGTCGGGAAGTGACCGCTCCGCGGTCCGCGGGCGGCTCTCACCGGGGCGGCAGGTGCGCGGTGTGCGAGCTGTCCACTGGTACGCCCCGCAGATTTGGCAGATCATGACGGTGTAAGGGCATGCTTTCGGTCCTAACGTGCCCGCAACAGCTGTAAGGGGATTCGCCGGAGGGAAGCCCGCGGGGTGGTTCACCGACCGACGGCCCGGTGAAAGGTGGGGCTCGATGGTTGCAGGTTGGACGAAACACGGCGACGGCAGGACGCTCGCTCCAGGAGAGGTGGTCAAACCCGACGAGCGGCTGTCATGGCCGCGGATGGTCGGATTCGGGGCGCAGCACGTCGTCGCGATGTTCGGCGCGACCTTCGTCTTCCCCCTGGTGATGGGACTCGACCCTAACGTCGCCATCATGTTCTCGGGCGTCGGAACGATCATGTTCCTGCTCATCGTGAAGGGGAAGGTCCCCAGCTACCTCGGGACCAGCGCGTCTTTCGTGGGCGGCGTGCTCGCGATCCGGGCGCTCATGGGCGGTGACACCCCCGCCACCGACGCGATCGTCACCGGTGCCATCCTCGTCGCCGGACTCGTCCTCGCGCTCGTGGGCGTGGCCATCCACTTCCTCGGCGTACAGATCATCAACCGTGTCTTCCCGCCGGTCGTCACCGGCGCCGTCGTCATGCTGATCGGCTTCGGCCTGGCGTACGTCGTCGCCGACATCTACTGGCCGCAGGACCAGTGGATCGCCCTGATCACGATGACCGTCACCTTCGTCATCATCGTGCTCTTCAAGGGCTTCATCGGCAGGATCGCCATCCTGCTCGGTCTGATCATCGGCTTCGCGCTCTCCTGGCTGGCCGACAAGGTCTTCGGGAACATCACCGCCTTCAACGCGGGCACCGGCGCGGTCGACACGCACCCCAGGGTGAGCTTCGAAGGCGTGGCGGCGGCCGACTGGATCGGCCTGCCGAGCATGCACTTCCCCGACTTCAGGTTCTCCGCCGTGCTGCTCGTCCTTCCGGCGGTGATCGCGCTGGTCGCCGAGAACGTCGGCCACGTCAAGGCCGTCGGCGAGATGACCAAGACCGACGTCGACCCCTACATGGGCCGGGCGGTCGCCGCCGACGGCGCCGCCACCGTCGTCGCCAGCACCTTCGGCGGCTCCCCGACCACCACCTACGCCGAGAACATCGGCGTCATGGCCGCCACTCGCGTCTACTCGACGGCCGCCTACTACATCGCCGCCGTCATCGCGATCCTGTTCGGCCTCTGCCCGAAGTTCGGCGCGCTGGTCGCGGCCACGCCGGGCGGCGTGCTCGGTGGCATCACCGTCATCCTGTACGGCATGATCGGCCTGCTCGGCGCGAAGATCTGGATCGAGAACCGGGTCGACTTCGCCGACCCCGTCAACCTCGTCCCGATCGGGGCGGGGATCATCCTCGCCATCGGCCCGGTCAAGCATATGATCAGCTCGGACTTCACGCTGGAGGGCATCGCCCTCGGCACCATCGTGGTGGTGGCCGGCTACCACCTGCTCCGGGTCATCGCCGGGCGGGGCGGCAGCGGCGGCGGTGCCGGTCCGCAGGTGTCGGAGCCGCAACGAGAGGCCACCGGGTGAAGCCACCCCCGTTCGAATACCACGCTCCCCGCTCCCTCGGCGAGGCGCTCGACGCCCTCGCCGAGGCCGGGGAGCACGGCAAGGTGCTCGCCGGGGGGCAGAGCCTGATCCCGATGCTGAACATGCGGCTCGCCGCCCCCGCCCACCTGGTCGACATCAACCGGCTGCGGGAGCTGGCGTTCGTCGACGTCACACCGGAGGGCGTCCGCGTCGGAGCCCTCGCCAGGCACGCCCAGGTGGAACGCGACGGATCGGCCGCCGCCGCCCAGCCGCTGCTGGGCAAGGCGCTCCGGCTGGTGGCCCACCCGGTGATCCGCAACCGGGGAACCGTGGTCGGCAGCCTGGCCCACGCCGACCCCGCCGCCGAACTGCCCGCCGTCCTCGCCCTGCTGCGGGGCTCGGTACGCCTGGCGCGGCCCTGCGCCGTCAGGGACGTCCCCGCCGCCGACTTCTTCACCGGCCCGCTGGAGTCGGCGGTCGCCCCCGGCGAGCTGGCCGTCTCCGCGTTCTTCCCCGCGCCGCCCCCGCGCTCGGGCACCGCGTTCCGCGAGGTCGCCCGCAGGCACGGCGACTACGCCCTGGCCGGGATCGCGGCGCTCGTCGTCCTGGACGACGACCTGAGGATCACCTCGGCGACGGTGGCGTGCGTGAGCCTGGGCCCCGTGCCGCTGCTCGTCGACGTCTCCGAGGCCGTCGGTCACCGCCCGGCCGCCTCGGCCGACTGGGCCTCGGCGGCCCGCGTCGTACGGGACCGGGTCGACCCCGAGGCCGACATCCACGCGACCGCCGCCTACCGGCGGCACCTCGCCGGAGTGCTCACCGAGCAGGCACTCCGTGACGCCGCCAGGGAGGCCGCGGATGCATGAGATCACGCTGACCGTCAACGGGGTGCTCCGGCAGGCCGAGGTCCCCGCGCGGCGGCTGCTGTCGGACTGCCTGCGGCACGACCTCGGCCTGACCGGTACGCACGTCGGGTGCGAGCACGGCGTCTGCGGGTGCTGCACGGTGTTGCTGGACGGCGAGCCCGTCCGCTCCTGCCTGACGTTCGCGGTCACCGTGGACGGGCGCGACATCACCACCGTCGAAGGACTCGCCGACGAGGATGGCACGCTCTCGCCGGTGCAGCGGGCCTTCGCCGAGTGTCACGGCCTGCAGTGCGGCTTCTGCACCCCCGGCTTCCTGTGCACGGTGACCGCGCTGCTGCGCGACAACCCGGCGCCGACCGACGAGGAGGTGCTGGAGGGCATCTCCGGCAACCTGTGCCGGTGCACGGGCTACCAGAACATCGTCAAGTCCGTCCACCGCGCGGCCGAGATCATGGCGGAGGAGCCGTGACCACGAGACTGTTCGGCGAACCGGTCATCCGGCGCGAGGACCCCCGGCTGCTCACCGGCAGGGGCCTGTACCTGGACGACCTGGGAGCCGGGGCGCTGGAGGCGGCGTTCGTCCGCTCCCCGCACGCCCACGCCAGGATCCGCGACATCGACGTCTCGGCCGCCATCGAGGTCGAGGGACTGGTGGCGATCTACACCTGGGAGGATCTGCCGGGCGCGCTCGCCCAGCCGCTGCCGCTGCTCATCCCGCACCCGGCGCTCACCCACGGCCGCACCGCGTACCCGCTCGCCCGCGAGATCGTCAGGCACGTCGGCGAGCCCGTCGTGATGGTCGTCGCCCGCGACCGCTACCTCGCAGAGGACGCCTGCGCGCTCATCCAGGTCGACTACGAGATCCTCAAGCCGGTGGTCGGCGTGGAGGAGGCCGCGCAGTCCGCCCAGCTCGTCCACGAGGATGTGCCGGGCAACGTCGGCGCGCACCTGGTCCAGGAGGTGCCCTCGGACGCCGGGCTCGGCGCGCGCGAGGCGATCGACGCCGCGCCGCACACGCTCTCCTTCCGGCTCGACATCGAGCGCAGCGCGTCCATGCCGCTGGAGGGACGCGGCGTGCACGCCCGCTGGGACGCCGACGACAGCTCCCTGCGCGTCCACTCCAGCACCCAGACCTCCACCAGCGTCCGCATGGCCATCGCCGCCAAGCTCGGCCTGCCGCTGCCGAAGGTCGAGGTGATCGCCCCCGACGTGGGCGGCGGGTTCGGCGTGAAGATCGTCCACCCGTGGCCGGAGGAGATCCTGGTCCCGTGGGCGGCGATGACGCTGGGCCACGAGGTGAAGTGGACCGAGGACCGGCGCGAGCACTTCGTCTCCTCCGCGCACGAGCGGGCCCAGGTGCAGTCGGTCCGGGTCGGCTTCGACGACGAGGGCCGGGTACTCGGCCTGGACGTCGAGATCCTGCACGACCACGGCGCCTACACGCCGTACGGGATCATCGTGCCGATCATCACCTCCACCCAGCTGCTCGGCCCCTACCGGATCGGCGCCTACCGGGTCGAGTTCTCCTCGATCTACACCAACACCGTGCAGGTCACCCCGTACCGCGGGGCGGGCCGCCCCCAGGGGGTCTTCTGCATGGAACGGACGATGGACCACATCGCCGAGTATCTGGGGGCCGACCGTACGGCGGTGCGCGCGGCCAACTTCATCCAGCCCGACGAGTTCCCCTACGACCAGGGCCTGATCTTCCAGGACGGCCGCCCGCTGATCTACGACAGCGGCGACTACCCCGAGTCGCTGCGGATGCTCAAGGAGCTGATCGGCTGGGACGACTTCCCGGCGTTGAAGGCCCGCGCGGCCGAGGAGGGCCGCACGATCGGGATCGGCGTCGGCTGCTACGTCGAGGGCACCGGCGTCGGCCCGTACGAGGGCGGGCACGTCCAGATCACCTCCGACGGCCGGGTGCACGTCTCCACCGGCCTCACCTCCCAGGGCCAGGGCCACGAGACGGTGTTCGCGCAGATCGCCGCGTCCGAGCTGGGCGTACCGATGGAACGGGTCTCGGTCGTCACCGGCGACACCCGCAGGTTCGGCTACGCGGTCGGCACGTTCGCCTCGCGCGCCGCGGTGATGAGCGGCAACGCGATCGCGCTGGCCTGCAGGAAGGTGCGGGAGAAGGCCCTGCGGATCGCCGCCGACGCGCTGGAGGCCGACCCCCGCGACCTGGAGATCGTCGACGGGGAGGTGCGGGTGGCGGGCACCCCCGGCGCCTCGATCCCGCTGGCGACCGTGGCGGTGCTGTCCAACCCGCTGCGCTACGCCTTCGACGAGGAGGCGGCGCGGGCCACCCAGTTCGCCGGCGCCGCGTCCTACGACCGGCCGCCGGTGGCCGACGGGGAGGAGCCGGGGCTGGAGGGCCGCGACTACTACTCGCCGATCCGCTCGACCTTCGCCTCCGGTATGCACGCCGCCATCGTCGAGACCGACCCGCTGACCGCCGAGATCCGCATCCTGCGCTACGCCGTCGTCCACGACTGCGGCAAGCTGATCAACCCGATGATCGTCGAGGGTCAGATCCACGGCGGGGTCGCTCAGGGCGTAGGCGGCGCCCTGTACGAGAAGATGATCTACGACGGCCACGGCCAGCTGCTGAACGCCTCCTTCATGGACTTCCTCATGCCGTACGCCACCGAGGTGCCCCACATCGAGACCGCGCACCTGGAGACCCCCTCCCCGCTCAACCCGCTCGGCATCAAGGGGGCGGGCGAGGCGGGGGTCATCCCGGTCTCGGCGGTGCTCGCCTCGGCGATCGAGGACGCCGAGGGGATCAGGATCGACAAGATGCCCATCTCCCCGTCGGACCTCTTCGACCTCCGCCGCGCCGCTACGACCTGACCTCCGACGGCCAGCTGCTGAACGCCTCGTTCATGGACTTCCTGATGCCGTACGCCGCCGAGGTGCCCCTCATCGAGACCGCCCACCTGCCGGTATGGATGATGTTCACCGCCGGGGGGACAAAGTCGTTCTCCCCGAGCGTGCTGGACGCCTTCAACGGCCGGGTCACCGTTGAGAAGGTGTCCCACGGCGAGATCGGAGCAGGCGATCGCCTCGTTTCCATAGGCCCGCAGATGCGGCGGCCCTGACTGATGAAGCGAGATCGCCTGTTCGGCCAGAACGATCGCGTTCCCAGGACACCGCAGGTGAATATGCGTGCTGGCGGCGAGATGGGAGTGCTTGGCCAGATCGAATCCGAACTCACCGCCGACGTCGTCGGGAGCTCGTCGTGAGAACCCGGACGATCCCAGGCGCCGCCGAGCGCGCGCAAGGCGTCGGTCCTCATTCCCATCGCCGCCGACGCGAGCGCCTCTATACAGGCGAGGCGCGCGAACGCCGTGGTCCCAGGCGCGTATCGCTTCCCGTCGCGCGCGAGATCGACCGCCTTCTCATGGATGTGCCTGCTCGGTCCCGGCGGCCCCTTCTCCGCGCGTAACCCGCGGGGCACCCTGGAACGTCAGGCAGAACGGCTGCTCAGCCTGCTGGGCTGACCGGCTTCGAACGCCCGGACGTCGTATAGACCTGGAGATCGTCGACGGGGAGGTGCGGGTGGCGGGCATCCATCGCCTCGATCCCGCCGGCGACCGTGGCGGTTCCGTCCAACCCGCTGCGCTACGCCTTCGACGAGCAGGCGGCCAGAGCCCCCGGTTCGCGGGCCCCTTGTCCTTCGTCAGCAGGGTGCCGTCCGGCGTTCCCCCTCGGCGGGTACGGGGCGGTTCCGGGGCGCCAGGCAGGCGAGGAGCATGAAGGCGCAGCAGGTGTAGAGGACCGGGTAGTAGACGAGCGCGCCGTCGACCCCGGGCGGGGCGTACGAGGACATCACCAGCCAGTACGACTGCCAGGGATGGGCGAGGTGTCCCAGGGCGGCGAGCAGCGTGGTCGCCAGCGACGGCAGCGCGAGCACCGCGAAGGCCCCCACGACCACGGTCGTCCGGCGGCCGGGCCGGCGACGCAGCAGCGGGGCGGCCAGGGCGAGGGCGACGCCGAACGCGACCGTGCTGACGAGTTCGGGCGCACGGCCCGCCTCGCCGCTCACCGACTCCCACAGGTGCGGCAGCAGGTAGATGAACAGCAAACCCGAGGTCACGAGGAGGGTCGGCCGCAGCTTGGCCGCGCACCGGTGGGTGAGCATGAGGCCGACGGCCGCCCCGACCACCGGGACGGCCCAGGGCACCGTACCGGACAGGGCCAGCGGCGCCCCCTCCGCCGCGATCACGGCCGCCGAGGTCGTCATCCACCGCAGGGTCTGATGCGAGGAATGCCGGGACGAGTGCCGCGCCAGCGCCGACGTGGCGCGCTCCCGCACGCCGGAGCGCGCCACGTCGGCCAGGTCGCGGATCGGGGTGGACGAGGTCTCCAGGAGTTCGAGGATCTCGGGCCCGTAGCGGTGCCGGAGGTCGTGCGGGTACAGCCGGAGGACGAGGGCGTGCAGCCGGCCGGTCCGGCGCTCCCGGGCGGTCATGCCGTGGCCAGGCGGCGCAGGCCGGTGTGGGCCACGGTCCGCAGGCGTTCCAGCTCCGCCTGCAGTTGCCGGCGTCCCAGGGAGGTGAGCTCGTAGGGCCGGCGGCGGGCGTCGTCGGTTTCGTGCGGTGTGATCAGCCCGAGCTCCTCCAGCCGCCGTACGGCGCCGTAGAGGGTGCCGGGCCCAGGGCGGCCACCGGTCAGCTCGGCGATGTCGTGCTGCATGGCGTAACCGTGCTTCGGACCGTCCGCGAGGCTGATCAGCACCAGCAACGCCGGTTCGGAGAACCGGCCCAGCTCGGACAGACCCATGGCGACCTCCTGATAATTAGTACGTTTCACGTAGTATCGCAGAACGTAGTAGTCGAGACAATCGCCCTGGCCGCCGGTCTTCGCCGGATTCTCCGCGCCCTGATCGCCGGGCTGGCGGCGCGTACGGGCGCTCGCGGTGAGGCCGGTCTCGAGGTGGTGGTGATCCGCGGGCCGGCGCGCGTGTTCGAGCGCGAACGCCGGGATCTCGTCCTTGATCGCGAAGTGGTACCGGGCATTCCCGTGGACGCGCTCACCTTCGCCGCCACCCCTCGCGGGCTGACGCGGTGTCCGGCCCGACCCTGTCGGTGGCCGATCCGGCAAGGTGGTGCGCCTGTATGGCGGAGGGTGTGAGTTGCGGCGGGGGTCGTCAGGGGTGTTTACGGAGGGTTGCCGGGTCATCACCGTTCGGGATGTGACACCGTGGGTGTACATCTCGTGAACCGCATGCGTCACCTTCACCGTGGGGACGCCGAGGTGAAGAGGAGTGATCATGTCGAAGCCGCCGCTTCCCGATGAGGCAGTTGCGATGTTGAAGAAGCCGAACCCCGCCGTCATCACCACGCTTCGGCCCGACGGGTGGCCCGTGTCCACGGCCACCTGGTATCTCTGGGACGACGGCCGGATCCTGGTCAACATGGACGAGGGCCGCAGGCGGCTCGACCACATGCGCGGCGATCCCCGCGTCTCCCTCACCGTGCTCGACGAGAACGGCTGGTACACCCACGTCAGCATCAGCGGGAACGTCGCCGAGATATATGACGACAAGGATCTGACCGACATCGACAGGCTGGCCCGCCAGTACACGGGGCAGCCGTATCCGCAGCGGGACCGCGGCCGGGTCAGTGCCTGGATCGAGATCGTGAACTGGCACGGCTGGGGCGCGCTCAAGGACAACAGCCAGCCCGGCTGACGACCACGCAGCCCCGCCTGCCGCGTGCCGTGCGGCGGGGCCCGGGTCGAGTTGCCGCTTCGGCATGTGGCGACGGCGGGTGGGATCACTCTGATGGGCGGGCCTCACGCGTTGACCTCGAGTGACCTTGAGGGCAGCTCGCTGCGGGAAGCGTTTCTCTCCGGTCAGGCGATGCGATAGCGGTGCTCATCGACGGTGGCGACCACTTCGAGTCGCCCTCCAAGCGCCTGGACGTATGCCGTCAAGGTGCCCAGTGTCGCTGATCCCAGTTCTCCGCGTTCGATCGCGGAGATCCTCTCCTGTCGCACGTGCATCCGCTCCGCGATGTCAACCTGGCGCAGGCCCAGTTGTTTGCGTACGGCGGTCAGCCTTATAGCGGTGACCGCCTCGGCCGCGCCCTCGTCGATCGCGGCGATATCCTCCTCGTCGAAGATCTCGTGCTTGGCGTCATCCCATCGGTGGAATGTGGTCATCGCTCACGCTCCTTCGGTGAAGCTTCCAGCCGTTCTGTCCATTCGGTGAAGAGACTCTCCGCGAGCGGTATCGCCTTTTCGTGCCAGGTATCCCATTCTCCAGCCTTGTCGCCGGCGACCAGAAGCACGGCGTTGCGACGGGAATCGAAGGCGAACAGGATCCTGATCTCGCTCCGACCCGATGATCCGGGGCGGAGTTCTTTCAGGTTTCGCAGGGTGGAACCTGTGATCTTGTCAACCAGTGGCCTTCCGAGGGCGGGGCCGATCTCGACGAGGGTCTGGACGGCCTGGCCGATCAGTCTGGAAGTCGTGCGATCGCTCGCTCGTATCGCGTGCAACCACTCTCGAACCTCCTCCGTCAACTCCAGGTTCCATGCCACGGCGAACTCCGTTCATAGTATGCAGGCGTACTATGAAGAGCAGGGATGTGACGGTGAGTCTTTGCTTGGATTCAACGTGTGATTTTTTGCTGATCTTGCGCCAGAGGGGTTGTCCCGTGGATGAGTTCTCAGGGGTTTTGGCGGTGAGGAGGTCGACGTTCGGTGATGAGGGGCGGCGTGGTCTGGTGGGGCGGGAGGCTGTGTCGCGCGGGTCAGGGCAGGAGGGTGCGGGTCTCGGCCAGGAGGTCGCACTGCTCGCGCCAGTCGCCTCCCGCGAATCCCAGGACCACGTGACGCGCCCCGGCCTCGCGGTAGGCGGCGAGCCGCTCGGCCACCCGTGCGGGTTTGCCGGTGAGGGGCAGACGCGCGGCCTTCTCCATGGGAATGCCGTATCCGGTGATGCGCGAGGCGATGGCATCGAGGGTGGGCAGCCCGGGTGCGGTGCCGAGGACGCCGGTGGCGCCGATGGCGACGACCGGCTCCGGGCGTCCGTGGGAGGCGGCGAGCTCGGCGAGCGTGGCCCTGCCCGAGGCCACCTCCGACGGGGGGATCATCGAGGGGAACCAGCCGTCCCCGTGGCGGGCCGCCCGCCGCACGGCCACCGCCGACGCGTTGCCGACCCAGATCGGCGGGGGCGTCACGGCGGGTTCGAGCCGTACCTCTCCCGGCTCGTCCACCAGCGCGACGGTCTCCCCGGCCAGTAGCCGCGCGAGCAGCTCCAGTGCGGTGTCGGTGCGCCTGCCGCGCTCCTCGTACGGCACTCCGGCCGCCGCCCACTGAGCGGGGCCGCCGCCGGACCCTACGCCCAGGACCAGCCGTCCGCCGGAGACGTGCTGCAGGCTCGCGACCTGCTTGGCCGCCCACGCCAGGGGGCGGATCGCCGGGACGAACACGCTCGCCCCGATCCGGATCCGCGCCGTCGCCCCCGCCGCGACGGCGAGCGCCACGGCGCAGTCCAGTGACGCCGTTCCGGTGGCGAGATGGTCGCCGTGCCAGACGCCGTCCAGCCCCACCTGCTCCGCGTGTCGTGCGGCGGTGCCCAGGTCGAGCCGCTGTTCTCGCTGTACGGCGACGGTGGGCAGGATCACTCCGATGTCCATGAGGGTGGCCATGGGGTCAGTCTTCAACCTCGAGTGTTCTTGAGGTCAATCCCGCTTTCGTGGAGATGTGCGCGGGAGTCTCTGCCTTGATGCGCTAGAGCGACAAAAATATAGTCAGATAAATTAATTATAATACCGACAAATAGTGCGCTGCTCGGATAGAGGTCCGAGGTTGATAGGGCTTCCGCCGCCTGATTCTTGATGCTTCTCCAGATCGTATTGTCTTCCATCTTTCGGAAAAGGAAGATTTCGCTTTACGCTACTTCTGTAGTCAGGAATGCATCTTCTGCCGCCGGGTGGGAGACAGGGGGGAGAGGATGCCGGGAGGGAGATCGGCATGGATTTCATGGGGTCGAGGAGTCGAATCCGGGCAAGGGCGGACGAGGACGGGACGCGGAGCAGGGGGACCGGGATCGGGAGGAGTAGGGGAAGGGGGGCGAGGGTGCTCGCCGCGGGGGTGTTGCTCGCCGGGGCCGTGGTGTCGGCTCCTGCCGCGCAGGCGTCCACGTCGGGACAGGCCGGGGTGAGCGTGCCCACCGTGTCCGGGCAGGTGGTGAGTGCCGCCTTCCCCTACCGCTTCCGTACGGCGAGGGTCACCCGGTTCCAGCAGCTGAAGGGGCAGTCCGCCTGGGCGAACAGCGCGCTCTCGCGCGTCAGGAACGCGGTGTGGGTCTTCTCGGGAAACGGCACGTTCGCCTTCAACACCACCAACGTGCGCACGGACCTCTATCCGCTGCGAGGCCGGTTCCAGAGGCAGGGAAACAGCTGGGTCTTCGCGGCGAACGGTTCGTCGCGGATCGGTGGCAGCAGTAACTTCACCGAGATGGTGGGCAACATCGACTTCAGCGGAAGCCGGCCGGTGATGACGTTCCACTGGGCCAGCGGCGCCGGTTACGGGGCGGTGGTGAACAACCAGCGATTCGGTGCGGGAGCGTCTTCCGCCTACAGTTCCACGCTGATCCTGTCCGTCGGTTGAGTCGCGTCCGGGGCGGTTCCGGGCCGGGGGTGGGGGCGTCCCCGGGCCGGAACGGCTTCTCCGTATCTTCGGCGCCCCCGGTTAGGCGGGCTCTCGGGGCCTGGGTCTTCGTGCCCACCGACCCTCTGGCGGTCTCACGGCTGCTCGCGACGGCCGGTGGTCAGCGGCGGGGGGAGCGTCGTGGCTTGGAGGGGGCCGCGGGGACGCTTTCCGGGGCGAGCTCCTCGACGAGCCGGCAGGTGTTGTGCTCCGGGGCGAGGCTGTCGGCCCGGGCGGCGAGCCTGCGCAGCAGTTCCCGGAACACCGAGCGGTCGGCGGGGTCCAGCGGCTCCAGCACGTGGTCTTCGGCGTGCTCCAGCCGGGCCTGCGTGTCGACCCAGGTCGCCCTGCCCCGCTCGGTGGCGACGACGCGCTTGTTGCGCCGGTCGGCGGGGTCGGGGCGGCGCTCGACCAGCCCGGCCTTCTCCAGATCGTCGAGCAGGTAGGTCATGACGGTCTTGTCGACGCCGAGCCGCTGTGCCAGCGCGCCCTGGCCGCCGGGGAGCCCTTGAGCCGCGGCGGCGAGCACCTGGTAACCGCGCGGGCCGCCGGGGAGGTGGCTGACCAGCGCGTTCGCGGTCCTGACGTAGGCGCGGAAGACGACTCCGAGGGTCCAGCCCAAATCGCCGTCCAGGGCGTCCTGGGTCTCGGCGCTGGTGGGTCGGGGCGCGGGCATGTCACGAGGTTACCAGGATCGACGGTTAGTGAGACCTTCTGTTTGACAATTCATCTGTTTTACATACGATCTGTCCTGCCGCACCATCACGGTGCCGCGTGTCCGGAAGGGACGCGTGTCGCGCATCCGAGATGACGCACCGAGGAGAGACATGGCCGACTACCGGCACGAGTTGTTGTTCGGGACATTCCTGACACCGGTGGCCGACCAGGCCGAGAGGGTCGTCGCGCTCGCCAGGCTCACCGAGCAGGCAGGTCTGGACCTGGTGACCGTGCAGGACCATCCGTACCAGGCACGTTTCCTCGACACGTGGACCCTGCTCTCGGTCATCGCGGCCGGCACCTCGACGCTGCGAGTGTCGCCGAACGTGGCGAACCTGCCCCTGCGCCCGCCCGCGGTGCTCGCCCGCAGCGTCGCGACCCTGGACATCCTCAGCGGCGGCCGCGTCGAGCTCGGGCTGGGAGCGGGTGCCTTCTGGGACGGTATCGCCGCCCTCGGTGGCCCGCGGCTGACCGCGGCCCAGGGGGTCGACGCGCTTGAGGAGGGCATCGAGGTCATCCGGGCCATGTGGGAGGCAGGGGGCAGAGCCGTGCGGGTGGACGGCGGCCACCACCGCGTCCGGGGGGCACACCCCGGTCCGGCCCCCGTCCACGACGTCGGCATCTGGCTGGGGGCCTACAAGAGGCGCATGCTCGACATGACCGGCAGGCTCGCGGACGGCTGGCTGCCCAGCCACGCCTACGCCGGCCTGGACGCACTCCCGGCGATGAACGCGATCATCGACGAGGCCGCTCTCGGCGCGGGCCGCTCACCCGCCGACATCCGGCGCCTGTACAACATCGGCGGCACCTTCACCGGCTCCGGCCGCGCCTTCCTCCAGGGGCCCGCGGACGTGTGGGCCGAGCAGCTCGCCGAGCTCACCCTGGACCAGGGGATGAGCGCCTACATCCTCGCGAGCGACGACCCCGACGACATCCGGCGTTTCGCCGCCGAGGTCGTCCCCGCCGTACGCGAACTCGTGGACGCCGAGCGTGCCGGTTCGCGCACGTCCACCGGCGCGGATCAGTCCATCGGGGTGAGTGCGGCGGGCGCGCGGAGCGTGTCACCGGACGCCCCCGCCCACCCCGCGCCCGTCACCGTTCCCGGGGGCGGGGTCCCTCCCGCCCTGGGGGTCACGCCGACCCCGGACGACGGCACCCGGCTCTCCGACGCCCGGGTCTGGGACGAGACCACCCGGCCCACCGGTCCCGCTCCCGACCCGGCCCGCACCTACACCCCCAGGGAGCAGGCGGCAGGACGCCATCTCGTCGACGTCCACGACCACCTCCGCCAGGAACTCGCCGAGGTACGGCGGCTCGTCGAGGAGGTCACCTCCGGAGCCATGGATCCCGGCATCGCGCGCTCCCACATCAACACGATGACGATGCGCCAGAACAACTGGACGGTCGGCGCGTACTGCGAGTCCTACTGCCGGGTCGTCACGACCCACCACACCATCGAGGACCAGAGCCTCTTTCCCCATCTGCGCCGCGCGGACCCCAGGCTGGTGCCCGTCGTCGACCGTCTGGAGCAGGAACACCACGTCATCCACGAGGTCCTCGAAGGCATCGACCGGGCGCTGGTCGCCTTCGTCTCCGAACCTGACGGTCACAAGGCCCTGCGGGACGCGATGGACCTGCTGACCGACACGCTCCTGTCGCACCTGTCCTATGAGGAGAGGGAACTCGTCGAGCCGCTCGCCCGGCTCGGCTCGCACTGAGACGGCCGGTCGAGATGACCGGATGAGGTGGCCGGTGTTCTCAGGAGACCTCGGCGACCAGGCGCTTGCGGAAGACCCAGTACGACCAGGCCTGGTAGCCGAGCACGAACGGCAGCGCGATGAGGCCGATCCAGGTCAGCACGCCCAGCGTGTACGGGCCTGAGGCGGCCTCGGCGACGGTGAGGCCGGGGAACGGGGCGGGCCACAGGGCGCCGAACAGGGCGGCGCCGGCCAGCGCGATGGACGAGGCCGTGGCGGCGAAGGCCCAGCCGTCCCGGCCGCGCCAGGTGAGCGCGATCCCGGCGGCGAGGGCCGCCATCGCGGCGAGCGAGCCCGCCCACAGCCACGGGGCCGCCGACCACGCGCCGATCGCCGTGGTCGCGACGGGAATGTTCGACAGTGCCGCCACCGCGGCGGGCAGTGCCACCACTGAGGCGATCAGGGCGGCGCGCCGGGCACGGGAGCGCACCGGTCCCGTGGTCTTGAGCGCGACGAACACCGCCCCGTGCAGCACGCACACCGAGAGCGAGAACACCCCGCCGACGAGGGCGGCCGCCGCGCTGCTCCGCAGCAGATCGGCGAAGACCGCGCCCCACAGGAACGCGGGCAGGGCGCTGCCGACGAGCACGCCCAGGTCGCACCAGACGCGGTCGGAGGCGTGATGGACCTTGCCCCGCCACTCCAGGCCGACGCCGCGCACGATCAGCCCGACGAGGACCAGCACGATCGGCAGGTAGAACTCGCTGAGCAGTCCGGCGTACCAGGCGGGGAAGGCGGCGAACATGGCGCCGACCGCGGTGATCAGCCAGACCTCGTTGCCGTCCCAGACCGGGCCGATCGTGCCCAGGACCTGCTTGCGTTCGGCCTCGTTCCTCGCCAGCGCGGGTACCAGCATGCCCACGCCGAAGTCGAAGCCCTCCAGCACGAAGTAGCCGGTCCACAGGAACGCGATGACCGCGAACCAGAAGGTGGTGAGTTCCATGGTCGTCGCCTTCAGTACATGAGGGTCGGCTGGAGCCGGGCGTCCGCGTCCTCGTCGTCGCGGGAGGGCGGCGGCGTGAGGGGAGCGGCGGGGGCGGCGGGGGCGGGACCCGCCTTGACATGGCGCGTGAGCAGTACCGCCTCGGCCAGCGCGAGCGCGCCGTACAGCGCCGTGAAGACCGCGAGCGAGACGGCCACCTCGGCCAGGCTGACGCCCGGCGAGACGCTCGCGGCCGTGAGCAGTTCGCCCTGGACGGTCCACGGCTGACGGCCGATCTCGCTGAGCAGCCAACCGGCGATCATCGCGATGGTCGGCAGCGGCAACGCGAGCACACAGAACCGGGCGAACCAGGTGGGGATCTCCCGGAGGGCGAGGGGGGTGACGAGGGCGCCGCGTCGCCTGCGGCGGGTGAGCCAGAGACCGAGCACCGAAAGGGCCACCGTGGACAGGCCGAAGACGATCATCACGCGGAAGGACCAGAAGACCACCGGCAGGTTGGGCCGGTAGTCACCGGGGCCGAACCGCTCCTCGTACCGCGCCTGCAGGTCCTCGGTGCCCTGGACCACGGCGTTCGGGTCGCCGGTGGACAGGAAGCTGAGCAGCATGGGCACCTCGAGCCCGGGGACGGGCGAGAACGCCGCGCCGGCGGTGTCGTGCCGCAGTCCTTCCGCGGCGGCGAGTTTCATGGGCTGCTGCTCGTACAGCAGCTTGGCCGACATGTCGCCGCTGCCCGCGACGAGGGCCCCGGCGATCGCCGTCATCAGCAGCGCGGCCCGCATCGGGGTCCGCCAGATGCTCGGGCCGCCCCGCGGCGCCGTCGCCGAGGCCACGCCGGCACCCGGGAGCACACCGTCACCGGTGCGGCGCTCGCGCAGAAGGTGGTAGCCGCAGATCGCGAGCACGAAGCCACCCGCCACGACGAAGGCCCCGGCGATCACGTGGGGCACCTGGGCGAGCGCCGCGGAGTTGGTGAGCACCGCCCACAGGTCCGTCATCCTGGCCTTGCCGTCGACCACCTCGTACCCGACCGGGTGCTTCATCCAGGCGTTGGCGGCGAGGATGAAGTACGCCGACAGGTTGGATCCGATGACCGCGGCCCAGATGGTGGCGAGGTGGACGCGTTTTGGGAGCCTGTCCCAGCCGAAGATCCACAGGCCGATGAAGGTCGACTCCAGGAAGAACGCGAGCAGTGCCTCCAGGGCGAGCGGCGCGCCGAAGACGTCGCCCACGAAGATCGAGTACTCGCTCCAGTTCATGCCGAACTGGAACTCCTGCACGATGCCGGTCACCACGCCCATCGCGAAGTTGATCAGGAAGAGCTTCCCGAAGAACTTCGTGAGCCGCAGGTAGTGCTCCTTGCCCGTCCGGTGCCAGGCGGTCTGCAGGCCGGCCACGAAGACGCCGAGACCGATCGTGAGGGGTACGAACAGAAAGTGGTACACGGTGGTCACCCCGAACTGCCACCGGGCCAGGTCTAGTGCGTCCATCTTCCCCTTGCGTTCCCTTCACGGGCCAGGAGCTCTACGACTCGTAGTTCTACTACTAGTAGTACTACGACTTGTAGAGCAACGGGAGCGAGGGGCGCCGCGAGCCGCTGCGATCTTTGTCACACGGCCCGGTGGGAGACCGCACTTCTCCGTCGAACCAAGATCGTCTCTGTCGGCTCGCGACGCCGGATTTTCCTCGCGCCCCCGAGAATCGCCTCTCGGGCGCCCCTCGCGCGGAGGACATGTGTTCCGCCGGGCCCGGCGATCCCCGCGCCCGCTTCCCCTCGGGGCGTGGCTCAATGATGGGCCGGGCGCCCCCTCCGGGACGTCCGTCTCCGGGGGGATTTCCGGGTACGCCGGGCGGCGGACCCGCCTTCCGGTACGCGGCCGAGATCGCTTGGAGGGTTACGCCGGGCGGCGGACCCGCCTTCCGGTACGCGGCCGAGATCACTCGGCGGGTCGCGGCTTCCCGCTGTGCGCCGGAGATCGCTCAGCGGGTCGCGGCCTCCAGATACGCGTCGAGGTTGCCGATCTCGAAACCCCGGCGCTTGATCTTCGCGACGAGGATCCCGAAGTCGCGGGCGAGGTTCGGACGGAAGTGCAGCAGCAGGATGTCTCCGGGGCGGAGCTTCTTGTCGGGCACCTGGTAGGCGATCTTCCCGCCCGGTTGCACGGTCGCGGTCCAGAGCAGGAGCGCGTCGATGCCACAGGCCTTGGCGGCCCTGCGGGTGAGGGTGTTGTGGTTGCCGAACGGTGGGCGGAACAGGGTGGGCGTGGTGCCGGTGTGCCTGCGGATCAGCTTGGAGACGCCGCAGATCTCGGCCTTCTGGCCCTCGTAACCGAGCGCCGGCAGGTTCGGGTGGGTCAGCGTGTGGTTCTCGATCGTCGCCCCCGCGTCGCGCAGGTCGCGCACGTACCCCCACTTGCCCGCACCGAGGTATCTGCCGCCCTGTGCGGTCGGGTCGGCCGCGCCCTTCGCCTCCACGGCGTCGCGGGTGACGAAGGCCGCCACGGGAATCCGCTGGTCGCGGATCCGTGCCACGAAACCGGGGTCCTGCTCCCAGCCGTCGTCGATGGTGAGGAAGACGACCTTCCTTTTGGTGGGAATGGAGCTGATCACCGGAGGCAGGCCGTCGCCGGGGCGGGGGATTCTGCCCACCTCACCCGGCCTGGGCCTCACCCCGGGAGGCCCTGTCGGTCTCGCCGCCTGCTCTCCTGAGGAGGGCTTCGAGGCTCGGGAGGCGCCCGGCGCGGGGGTGGCACCGTCGTCGCCTCCACCGTCGAGGCCGGTGGCACACCCGGCGCTCACCGCCAGAGCCGTCGCCGCCGCCGTTCTGATCGTCCAGTATGTCCCCGATGCCATGGGCGACCATCCTGCCAGCAGCCGGGAGCCCGACCTAGCGGGTCCGAAGAAGGCAAGGGGGATGAAGGGGCTGAAGAGGGGTTGCTCCGGTGGCTATCTTGTGATCACCCCTGAATTCTCACATTTACCGGGGTAGGGTCAGCACTACCACAAGCTGGGGTGGGAGCGGGGGTTTGCGATCACAACGACCACGGAATCCTGGGATGGTCGTCTTGTTTGGGACACGCCGATCTGTGGCGTTCCCTACTGACACAGTCATGTCGAGTGATCCGGCCCATCTGAGGAGAACCGTGCCCAACTCAACCGCGATCGATGACGAGGACCTTCCCGCCATCCCGGGAAACGGGGAGCGAGGCAGTGATTTCGCCCGCCTGTCGCGCCGGATCGCCCAGGCCGGGCTGCTCGACCGGCGCCCCGGTTACTACACCGTACGGCTCGGCCTGGTCGCGGCGGCCTTCGTCGGAGGCTGGGCCGCCTTCTTCGCCCTCGGTGACTCGTGGTACCAGCTGCTGGTGGCGGCCTTCCTCGCGGTGGTGTTCGCCCAGATCGGGCTCGTCGCCCATGACCTGGCCCACCGCCAGGTCTTCCGCTCCCGCCGCTCCAGCCAGATCGCCGGGCTGGTGGCAGGAAACGTCGCCATCGGTATGAGTTACGGCTGGTGGATGGACAAGCACACCCGCCACCACGCCAATCCCAACCACGAGGACCACGACCCCGACGTCAGCCCCGACTTCCTGCTCTGGTCACCGGAGCAGGCCGCCGTCAGCAAGGGGTTGCCCAGGTTCCTGGGCCGCTGGCAGGCGTTCCTGTTCTTCCCGCTGCTCACGTTCGAGGGGTTCAACCTCCACGTGTCCAGTGTCCGGGCATTGTCGCGCCCGACGATGAAGAACCGGGCCGTGGAGGCCTCGCTGCTGGTCGTGCACGCGGTCCTGTACGTGGGCGCGCTGTTCGCGGTGCTGTCGCCCGCCAAGGCGGTGGTCTTCCTCCTCCTGCACCAGGCGATCTTCGGCGTCTACCTGGGCTGTACCTTCGCCCCCAACCACAAGGGCATGCCGATGCTCAGGGGCGAGGACAAGCTCGACTTCCTCCGGCGCCAGGTGCTGACCTCGCGCAACGTGCGCGGCGGCGTGGTCCTCGACGTCGTACTCGGCGGGCTCAACTACCAGATCGAGCACCACCTCTTCCCGAGCATGCCGATGCCCAACCTGCGCCGCGCCCAGCCGATCGTCCGGGCGTACTGCGAGGAACTGGGGGTCGACTACCTGGAGTCCGGCGTCGTCAGCTCGTACGCGCAGGCGCTGCGCCACCTGCACGACGTGGGCGAGTCCCTGCGATCGAAGAGTCCCGTGCCCAGCTAGTCCAGCTCGGTCGGCCCGGTTGGTCCGCGCCCGGCCGGCCGGCCGGGCGGCTCGCGTTCCGCCCGTCCCGGGCAGGGCCCCGCGTTCCGTGGACGCGAAGGGCCGGCCCGGGACGCCGAGGCGGCGTCCACCGGTGCTGGGACAGCACTGACAAGGGTGGGGCGCGGCGGCGGGCAGATGTTGCTGTTATCCGCCCGCCCGGCGATTGCCTATGGTGCTTGGTGTGAAGCTCGAAGGCAGTGCCGTGCTCGGCATCGACAGAGATCGTGTGTGGTCAGCGCTCCAGAACCCGGCCGTGCTCGTACGCACGATCCCGGGGTGCGAGCGCCTTGAGGAGACGGGGCCGGACACCTACCGGATGACCGTCACCGCGGGGGTGGCCTCCATCAAGGGCGTCTACCAGGGCGAGGTCGCCCTGTCTGAGCCCGAGGCGCCGGAACGGTTCGTGCTCAGGGCCCGGGGCCAGGGCGCTCCGGGAACCGTGGACGCCACCGTGGAGATCCGCCTCAGCGAGGTCGAGGGCGGCACCCGGATCGACTACGACGCCGAGGCCGTGATCGGTGGCATGATCGGCGGCGTCGGCCAGCGCATGCTCGGCTCCGTCGCGAGGAAGACCGCGGGGGAGTTCTTCTCCGCGGTGGAGAGCCATCTCGCCTCCGGAGGGGTTCCCGCCGACCATGCTCTCGTCGAAATCGCGCCGGGCGGCGAGCCTTCGCTCGCCGCACCCGCCGCAGCCCCCTCGCTCGCCACGCCGGCATCGCCGGCCGGGGCAGGCCAGGTCGTAGCCGCGCACGTCTTCGAGCGCCCGGCCCCGCTCAGGGAGACCAAGTCCGGAGTCCCCGCCTGGTCGCTCCTGGCCGCGTTCGGCATGGGCGCGGGCGTCGCGCTCGGCAGCGCGGTGATCGGCTGGCTGCTCGGCCGTAGCGGCAGAAAGCGGTGATGTCGCTCACAGCAGGAGCGGGGCGATCGTTTCCTACGCCCGCGCCGCCGGAGATGCGAATGGCCCTGCCAGCAGGAATGCTCCTGGAGTTGATCATGATTCGGTGGAGGGCGGGCGCTCCCCGGCCAGGCGGTCCGCGAGTTTGACCTGTCAAAGTCGGGCCTTCTAGGATCCTGGCGTACGTCTGCCACGACGGGTCACGGGGGAACATGGAGCCGCTGCTGATCCTGCACGCCGTGGCGGCGATGCTCGCTCCGGCATTGGTGCGCCGCTTCGGCAGGAACGCGTTCTTCCTGCTCGCCGCGCCACCCGCCTGCGGATTCGTCTACACGATCTGGATCGCCCTCACCGGCATCCCCGTCGAGTCGCACCACGACTGGGCGCCCGGCCTCGGCATGGGACTCTCCTTCCGCGTCGACGCGCTCGCCCTGCTCATGATGGCCCTGGTCACCGGCGTGGGCACCCTGGTCGTGCTGTACTGCTCGCGTTACTTCTCCGCGGGCAGCGAGGGGCTTGGCCTGTTCGCCGGGGTGCTCGTCGCCTTCGCCGGGGCGATGCTCGGGCTGGTGGTCGCGGACGACCTGCTGCTGCTGTTCGTGTTCTGGGAGCTGACCACGGTCTTCTCCTACCTGATGATCGGTCACGACCCCGCGAGCAGGAGCAGCCGCAGGGCCGCGATGCAGGCGCTGATCGTCACCACCACCGGCGGCCTCGCGATGCTGGGCGGCATGATCATACTCGGCGAGGCGGTGGGAACGTACCGCATCTCGCAGATCGTGCAGAGCCCGCCGTCCGGCGGCCTGACGGCGGTGGCGGTGGTGCTGATCCTGATCGGCGCGCTGTCGAAGTCGGCGGTCTTCCCGTTCAGCATGTGGCTGCCCGCCGCGATGGCCGCGCCGACCCCGGTCTCGGCCTACCTGCACGCCGCGGCGATGGTGAAGGCGGGCGTCTACCTGCTCGCCCGCCTGGGCCCGGCCTTCGGAGGGCTCGCCGCCTGGTGGTGGACCGCCGTACCCCTTGGCCTGCTCACCATGCTGTTCTGCGCCTGGCGGGCGCTGCGCGAGCACGACCTCAAGAAGCTGCTCGCCTACGGCACGGTGAGCCAGCTGGGTTTCCTGACGGTGCTGTTCGGCGTGGGCACCCGCGACGCCGCGATCGCCGGGGTCGGGATGCTGCTCGCGCACGCTTTGTTCAAAGCCTCCCTCTTCCTGGTCGTCGGCGTCATCGACCACTCCACCGGTACCCGCGACCTGCGCAAGCTGAGCGGTCTGCGGCGCTCGGCGCCCTGGCTGGCCGTGGTCGGCACCGGGGCCGCCGCCTCGATGGCCGGCATCCCGATGTTCCTGGGGTTCGTCGGCAAGGAGGCGGCCTTCGAGTCGCTGATGACCGGGCGGGGCATCGACACGGCGGTGCTCGCCGGGATCGTCCTCGGCTCCGCGCTCACCGCCGGCTACAGCGCGCGTTTCGTGTGGGGCGCCTTCGCCGCCAAGCCCGGTGTCGAGCCGGTGGACGTGCGCTCCTTCGGCGCCGCGGAGTTCGTGCCGCCCGCGCTGCTCTCCGCGCTCGGCCTCGCCGCCGCCCCGTTCGCCGCCCTGTACGGCGGGGCGATGGAGAGCTACACCGACACCTTCGCCGGGCCCGGTCACGGCACCCACCTCGCGCTGTGGAGCGGCGCCCCGGTGCCGCTGCTGCTCTCGGCCCTCGCGCTGGGGGGCGGAGCGCTCCTGTTCCGGTTCAGGGAACCGGTGGCGCGGGTCGGGGAGTCCCTGCACGTGATCGACTCCGGCCGGTCCTACTGGGCACTGGTCCGCGGGCTGGAACGCTTCTCCCTGCAGCTGACCGGCGTCGTCCAGCGCGGCTCGCTGCCCGACTACCTCACGATCGCGTTCGTCTCGGTGGCGGCGGTGGGGGTCTTCTCGCTGACGTACGGCCCCGGATCCGACCTCGGGCTGGACACGGTGGTCTGGGACCGCATCGAGCAGCCCGTCATCGGCGTGCTCATCGTCGCCGCGGCGGCCGTCGCGCTCCGGATGCGCTCGCACGTCGTGCTCGTGCTGCTGGCCGGCCTGACGGGGTACGGCACGGCGCTGCTCTTCCTCGTCCACGGCGCGCCCGACCTCGCGCTCACCCAGTTCCTCGTCGAGACGCTGAGCCTGGTCGTGTTCGTGCTGGTGCTGCGGAGACTTCCCCTCGGGCCGAGGGAGGACCGGGGCCGGCTGTCGTTCGGCGTGCGGCTCACCCTCGGCATCGTGAGCGGTCTCGTGGTGGCGGGGGCCGGCATGTTCGCGATGAACGCGCGGCAGGCGATACCGGTCGGCACACTGATGGCCGAGGCGGCGCAGGAGGCCGGGGCCGCCAACATCGTGAGCGCGCTCCTCGTCGAGATCAGAGCCTGGGACACCATGGGGGAGAGCTCCGTCCTCGTCGTCCTCACCCTCGGCATGACCGGCCTGGTCTTCCTGCGCAGCAGGGCGCACGCGACGCAGCCCCCGCAGAAGAGGGCCGACGAGGAGAAGCCCAGGACGTACTGGCTGGCGAACACCCAGCCCGCCGGACAGCGGATGGTGATCCTGGAGTTCGTCGCCCGGGTGACCTTCCACACCGTGATGCTGGTCTCGATCTTCCTGCTGTTCACCGGGCACAGCGCGGTGGGCGGCGGGTTCGCCGGAGGCATCGTGGCCGGTCTCGCGCTGGTCCTGCGCTATCTCGCCGGAGGCAGGCACGAACTGGCCGCCGCCGTGCCGGCCGCCCCCGGGGTGCTGATCGGTCTGGGACTCCTGCTGTCCACGCTCACCGCGCTGGTGGGGCTGGTCGCGGGCGCCGGGGCGCTGGACATGCTCGCCGCCGATCTGTACATCCCGCTGGTCGGCAAGCTGCACCTGTCGACGGTGCTCCTGTTCGACATCGGCGTCTACATCACGGTGATCGGCATGGTGCGGGACATCCTGCGCAGCCTGGGCTCCGAGCTGGATCGGCAGATCGACGAGGAGGAGAGCCGGTGACCGCGCCCGTAGTGCCGCTCCTGGTGGTCGCCGTGCTCGTGGCCGCGGGGGTCACGCTGCTGCTGGAGAGAAGCCTGGTCCGGCTGCTCGCCGGCGTCATCATGCTCAGCAACGGAGTGAACCTGCTCATCCTCACCGTGGGCGGGCCGCCGGGAGCGCCGCCGATCCTGGGCACGGTGGAGCCGGAGCGGATGGCCGACCCGCTGCCGCAGGTCATGGTGCTCACCGCCATCGTCATCACGCTGGGCGTCACCGCCTTCCTGCTCGGCATGATCCACAGGTCCTGGCAGCTCACCGGAGCCGACGAGGTGCAGGACGACACCGAGGACCGCCGGGTGCGGCTGCGTGCCAGGCGGGGCGAGCTGAGCCAGGCCGTACTCGACCGTCAGGCGGCCTACCAGCAGCTCGTCCTTGAGCAGCGCGCCGAGATGACCCGGCTGGAGGAGGAGCACAACGAGTGGGAGCGCAGGGAGGCGGAAGAGCTGGAGCAGCGGATCCTCGACGTCAACGCCGACCTGGGCCGCTGGCTGCAGGCGCACAAGAACGACGAGTTGTCCGCGGAACGGCTCGCCGAGCGGTTCGCCGAGGCCCAGCAGGCCGAGGACCTCTCCAAGGAGGAGCGGGAAAGACGCCTCAGTGAGGTGCGTGCCGAGTTCGCCCGCAGAGAGCGCGAGCAGGCCGCGCGCGAGCGCGAGATCCGCAAGCGGCTCCGCGTCCGCCAGCGCGACGCCCGCCGGCAGATGCGCGCCGCGATCCGGGAGGACCGGGCACGACAGGCCAGGGCGCAAGATCCCGAGCTCGAGGGGGAGGAGGACTGATGGAGGCACTCATCCCGGTGCCCGTGGTGCTGCCACTGCTCGCCGTCGGCCTCAAGCTGGCCATCGGCAGCAGGCTGCGCAAGCTCCAGGCGCTCATCAGCGTGGGCACGCTCGCGGTGGTGCTGGTCGTCTCGCTGATCCTGATGTTCGCGGCGGACCAGGACGGCCCGCTGGTGGCCCATGTCGGGGGCTGGAGCGCGCAGATCGGCATCGCGCTCGTCGCCGACCGGCTCTCCACGCTGATGCTCGCGGTCTCCTCCGCGGTGACGCTCTGCGTGATGATCTACTCGCTCTCCCAGTCATGGGCGGACCAGGACTACAAGGCCTCGCTCTCGATCTTCCACCCGGCTTACCTGATCATGGTCGCGGGAGTGTCGGACGCCTTCCTCTCCGGTGACCTGTTCAACCTCTTCGTCGGGTTCGAGATGCTGCTCGGCGGCTCGTACGTGCTGCTCACCTTCGGCGGGACCGAGTCCCGCATCCGGGCGGGCGCCACCTACACGGTGGTGGGACTCACCTCCTCACTGCTCTTCCTCGTCGCGATCGCGGTGACCTACGGCGCCACGGGCACCGTGTCGATGGCGCAGCTGGCCGAGCGGTTCGCGGTGCTGCCCGACCACGTCAGGCTGCTGATCGAGTTGATGCTCCTGCTGGTCTTCGCGGTGAAGGCCGCGATCTTCCCGATGTCGGCGTGGCTGCCCGACTCGTATCCGACCGCGCCCGCTCCCGCGACGGCGCTCTTCGCCGGCCTGCTCACCAAGGTCGGCGTCTACTCGATCATCCGCCTGGAGGCGCTGCTCTTCCCCTGGGGGCCGGTGAGCAACCTGCTGATGTGGGCGGCGCTGCTGACCATGCTCGTCGGGGTGCTCGGCGCGGTGGCGCAGAGCGATATAAAACGAATGCTCTCCTTCACCCTGGTCAGCCACATCGGCTACATGGTGTTCGGAGTCGCCCTGTTCAGCGCCCAGGGGATGGCGGGCGCCATCTTCTACGTGGCCCACCACATCACCGTGCAGACGAGCCTGTTCCTGGTGACCGGCATGATCGAACGCCGCACCGGCACCACCTCCCTGGACAGACTCGGCGGCCTGGCGAAACTGTCACCCGTCATCGCGGTGCTCTTCTTCGTGCCCGCGATGAACCTGGCGGGCATCCCGCCGTTATCAGGCTTCCTGGGCAAGCTCGGGCTGATCCAGGCCGGGGTGGCCGACGGTAGCCCGATGGCGATGACCCTGGTCGCCGGGGGACTGGTCACCAGCCTGCTCACCCTGTACGCGGTGGCCACGACCTGGAACAAGGCGTTCTGGCGGGTGCCGCCCGAGGGAATGGTCACCGAGGGTGGAACCGTGCTGGAGACCCAGGAGAACGGTGACGGAGAGGACCCGAAGGGGGCGCCGGTCACGAACGGGAAGGGGAAGGGGAACGAGGCGATCGTCACCTCCGTCACCCTGCCGAAGCTCATGTTCGCCTCCACGGCCGCCCTGGTGGCGCTCGCCCTGTCCTTCACCGTCCTGGCCGGTCCGCTGCACGCCCTGTCCGAGCGGGCCGCGGAGGAACTCCTGGCCCGCGAACCGTACATCTCCGCGGTGCTCGGCGGTGGGCGATGAGCGAGTCCCGTCCGGCGTTCACGGTGCTGAAGCTGCTGGGCAGGCCCGTGCCGCTGCCGCAGGTGCTCTGGCTGACGCTGATCTGGCTGATGCTCTGGGGCGACCTGAGCGTGGGCAACGTGCTCGGGGGCCTGCTGGTCGGGCTGCTCCTCGTGTGGCTGCTACCCCTGCCGCTCCAGGACACCGGCATCCGGTTCCATCCCATCAACATCCTGTCGTTCATCGTCCGCTTCATGCGGGACATGGTGATCTCCAGCTCCCGAGTGATCTTCTGGGCGCTGAGGCTGGGCAAACCACCGCCGATCCAGATCGTCGAGGTGAGGTTGCGCACCTCGTCGGAGCCGATCGTGGTGCTGATGACGGTGGCGCTGTCGGCGCTGCCGGGCAGCCTGGTGCTGGAGGCGAACACCCAGGAGAAGAAGCTCCTGCTCCACGTGCTCGGCATCTCCGGCGACCTGGAGACGGTCAGCCGGATCACCCAGGATGACGTGACCCGGCTGGAGAAGCGCATCGCGGCCGCCTTCGGTACCCGAGCGGACCAGGAGGAGGTGCGATGACGACGGTTTACCTGATCGTTCTGGGGATGCTCGCCGTCGCGGCGGCGATGACGCTCTACCGGCTGGTGCGCGGCCCGACGATGCTGGACCGCGCCGTCGCGCTTGACGTGCTCACCGCCGTCGTCATCTGCGCGGTCGGGGCGGGGGCGGCCGTCTACCGGGAGTACTCGGTGCTGCCCGTGCTGCTGGTGCTCTCCCTGCTGGGATTCGTCGGCTCGGTCTCGCTGGCCAGGTTCTTCTCGGGACGTGCCCGGTGAGCGCCGCGATGGACGTGGCCGCGGCCGTCTTCCTGCTGCTGGGGGCGACGCTGGCGTTCGCGGCGGGGGTCGGCATGGTCAGGTTCCCCGGCACCCTGGCGCGCATGCACGCGGCGACCAAACCCCAGGTGCTCGGCCTGCACTTCATCCTGCTCGCCATGTGGCTGCGCGACCCCAGCTGGAAGATCGCCGGTGTCATCCTCCTGGTCGCCGTCTACCAGGTGGTGACGGCGGCGGTCGCCGCCTACGTGGTGGGAAGGACCGCCCATCTCACCGAGTCGCCACAGGACGACGGCACGGCCGTACCGCACGGTGACACTCGCGCCTAAGGATCTCCCGGCGTACCGTGTCGGTATGCGTGATGCACGTGCGGAGGACGCGAGGACCGAGGCCAGACGACTGATCCGTGATCTCCTGGGTGAGGAGCGGCCGGACGCCGCCCTGCTGCTGAGCGAGGCGAGGTCGGTGCTGGGCGCCGACCGCGTCGCGCGTTCCGTCGAGCTCGCGCGCGGCGCCCCCCTCACCCGCAGGTCCACCGAACTCGCCGCGCTCGCCGGCCTGCTGGTCGGCACCCGCGAGCTCGGCGAGCGGTGGTGGCACCAGGAGCGCGGCGACAAGCTGCCCGCGCCCGACGAGGCGCTCAGGACCTCCACGGCGATCGAACCGTGGACCGACCTGACCGTCCTGGAGATGCTCGCCGCCTGGATCGCCGACGACGCGGCCGACGAGGCCTGGGGCCGTCCGGCCGCCGTCACCGACCTCAACTCCTGGCAGGCCGAGGACCGGGTCGAGCTGCCCAAGGACGCGCACCCCGGCCAGCGGGTCGTGGTCTCCTTCGACGCCGGCGGCCGTCTCGACGCGGTGGTCCTGCGCCGCCCCGACGACGAGCTCGGCTCCAACCTCGACTTCGACTCCCTGCGCTACTCCCGCCCCGCCGAGGCCCAGTGGAGCTGGGGCGTCGCCGCCGGGCTCGGCCCCCACCGGCTGGACGAGCACCCCGACCCGTACGAGCGGCCGGTCGACGCCGAGGCCGCCGCGACCCTGCACACCTGGGCACTGCGCCACGGCGCCTCCGCCGAGCAGGCCGGTGAGGTGTGGCGCGACAGGGGCGACGTCATCGCCTCCATCGAGCGGATCGACTGGATGTGGCGCAGCGGCGAGTGGTTCGCCTGGTGGCGCGGGGTGTCCGCCCTGGTCGACGGCGAGCCCGAGCAGCTGGCCGCCCGCCTGGAGGAGATCTCCTCCGCCCTCTAGCGCGGGCGTCAGCCGAAGGTGTGCGGTGTCAGGTAGTCCGGGATCACGACCTTCGTCCCGGGGCTCACCCTGCGCACCGCCGCGACGAACTCGGCGAGGCTCTTCCTCGACTTCTCGTCGGCCTGAGGCGGGTTGCGCAGAGCCACCTCGAAGTTGTCCCAGTGCACGGGTACGACCACCTGCGGCATGTCCAGGGCCCTCAGGAGGCGCGGCACGTAGTCGTACGTGGACGACGAGGAGGTGGTGGGAATCATCGCGACGTCCGGGGCGAGACCGCTGAGGTTACGCTCGACGAAGTCACTGCCTCCCATGAAGAAAACCGAAGGACCGCCCTTGACCGTCACCTGGAACGCCAGGGTGTCGCCCTCGGGCAACTCGGAGATGTTCTTCGGCCTGCGTTTCGGCCTGGTCAGCCGGACACCGGGAAAGAGCATGGAGTAGTTGGCGTTGCGGCTGTGCAACGACGCCACCACCTCGACGACGTAGTCGCCGAAGTCCAGGACCTCTCCGCCCTTCACCGGGCTGAGCAGGCTGTCCTTCACGTCGTACGCCAGGGCCAGGTTGCAGGTGGTGGCGGTGCCGACCATCCGTGCCCCGGTCGAGGTCGCGATGTGCGGGACGTCGTTGAAGTGGTCCCAGTGCGCGTGCGTCACCAGCACGACCTGCGGGGTGCCCGTGTGCCTGCGGACGGCCTCGGTGTCGACCTTGAGCGATGTGGCGGGATCGAACTTACCCGCCGCCAGGCCGGTGTCGAACCGTGTCACGTACGGGTCGACGAGGAGCGTCGACGATCCCACATCCACTCGCCAGCCCGACGTGCCGAGCCAGCGGAACGTCGCGGAGGTCTTCCTCCCACTCGGACGCGGGGTCGCGGCCCCGGTGGGGGACGGGGACAGGAGGGTTCCGGCCATCGGCACCAGCGCGGCCCCCGCCGTCGCGGTACGCAGGAAACCTCTTCGATCAAATCGGGACATGTCTCCCCTTGGGTGCGTGTGAACATACGGCCGTCGTCCAGGCATCCCGGGGACGGCCGTCGGCCGCGTGCGGCCCGATGAGGACCCAACCATCGCCGCACCGGCCGCGTCCAAGATTCGCGACCGTCGTCTCCCATAGGCGAACACGTATCGGAGCAGATGAAACGGGGTGTCGGCGACTCATGGCCGGCAGAACCCGCCTTGAGCGCGGTGTGTCGACGGCGGGAGTCGCCAGGCTCGTCAGCGCGTCGCCGGAACTCGTGCCGGTGGGACTCAACGGGCCCGTCGACGCGTCGGCGGGCAGGGCTCACCCGGCTCGCAGCGCGTCGACGGCGGTCCGCGCGGCCTGGCCGATCGCCAGGTCGACGTCGAGACGCCGGGTCGGCAACTCCCCGCTCCGGGCGAAGACCGCCACCGCGTAGCTCTCACCGGAGGGATACTCGACGACCCCGGCCTCCATGTGCAGGCTCGGCAGCGTCCCCGTCTTGGCCGCCACCCGCGTACCCGGCGGGAAACCCGAGGCGATCCGCGTCCAGAAGATCTGCCGTGTCATGTAGTCGCGGACGGCCGCGCACGCCTCCGGCGGCCCCGCCTCGTCGCGCCAGATCAGTCCGAGCAGCCCGGTCACGTCGCGCGCCGTGCTGGAGGTCGTGCGATCGGGATCGAGGACCCGCAGCGCCCGAACCCGCTCGGGGGACAGCGTCGGGAAGATCCGCGCGAACTCGGCGTCGTCCCGCGCCCCCACGTCCGCGAACATCGACTCCAGCACCTGCCTGGGCCCGCCGATCACGCGCGTGCGCTCCAGTCCCAGCTCCGCGGCGAGCATCCGCACGGTGTCCAGGCCGATCCTCCGCATCAGCAGGTCGGCGGCGGTGTTGTCGCTCACCTGCACGGCGAAGTGGACGAGATCACGCAGTGACATCTCCACGTCGTCCGCGCATCCGGCGGTGCCCCACCCGCCGAGCCTGTCCTCCGCCGTCACGAGAACCCGCTCGGCGGGGTCGAGCTGGCCTGCCGCCGCCTGACGGGCGAACTCCAGGACGAGGAGCACCTTGAAGATCGAGGCGATCACGACCTGCTCGTCGGCGCGTACGGCGATCTCACGGCCCTCGGCGATGTCCAGCGCGTGCAGGTGCCCCTCGACCCCCGTGGCCGCGAAGATCTCCGCTATCCGTTCCTCTGGCGACATGCCCGCAACGCTATCCAGTCCCGTGCCCCTGTCCGGACCCGCCGCCGGGGTCCTGCCCGTGCTCGCCCAGGGAAACCTGCCGGGACCTGCCAGCGGAGTTCTGAGCCCGCCTGGGCCCGCCGCCGGAAGCCTGTTCCCACCTGCGACGCGACGCGGGTGCGCAGGGCCGTGGACGATCGCCTATCGTGACGCCGTGGACCTCACCCGGCATCTGCGGCACTTCCTCGTTGTCGCGGAAGAACTGCACTTCGGCCGTGCCGCGGAGGTGCTGGGCATCGCGCAGCCTCCGCTCAGCCAGTCGATCCAGAGGCTGGAGCGCGAGCTCGGCGCAGAGCTGTTCGACCGCTCGCGCCGGCAGATCGAGCTCACGATGGCGGGACGGCTTCTCGTCGGGGAGGCCGGACGGTTCCTGGCCGGTGAGGAGCGGCTGCGGACGATGATGCGCCAGGCCGCCGACGGTGAGCTGGGAACCCTGCGCGTCGGGGTGCCCCCGGAGATCCCGGCCGTGACGCTGCACGCTCTGCTGGGGCTCCTCGGGGAGGAGGCACCGGGACTGCACCTGGAACTCCACGAGCTCACCACTCCGGAACAGCTGCGCGGCCTGGCCTCCGCCCGCCTCGACGCGGGTCTCGTGCACCACCCCGTCGAGATTCCCGGTCTGCGGTCCGGCCCCGTCGTGGAGCTCCCGCTGGGCGTGGTGCTGCCACGTACCTCCCCCCTGGTGCTGGCGCGGCCGGGCTCGCGACCCGAGCCGGAGCAGGACCCGTGGCCACAACAGGACCCTGGGTCCGCCTTCGGTTCCCGGCCGGAGGCCGGGAGCGAGGCGCGCTCCAAGCCGGACCCACGGCCGGGCTCGCAGCCGGAGTCGCGACGGCCGAGGGGGCGGCCGTGGGAGATCGCGCTGGCCGACCTCGCCGGGCACGACCTCGTCGTCTTTCCTCGCGAGACCTCCCCGGCGTGGTACGACCGGATGCTCGATGTCTGCCGCGCCGGGGGGTTCTCGCCCGTACGCCTCAGGCACGCCCGCAACCCGGAGTTCCTGCTGGGGCTCGTGCTGGCCGGGCAGGGGGTGGCGTTCGAGCAGGAGGCGATAGCCCGCAGGGAACCCCGTCTGGTCTGGCGCCCTCTCGCCGGTAACCCCCTCACGCGAGGGATCCGCGTCGCCTGGCCGGAGCGGTCGGCACACCCCGCCGCCGCCAGGTTCGCCGCCCTGGCCGCCGAGGTCCTCACCCGGGACGCCGCAGGGACACCACGGGCGGTGCCCGGGACGTCACCGTCGCCCACGCCCCGCCCCTGGTCCGTCATATACACCCCCTAGTTTCCTCGCCCCTGGCCGGTCGTGAGGGGGAACGAGCTTTACCCGGCGCGGGGAGAATCCCATATCGCAAAGAATGCTCTACCAGGACAAGACCGTATCCCTGTCGACCCTCAATACATGTGGGTGTAAATACGGATAAATTGATACATAAATGGCGACAAAATCAACGGTGCGTTCGCCGGGGAGTGTGGTGGAAGATCCCACACCATGTACGGGTCATAGAACGGGTGAGTGAGGTCGACGACGGAGGTTCCCGGTTACGGTCGGAACCGTCCGCCACGAACCGGCCGTGCCGAGGGACCGCCGAGGGCCGCTGAGAGGCGGGAGGCGCGGGTGCGTGCCAGGGCGCTGTCGCCGGGAGACGGAAGCGTTCCCGTCCATCGAGGGCTTTTCGGGAGGTCGGCATGAGACTGTTCATCCATCTCGCCCTCTTCGTGGCCGCCGTCCCGCTTCCTCGACCCCGCCCCAAGAGGGCGTCCTGGCCGCTCTTTCCCGTCGCGGCCTCGGTGCCCAGGGCCCGGTGGCTGATCGGCGGCCGACTGGCCCAGTGGGGGATCGACGGCCAGAGCGAGGTCGCCCGGCTGCTCGTCAGCGAGCTCGTCACCAACGCGCTGCGCCACGCGTGGGGACCGATCCGGCTCACCATCTCCTACCGGGACGGAACGCTGCGCTGCGAGGTGGGTGACGCCAATCCCGCCCCGCCCGTCCCGCGCGACGCCCATGAGGACGACGAGGGAGGGCGCGGGTTGCAGCTGCTGGAGCTGCTCTCCGACCGGTGGGGCAGCGACCGCACGCCCACGGGGAAGGTCAGCTGGTTCGAACTGGCCGACAGGCGTTCCGGTGGTTCAGTGGCGTGAGAGGGGTAAGAGGGCTTTCGGGGACTCGGCTCACCCGACACGAGAGGAAATCCTCTCCCCATGAACGACACGGACGACTCGCGCCGCTCGGACGGCGGTACGCGAAGAGAAAAGCGGGCCATGTCCGCGCATTCACCCGAAGGAGTCCCGAACGATGCGTCAGATCCGGATCCGCAGGCGACCGCGACGCCCCATCAAGGGCATGCTGGACCTGCGGACCCCGTCGGGAAGGCTGCTGCCGTACTGACCCCGCCGCCGGGCGTGAACACCCCGTCCGGCGTCGCCCCTCATCCCACCGGACCCGCGGCGCGCGTGTCCGTGCCCAAGGATGACGGGAGGAATCAGCGGATCCCCGTACCGGTTGCAGCGTTGTGTGAAGGTTGAAATTTATTCAGACGTTGTCTGCCCCTGGTGCTACATCGGCCACACCCGCTTCGCCCGCGCCGTGGAGCGCTACCGGGCCAAGGGCGGTGAGGTGAAGATCGAGTTCAGGCCGTTCCAGCTCGCTCCGGACGCGAAATCCAGTGGCGAGCTCACACGAACCTGGGCGGCGGCGAAGTTCGGCGGGGCCGAACAGGCCGCCCAGATGTTCGCGAGAGTGTCCGGGGTCGCCGCCGAGGACGGGCTGGTGCTGGACTTCGATCACGCGATCCAGGCCAACACCCTCGACGCGCACCGCCTCATCCAGCTCGCCGGAGAGCAGGGCAAGGGGGAGGAGGCGCTCTACGCCCTCTTCCGCGCCCACTTCACCGACGGTCTCGACATCGGTTCCCGGGAGGTTCTCGCCGGGCTGGCCGGGGAGATCGGCATACAGGCCGACCTGGACGGGGAGGACGGCGTGGCGGCGGTGAAGGAGGAGCTGGCCCAGGCTCGCGCGATCGGTGTCAGCTCGGTGCCGCTCTTCCTTTTCGAGGGCCAGTTCGCCGTCTCCGGAGCCCAGCCGGAGGACACTCTGCTCGCGGCTCTCGAGGAGGTCGCCGAGCGCACCGGCCAGTCCCCGGCCGCGAAGGCCGTGAAGGCCGCGACGGCGGGTGGCGACGCCTGCGACGACGAGGGCTACTGCCCGGTTTGACGGGTTTTGATGAGAGTTCTCCTGCCCCGCGGAGAGGTCAGCCGGGCAGGCCGAGCTCGCCGGAGCGGTGGTGTCGGCGGCACAGGACCTGGTAGCGGATCGGATCGGCACCCGTGTCGCCGATGACGACCTGCTCACCCGTACGGACCATCCTGCCGCCGACCACCCGGGCGTTCAGGCGCCCGGGGCGCCCGCACCAGCACAGGACCTCGACCTGCAGGCGGTTGATCTCGTCGGCCAGTTCGAACAGCCGCTGGGCGGCGGGGAACATCTGCGAGCGGAAGTCCGAGGCGAGGCCGAAGGCGTAGACGTCGACGCCGTGGTCGTCGGTGAGATCGGCGAGCTGCTCGATCTGGGCGACCGTGTAGAAGCACGCCTCGTCGCAGATGACGTAGTCGATGGGGTCGTGCGCGCGGACCAGGGCTACCAGGTCGAGGTCGTCGACGACCTCGACGGCCTCGCTGCCCAGGCCGATCCGGCTGGTGACCTGCGGGGCGCCCGAGCGGTCGTGCTTGGTGAGCACCAGCCCGCGCCTGCCCTGGCGGCCGTGGTTGTAGTTCATCTGCAGGGCCAGCGTGGACTTGCCGCAGTCCATCGGCCCGAAGTAGAAGCGCAGCACTCCGTCCCGGGAACCGGCGGGAACGGCGGAGAGGGCAGACGATTCGGTCACGGGGGGCCAGCCTAGTACTCCGGCCACGCTCCGCGATCTCCACCCCTGATGATCGGTTCGCCGCTCCCACCTGCCGCCGGGGCGCGCGGCGCCTCCTGTCTCGTCCGGCGGGACCGCTTCCTGACTTCCCGGACTGTTTCCGGTTTCTCAGCCCGTTTCGGGCCGTTTCCAGGCTCGCCGGGCAGAGACCTCCGGCGAGCCCGGGGAACGGGAGCAGAAGAGCGGGACGGGACCGGCCGAGGGGAGCTCGCCCTCCGGGGTCCGGTGAGCTCCCCGGCCGGTGGGTCAGAGCTCGCCGCTCTCGATCGCCGCCTTGAGGCCCGCCTGCGTCGCCTGGTGGGAGGAGACGCCGTTCGTCACGGTGAAGTCGAGGAGCAGGACGCTCGCCTCGAAGGTGAGATGCTCGGTGACGCGCGTCCGCCCGTCGCCCAGGTCGTGAAAGACGATCTTCTGGTGCGTGACGACGTTCGGCAGCGTCCAGGTGTCGGTCTCGTAGTAGAGGGCGTCGCGGTGAACGCGCTGCTGCGCGTGCGTGTTGACGGTGACGGGCAGTCCGGCGACCGGGATGTTCTCCACGGCCGTGAGGTTGACGTAGCGCGTCCCGGCGTCGGTCCAGTCGGCGTGGGTGACGACCCGCTGCAGGAACGAGTGCGCGCCGAGGTGGTTGTTGATGTTCGAGTAGGCGTCGAACACGTGTTCCACCGGCGCGTCGATCTCAATGGAGACGTCGCGCTTGGCCTGGCCGCGCCCCGTGATCGGGAGGGGAGCGGTGAGGCACTCGTAGAACCTGTAGGTGTTCCACGCGATCTGCCACTGGGCGGCGAGAACGGGGTCGGTGTCGGCGCGGGCGGGGGCCGAGAACACGGTGGTGAGAAGGACGACGGCGGACAGCGGGGCCACGAGGAGCCGGAGGAGCTTCGTCACAGATACCTCTGAGAGCCAGGCGAGAGTAGTAGATCTCTTGTATCTCGTCTGATCACGGTTTAGTACACCGCCGGCGGATCGTGATCGCGATGTTTCATGGATGGCTCGTTTTCTTACATCCGCCAGAAAAGAGGGCGATCTCCGGGCGACAGTGAGCCGTGCGGCGTATGAGGACGTTTGGGGAGACGATGTCCTGGTAGGGGTGGGGAGTCCCCGACCGACACGCCCCGACCAAGCCCCTACTAAGCCCCGACAAGACCTGACATGGTCTGACTTGGCTTGACGGCGAAAACCATGGGAGATTCCTTTTGGTCTATCGAAAAGTGGGAGAATCTGTGACGACCACCAACAACTCCGCTCCGCCCCACGGCAAGACCCCGGCCGTCGTGACCTCAGGCCCCTCCAGCGCGGAAACCGCCGAGATACCCACGGCCCTCGCGGCGATGATGACCGAGGACGAGGCCGTCGCCGCCCAGGCCGAGGCGGCCCGCTGGCGGTACGGGTTCTACGTCGTCATCGTGGGACTCCTGGTCATCCTGATCGGCTTCGTGGTGATCGCGCTGCGCGCCGGCGACACCGCCGCGCCGTTCGCCGGGCTCGTCGGCGTCTCGGGCGCCATCATCGGCGCCTACTTCGGCGTGCAGGTCGGCCAGTCCGGCAAGGACCGGGTCGAGGCCGAACTGCGCCGTACGAACGAGATGGCGATCCGCCTCGCCGCCAAGATCCACGCGCACGACGCCGACGCGGTGATCAACACCACCATGGGTCCCCGCCGCCGCTAGAGTCCCACCCCCCGACCTCCCGGCCCGTGACGGCGAGGCCGTCTCCGGGACGGGGGCGTCGTCCTCGGTGAGGCCGTCTCCCGGGTGGGAGCGTCTCCGGCGAGGCCACCTGCCACGCCACCTGCCGCCAACACTGCACAAGGAACGGCCACA
This sequence comes from Streptosporangium sp. NPDC050284, assembly GCF_044459525.1. NCBI lineage: Bacteria > Bacillati > Actinomycetota > Actinomycetes > Streptosporangiales > Streptosporangiaceae > Streptosporangium > Streptosporangium sp. NPDC050284. The sequence continues at coordinate 301,672 of NZ_JBITIZ010000001.1, forward strand.
GCTTCGGCAGTGTCCGCCGATTTGTGGACTCGCCGGGACTGGGTAGACACGGGGGCATGCGCAGCGTCCGTATCGGGGTCGACACCGGAGGCACGTTCACCGACGTGGTAGCGGTGGACGAACAGACCGGTGAGATCACCACCACCAAGACTCCCTCCACCCCGGCCAACCCGGCCGACGGGTTCATGGAGGGGGTGCGAAAAGTCCTGCGTAAGGCGGCCGGCGCCGAGGACGTGACGATGGAGGCCGTCTCGGCCGTCGTGCACGGCACCACGGTCGCCACGAACCAGCTCCTCGAAGACCGCATCGCCGACCTCGGCTTCGTCACCACCGAGGGCTTCGAGTTCATCCTGGAGATCGCCCGCCAAAGCGTGCCGGACGGCTACGGCAACTCCTATTTCTGGGTGAAACCACCCCGCATCGTTCCGGTGCACCGGGTCAGGACCGTCGGTGGACGGCTGGACCACACCGGAGCGGAGGTGCGGCCCTTCGACGAGGAGCAGGCCGTCGCGGCGGCCCGCTGGTTCCGCGACCGCGGCATCACCGCGATCGGCGTCTGCTTCCTGCACTCGTACGCCAACCCCGCCCACGAACTGCGCATGCGAGAGGTGCTCGGAAGGGAGCACCCGGACGCCGTCGTCTCGCTCTCGTGCGACGTGCTGCGCGAGTACCGCGAGTACGAGCGGTCGGTCACCACCCTCGTCGACGCGGCGGTCAAACCGACCATGCGCCGCTACATCGCGAACCTGGCCGAACGCCTGGATGCGGCGGGAAGCACGCGTACGGGAAACCCGGAAAAGGGGAGCGCGCAGCAGGGAATCCCGGAGAAGGGAAGCGCGCGGCAGGGGAGCGCGGAGAGGGGGAGCGGCATGCCGTTCTCCGTCATGAAGAGCAACGGCGGCGTGCTGTCCGCGGCCGAGGTCGTGCACCAGCCGATCACCACCGTGCTCTCGGGACCGGCCGCGGGCGCGCTCGGCGCCGCCCTCATCGCCGCCACCGCCGGGCACCCCTCGGTGATCACCCTGGACGGCGGCGGCACCTCGACCGACGTCGCGGTGGTCGTCGACGGGGAACCCTCCCTGACCACCGAGGGCAGCATCGGCCGCTACCCCTGCAAGATCCCGATGATCGACATCGTGACCGTCGGCGCGGGCGGCGGCTCCGTCGCGTGGATCTCACCCGAGGGCACGCTCAAGGTCGGCCCCAGATCGGCCGGAGCCGACCCGGGCCCGCTCTGCTACGGCCGGGGCGGCACCGAGGTCACCGTCACCGACGCGCACGTCTTCCTTGGCCGGGTCCCGGCGCACCTGCTCGGCGGGGAGATCCCGCTCGACGCCGACGCCGCCCGCGAGGGCATCGAGGCGCTCGCGGGCAAGATCGGCCTGACCCCGGAACGGACAGCGGCGGGCATCCTGGAGATCAGCGCGTTCAACCAGTCGAACGCCATCCGCCAGATCACCGTCAAACGCGGCCTGGACGTGCGCGACTTCCCCATGGTCGCCTTCGGCGGCTCGGGACCACTGCTGGTCTGCCGGTTGATCGACATCCTCGGCCTGCCATCGGTGATCGTCCCGCCGGACCCGGGCAACGTCTCGGCCTTCGGGCTGCTCACCGTGGACGTCAAGAACGACTACGTGCGCACCTTCGTCACCCGCGACCTCTCCCCGAAGGACGCCGAGGAGATCTTCGGCGACCTGGAGGGACAGGCCGCCTCCGCCCTGGACCGCGAGGGCTTCGCCGCAGACGCGCACGTCTACGCGCGCAGCGCCGACCTGCGCTACAACGGCCAGGCCTACGAGGTGAGGGTGCCCGCCCCCGCAGGACCGCTCGACGAGGCATGGCGGGCCGAGGTGCTGGAACGCTTCCACACCGAGCACCGCAAGCTCTACGGGTACGGCTACCGCGACGACCCCCGGCACGGCGTCGAGTGGGTCAACCTCCGCGTCTCCGGCATCGGCCCGATCACCCGGCCCTCCATCGGACGCAGGCCCCACGGCGACCCGCACCCCGAGCCCACGGCCTCCCGCGAGGTCTTCTACGACGAGTGGGGCACCGCACCCATCCACCGCCGCCGCGACCTGACCGCAGGAGCGAGGATCACCGGCCCGGCGGTGATCGAGGAGTACGGCTCCACCCTGCCGCTCCACCCCGGCTTCACCGCGACCATGGACGAGTTCGGAAACCTGGAGGTACGCCGTGCATGACGCGGATCGGCCGACGATCGCGGACGAGCGAGGAGCGGTGAGCGGTGAGCGACCGGTGAGCACGGGCGGGCGGCCTACGAGCGGGGCCGACCCGGTGCTGGTGGAGATCGTCGAAGGCACCCTCGCCTCGGTGGAGATGGAGGTGGAGACGGCGATCGCCCGCACCGCCCGCTCCCCCATGATCCGCGACGCGCACGACTTCCGCGCGGGCATCCACGACGTACGGCTGCGCAAGCTGACCGGCAGGTCCTACTCGGCGCTGGTCCAGCCGATCGTGCGGGACTTCCCGATCGACGAGATGAAGCCCGGCGACGTGTTCTTCCACAACGACGTCTACCTGTCCGAGGGCGGCATCGGCCACCTGCCCGACCTGTGCGTGACGGTCCCGGTCTTCCACGACGGACAGGTCGTCGCCTTCGTCCAGGCGTTCGGCCACCACGACGACATCGGCGGGGCCGTACCGGGCTCCATGCCGAGCAACGCGCGCAGCGTGTTCGAGGAGGGACTGATGGTCCCGCCGATCAAACTGTGGGACGAGGGCGTGCCCAACCGGGCGGCACTCACGATCATGACGCGAAACTCCCGGATGCCCGACTCCCTCGCCGGAGACCTGGACGCCGAGTGCTCGGCCTGCCTGATGGGCGCGCGGCGGCTGGGCGAGCTGTTCGACCGCTACGGGCGCGAGGCGGTCGAGGCGTGCTTCGACGCGATCATCTCCAACACCACCGAGACGTTCCGCAGGGAACTGCTGGCCAAGATCCCCGAGGGCACCCACGTCTGGGAGGACTACGCCGAACACGACGGCGTGGACTCCCCCCGCCTGCACACCCAGCGAATGACCCTCACCGTCGACCACTCCGCGCCGGTGCCGCTGGTGATCGACTTCACCGGCACCTCCCCGCAGGCCAAGGGCCCGATCAACCACGCGGGCGACTACGCCGACGGGGTCTTCCTGAAGAAATGGCTCGCGCCGATCCTGCGCAACCTCGCCGACACCCCCGAGCGGATGGCCGAACTCGACGTCAACGAGGGCGTCGTCCCCCTCATCGAGATGCGCTTCCCCGAGAAGGGCACCCTGCTCACCCCGATCTTCCCCGCCCCCACCAACGCCCGTACCTTCGTGATCCTGCGCCTGCTCGGCGTGCTGGCCGGGGTGCTGGCCAAGGCGACCGGCGGCCGGATGCCCGCCGACCAGGAGACCATCCGCTACACCGGCGTCTACGGCGACGGCCTCGACGGCACCCCGTACCTGATGAGGGAGGTCCTCGGCGGCGGCTCGGGCGGCCGGTGGTACGCCGACGGCGAGGACACCATCCACGTGGTGCCCGACTCGCGCAACATCCCGGTCGAGTTCGCCGAGTCCCGCTGGCCCTTCCGCGTCGAACGGCTCGGCCTGGCCCGCGACTCCGGCGGCCCCGGCCTCTACCGGGGCGGCCTCGGCTACGACAAGCACCTGCGGATGCTCCGGGACGCCTCGTTCATGTCCATCGCCGACCGCTCGATCCTGTCCTGCTGGGGCGTGAACGGCGGCCGGGCCGGGCAGCCCTTCGTCGTGGAGATCGAGGGTAAGGAGGTGACTCCTCCGCTCCCCAAAGAGAGCGGCTTCTCGCTTCCCTCGGTTGAGGTAGGCGACGGCCAAGCCCTGACCGTTTCAAACACAGGAACGGTAGCAGGGAAGCAATCCAGACAACAGGTAAACTTGGCAGTCCCCTCGCTAAGAACGATGGAGGGCCTGGTGGACGACTCACCGGTCCGCGCGGGCGAGATCATCCGGGTCCGCACCACGGGCGGAGGCGGCTGGGGCTCCCCGCTGGACCGCGACCCCGCCCTGGTGGCCGCCGACGTCCGCGACGGCAAGGTCTCACCCGAGGGTGCCCACGACGACTACGGGGTCGTCCTGAGCGGCGACCCCGACGATCCCCGGGTGGACACCGAGGCCACCGCGACCCGCCGCGCGGGCCTCCGCGCCGCCCTCCCGGCCGATCGGCCCTTCTTCGACCGGGGGCCCGGCTTCCCCACCCTGTCGGGCGGCCTGCCGTACCCGGAGGTGGACCTCATCTGACGCCCGTGGTGGGCCCACCTTCTCCGTGTTCCTGAATGTTCCTGAACGCCGATCACAGGCGGGTATCGGTGTGTAAGGAGCGGTCTGTCGGCGGATGATCGTCGATGGGTCCGCCTTGGGACAGGGTGGGCTCGTGTGTTGGTCCGGACAGGTGCTAGCCTGGACGTAGTTGCGGTTGTGGTACCCATGAAACTTTGTGTGCACCTGACGGATAACCCTTCAGGTGCATTTTGTTTTCCCGGTCATCTCCGGATGGGCTCATCGCGGCGACGCGGGATCCGCGCGGTGCGGATCCCGGCTCTGCCCCCTGTTCGAAGGAGAATGATCATGGCAACTGGAACCGTTAAGTGGTTCAACTCGGAAAAGGGCTTCGGCTTCATCGAGCAGGACGGCGGCGGCGCCGACGTCTTCGCCCACTACTCCAACATCGCCGCCCAGGGCTACCGTGAGCTGCAGGAGGGCCAGAAGGTCTCCTTCGACGTCACGCAGGGCCAGAAGGGCCCGCAGGCGGAGAACATCGTTCCCGCCTAGTAGCACCTGTACTTCACGGGCCGGGGCCCGCACCTTTCCAAGGTGCGGGCCCCGGCTCGTTTCGTGCCCGGCACTTCTTTCCCGCTGATCAAAAAAGTGTTTTCATACGAGAATGCCGCTGACGATCACTGTGGTTCGACATGGTCAGAGCGAGTCCAACGTGGCCTTCGAGGAGGCCCTCCGTGCGGGCAGGGCGGTCGTCCTGGACCGCCCGGATTTCGAGGCCGAGCTGACCCCGCTCGGCAGGGAGCAGGCCACCAGGCTGGGGCGGCACCTCGCGGCAGGGGATCCGCCGGAGCTCGTCCTGTGCTCGCCGTACCTCAGGACCGTGCAGACCTGGGAACTGGTCGCCGCCGAGCTGAACGCGGACCCCGAGGTCCGGCTGGAGCCGAGACTCAGGGACCACGACATGGGGCGCTGGTCCGGGATGAACGTACTGGCGATCGGGGAGAGGTTTCCAGACGAGTCGGAGAACTTGATCGCGCGCCTGTACGGCGGCTTCCGGCCCCCGGACGGGGAGAGTTTCCCGGATCTCGCCGGTCGGATCCGCGAGGTGGTCGAGGAGTTGCGTGCCAGGCACACCGATCGCCGGGTTCTCGTCGTCGCGCACGATTCCGTCGTGCTGATGTTCAGGCACGTGATGGAGGGTGTCGCGATCAACTCCGTCGGGGAGTCCGGCCCGGTCGGCAACGCCTCGTTCTCGGTGTGGCGCGACTCCAAGCCTGAGATCTTCAACGAGATAGGCCATTTGCGGGATTAGCTTCCTAAGCGGATTCCGCGGGGGTCCTGCGAAGTCGCGGCGCATCAGTCGATTCCCGGGGGCGTCGCGAGGCCTTCTCACGTCGAGAGGTAGGCCCAGACCCGGTGGCCGACGGTGGGGCCACCCTGGTAGCCGACGCGGGTGGCGAGGGCCGCGACGGTCGCCAGGCCACGGCCGTTCTCCTCGTTCGTGTCCGGCGGATGCTCCCCGCGAAACCACGGGACACCGTTTCCGCCCTGGTCGTGCACGGTGATGAGGATGCCGGTCGCTTCGCCCCCGTGCCGCATGAACGACGCGCGGCCCAGTACGACCTCGACGGCGAAGGAGCCGCCCGCGTCGCCGCTGCGGCTGTGACGCAGCGCGTTGCCGGCCAGCTCGGACACGATCAGTTCGGCATCGTCGGCGCAGGGGGTGTCGGTGAGCAGGAAACGGACGAGCCTGCGGGCCTGGGCCACCTGGTCCGGCGTACCGGAGAAGGATCTTGCCCAGACCAGGTGGCCGGTAGGACGCGGCCGAGCCGGGGTGGTGGCCTGTCCGCGCCCGGGGAGTGAAATCGTGGCCGATGTGCTCTCGGTCGAGGAGCCGAGAGGCGGGTTCGAGTCGATGGGCGGGTGAAGTCGCTCGTGGCCGTGGCCGGAAGGTTGACGCATAAAACCGAACCCTGGCGCGAGATACCCGTGAAGAAGATCCCCGGTTTTTCGACCGGAGGGATCCCGATTATCGACCGGGGCGTCGTCCGTACGGCCAGGGACAGGTGATTTCCGTTCCCGCAGTCCTGTTTTTCGAATTCCCGATTCCCTGTCTTTCCGTGGTCAATCATGTACTATCCGTGACTGAAGCTTGGTCTGCATCGTACGCCGGGGGTTGATGACGATGTCCAGGGACGGTTACCACATCATGATCGACTGCCGGAAGCACAGCGAGCTGCTGCGGGCCAAGGGCTTCAGCTTCGATCAGATCGCGGACATCTTCACGCTCCATCACGACGTCAGCCCGCTGAAGCTGCACCGGTACGCGAACGGACTCACCGGTGCGCAAGCCGTGGCCGCCTACAACGACCTGGACCCGGCCGGTACGGCGGCGATGCGCGTACCCAGGCTCTACGTCTTCGAAGGGTGGCCCGACTCGGAGCGGCGTCCCAACGCCAGAGCACTGGCGATCTTCGCGCAGATCTACCACACCACCGCCCGACGTCTGGTCACCGATGAGACGTACGCCTCCTACAACCCGAACGACCGCGATCTCATCGACCGTACGGATCACCGGCACCTCGATTCCCAGGGGTCTCGCCACGCCCCGAGCGCGAGGGCCACTCGTGCCAGCATGGAGCCAGAAGCGGTGCGTGCGAGCGGTACGGTTCCCGCTGTCCTGACGCGTAAGGACTGCGCCGCCCTGCTTCGCGCCCTCAGAGCCGAGGAGGTCGACGTGAGACGACGGGATCTGCTGTTCGAGCTCGCCCTGGCGATGGGCGGCGCCCCCGCCGTCGCCCTGCTGCGCCATCTCTCCCCACCGGAGAAGGACCGGCTGGTGGCGGTAGTGCGCACCTCCGGTCGCGTGGACGCCGGGACCGTCGAGGTGATCGAGAAGCTGACCGCCCGGTGTCGCCGCCTGGACGACGACTTCGGCCCCGAGGTCGTGCTTCCCGTGGTCGACGCCCAGCGCGAGCTGGTCGCAGGTCTACTGCACGGTGAAACCCTGCTCCCCGCGCTGCGCGACCGCCTCACCCACGCCTACGCCCAGCTCAGCCAGATCTCCGGGTACGTCCATCATGATGTGCTGGACTACGAGGGAGCGCGACGGAGCTATCAGGATGCGCTCACCGCCGCTCATCAGATCGCGGACGCTCGCCTGATCGCCTACCTGCACATCCTGCTGAGCCGCATGGCGGCCTACCAGGGGCGAATGGGAGAGGCCCTTGATCACTCCTACGCCGCCCAGGGGTGGGCTCGGCGAGGCCCCAGTAATCTGGTGCGCTCCGTGCAGGCCATGGAACTCTCCCGCGTCCTGGCGCGGAGCGGCAGCATCGGGGAGAGCGAGCGTGCGCTGGCGCACTCGGTCAGGTTCGCCGAAGAGCCCCGCGATGAGACGGATCCCGCCTATCTGTACTGGTGGACGGCCAGCCAGGTGCAAAGCTGCACCTCGGACTGCCTGCTTGCCTGGGGACATCTGAACGAAGCGATCACTTCGGCCGAAAAGGTGCTGGCGCTGCGGACGACCCCCCAGTTCCTACGCGGTCAAACGCTCCTGCAATGCGCGGAGGCACTCACCCAGAAACGGGAGATCCCAGCCGCCGTCGACAAAATTCGTAGTGCTGCTCACCTCACCGGCTCGCACAGCTCCGGTCGGCTCGCCGACTCCGTACGGCAGGCGCGTACCCGGCTCCAGCCGTGGGCGGGCAACAAGCACGTCCGTCATCTCGACGAGGAACTTCGCTCCCTGGGCATCGTTTCCCAGGTCAAGGTATGAATCGAGCGGATCGCCGTCGTTTCGTCCTCGAAGTATCGGACCGGGCGGCTAACGTGATCTCGCTGCGGAGCTCGCGTTGATCACCCGGATCGAGGCTTACAACTACCGCCGCCTCCCCGCGCTCAGTGTCGACCTGGGCCGCTGCCACGTCTACTCCGATGGGGTCACGTCCGGAGCCTCCAACCAACTCGGGGTGACCCAGACCATCCCGCAGGCGCGGGGCCGACACTTGCTGACCTGCGGTTCTAAGCGGGGAAGGGGGCGAAAATCTTTAGTTGGTCAGCGGGTTGATGCTTCATCGTCGAGAGGCTCGCCCTCTGAAGTGATCTGGGCGTTGACATTGTAACGAAGCCGAACGAGGTGACAGGTATCCGTAGAGCCCTCGCCTGTAAGTTAAATTTCCTATCATTTGGGAAAATTAAGCACAAAAGACTCTCGGATCTTTAGCCGGCCTGCCTGCTGTGCTCGGTTTGCGGGGTTGACTGGAGTGTCCGGCATTGTTTCTGTGTGAGCCGATATGTGGGTGCTCCTGGGCTCTCGGCAGGAGTCATACGGGAGATCGTGACTGACACGCTCTCGTGATCTTCCCCTCCGGTCCCGTCCGGTGACGGTATGGGAGATCATGGGTGTCCCTCCGTCCGGATATCGTGCCAAGTGGTCTCATGACAAACGGGTCGGAAGCGGGGGAGCCCTCGTCGGCCGGGCCGGCCGCCACGCACCGGAGGTTGATCTTGCAGGGAGCACTCGGCGACATCGTCGTCCTCGATCTCTCTCGCGCGCTCGCGGGTCCGCACGCCGCGCAGATGCTCGGTGACCTGGGTGCCCGGGTGATCAAGGTGGAGCATCCCGTGGGGGGTGACGAGTCGCGGGGGTGGGGGCCGCCGTTCGTAGGCCCTGATCACGATATTTCCACGTATTTTCTGGCGGCCAACCGCAACAAACAGTCGATCGCCGTCGACCTCAAGTCCGCCGAGGGGAAATCGCTGATCGAGCGGCTGGTGCGCCAGAGCGACGTGCTGGTGGAGAACTTCCGCACCGGGGTTCTGGACCGGCTGGGTTTCTCCGTCGAGCGGCTGCACGAGCTCAACCCCCGTCTCGTCATCCTGTCGATCACCGGGTTCGGCCATGACGGGCCGGAGGGCGGCAGGCCCGGCTATGACCAGATCGCGCAGGGGGAGGCGGGGCTGATGAGCCTGACCGGGCCGTCGCCCCAGGAGCCGTACCGGGTGGGCGCCTCGATCGCGGATCTGCTCGGGGGCATCCACGGTGCGTACGGGGTGGTCGCCGCGCTGTACGAGCGGGAGCGGGCCGGGCGGGGCAAGGTCGTGCGGACCTCGCTGCTGGCCGCGGTGACCGGGGTGCACTCCTACCACGGCACGGCGTGGACGGTCGGCGGGCAGGTGCCCGGGGCGGGCGGTAACCACCACGCCTCCATCGCCCCGTACGGCGCCTTCCGCTGTGCCGACGGCATGATCCAGATCGCGGCGGCGAACGACGTGCAGTGGCGCAAGGTCGCCGCCTTGCTGGACATAGACCCATATGTCGCGAAATATGCGATTAATAGGGAAAGATTTGCGCATCGGGATGAGCTGATCGCCGACATGGAGCAGGCGCTCACCAAGCATGACAGGGGGCACTGGCTGGCCGCGCTCGCCGAGGCCGGGGTGCCCGCGGGGGCCATCAGGTCCATCGACGAGGTCTACGCCTGGGACCAGACCCGCTCCCAGGGACTGGTCATCGAGGTGGACCACCCCGTGCTCGGCACCATCGAGCTGCCGGGACCGCCGCTGCGCTTCGACGGCGAGGCTCCCGCGCGCCACACCGCCCCACCGGCCCTCGGCGAGCACGGCGACGAGGTCCTCGCCTGGCTGGAGGAGCGCGAGCGATGACAGGCACCCTCCCGGCCCACGCCCGCGTGCCGTCTCCCGGAGCGTGGTCATGACCCCGGCACGGCCCGACGCGCGGACGCTGATCGACACCTTCCTCGACCCGGGGACGTGGCGGTCATGGGACGAGCCGCCCGCCGATCCCGCCGCGCCCGGTTCCGGGTACGCCGAGGAACTCGCCGCGGCCCGGGCCAAGACGGGGTACGACGAGTCGGTGATCTCCGGTGAGGGCCTGCTCGAGGGGCGGCGGGTGGCGATCGTCGCGTGTGAGTTCTCCTTCATGGCCGGTTCGATCGGGGTGGCCGCCGCCGAGCGGCTCACCGCCGCGGTCGAGCGCGCCACCGCGGAGGGGCTCCCGCTGCTGGCCGCCCCGGCCTCGGGCGGGACCCGCATGCAGGAGGGCGCGGTGGCCTTCGTCCAGATGGTGAAGATCACCGCTGCCGTGGCCGCGCACCGCGCGGCGGGGTTGCCGTACGTCGTCTACCTGCGCCATCCCACCACCGGCGGCGTCTTCGCCTCCTGGGGGTCGCTCGGGCACGTCACCGCCGCCGAGCCGGGCGCGCTGATCGGCTTTCTGGGGCCGAGGGTGTTCGAGTCGCTGCACGGCTATCCGTTCCCCGAGGGCGTCCAGGTCTCGGAGAACCTCTTCGCCCACGGCCTGGTCGACGCCGTGGTGTCGGCACAGGACGCCCGGGGGATCGCCGTACGGGCGCTCGCCGTGCTGTGCGCTCCTCGCGGGGGCCTGGATCCGGGGGAGGAACCCGACGGGCGGATTCCCGCGATCCAGGCGTGGGACGCGATCAGCCGTTCCCGCCGTGACGACCGCCCCGGGGTGCGGGCGCTGCTCAAGCTCGGTGCCTCCGACGTCACCCCGCTGCACGGTACCGGTGCGGGCGAGAACGATCCCGGGCTGATCCTCGCCCTGGCGAGGTTCGGCGAGGCTCCCGCGGTCGTGCTCGGCCAGGACCGCCGGCACCAGCGGATCGACGCCCCGCTCGGTCCGGCCGGGCTGCGGGTCGCGAGGCGGGGCATGCATCTCGCCTCCGAGCTGGGTCTGCCGCTGGTCACCGTGATCGACACCGCCGGTGCCGCGCTGTCGAAGGCGGCCGAGGAGGGCGGCCTCGCCGCGGAGATCGCCCGTTCCTTGGCCGATCTGGTGATGCTCGACGCCCCGACCGTCTGCCTGCTGCTGGGGGAGGGGGCGGGCGGTGCCGCCCTGGCGCTGCTGCCCGCCGACCGGGTGCTCTGCGCCCAGCACGGCTGGTTGTCGCCGCTGTCTCCCGAGGGGGCCTCGGCGCTTCTTTACCGGAGCGTCGACTTCGCGCCGGAGATCGCCGCGGCGCAGGGTGTGAGATCCACCGACCTGCGCGGGAACGGGCTCGTCGACCGGATCATCCCGGAGTTTCCCGACGCCGCCTACGAGCCGGAGGCGTTCTGCGTCCGGGTCGCGCGCACCCTGGAGCACGAGATCGCGGGGCTGCTGAGCCAGGCCCCCGCCGACCGCCTCGCCGCCAGGCTGGCCCGTTACCGGCGGCTCGGCACCGGCTGAGAAAGGCACCGGCCGAGCGGGACACCCGCCGAAGCGGGCCTCGGTTGAGAGGGATGCCTCCAAGGAGGCGTCGGTCGAGAGGAGGGCGGCGGGCTACGGCTCGGCACTCTCCGCGGCGAGGGGGACGGCCAGGCGCTCGATCCTGATGGAGAAGACCTCGTCGCGGGGGACGACGACCTCGTACGCCCCGTGGTCGACCATCCAGTAACCCAGCGCCTCGGCCTTCATCCCGCTGTGCCCGGTGTAGGCGATGTGCAGGCTCTCCTCGCCGTTGTCCTCGGAGACGTCGAGGACCAGGCACGGCTCCCCGCCGAACGCGCCGACCGTGCGGACCAGCACCAGCCAGTCGAGGTCCTCGCGGGCGACGACGAGCCGCCAGTAGCCGGAGGCCGCCTCGAAGCCCTTCTGGGCCTCCTCGTTGAACAGCACCACCTCGGAGGCGCCGGGACCGAGGGCCGCGGCGTACGTACGGCCCAGGTAGCGGGCGGCGAAGCCCGAGGCCACCGGCTCGATCTCGGCGCTCATGAGGCGGGCCGCCAGCTCAGGCCGTCGTAGAGGCCGAAGAGGCGCTCCTCACCGGGGACCACGTGGATGATCTCGGCTCCCGAGGGGATCGGCATGGGTGTGGTGTGGAACTGCGGCACGACGTGCTCCCGCGAGGTGGTGAAGCCGTTTCCCGCGAAGGGCGGTGAATCGTTCCAGTCACCGCCCATGTGCGGTCCGTACGGCACGATGTAGGCGTCCATGTCGCGGGCGAACCAGCGCATCAGGTAGATCTCCGGGACCGTCGCGGTCAGCTCCGAGCCCTCGAACCCCAGGTCGAGGCCGACGAAGAGCTGCGCGGGGGTGGTCAGCCGCGCGCAGTCCTGAACCCGGTACACATATCCGGAGATCACGGTGCGTCTGCCGGCCAGATAGGGCACGAGCAGTCGAGGCGGTATGACCTTCTGCATCTGCGTTCTACGCCCAGGTGGCTCACTCACGATCGGCATTTTACGATCTGCCGAGAGGGAGTCGCCGGTGTTCCAGGCACGGTACGGCATTCCGGGTGGCAATCGTGATCTGCGAGTCGATTTCACACGTCTGCACGGCCGGCGTGGGTCCCATATCGGTGCGTATCACTCCCATTGGATCGACCAGCAGGCTCCGCCCGATCCCGAATCCGTCGCGGGCCTCAGGGTTCGGCGCCTGGCCCACGGCGGCGACCCAGGTGGTGTTCTCGATCGCGCGGGCCCTGACGAGGGTGGTCCAGTGTTCTTCCTTCATCGGCCCCGACCCCCACGCGGCGATCACCGCGAACACCTCGGCTCCCAGGTCGACGAGGGCCCGGGTGAGCTCGGGGAAGCGGATGTCGTAGCAGGTGACCAGGCCCACCCGGAGCCCGGCCAGCTCGACCACGACCGGCGTGTCGCCCGGCGCGACCAGCTCGGACTCGCGGGCGCCGAAGGAGTCGAACAGGTGGATCTTCCGATAGGCCGCCTCGATCGAGCCGGAGGGGCCGATGGCGACCGCGGTGTTGTACACCCGGCCCTCGACGGGCTCGAACACTCCCGCGATCACGGAAAGTCCGTGCTCCCGCGCCGCCGCGGCCAGTCCGGTGACGAACGGCCCGTCCAGCGGCTGGGCGAGGTCGGTGACGCGCCTGCCGTACCGGGTGAGGGTGGCCTCCGGGAAGATCGCCAGCTCGGCGCCGCCCGCGGCGGCCTCGGCGAGGGCGTCGAGGGCGCGGCTCAGATTGGCGGAGGGATCTTCGGCCACCGGGATCTGGCAGAGGGCTATGCGCGTCACGGGTGTGACCCTATCCGTCTGTTCGGCACTCGTTCCATCCATGTGAGGCTTCGCCACGCCCATTCCAGCGGACCGTACCTGAACCTGCCCAGCCACACGCGGCTAAACAGCACCTGAAGCACCAGAACGGCGGCGGAGAGCGCCACACCGGCGAGCCGGGTGGTGTCCGCGACGAGCAGCGGCACGAAGAGCAGGATGATCGGGGTGCTCATGAGGTAGTTCGTGAGCGCCATCCGGCCGAGCGGGGCCAGAAGCGCCAGCAGGAGGTCACGCAGCCGGGTCCGCAGCAGGAGCAGCAGCCCGGTGCAGTAGGCCGTGGCGGCGGCGAGCCCGGCGGCCGGGTAGACGGACGCGTGGAACAGGGCGGGATCCTTGGCGATGACCACCCAGAGCCAGGTGAGCGTCACGCCCAGCACCGTGCTCGCGACGAACGCGGGGAACAGCAGCCATTCGGGCGGCGGGTGCTCCATCAGGGCCATGCCCAGCACGAACAGGCCGGGGACGAGGATGATCCCGCCGCCCTGGTACACCGCCCACGCGGTGAGGGCGACGCCCAGCACCACCACGGCGGGCTGCGGGAAGAACGAGGCGGGCAGCAGGACCACCGCCCCGAAGATCGCGTACGGCAGGAGCACCTCGCCGTGGTTGAAGACCTGGTGGATCGCGCCGAGTGCCGCGAGCACCGCCAGCCTGCGCAGCAGCACGGCCCAGGGGTGTGCGGTCCGTCGGGCCGCCGACCTCAGGAAGAGGACGAAGCTCAGCCCGAACAGGAAGGAGAAGATCGGATAGAACCTGCTCTGCAGCAGGTTGTCGATCGCCCAGTCGACCGCGTTGCGATCGGACTCCCTCAGGTGCTCACGCGTGTGCTGCCAGGTGTTGACCACCATGATCCCGCACACCGCGAAGCCGCGAAGCGCGTCGAGCTCGTGGAGCCGGGTCGGTCCGCTCGGTCCTGTCGGTTCCGCCGGTCCGGTCGGTCGGGTCATTCGGGTCACAGCAAATAGACGTACCACCCCATAATCGCCTACGCATAGACGACCCCATTCATAAGCCCTCCGAGGTTTCCGGTCCGGCTCAGCCGCCGGCCAGTGCCTTTCTCAGCTTGAGAGCGAGACCGGTCGTGAACGTCTTCGCGTCCTCGCACCCCTTGCGCCCGAGCGACCAGCAATCGAGCAGCTCGTGGACCTCGGTGCGGAAGACCCGGCTGAACTCGCTGTAGTACGGGGAGGGCGGGCGGAGCCTGGCCTGGGTCAGCGCGCGCAGCAGCGTGTCGGGCCGCACGCTCTCGGACTCCGGTTCCGCGCTTGAGGAACCGGAGGAGGGAGAGCGAGGGCTGGGCGGGGCCGCCGGGACCGGGCCGTCGCAACCGGCCCCCGCCTCCGTGTAGAGGGCCGAGACCCTGGCCGGGGCGAACCCGCCGCACCGGTAGAGCAGTCCGGCCGCCTCCTCGCCGGTCAACGCCGCCACCAGTCGCTGCGCGAGGTCGCGCCGGGGCGTGTGCCTGGAGACGGCGAGGTACTGGCCGCCGAGCACCCCCTGCCAGGGCAGCGGCGCCGCGCGGAAGGCGATTCCGCCCGACTTCCGTTCCCCGGAGAGCACCTCGTGGGCGTAGGGCCAGTGCCTCAGGAACAGCGCGTGCCTCTTACGGAAGGCGGTCAGCGACTCCGCCTCCGTGCTGCCGAGGGTCTCCCCGGAGATCACGCCGGCCTTCACCGTCTCGATGAGCCGTCCGACGGCCTCCACGCCCTCCTTCCGGGCGATCGCCACCTGGCCGTCCGCGTCGACCACCTCCCCGCCGTTGGCCCAGATCGCCTCCAGGGCGTTGACCGTGAGCCCCTCGTAGGAGGCGAACTGCCCGGAGAGGCCGAGGGCGGTGGGGTCCGGCCCGGCGCGGCGCGCCTTCGCGAGATCGGTCATGTCCCGCCAGCTCGCCGGTAACCGCAGGTCGTCACGGTAGTAGAGCAGTCCCACGTCGGTGTTGAACGGCACCGCGTACTGGATGCCGTTCCAGGCGCCGGCGGACCAGATCTGGGAGAGGAAGTCGTTGGTCCCGCCGTGCGCGGTGGTGTCGATCGGGCGCAGGTAGCCCTCCTCGGCGAACTCGGGAATCCACTGGATGTCGAGGTTGTACACGTCGTAGTGCCCGGCCTTCGACTGGGCGGCCGAGATCATCGCGCTGCGCTGCTCGTCCGCGACCGAGGAGATCGCCACGAAGCACGCCCGGGGTCTGCCCTTGACGCCGTTCCAGACGGCTTCGAGCGCACGCTCGCGGGCGCCTCCCGAGACGTCGGCGCCACTGGCGATGCGCAGGACGCAGTCCTGCCTGGGCGGTCCCGGGGGAGGGGTGGGCGCGGTGCTCGCCGCCAGGGAGGGAAGGCAGACGAGCAGCAGGAGGAGAAGGATCACTCCGCGGCCGGTCGGCTCCGCCGCGGCCGGTGTTCCCTGCCCGGCCCTCCCACCTGAGGAAGCCGATGTGGCCCGCCCGCCCGTTCCACCTGGCGAAGCCGGTGTGCTCTGTCCGCCTGTCCCACCTGACGAGAACGGCGACGACGGCGGAGGCGGCGTGGGACGGCTCATCCGGTGGCCGCCCGGAGTTCGGTGAACGCGTCGTCCAGCTTCTGGTCGGGGTCGGTGCTCGCGTCGTAGCAGGACATCAGGCCCTCGTCCCCGAGCACGGGCAGCGGGGAGGTGTCGCAGCCGTGCAGGTCGAAGGAGAGCATCATCAGCCGCACACCGTCGTGGCCCCTGATGTCCTCGCCGGTCAGCCCCTTCGGGTTCCCTCCGTCGGTGAGCACGAGCACGACCTTCCGCTCTCCCGGGTCGCCCGTCCTCTCCAACCGGTCGAGCGCCTTTTCGATGATCGGACGCATCGGGGGGTCGGGGCGCGAACCGTCTCGGTAGGCGTTCTGGACCGCGGTGAGCCTGCCGGTGAGGGCGTTTCCCTCGTCGCCGACGGGTGCGGGGGGAACGGCGTGGCCGTCGTCGGGGAAGAACGTCATGATTCCCGTGGTCCGCTCACCGCGCTTGGACGTGACGGCGACCTGGGCCACCTGGATCGCCGCCTCCAGCCGTGACCTGCCGTCGTTCACCTTGTTGCGCGCCATCGAGCCGGAGACGTCCACCACGACGAGGACGTGGTCCGCGAGGGGGGTCGTCAGCTTGTACAGCAGCCTGGAGATGTCGGGCTTCCAGTTGGCCGCCACCGGTGCGTCGCTCCTCAGCCGGTGTGCCTTCACCGGCAGCCTCTGGACGTCCAGGCGGCCCTCGGCGTCACGGAATCCGTAGCGGGGGAGGGTCTCCCGCAGGAAGTCGCAGAACTCCTCGACCGTCTGCTCGACGGCCGGGGGCCGCCTCAGGTCGGGCCACCGCTTGGAGACGCAGGCGTACCGCATGGCGTGGCCGCCCTTCGGGTAGACGATGACCGGTCGCGGCGGTTTCTTCCCGGCGCTTCGCGGCACGGAGACGGAGCCCGGCGACGGTCGCCCGTCTCCCGCGCCGGAAAGGGCGCAGCCGCCCGGTACGGAGAGCGCGGGGGCGGTGCCCGACAGCGCGACGTCGAGCTCGTGGAACTGCTGCTCGGTCATGACCATCGCGGAGGTGTCGAGGGAGTTCGCGTACCGGCACATCACGTCGCGGACGGTGTCGCCCGGCCGTACCTTCCTCGACAGCCCTTCCGAGGGGCCGGGAGCGGCGGCCGTGGCCATCAGGCCGACGTTGGAGGCGAGCGGGTGGGTGCGCACGACCTGCTGCCGGGCGCCCGGCCTGCTCCGCAGCAGGTCGGCCCAGTCGCGGTCTCCGGGCTTCCTGTTCGCCTCGGTGAGCTCCTCCGCGAGCCTCTCCGGTGCGGCGATGACCAGCGGCGAGGTCGCGACGACCGTCCGCTCGCCGAACGTCGGCACGCCGTCCGTGTTCCTGTCCACGTAGTCGATCTCCTGGAGGGAGTCGGCGATCCACCCGTCGGGCCGGGCGCCGGGGGGTTTCCTCGCCGTCCGCCCGGCGGCCGGCCCGACGGCCGGTTGGACGGGGAACGTCCAGTCGCCCAGCCGGTCCCGCGCCTCGCCGGCGCGCAGCCCGCTGACGTTGATGTTGACCTGTCGGCAGCCCCACCAGTCGATCTTCCCGGCCATGAACTCCCCGGCCGCCCGCTGGATGACCGGGGAGGTCTCGGCGGACGCCAGGAGCGTGATCTCGTCGGGGACCCGGCAGGTGACCCACGGCTCCTCCTTGGGAACGACCGCGAGGGCGACGAGGACGGTGACCAGGACTCCGGTGGAGAGGAGCCACCAGACGTCCCGGCGCACCCACCGGGAGAACATCGCGAGAACGCCGTACGACCGCTCAGGAATGACGCGGCGCAACCAGGCGGTGCTTTTCAGCAGGTGACCGGGGAAGATGGTCAGTGTCGTCAGCGCGAGAATCCCGAGGACCAGGGCGACTTTCGAGGCCGTGGAAATGGAGAGGGCGAGAAGCACGAGAAGTGTCTGGATGAGGGCGTTGGAGAAACCCGTCACCATCTGCCAGGCGCGGTTCGCCGATCCGGCGGTGTCCGAAGAAGGCGGGGTCTTCGAAGACTTCTCGCTGTTCACCATCTGTCAGCTGTCTCCGCCAGCGGTTTTCCGATACTTCGCGTTCACCCTACGTCGGATCATCACCACGGAGAGAGGCTTTCTGTGATCTACGGGATAGAGCTAATCACCGGGGCGTTTACGGTCGACCGCATTTGAGGACAGGGGGAGATCGGGTGACGCTCTCTCGGTGGCGGCGGAGGCCATGAGGTGGTGGGGAGGCACGGGACTACGCTGGAGCGCGTGAACGATCCTCTGGTGGCGCGGATGCGCGAGTTCGGTACGACCATCTTCGCCGAAATGTCGGCGCTCGCCCTGCGTACCGGTTCGATCAACCTCGGGCAGGGCTTTCCCGACACCGACGGGCCCGCCGCGATGCTGGAGCGGGCGGTGTCGGCGATCCGGGAGGGCCTCAACCAGTACCCGCCGGGCCCGGGGGTGCCCGAGCTGCGCCAGGCCGTCTCCGAGCACCGCAAGGACCACTACGGGCTCGACTACGACCCCGACGGCGAGATCCTCGTCACCGTCGGAGCCACCGAGGCCGTCGCCGCGACGATCCTCGCGCTGTGCGAGCCCGGCGACGAGGTGATCGCCTTCGAGCCGTACTACGACTCCTATGCCGCCGCCGTCGCCCTCGCCGGGGCCGTGCTCCGCCCGGTCACCCTGCGCCCGGTCGACGGCCGCTTCACCTTCGACCCCGCCGAGTTGCGCGCGGCGGCCGGGCCGCGCACCCGGGTCGTCCTGGTCAACTCCCCGCACAACCCCACCGGCACCGTCTTCACCCGCGCCGAGCTGGACGAGATCGCCCGGCTGTGCCTGGAGCGCGACCTGGTGGCGGTCGCCGACGAGGTCTACGAGCACCTCACCTTCGACGGGGTCGAGCACGTGCCGATCGCCACCCTGCCGGGCATGCGCGAGCGCACCGTGATGATCTCCTCGGCGGGCAAGACCTTCTCGGTCACCGGCTGGAAGACGGGCTGGATCTGCGCGCCGCCCGAGTTCGTCAGGGCCGCGCAGACCGTCAAGCAGTTCCTCACCTACACCGCCGCCGCGCCCTGGCAGTTCGCCGTCGCCCACGGTCTGCGTCATGAGTCGGCCTGGGTCTCCGCCCTGCGGGCGGACCTGGAGTCCAAGCGCGACCGCCTGATGGCGGGGCTGTCGGCGGCGGGATTCGAGGTCTACCGCCCCGCGGGCACCTACTTCGTGCAGACCGACATCCGTCCCCTGGGTTTCACCGACGGCCTCGCCCTCACCCGCGAGCTGCCGTCCCTGGCGGGCGTGGTCGCCATCCCGACCCAGGTCTTCTACAACCGCCCCGAGCGCGGGAGCCACTTCGTCCGCTTCGCCTTCTGCAAGCGGGACGAGGTCATCGACGAGGCGGTGGGCCGCCTGGCCGGGCTCGGTGCGGCGGGCGCGGCGCGAGGTGGTGGAGGGGGATGATTCGCCTGGCCGGGCCCGGTGGGGCGGGGGCGGTTCGACCTGGAGGGGGATGATCGGGCATCCTTGGGGATGACGCGACTGGCGGCAAAGGGATGGCATCAACCATCGGGGAGCTCGCCGTGGGAGTCGACCGCCTGGGCGCCCACGCCGGGAGGAAGCGCATGTCCCAGCCCGTATCGAACGGTTCCAGCTCCGAGAGCACGTCGTCGGCCCGGTTGCTTCCCGGCGGCCCGGTCGCGGAGCGGATCCTCGCCGACGTGGCCGCGCGGGTGGCCGCTCTGACCGGCAGGGGTGTCACCCCGAGCCTGGCGACGGTCCTGGTCGGTGACGACGACGCCAGCGCCGGATACATCCGCATCAAGCAGCGGCAGGCCGCCGAGCTCGGTTTCGCCTCGCCGCACGAGCACCTGCCCGCGAGCGCCACCCAGGCGGACCTGCACGCGGTCATCACCGCCTTCAACGACGACCCGGCGGTGCACGGGCTGCTCGTGCAGCACCCCGTGCCCAAGCACCTCGACTACGACCGGGCCCTGCAGGTCATGGATCCCGACAAGGACGTCGACGGCATGCACCCGCTCAACATCGGGCGGCTGGCGCTGGAGCTCCCCGGCCCGCTGCCGTGCACGCCCGCCGGGATCGAGGCGCTGCTCGCGCACTACGACATCCCGGTGGCGGGCCGGGAGGTGGTCATCCTCGGGCGCGGGGCCACGCTCGGCCGTCCCCTCTCGATCCTCCTCGCGCAGAAGCGCCCGACGGCGAACGCCGCTGTCACGGTCGTGCACACCGGGGTGAGCGACTGGCCCCGCTACACGCTCCGCGCCGACGTCCTGGTCGCCGCCGCGGGCGTGCCGGGGATCATCCGGCCCGAGCACGTCAAGCCCGGCGCCGTCGTCATCGGCGGCGGGGTGCGTTACGAGGGCAGGCGTCTGCTGCCCGACGTCGACGAGTCCTGCGCCGAGGTGGCCGGGGCGATCACCCCCAGGGTCGGCGGGGTCGGGCCCACCACGGTCGCGATGCTGTTCCGCAACGCGATCACGGCGGCCGAGCGCGCCGTGGGCTCCGCCTCCTCCGAAGGCTGAGGGCACCCGGTAGCCGTCCGGAAGACGCCTGTACCTCCCTGAAACGCCGGTCGCCGTGTCGTCCACCCGGGATCGATCCCCGTACGTGTACTTTCTGCTGCGGAGAGTGATCGACGGGCGTGTCCGCGGGGTGACGCGCACGGTGCGGAGCGGGTGGGGCGGCGGGTTCCTCCCGCTGCCGCGCCGCTCTCCACCGCCGTGATTCGCAGGAAGGAGAGCATCGACGATGCGACGGGGATTCAGGGTGCTGGTGTCGGCGGCGGCGGTCGCGCTCGGTTGCGCGGGATTCGTTCCGGGCGCGGCGGCCTCGGACTCGGAGTCCGCCGCCTGGGGGCCCATCCGCAGTCACCAGAACTGGCGCTGCCTGGACGCCGATCTCGGAACCATCGGCCCGAACGGGACCAAGGTGCAGCTGTGGGGCTGCAACGGCTGGGACAACCAGTCGTGGAGCTACGAGGTCTCCACTCACACGATCCACAGCAAGGAGAACGGGCGCTGCCTGGACGCCGACCTCGGGACCGTCAACGCGAACGGCACCAAGGTACAGCTGTGGGACTGCAACGGCTGGACCAACCAGAAATGGATCTACGACGCGACGAGCCACACGATCTACAGCATGCACAACGGGCGCTGCCTGGACGCGGACCTGGGGACCGTCAACGCGAACGGGACCAAGGTGCAGCTGTGGGACTGCAACGGCTGGGCCAACCAGAAATGGACGCTCTGACGGCCGCCCGAGGGCGGTGGCACATGCCATGTCCGTCGTTCGCCCGCGCTGAGGCCTGATCCCGGCCGGGGAAGGGGGGCGACTCCCCGTGGCGCCGCCACGAGGGGCCGCCCTCGCCCGGGGGAGGGTCGATGTGCGAGGCGAGGAGTGAGGGAGGCCCGGGGCCGGCCGGAGAGCGGGCCGGCCCCGGGCGGCACGGGGGTGGTTACGGCCTGCCCGCGCCGATCGGCGGGGCGGCCGGGTCGGCCGCCGCCGGGGCGGGGGTCCGCGCCGAGCGCAGCGGGATCTCCCTGACCATCAGGACGGCGAGTGAGGCGAGGACGGCGATCGGGACGCCGACCACGAAGACCGCGCTCATCGCCCGGGTGAAGGCCTCCAGGATGATCTCCAGGACGGGCGCGGGGAGGTTGTGGATGGCCTCGGGGGAGCCGAGGCTGGGGACCGCGCCACCGCTCAGCGGCAGGTGCGCCGCCTTCGCGAGGGAGACCAGCTCCGCGGTGAGCCGGTTGGACAGGATCGCGCCGAAGGCCGCGACGCCCACCGCGCCGCCGAGTGAGCGGAAGAACGCCACCCCGGAGGTCGCCGAGGCGAGGTTCGCGCGGGTCACCGCGTTCTGGGCGGCGAGGATCAGGATCTGCATGGAGGCGCCGAGCCCGATGCCGAGCACCGCGTTGTCGATGCCGACGATCACCAGCGAGCTGTCGACGTGCAGGCGCGAGAGCAGGAACAGCCCGAGCGCGACCAGCAGCATGCCCACCACGGGGAAGATCTTCCATCGGCCCGTCCTGGTGACGAACCGGCCGGTGAGGATCGAGGAGGTGAGCAGGCCGAGCACCAGGGGAAGGGTCATCAGGCCCGAGCCCGTGGGGCTCATGCCCTTGACGATCTGCAGGTACTGCGGCAGGAACATCAGCGCGCCGAACATCGCCGCGCCGACCAGCAGGGAGGCGACGGAGGTGAGCACGAAGGTGCGGTCGCGGAACAGGTGCGGGGGCAGGATCGGGTCGGCGGCCCTGCGCTCGGCGACGACGGCGAGACCGAACATCACCAGGCTGAGCGCGCCCAGGCCGTAGGTCCACGCGGAGTTCCAGCCGAACTCCTTGCCTCCGAGGGAGAGCAGCAGCATCAGCGCGGTGGTGCCGCCGGTGATGAGGGTCGCGCCCCACCAGTCGACCTTCGTGTCGCGGCGGACGAGCGGCAGCCTCAGCACCCTCTGGATGACGACGAAGGCGACCACGGCGAGCGGCACGCAGATCCAGAAGGTCCAGCGCCAGGACATGTTGTCCACGATGAACCCGCCGAGCAGCGGGCCGGCCACGGTCGAGACACCGAAGACCGCGCCGATGTAGCCGGAGTAGCGTCCGCGCTCGCGGGGCTCGACCACGTCGCCGAGGATGATCTGCGGCAGCGCGGCGAGGCCGCCGGCGCCGATGCCCTGCAGCGCCCTGGCGGCGATGAGCTGGGCCATGTCCTGGGAGAACCCGGCGGCGATGGAGGCCACCACGAAGACGACCAGCGAGACCTGGAACATGAGCTTGCGGCCGTAGAGGTCGGAGAGCTTGCCCCAGATCGGGGTGGAGGCGGTCATGGTGAGCAGGGTCGCGCTGGCGACCCAGGCGAGCTGGTCCTGGCCGCCGAGCGTGCCGACGATCGTCGGCAGCGCGGTGCCCACCACGGACGTCGAGATCATCGACGTCAGCATGGCGAGCATCAGTCCGGCCAGGATCTCCAGCACCTGCCTGTGGGTGAAGGACGGTGCGGCCTCGGCCTGGATCTGTTGTTCGGTCAGCATGAACCGCCCCCAATGTATGTACGGTACATGTGAAGTTAGTAGACGCTTGTTTACTCGTCAAATCTGGAAGGATCCCGTAAGTGGATGAGACACGGCATCGCGACAGGGAGGGCACCAGGCGGCGCATCCTCGACGCCGCCCGACTGCTGTTCGCCGAACTCGGGTACGACCAGGTGACGATGCGGATGATCGCCGCCGAGGCGGACGCCAACATCGCGCTGATCAACCGCTACTTCGGCAGCAAGCGGGACCTGTTCGCCGAGGTGCTCGCGATGCAGGGCCGTTTCCCCGGCGTCCTGGAGGGCCCCGAGGAGGAGCTGCCCCGCCGGCTGGCCGAGTACGTCGCCGAACGGCTCCGATCCGACCAGGGGAGCGTGGTACTGGCCGCGCTCATCCGGTCGTCCAGCGCCCCGGAGATCCACGAGATCATCGGCGACCGGGTCAGGACGGCGATCCTGGAACCCCTCTCGGCGCGGCTCCCCGGCCCCGACGCGGCCTTCCGGGCGATGATCGCCACCGCGCTCGTCACCGGCACCGGCACGATGCGCCAGCTCTACGGCCCCGACGCGGCCGGCTCCCCCGACCGCGAGACCGTGATCGCCCGCCTCACCGCCGTCTTCGAGGTCTGCCTCAGGGCATGAGGCGCCGGGCCCTCGCCGTGGGATCATGGTCACATGACCTGGTTGCGCTGCGCCTTCCCCCGCCCCGGGGCGACCACGCGGCTGTTCTGCCTCACGCATGCGGGCGGATCGGCCAACGCCTACCGCGCGTGGTCCGAGCTGCTGCCCCTGTCCGTCGAGCTGCACGCGACGCAGCTGCCCGGCAGGGCCGACCGGTTCGCCGAACCGCTGCCCGACGACATGGACGCGCTCGCCGACGAGGTGACCGGATCGATGCTGCCGCTGCTCGACCGGCGTTTCGCGCTGTTCGGGCACAGCATGGGGGCGACGCTCGCCTACGAGGTCACGCGTCGCCTTGAGGCGAGGGGGATCGCCCCGGCGCGGTTGTTCGTCTCCGGCGCGAGAGCGCCGCACGACCCCCGCGACAGGCCCGCGATCTCGGAGTACGACGACGACGACTTCGTGGCCGAGCTGGCGAAACTCGGCGGCACCGAGGCGGAGGTCCTGTCCCATCGGGCGATGCGCGAGGTCATCCTGCCCTACGTCCGTGCGGACTTCCGGCTGGCCGAGGCCTACCGGCACCGCCCCGGCCCCCCGCTGCACACCCCGATCTCCGTCCTCGTCGGCGACGCCGACCCGGTGGTCACCCCGGCACAGGCCAAGTCGTGGGAGACCCGTACGAGCTCCGGCTTCTCCCTCACGGTCTTCCCCGGCGACCACTTCTACCTGCAGCCGCGGCGCGTGCCGGTGGTCGAGGAGATCACCCGTACGCTCATGGGGTGAGAGGTTGGCCGGTTGTGCCGAAGGACCGGCGCCCCTTGGGCAATGAGTGCCCATGAGGCGAGACGGGCAGGCCGTTAACGTCGGCCTGGTGGGTGAACGAATACTGATCGCGCTCGGCGGCAACGCCATGACCGGGCCCGACGGAGGCGCCTCGCCGGCCGACCAGCACCGCGCGGTCGAGCAGGCGATGCGCCACGTCGTCGCGCTCATCGAGGAGGGCCACCAGGTCACCCTCACCCACGGCAACGGCCCCCAGGTCGGCAACCTGATCCTGAAGAACCAGCTCGCCGCCCACGTCGTGCCCCCGGTGCCGCTCGACTGGTGCGGGGCGCAGACCCAGGCCACCATCGGCACCCTCGTACTCAACGCGCTCGACGGCCGCGCCGCGGTCGTGGTCACCCGTACGCTCGTCGACCCCGGCGATCCCGCCTTCGCGGACCCGGTCAAGCCGATCGGCCGCTACTTCAGCGAGGCCGAGGCACGCCGGTTCGAGGAACTCGGCCAGACCTGGCGCCACTTCGAGCGGGGCTGGCGCCGCGTGGTGGCCTCCCCCGAGCCGCTGGAGATCCTCGACGCGCCCGCGGTGGCCGCGCTGGTGGCCGCGGGCTTCACCGTCGTGGCCGCGGGGGGCGGCGGCGTGCCCGTGACCCGCGACGCGCAGGGGCGGCTCGCCGGGGTCGAGGCCGTGATCGACAAGGACCTCGCCGCCGCGGTGCTCGCCCGGGCCGTCCGGGCGACGGTCCTGATCATCGCGACCGACGTCCCCCGGGCCGTCGTCGGGTTCGGAACGCCCCGGGCCAGGCCCCTGGGTCAC
The DNA here is from genome assembly GCF_044459525.1 of Streptosporangium sp. NPDC050284. NCBI lineage: Bacteria > Bacillati > Actinomycetota > Actinomycetes > Streptosporangiales > Streptosporangiaceae > Streptosporangium > Streptosporangium sp. NPDC050284. The sequence continues at coordinate 326,738 of NZ_JBITIZ010000001.1, forward strand.
ATCACCGCGGCCGAGCTGCGCGTACTGCACGCCGCGGGCCATTTCGCCGGGGGCAGTATGGGGCCGAAGGTCGAGGCCGCGCTGCGCTTCGTCGAGCAGGGCGGCGACCGGTCGGTGATCACCTCCCTGGAGGACATGGGCGCGGCGCTCACCGGAGAGACCGGCACCGTGGTGCGAAAGTGAACAGGACGCGATCGAAAGGCGGCAGAGATGCCCGAACCCATTGAAGTGCGCAAGGTGCCCATCGAGAGTGTGACCGACGCCTCCGGGCTGGCCCGGCTCATCGACGACGGGGTGATCGAGGCGCACCGGGTGCTCGCGGTGATCGGCAAGACCGAGGGCAACGGCGGCGTGAACGACTACACCCGCATCCTGGCCGACCGGGCGTTTCGCGAGGTGCTCCAGGCCAAGGGGCACCCGTCCCCAGAAAGCGTGCCCCTGGTGTGGTCGGGCGGCACCGACGGCGTGCTCAGCCCGCACGCCACCGTCTTCGCCACCACCGCGAACGCCGAGCCGAGCGACGAGCCGAGGGTGAGCGTCGGCATCGCGATGAGCGACGTGATCCTGCCCGAGGACATCGGCCGCCCCGCGATGGTGGAGAAGGTCGCAGCCGGAGTCCGCGAGGCGATGAAGCTCGCCGGGATCGACGACCCCGCCGACGTCCACTACGTCCAGACCAAGACCCCGCTGCTCACCCTGTCCACGATCAACGACGCCAAGTCGCGCGGCAAGGACGTGGTGATCGAGGACACCGGCCCGTCGATGGACATCTCCAACTCCACCACCGCCCTCGGCATCGCCGTCGCCCTCGGCGAGATCGAGATGCCCTCCGCCGACCAGATCCACCGCGACCTGTCGCTCTACTCCTCCGTCGCGTCGTGCTCCTCGGGCGTCGAGCTGGACCGCGCCCAGATCGTGGTCGTCGGCAACGTACGGGGGATCGGCGGCCGGTACCGGATCGGCCACTCGGTCATGAAGGACGCGCTGGACGCCGACGGCATCTGGGAGGCGATCCGCTCCAGCGGCATCGAGCTGCCCGAGCGCCCTCACCCGTCCGACCTCGGCGACCGGCTCGTCAACGTCTTCATGAAGTGCGAGGCCGACCCGTCGGGCAGCGTGCGGGGGCGCCGCAACATCATGCTGGACGACTCCGACGTGCACTGGCACCGCCAGATCAAGGCCACCGTCGGCGGTGTCGCGGCGAGCGTCACCGGAGACCCGGCCGTGTTCGTCTCGGTCGCGGCGGTCCACCAGGGCCCCAGCGGCGGCGGCCCGGTGGCCGCCGTCGCCGACCTCGGCTGACAGGCGGCACACGCCCCCGGCGTACCGCCCGGGGACACCTTTACCCCTGGCTGCCCCCGGCGTCCCCGTGCCCCCGGGCTCCCGGACCCCCGTGCCATCGGGGTGCCCCGGCCCGGTGCGCCACTTCGGTGTACGCGTCACGCCCGGGCCAGGGGCGGGCCGGGTGGGGCGATCGTCCCCCCTGGCCCGGCCGAGGGTAGGCTCCCGGTTCGTGCCGAGCATTCCGCGACCCCTGGTCCCCGGCGACGACGGTGCCGCCGACGCCGCCGTGACATCCGCGCTCGCCGCCTTCGCCGAGGGAAAGGCGCAGGCCGGCGAGGTCGTCGCCGCGCTGAGCGGGGCCCGGCTGCTCGTGCCGGTGGTCGCCCTGCTCAAGGAGTCGGAGATCGGCGAGCACGGCCTGCGGCAGGAGAAGGAGAGCGAGATGGCCCTCCCGAAGCTCGTCGGAGCCGACGGCCGCGAGGCGGTGCTCGCCTTCACCGGGACGGAGGCGCTGCGGCGGTGGCGCCCCGACGCCAGGCCCATCCAGGCCACGATCCTTCAGGTCTGCCAGGCCGCGGTGCACGAGGGCAGCGCGGCGGCGGTGGTCGACGTCGCGGGCCCGGTGCCCTTCGTGATCGAGGGCGGCCTCCTGCGGGCGCTCGCCGCGGTCGAGTCGGGCACCCTGGACCAACTGGGGGCCGAGGCCCCCGACGTCACAGTGGCGCGGATGGAAGAGATCGCCGAGCCTCCCAGGCGTCGGCGGTTCGGTTGGCCGCCGCGTGGACGAGGTTGACCGTGAGGATCGCCGGGGCGATCACGGCGACGAACCCCCCGAAGTCGCGCTCGAAGACCAGGGCGAGGATCACCGCCGTCACCCCGTTCTGCTGGGCCAGCCCCAGATGCACCCGGTCGATCATCGGCAGGCCGTGGGTGAGCACCAGCGCGGCGACCATCTGCGCGGCGTACGCGGCCAGCCCGAGTAACACGCCCATCCCCATGTTCGTCCCGCCGACGAGCAGCAGGCCCGTCAGGAACGCCGACAGCGCGAACGCCGCGCTCACCGCCCGGCCCAGCCAGCGCGCGTCGGGCAGGCGCAGGTAGAGCCCGGCGGTCGCTATGCCGAGCATGAGGGAGGTCCAGGCGGCCGAGACGACCGCTCCGGCGGCCGTCAGGTAGGTCAGCACCGGCGGGGCGTTTCTGATCAGCCGCCACAGCAGATAGACCGCGGCCGCGAACAGCACGTTCAACCCCAGGTCGGCGAAGTACGAGGCCGACTGCCCGCTGCCTCCGGAACCGCTCACCAGCGCCGCCGCGTAGACGGCGAGGATGATCGTCACCGGGTCGTCGAAGGAGGACCACGCCCCGAGGATCGTCTTCGCCCGGTTCGACAGACGGCTGTCCCGCATCACGCCGGCGACCGAGAGCGGGTCGATCTGGGCGACCACCACCGCCATGATCAGAGCCCGGGGGTCGCCGGAGACGAGGTAGACGACCCCGGCGATGAACGCGGTCTTGAGCAGCACCCCGACGGTGACCGCGAGCACGATCAGCCGCGAGTGCTCCCTCGCCTCGGCGCGGTCGATCCCGTGTGTGCTGCCGTACAGGCCGATCGCGAGCAACAGGCTGCTGAGCAGCACGTACGCGCTGGAGTGTTCCAGATCACGCAGGCCGCCCAGGTCGGCGGCGAGCCAGCCGAAGCCGACGACGACGATCAGGAGCCCGATTCGGGCCAACGTTCGCTCCTTGGGATGGATCGCAGGTGCCCCTGGGGTTTCGGGGCGCGTTCTCGCTGGTTGATCGGGGGCAGGGTGAAGTGCCCGCGGATGGTGTCCACGAGCCTGGCCATCTTGTCGTCGGCGATGTCGACCTTGCGCTGGTCCAGGGTCACCCCGATGAGATAGCGGGTCTCGTCGACCCAGTAGAAGAACATGGCCCCGCGCTCCACGTCGAGGACCGTGCGGATGAGGACGCCGCCCTCCAGCCTGCGCAGCTGCTGGTTGAGCCGCTGGGTGAGCCAGTTGAGCTGGTTGCCCGCCCTGAGATAGATCTTCCTGCGCTCCTCCTGGTCGGTCTCGTGGAAGAAGTGGGCCAGGTCGCCGTCCTCCAGCACGTCGGTGTAGAAGCGGCACCTCTGGTCGCCGAAGTAGGCCACGAAGTGCAGGTCGTCCTGGTCGACCATGGACACGCAGCTGGCCAGCGCCTTCTCCACCGAGGGGCCGATGTCCGGCATGGTGCGGATCAGGATCTCCGTTATCTGGAGCCCGTAGACCGTCATCCATGACGTAGTGCACGCACTCTCAACCGCCTGCGGAAGTCCTCGTGGACTGGTTATCTTCCGTTGTCCATCAGGCGGTCACAGGGAGGTGTGGTGCGAGTACAGCGAGTACGAATGCCCGACTCGGTGGTGGAGTCGTGGACCCTGCTGGGCGTCGATCACCGGCCGGTGGAGCCGGTCGAGCGGTGGCTGTCCTATCTGAGCTCGACAGAGCGATCACCGAACACGGTCAAGGGCTATGCCCATGATCTGAAGGACTGGTTCGTCTTCCTGGCGGGGCGTGACGTCGACTGGCGCGAGGTCCGGTTGGAGGACCTTGGCGGCTTCATCGGCTGGCTGCGGCTTCCGCCCGCCGCGCGGGCCGGTGAGGTCCTGGTCCTGCCGTCGGCGGGCCAGTACTGCTCCAACAGCAGCATCAACCGCAAGCTGTCGGCGCTGAGCTCGTTCTATGAGTTCCACGCCCGTCACGGCCTGGACCTGGGCGAGCTGTTGATCACCTGGCGGCCCTATGCCGGATCCAGGACGGCCTGGAAGCCGTTCCTGCAGCACATCGCTAAGGACCAGCCGCAACGACGGCGCACCGTCGCGCTCAAGGCGGCCAAACCGATCCCGCGGGTCCTGACGGCCGATGAGGTTCAGGCGGTGCTGGACGCCTGCACCCGGCTGCGGGACCGGCTGCTGTTCGCGATCCTGCACGACGCCGGGGTGCGCGTCGGCGAAGCGCTCGGCCTGCGTCACGAAGACCTGGCCGTGGCCGGTCGGACGCTGACGGTCGTGCCGCGCGTCAACGACAACGGCGCGCGCACCAAGTCGGCCAAGCGGCGCGCGATCCCGGTCAGCGCGCAGCTGATGCGCCTGTATGCCGACTACCTGGAAATCGAATACGGCGACCTGGACAGCGACTACGTCTTCGTCAACCTCTGGGGCGGGGTGATCGGCCGGCCGCTCAGCTACGACACCGCCCACGACCTGGTCGAGCGGATCCGCCGCAGCAGCGGAGTGCACTTCGATCCGCACTGGTTTCGCCACACCTATGCCACCGAGCTGCTGCGCCGCCAGACCCCGATCGAGTCGGTGGCTGCCCTGCTCGGCCACGCCTCGATCACCACGACGCTGGAGATCTACGGCCACCTAACCGCCGAAGACGCCCGCCGCGCGCTGGAGACGGCCGGATGGCTGCCCGAGCGGCAGGTGAACTGGTGAACGAGAACCAAAACCCGACGGCGCCGGCGCAGCAGACGGCGCCGTCCGGCCTGCTGGAGCGTCTGGTCGGCGCGGTGCGATCGGAGTTTCGCGTCGATGTGCTGATCCCCGGCACCGATGACGCCATCTTGGGCACTCCGCCCTGCCTGGTGCCGGCCTGCGGCCGGGTCCGCCGCAACAAGGGCATGTGCACCGGCCATGTCCAGCGCTGGGATCAGCTGGGCCGCCCGGAGATCACGACGTTCATCACCCAGACCACGCCCCACGTTATGGGCAGAGGACCGTTGCCCGAATGCGTGGTCGCCGGCTGTAAGTACGGGCGCAAGAACCAAGGTTTGTGTGACCATCACGACCGAGGATGGAAACGCGCCGGCCGACCGGACCTCGACCTCTGGATCCCCACGGCCGTCGTGGCGGACCCCGACAGGCCGATCTGCGTGATCCCGGACTGTGAGCTGTGGGCCGGCCACCGCAGCGGGCTGTGCTCTTCCCACCGCGGCCGGTGGAGCAGGTGGGCCAAACGCAGCGGCAGCGACGACATCGAGGCTTTCGTGCGCTACTGCAAGACCCGCGGTGATGCCCGCATCGACTTTCGCCCGCTTTCACCCCAGCTCAAACTGGAGCTGCAATATGCCGTGCAGTGTCGGGTCGATGAACGTCGCGGCAGGGCCAAGCCCTTCGACCTGGAACTGGTGGTGCGCCTGGCTGCGGCCAGCGGCGCCCGCTCCTTGCTGCAATGGTCCAAGGAGGTCTGGGATGAGAAGTTCCACGCCTTCACCCCCCGCGCGCACGGTAACGCCAACGCCATCCCGCTGGGCTTTTTGAGGTTCGCCCGCCGGAAAGTCGATGACCTGGCCCATGGCCTGGGCTGGGAGGCCGAATACGAGCGGGATGTCTGGGATCTGCACCGGGTCGGGATCCACGCCCAGTCCCGCCGAGTCCGTTTCGATGCCATCTCGCAGCCGTGGTTGCGTCAGCTGGTCAAACGCTGGGCGCGGTGGAAACTCACCACCGACGTCAGCCCGGTCCACGTCGCCCGATCGGTGACCCATCTGGGCAGGTTCGCGACCTTCCTCCAGGAGGGCGGAAAGGTTCAAGTGCTGGCCCAGGTCAATCGGGAAATGATAGAGCGGTTCGTGGCCCACATCGCTACGACCGACGCCTCGATCCGGTCGCGCCGCCAGTCCATCGGCGCGCTGGGCCGCTTCTTGATGGACATCCGCCGACATCGCTGGGATGCCACGCTGCCCGCCGAGGCCGTGGTGCATCCCGAGGACTATCCGAAGCTCCCCGAGGCCCTGCCCCGAGCGCTGACCGAGACGGTCATGGCCCAGATCGAACGCCCCGAGAACCTGGACCGGCTCACCGACCCGGTCCTGCACCTGTTCACGCTCATCCTCGTCCGCACCGGCCTGCGCATCGGCGATGCCCAGCAGTTGACCTTCGACTGCATCGTCCATGACGCCCAAGGCGCCCCTTACCTGCGTTATCGCAACCACAAGATGAAACGCGAGGGGCTGGTGCCCATCGACGACGATCTCGCCGACCAGATCACCGCCCAGCAGCAACGCGTGCTGCACCGCTGGTCTGAGCCGCACGTGCTGCTGCCCCGCTGGACGGCCAACCCCGACGGCCGCTGGCCGATGCCGGGCAGCACCTACCGCAAGCATCTGGCCGCCTGGCTGCTGGACTGCGACGTCCGCGATGAGCACGGGCGCCCGGTTCACCTGACACCGCATCAGTGGCGGCACACCTTCGCCACCCGCCTGATCAACCTCGACGTCCCCCAAGACGTCGTGCGGCGGCTGCTGGACCACCAGTCGCATGCGATGACCGCGCATTACGCGCGCCTGCACGATGACACGGTCCGCCGGCACTGGGAGGCCGCGCGCAAGGTCGATATCACTGGCACCCCCATCGAACTGGATCCGGCCGGGCCGCTGGCCGAGGCGACCTGGCTGAAAGACCGGCTGGCCCGGGCCAAGCAGTCGCTGCCCAACGGCTATTGCGGGCTGCCGCTGAAACAGACCTGCCCGCACGCCAACGCCTGCCTGACCTGCCCGGTCTTCATCACCACCCCCGAATTCTTGCCCGAGCACCGCAAGCAGCGCCGACGCACCCTGACCCTCATTGAGACCGCCAAGGACGCCGGCCACACCCGGGTGGTCGAGATGAACCAGCGGGTCCTGGGCAACCTGGACCGGATCATCACCGCCCTGGAAGCCGACCAAGACCCCACCGCCACCACCGGTGACGTCGATGGAGATAGTGCCGCTGGCGTTGCCGGTGGCGAGCCCGGGCAGGCGGCCGATGCGAGCTGACAACTCCGCCCACCTCGTCGCCGCGGCCAAGCGGCGCAGCCGCGCCACCCGCGACAAGGCGGTCCGGGCGCTACGGCGCCTGGACGTCACCGGCCAGCCGATCACCATCGAATCGGTCGCCCGCCAGGCCGGCGTCTCGCGCTCCTGGCTCTACGGCCAGGCCGACCTGCGCGCCGAGATCGACCGGCTGCGCACCCGCACCGGTGCCGCACCAGGCGGCACGGGCGGCCGAGCCGAGGTCCCGGCCCGGCAGCGAGCCTCAGAGGCCTCGCTGCGACAGCGCCTGCAAACAGCCAACGACCGCATCCGCGCGCTGGTCAAGGACAACGCCGACCTGCGCGAACAGCTGGCCGCCGCGCTCGGTGAGCTTCGCGCACTACGCTGAACCGGCGGGGTTCGCCTGATCTGTGATCACGGCCGGTTCAGTGGCTGGTGAGTTCTCCGCTGAGGGTGTCGTGCATCTTGGCGCTGTGGGTGTTGAGGCCGATGATCTCCACCGTTTTGCCGCGGGCCTCGTACTTGGTGGTGACGGCGTCCAGGGCGGCGACGGAGGAGGCGTCCCAGATGTGCGCGCCGGTCAGGTCAATGATCACCCTGTCGGGGTCGCCGGCGTAGTTGAACTGGTAGACCAGGTCGTTGCTGGAGGCGAAGAACAACGCCCCGGTGACGGAGTAGATGACCTGGTGGCCCTCGGGGTCGACGACGGCGGTGACGTTGACCAGGTGAGCGACCCGCCGGGCGAAGATGACCATGGCGGTGAGGGAACCCAGGACCACGCCGATGGCCAGGTTGTGGGTGGCGACCACGGCCGCGACGGTGACGGCCATGACGATGAGCTCCCCGGCGGGCATCCGCTTGAGCGTGGCCGGGGCGATGGAGTGCCAGTCGAAGGTGGCGAAGGCGACCAGGACCATCACCGCGACCAGCGCGGCCATCGGGATGGTCGAGACGACCGGCCCGAACACGATGCACAACACCATCAAGAACACCCCGGCCAGGAACGTCGACAGGCGGGTCCGGGCCCCGTTCTTCACGTTGATCATCGTCTGGCCGATCATGGCGCAGCCGCCCATCCCGCCGAAGAAGCCGGTGACGATGTTGGCGACGCCCTGGCCGATCGACTCGCGGGTCTTGTTGGAGTGGGTATCGGTGAGGTCGTCCACCAGCTTGGCGGTCATCAGCGACTCCATCAGCCCGACCAGCGCCATCGCCAGCGCATACGGGGCGATCAACGTCAGGGTGGCCAGGGTGAACGGCACGTCGGGCAGGCCCGGCAGCGGCAACGAGGACGGCAGGGCGCCCTTGTCGCCCACGGTCGGCACCGCGATCCCGGCGGCCACGGTGATGACGGTCAAGATCGCGATCGACACCAGCGGCGCCGGCACCGCCTTGGTGATCTTCGGGAAGAACACCATCAGCGCCAGACCCGCGGCGACCAGTGGATAGACGGCCCAGGGGACGTTTTGCATCTCCGGGATCTGCGCGGCGAAGATGAGGATGGCCAGGGCGTTGACGAATCCGACCATCACCGAGCGCGGCACGAACCGCATCAGCCGGGCCACTCCTAAAGAGCCCAGCACCACCTGAATGACGCCGCCGAGGATAACCGCGGCGACCAGGTATCCCAGGCCGTGCTCCCGGTTGAGAGGGGCGATGACCAGGGCGATGGCGCCGGTCGCCGCGGAGATCATCGCGGGACGGCCGCCGACGACGGCGATGGTGACGGCCATGGTGAAGGAGGCGAACAGCCCGATGCTGGGGTCGACCCCGGCGATGATGGAGAACGAGATCGCCTCGGGAATCAACGCCAGGGCCACCACCAGGCCGGCCAGCACCTCGGTGCGCGCGACCTTCGGCGACAGCCAGGAGGGGCGAAAACCGCGCAGCCGCGCGGCCGAAGACAGCAGGGAAGTCTGCAAGGGAAAAGGAACCTGTCGTGCTCGGGCACGCCCCTGTCGATACGGGACGCGCGAGGAAGGAGAACGCGGGAGACCAGGGCGGCCACCCGCGGATCGCCCGCAACAGCGGCGGGCGGAAGTCGTCGAAGAGCAGCGGTCCTGCTCAGCCGGGGTGAGAGGTCACGGGCGAGGGGTCACGGCGGGCAGGCGGCGCCTGGCATCGCGGCTACGCGCACGCTCTCTCCTGCTGAGTGTCGGTGGTCTTCGCCGGGGACCTCATCGTCCACGGGCGCGGCCGGGTGCACACCCGCACCGGTGAGCGGACGGCACACCAAGGGCCGCTCCCCACATATGCTGACCCTACCCTAACGTTAGAGTAGGGATCGCTCCTGGGGTGCCAAGGGCGTGTCGACCAGCCAGAAGGGCCGCCGGGCGTGGACTCCGAGCACATGCAGATCGGCGAGGTCGCCGCCCGCACCGAGCTGTCCCTGCGGACCATCCGCCACTACGAGGAAGTCGGGCTGGTCATCCCCTCCGCCCGCTCCCAGGGCGGTTTTCGCCTCTATACCGAACGCGACGTCGCCCGCCTCATGGTGATCCGCCGGATGAAACCGCTCGGCTTCACCCTGGACCAGATGCGCGACCTGCTGGAGGCCACCGACCGGCTCGACGACCTCGGCCCGATCGAACCCGAGCAGCGCGAACGGCTGCTCGACATCGTGCGCGGCTACGAACAGGTGGCCAAGGACCGGATCACCGACCTGCGGACCCAGCTGGAACGCGCCGAGGACTTCGCCGCCACCCTCCATGCTCGCCTGGACCGGGCCGAGTCCACTCGCACCTGACCTTCGACACCACACCCCGGTGTCACGATGACGGAATGCGTCTCACCCGCGTCGCGGTCCGCCTCCCTGAGAAGCGCCGCATGGTAACGGTTGAACAACAGGTGACGGGCGGGTCGGACAGGCTCAACGACCGCGGCCCAGCCCCTCGTGGACGACGTCCGCAACGCAACCCCGCAGGTCAGAGAGACGAGCGAAACGCCGACTCCAGATAATCTCCGACTCGCCGATCACCCTGCGCTTGGTGGCGGTGGGCAGCGGGCCCATCCCGGCCTCCAGGTAGGGGAGGTAGAGGCCCCGGCGATACTGGACGAGCAGGTAGAGGCCGGTGGCCACGGCGAACGCGCTCACCCCCGCGGTCACCAGCCCGTGCAGCTCGCCGGGTACGCCGCCCCGCCAGAGCACGGGGCCGAACGCCGCCACGAACCCCAGCACCGCCTCGCCCGCCGCGGTGACCGTGAGCGCGACCACCATCAGCACCGGCAGCCGCGCCCTGATCCGGCCGAGCACGGTGGCGATGAGGGCGAGCGCCACGATCACCGTGATCACTGTGGCCGCGCGGGCCACGTCGTACTCCTCGCCCTCGATGTACCACGCGAGGAGTTCGAGCAGCACGGGCAGCAGAACGAGTGACGCGATGACCGCGGGCAGCTTGCTGAAGCGATCCGTGTCCACGCGTTCCTGACCTCCGGGGGGTAGGGATGCCTACAGCCTCCGTGATCATCGCCGTCATCGTCAATGACCTCCGAGGTCACTTCGGCCCTTCGGCGTGGACGGGGCTCGGCGTGCGGGGCGGCCACCGGATGCGCGCCACTTGGGGCTCTTTCTGCGGAGATGGAGATCGGTGCGAGGCGGCCACCGAACGCGGGTCTTCTCGGCCCTCTGGTGGGGGTGGGGTTCGGCGTGCGGGGAGGCCACCGGGGCCCTTCGGCGGGGACGGAGGTCGGTGCGCGGCGCGGTCACCGGGTGCGGGCCGTTTCGGCACATCCGGCGTGGGAGGGGGAGGGGAGGAGTGCCCGGATCCCCGGCGCGGGGAGAGGGGCGCCGATTATGGTCGGCTTCATGAGTCCCCCGGTGACCCTTCTGTCCCTCTCCGCGACGGCGGTCCCGGCGGCTCTGGCCGGGCTCGCGATCGGGCTCGGGACGCGGCGCCTGGTGACCCGCTTCTCAGGGGCCGAGTTCTCAGGGACCGAGGGGGAGCGGCGGGGCACCCGGCCCGCGGCCGGGGCGGTGGAGGGGGTCACCGCGGCGGTGCTGGCCGCCCTCGCGCTGCGGGCCCTGTGGCCGGACGCGGCGGGAGCGGCCGCCTGGCCGGGAGTGCCGGAAGGGGTGGAGAGCACGCCGGTCGGGAGGGGGGCGGAACTGCTCGCCTTCGGCTGGCTCGCGGTGGTCGCCGTCGTCCTGTCCTTCGTCGACGCCGCCGTTCACCGGCTGCCCGACAGGCTCACCCTCGCCGCCTACCTGGGGACCGTCGCCCCGCTCGCCGTCTCGGCCCTCGCCGACGGCCGCCCCGGGGACCTGCTCGGCGCCGGGCTGGGCGGCCTCGCTCTGGCGGGCTTCTACCTGGTGCTGTTCCTGGTCAACCCGGCGGGCATGGGGTTCGGCGACGTCAAGTTCGCGGCGAGCCTGGGCACGGCCCTCGGCTGGCTGGGCTGGAACACCCTGGTCACCGGGGCCTTCCTCGGCCTCCTGGCCGGAGGGCTCTACGGGGCCGCCCTGATGGCCCTGCGCCGCGCGGGCCGCAAGAGCGAGATCCCCTTCGGTCCCTTCATGGCCGTCGGCACGCTCGCCGCCGTCCTCACCGCCCTTTGACCGAACCCGTCCTCGTGACCGCCCCCTGGACGGTTTTTCCCCGGACGGCTGTTCCCTGGACGGTGTGTTCTGTGAACTCCCTGGACGGTCCGTCCTGTGAACGGTTCGCCTCCTGGGCGGTCCGCCCCTTGGACCCGTTCGTTCCACGAACGGTATGTGCCTCCGGATCACCCGTCTCCGGTTCGACGATCACCCGCGGATGTCTCAACCGGTGAACAAAGGCCATTCCAGTGGGCGGCACGTGGAAGACTTGTCACCATGTTGCGCTGGTTGACCGCAGGGGAGTCCCACGGCCCCGAGCTCGTCGCGATCCTGGAAGGACTGCCCGCCGGGGTGGAGGTGACCACGGCACAGCTGGACGAGGCGCTGCGCCGTCGCCGCCTCGGCTACGGGCGCGGGGCGCGGATGAAGTTCGAGCAGGATGTCGTGTCCATCGTGGGCGGAGTCCGCCACGGCCGGACGCTCGGCAGTCCCGTCGCCATCCGGGTTGGCAACACCGAGTGGCCCAAGTGGGAGACGGTGATGGCCGCCGACCCCGTCGACCCGGCCGTGCTGGAGGGCCAGGCGCGCAACGCGCCGCGTTCTCGCCCCCGTCCCGGCCACGCCGACCTCGCCGGGATGCAGAAGTACGGCTTCGACGACGCCCGCCCGGTCCTCGACCGGGCCAGCGCCCGCGAGACCGCCGCCCGCGTCGCGCTCGGACAGGTGGCGCGGAGCTTCCTCAAGCAGGCCCTCGGCGTCGAGATCGTCAGCCATGTCGTCTCGATCGGCGGGGCCGCCACCACCCCGGGCGTCGTCCCCGGCCCCGGCGACCTGGAGGCGATCGACGCCGACCCGGTGCGCTGCGCCGACCCCGCGGGCAGCGCGGCCATGGTCGCCGAGATCGACAGGGCGCACAAGGACGGCGACACCCTCGGCGGCGTCGTCGAGGTGATCGCCTACGGCCTGCCGCCGGGCCTGGGCAGCTACACCCACTGGGACCGCCGCCTCGACGCCCGCCTCGCCGCCGGCCTGATGGGCATCCAGGCGATCAAGGGCGTCGGCGTCGGCGACGGGTTCGAGACGGCCCGCCGCCCCGGCTCCCTGGCCCACGACGAGATCGAGAACACCGCCGACGGCGTACGCCGGATGACCAACCGGGCCGGCGGCGTCGAGGGCGGCATGACCAACGGCGAGCCGCTGCGCGTCAGCGCGGCGATGAAGCCGATCTCCACCGTCCCCCGGGCGCTCGCCACCATCGACGTGCTGACCGGCGAGGCCGCCAAGGCCCACCACGAGCGCTCCGACGTGTGCGCGGTCCCGGCGGCCGCGATCGTCGCCGAGGCGATGGTCGCGCTGATCCTGGCCGACGCCGCGATCGAGAAGTTCGGCGGCGACTCCGTCGAAGAGGTCGCCCGCAACCTGTCCGGCTACCTCTCCTCGTTGGTGATCAAGTGAGCGGGCGTCCCGGCGAGGGCGCTCTCGGTGCCCCGATGGGCGGGCCGGCGTCGAAGGAGATCGCATGAGTCCCCGAGCAGTGCTGATCGGTCCTCCCGGATCGGGCAAGTCGACCGTCGGGCAGCTCCTCGCCGAACGGCTCGGGGTCGCCTTCCGCGACACCGACGCCGACGTGGAGCAGGTGGCGGGCAAGCCGGTGAGCGACATCTTCGTCGAGGACGGCGAGGAGGTCTTCCGCGAGCTGGAGGCCGACGCCGTACGGCGGGCGCTGGCCGAGCACGACGGGGTGCTCTCCCTGGGCGGCGGCGCGATCCTCGCCGAGGCCACCCGCGCGTTGCTGGCCGGACAGCCGGTGGTCTACCTGGAGGTCGGGCTCTCCAACGCCGTCCAGCGGGTGGGCCTGGGCTCGGCGCGACCGCTGCTCGTGCTGAACCCGCGCAGTCAGCTGAAGAAGCTGATGGACGCCCGTCGCCCCGTCTACGAGGAGCTCGCCACGATCGTGGTGGCGACCGACGAGCGCGAACCCGGCCAGATCGTCGACCAGATCGTGGAGGACCTGAAGCCGTGACGATCTCCAGGATCGGTGTGCCCGGCGAGAGCCCGTACGAGGTGGTGGTCGGCACCGGGGTGCTCGGCGAGCTGCCCGGCCTGCTGGGGGCGGGGGTGAGCACCGTCGCCGTGATCCACCCGGAGAGCCTGCCGGAGATCGCCCGTCCCGTCTGCGGCGCGATCGAGGCGGCCGGGTACGAGGTCGTCGCGCTGCCGGTGCCCGACGCCGAGCGCGCGAAGACGGTCGAGGTGGTCGCGGAGCTGTGGTCGGCCTTCGGCCGCGCGGGCGTCACCCGCTCGGACGCCGTGGTCGGCGTCGGCGGGGGAGCCACCACCGACCTGGCGGGGTTCGCCGCCGCCACCTGGCTGCGTGGCGTCAAGGTCGTGCAGGTGCCGACCACCCTGCTCGGCATGGTCGACGCGGCGGTGGGCGGCAAGACCGGCATCAACACCCCCGAGGGCAAGAACCTGGTCGGATCCTTCCACCCGCCGACCGGGGTGCTGTGCGACCTGGCGACGCTGGTCTCGGTGCCCCGCGACGACTACGTGGGCGGCCTGGCGGAGATCATCAAGGGTGGTTTCATCGCCGACCCCCGGATCCTTGAGCTCATCGAGGACGACCCGGACGGCGCCAGGCTCCCCGAGGGCCGCAACACCCGCGAGCTGATCGAACGGAAGATCCGGATCAAGGCCGAGGTCGTCGGAGCCGACCTGCGCGAGAGCGGCCTGCGGGAGATCCTCAACTACGGCCACACGCTGGCGCACGCGATCGAGCGCGTCGAGGAATACCGGATGCGCCACGGCGAGGCCGTCGCGATCGGCATGGTCTACGCGGCCGAGCTGTCCCGCCTGGACGGCAGGATCGGCGCCGACGTCGTGGAGCGGACCAGGTCCATTCTCACCTCGGTCGGGCTGCCCACCGCCTACCGCCGAGAGGCCTGGCCCGAACTGCGCGACCACATGCGCCTCGACAAGAAGAGCCGCGGAGCCAAGTTGCGCTTCGTCCTCCTGGACGACCTGGCGAAGGTGTCCCCGCTGGTCGACCCGCCGGAGGAGCTTCTGGAGGCCGCCTACCACGAGATCGCCCGGTGAGTCTGCTGAGTGACGTCGGCCGCCGCGGCAGGCGCGCGGCCATCAAGGAGCGGTGAGTGACCCGATGAGACCCGTCTACGTGCTCAACGGCCCCAACCTGGGGCGGCTCGGCACCCGCGAGCCGGATGTCTACGGCGCGGAGACCTTCGCCGACCTGGCCGCCCTCTGCCGGGACACCGGCAGGGAGCTCGGCCTGTCGGTCGACGTCCGGCAGACCGACGACGAGGCCGAGATGCTGGGCTGGCTGCACGAGGCGGCCGACCGCAGGATCCCCGTGGTGCTGAACCCCGCCGCGTTCACCCACTACTCCTACGCGCTGCGCGACGCCATCGCCCAGCGCACCGCGCCCCTGGTCGAGGTGCACATCAGCAACCCGGCCGCCCGCGAGGAGTTCCGGCACAACTCGGTGGTCGCCGCCGTGGCGACCGGCACCATCGCGGGCTTCGGCCTGAGGTCGTACGTGCTGGCGTTGCAGGCCATCGCCGAGACCGCCACCTGATCCCGGGCCGGGAAGGGGCCTCGGCCCCTTCCCGCGCGGCCCGGCGGCCGGTGGCCTCAGGAGGAGCTGAGGCGCTTGAGGGCGCTGCGGACCTTCGCCGGATCGTTGGTGGGCCAGAAGGGCGGCAGGGAGTCGCGCAGGAACCCGGCGTAGCGTGCCGTCGCGAGCCGGGGGTCGAGCACCGCGACGACGCCCTTGTCATGCTGGCTGCGCAGCAGGCGGCCCGCTCCCTGGGCCAGCAGCAGCGCGGCGTGGGTGGCGGCGACGGACATGAACCCGTTACCGCCCTTGGCCGCGACGTGGCGCTGGCGGGCGGAGCTGAGCGGGTCGTCGGGGCGGGGGAAGGGGATGCGGTCGATGATGACCAGGCGCAGCGACGGGCCGGGGACGTCGACCCCCTGCCAGAGCGACAGCGTGCCGAACAGGCAGGTCGGCTCGTCCTCCGCGAACTGCTTGACCAGCAGCATCGTGGAGTCGTCACCCTGGCAGAGCAGCGGCACGCTCAGCCGGTCGCGCAGGGCCTCGGTGGCCGCCTTGGCGGCGCGCATCGAGGAGAACAGGCCGAGGGTGCGGCCTCCCGCCGCCTCGATCAGCTCGGTGATCTCCTCGAGGTATGCCTCGGGCAGGCCGTCGCGCCCCGGCTGGGGCAGGTGCTTGGCGACGTAGAGGATGCCGCTGCGCGGGTGGTCGAAGGGGGAACCGACGTCGATGCCGGTCCAACCGGCTCCGCTCCTGTCTCGCTTCTTCCGCTTCTTGTCTCCGCCCTCCCCGTCCTCCCGCGTCTCCTCCACGGGTTCCACGGCGTTCTTCCCGCCGCCCAGGCCCCACTGGCGGGCCAGGCCGTCGAAGGCGCCGCCCAGGGCGAGCGTGGCGGAGGTCAGGATGACCGTACGGTCGCCGAAGAGCTTGTCGCGCAGCATGCCCGCCACCGTCAGCGGCGCCACCCGCAGCAGGGGAGGACGCCGGTCGGTGCCCGCCTCCAGCCAGACCACCTCGGCCCGGTCGATCTCCTCGGCGTGGCCGAAGGCGTCGAGCATGCGCTGCGCGGTGTCGTGCACCTCGTCCAGCGAGGTGAAGGCCGCCCTGCGCAGCCCCGCGCCCTCCGGGTCGTCCTTGTCGCCACTCCGCGGGCCGAGGGCGGTGATGCACGCCCACGCCGCGTCTCGGATCAGGGCGAGCGTCATCCCGAGCACCTGGGGGAGCTCGTCGAGGCGCCCGGCGGGGGCCTCGGCGAGCAGGGCCTTGAGGTCCTCGCCGGCCTCCATGAGCCGGTCGGCGAGGTGCTGCTCGATGAGCTTGCCGACCCGCCGCGCGGCCACCGTGATCATGGTCTCCGACAGCTCGCCGCTCACCACCGAGGTGACACGGTCGACCAGCTCGTGGGCCTCGTCGACCACGACCACCTCGTGCTCGGGCAGGAGAGGGAAGTCCTCCATCGCGTCGATCGCGAGCAGCGCGTGGTTGGTCACGACCACGTCGGACTCACCGGCGCGGGCGCGGGCCAGCTCGGCGAAGCACTCCATGCCGCTCGGGCAGCGCGTCGCCCCCAGGCACTCCCTGGCGCTGACCGAGAACTGGCGCCAGGCCTGCTCGTTGACGCCGGGGACGAGCTCGTCGCGGTCGCCGGTCTCGGTCTCGTTCGCCCACTCCTGGATGCGCTGGACCATCCGGCCCGTCGCGTTGACCTCCCGGGGGTCGAAGAGCTGGTCCTGCTCCTCGTCCGGCCATCCCGCGCTCGCCTTGTAACGGCACAGGTAGTTGCGGCGGCCCTTGAGGATCGCGAACGCGGGCTCGTGCGGCAGCTGCGGGGCGAGGGCCTTGGCGAGGCGGGGCAGGTCGCGGTCGACGAGCTGGCGCTGGAGCGCGATGGTGGCGGTGGAGACGACCACGGCGCCCTTGGAGGTCATCGCGTGCCTGATCGAGGGGATCAGGTAGGCGAGTGACTTGCCGGTGCCCGTGCCGGCCTGGACGGCGAGGTGGTCGCCCGACTCGATCGCGTGCTGCACCGCCCTCACCATCGTGATCTGACCGGGGCGCTCGACCCCGCCGACCGCCTCGACGGCGGTGCTCAGCAAATCCTCAACCGGGGGAATATCCACCTTTGAGGAGACGTCTTCGGATGGGGCGATGGAGTCGGTCGGCACGACAGCCAACCGTACCCGTTCGCCCCGACAGCCGCGGCTGCTCCGGCGAGTCGCGGCGTGGACGCATACCCGTATTCCGGAACCCGAGGTTCACGTCACATGGCAAACTGGCTGGATCACCCGGCTCATCAATCCTCGTAAGGTCAAGGGAAGGTCTATCGTTCTGGTGCCGCTGAGGCGGAAGATGGGGACGTAAAGACCGGTTCGGTAGGGTTTCCCGAGGTCGAGTGGACGAATAAAGGCTGGTTAAAGCACTATGTCCTCCATGTCGGAAGTTGTCCCGTTGCCGTCGTTCGGCGAGGTGTTCTTTGACGAGCGTGGCCAGGAGCGGGTGCTCCGGGTCACCTGGCACGAAGGCACGCTGGTGCTGAGCCTGTGGCGCGGCGAGATGTGCACCGCGAGTTTCCGCATGCCCATGAGCGATGTGGGACGCCTGGTCGACACCCTTGACGAGGGTTTCGTCGAGGCCGGTGGTCAGTACCCCGACGAGGTGGGCGAGCCCGTTCACGCCGAGCAGCCCCCACAGGACGCCCCGCCGCCCTACGGCGAGTATCCCGGCACCGGTCAGTACGCCCGGCCCCGCCCGGAGGACTACGCCCAGGCGCAGCAGTACTCCGACCCGGCGGGTCACGCCCCCTCGCCGCTGGACGAACCCCGCCAGGCGGCCACCCTCGGTCCGAACGACGTGCTCGTCGCGCGAGGCGCGGTGCCGCCGCCCCCTCTCGACCGGCCCGATCGGTCCGACCGGCCTCAGGACCGGATGCCCCAGGGGTACGGCTCCCCGGACGTCGTGCCGCGCGAGAACATGATCGTGAACGACTCCCTGCCCTACGGGCAGCCGCAGCAGGTTGAGCCGCTCGGCTCGGGGCCCGCCACCGGCGAGGCCGCCTACCAGTTGCCCGGCGACCGCTACCCGCCCGCGCCGCCCGTCCCGTACGGTGCCCAGCAGCCGGACCCCTACGGCGCGTCGCCCGCCCAGCCCGACCCGTACGGCGCGCCGCCCGCCCAGCCGGATCCCTACGGCGCCTCGCCCGCGCCGGACCCTTACGCTCCGCCCGTGCAGCAGGCCGCCTACGGCGCCGCCCAGCCCGACCCCTACGGCGCCCAGCGGCCCGATCCGTACGGCGTGCCGCCCCAGTCCCCGCCCCAGCCCGTCGACCCGTTCGCGGCCCCGGCGGGCCGCAGGAAGCCGGCCACCTCGTTCACGCCGCGCCTCGACCAGTTCGCCGGGCAGTTCGCCGAGTCCGCCCAGCGGGCGGAGCCCGACCCCTACGGGCAGGGACAGCAGAACTCGACCGACCCCTTCGGGTTCGCCGCCCAGCAGCAGGCCGCCTACGGCGCCTCCCAGGGCGACCAGTACGGCGGCGGCTACCCGGCCCCCGCACAGCCCGATCCCTACGCCTTCGGCGCCCCGCAGCACCAGGCCGGTCATCCCGCCGACCTGCGCGACCTGTACGGCGCGCCGCCCGCGTACGCCCAGCAGGACGTCGACCCGTCCGATCCGCTGGGCCTGCGAGGTCAGGCCGCGCCCGACCAGAGACTGCCCCGCCCCTACGTCCAGGATCCGCCGCCGCACTCCACCGGCGAGCGGCTCCGCCCCGAGCAGCGCTACGACGAGCGGTACGACGATCACCGCCGGGACGAGCGCCAGTACGACGACAGGCGCCGCGAGGGCCGGCGCCGCAGCGACCGGGACGAGCAGCGCGACTGGTGACCTCTCCCCGGGACGTGGCACCCGTGTCCCGCCGTGTCCCGCCGTGAGGTCTGAGTCGTCCCGTCCCCGCGTCCACTCCGCCGCGCCCCGTCGCGGGTTTCGAGTCCGGGCGGACAGCGTGTGGCGTCCGCCGGGCGCGGCTCGCGCCGTATGGTTGTCTCGGCCGCAGGGGAGGGCGGTTCGCGAGGCGTGCCGGGGCACCTAGGCCGCTCAGCGGCTGCCCGGTGGCTGCCCGGTGGCCGATCGGTCCCTACCTGACGGGGTGGCGTGGAAGAGTCGACGGTGCTGCAGATGCTGGCGGTGTCGGCCGTCGGGATCGCGGTGGCCGCGGTGGCCAGGCGCAGGGGATGGCCGGCGCCGCTGCTGCTCGTGCTCGCCGGTGTGGTGCTGTCGCCGTTCGTGCCCGAGTACGATCTCGACCCCCAGCTGGTCCTGCTGGTCTTCCTGCCCCCGCTGCTCTACTCGGCGGCGATCGACAGCTCCTACCTGAGGCTGAAGGACCTGCGCAGGCCGATCGCGCTGCTCTCGGTCGGCCTGGTGCTGTTCACCACGCTGGTCGTCGGATGGGTCACCCATCTGCTCCTGCCCCAGCTGCCGGTGGCCGCCGCGTTCGCGCTGGGCGCGATCGTGGCCCCGCCCGACGCGGTCGCCGCCGTCGCCGTGGCCCGCAGGCTCGGGCTGCCCCGCAAGGTGGTCACCATCCTGGTGGGGGAGAGCCTGTTCAACGACGCCACCGCGCTCACCGCCTACCGGGTGGCGATCGCGGCGGCGGTCGGGCACGGCATCACCTGGCAGGACGCCGCCCTGGACTTCGTGCGTTCCGCGGTGGGCGGCGTGGCGATGGGTCTCGCGCTCGCCTGGGTCCTGGCCTGGGTGCTGGTCCGGCTGCGTGACGCGCTCGTCGAGAACACCGTCATGCTGCTCATCCCGTTCGCCGTCTACCTCGCGGCCGAGATCCTGAACGTCTCCGGCGTGATCGTCGTGGTGATCGTCGGCCTCTACATCGGCCACCGCATGCCCAGGGCGGGCTTCGGCACCCGGTTGCTCTCGGAAGCGGTCTGGCGGGTCTTCGGCTTCTTCCTGGAGACGATCGTCTTCGCGCTGATCGGCCTGCAGATGTGGCCGATCATGAAAGAGCTGGAGTGGGGCGAAGGGTGGAGGCTCGCCGGGATGGCGCTCGCCGTCTTCGGCGCCGCGGTGGTCGCGAGGGTGGTCTGGGTCGTGCCCAGCATCTACCTGCCCCGGATGCTGTCCAAGAAGGTCCGCCAGGCCGAGACCCACGCGCCGACCTGGCAGAACGTGACGATCGTGAGCTGGGCGGGCATGCGCGGGGTGGTCTCCCTGGCCGCGGCCTTCGCCATACCCGCGACCTTCCCCGGCCGCGACCTGCTCCTGTTCCTCACCTTCTCCGTGGTGATCGGCACGCTCCTGGTCCAGGGCCTGACGTTCCCGGCGCTGATCCGCAGGCTGAAGGTCTCCAACGAGCGGGAGATCTACGCCGACAACCTGGCGGAGGCGGCCGCGCAGCAGGCGGCCGCCACGGCCGCGCTGGCCCGGCTGGACGAGCTGGTGGCCGAGGGCGTCGACGAGCTCCATGCGGAGGTCGTCGACCAGCTGAGAACCCGCGCCGAGCGCCGTACCCTCACCGCCTGGGAGCGCCTGGGCGGCGGTACGGGACCCGAGGGGGAGGAGACGCCGAGCGGCGTCTACCGGCGGCTCCGCAGGGAGATGCTGATGGTCGAGCGCGAGGTGTTCGTACGTCTCCGCGACGAGCGGCGCATCGACGACGAGGTGCTCCGCAGGGTCCTCCACGAGATCGACTTCGAAGAGGCCACCCTGGAGCGTGACTAGCCCGACGTTCCGCACGCGCCCCGGGCCGACCCGGGGGGTGACCACTCGCCGTGCCGGATCACGTACCGATGATCCGCGACGATACGGCGCGCGCGGAGATCGGGACTAGCCGATGACGTTGTCCACGTAGCACCAGCGCCAGTCCTCGCCCGGCTCGAACGAGGCCATGACCGGGTCGGAGGTCTCCCGGAAGTGGGCGCTGGCGTGCTTGTTGGGCGAGGAGTCGCAGCAGCCGATGTGCCCGCAGGACAGGCACTTGCGCAGGTGGACCCAGCGACTGCCCATCGCCAGGCATTCCTCGCATCCCTGGGGCGTGCGCGGCGGCGGGTCCTGGGCTTTCATGATGTGCTCACAGGTCGGCATGGTCTCCCCCTCGCTCATGTAGCTACCGGTCGATCGTACGGCCAGTTCGATGTCGCGGATCCGGGGCCTCCCCGCGTCCCGGCTCCGCGGTCTTCCCGTGTCTGATTCCGCGTCTGATTCCGGGGCCTTCCCGCGTCCCGCTTCGGCGCGCGGATTCGGCGGGTAACGAGCCGGTACGGCGGCGCCTGCCGTGGCGGCCCGTTGGGTAGGGTCGGGACATGCGACCCCTTCCGCGACGAATTCCCGTCCTCGCCGCCTCCGTGCTGGCCGCAGTCCTCGTCACCACCGGCTGCTCGGAGCTCCAGGAGGTTAGCCAGGGCATCGACAAGGCGCAGGAGTGCGTGCAGGCCACCGGCATCGTCACCGAGACCGTCGCCAAGGTCTCCGGGCTGCTCAACGACCCCGCCGCGATGGAGCAGGCACTGAACGAGGGCGGCGCCAAGCTGGGCGACCTCGCCGACAAGGCGGCCAACACCTCGCTGAAGGAGGCCGCAGAGGGTGTCTCCAACACCCTGGAGGGCATCAACGTCACCGACGCCAACAGCGCCGTCGACGCCGCCCAGAAGGTGGCCACCGACTCGGCACGCTGGGTTCAGCAGCTGACCAACGCCTGCGGATAGTCCTCGCCGCCTGAGTGTAGAGGTCACCCGCCGCCGGAGCCTTCGTCCCGATGGCCGGACGGATGAGACCCGGAGGTGCCGGAGCGCACCTCCGGAAATCCCGGGTTCTCTAGGGGGAATGGGGCTGAAATAGCGTCATTCCTATGAAGACCCAGGAAAGTTCATGAACTCTCCGGACAACGAGCCGGATCCCCGGTTCACCCTCGCCAACGAACGTACGTACCTGACCTGGTTGAGTACGTCGCTCGCGCTGAGCGCGGGTGGCGTGGCGATGGCCGCCGTCTCCGCCGACGTCTTCGTCCCGTGGATGCGCACCCTGCTCGCCGTGATCCTGGTGTCGCTCTCGGCCCTGGCGGCCGCGATGGCCTACCCTCGCTGGCGCCGCGTCCAGAAAGCGCTGCGCAGCTCCGCCCCGCTCCCGCCCCCGGCCCTCGCGCCCCTGTTCGGATACGGTGTGGCGGCGGTCGCCGTCCTCGCCCTCATCCTCATCCTGCTGTCCAGGTGATCCCGCGGTGAACAGGCTCTGGGACGAAGGACTGCAGAACGAGCGGACTCGTCTCGCCTGGGTCCGCACCACCGCGGTGCTGGCCGTCACCAGCCTGGCCGGCGCGGGTGTCGCCCTGCGCGAGGGAACGCCCGTCCTCGCCGTCGTCCCCTTCGTCCCCGCGGTGTTCTGCGCCGTCCTGTTGCTGACCCACACGGGCGTCCGCTACCGGCGCACCCAGGAGGCCCTGCACGGGGGCCACCCCCTCGACAACCGGGCCGACGCCCTCATCGTCTGGATCGGCACCCTCGCCGCCGTGGCCGGGGCCGTCGTCTTCGTGCTGGGAACCTTCGGAAGGTAGAGGGCGGGGAGCGGCTCGAAGGGCTCGAAAAGGGTGACGCCCGGGGCATGGGGCCCCATGCCCCGGGCGTCAGGAGAGTTGTCCCTTCCCCTGGAAACTCTCCTGGGTCAGTACCAGTTGCTCGACCGGAAGTGACCCCACGCGCCGCACGGTGACCCGTAGCGGCTCTTGATGTATCGCAGACCCCAGTGGATCTGCGTGGCCGGGTTGTGGCGCCAGTCCTTGCCACTGCCGGCCATCTTGCCCGCGGGCAGCGCCTGCGGGATGCCGTACGCACCGGATGAGCGGTTGTACGCGCGGTGGTTCCAGTTGCTCTCCCTGGTCCAGAGACTGTCCAGGCAGCGGAACTGGCTGTGCGGCCATGCTCGGCGGGACACCAGACGATAGGCGATCGTCTTGTTCCTGCCCTTGGCGGTTCTCGCGACCGCTTTCACCGTTGGCTTCACCTGGGTTGCCCAGGTGAGCCTGTGCACCGTCCTCACCGTCCCTTTCCTGGACGTCTCGGAGGTGCTTTCAGCCTTCCCCGTCGCCGATGGGCCGACCATCGTCGATGCTGCCAGAACGGTCGCGACGGTGTTGCGCAGAACGCGGTAGCTGTTCACGTGGATCCTTGTCCTCGGGCCGCGTGCGGAAGGCGAGGAAGTGACACGGAGTGTCCTGCCTCATCCGACGATCCGGCGTCCGTGGCTCGGACGGGGACGTCCGCGCGGTCTCTCCGGCCTGTTTCCGGCATGAGACGCCGCGGCGATCTCTCTAGGCGGCTTTCTATTACGTGAGAGAGCGTCGAACGGTGGATAGGGACACGCGAAGGGGAGGTGTTTGCCCGATCTTCGTGATTTACGGGTGATTCGAGGAAGGGCCGGTTACGACCGGCGAATCACTCATGCCGGGAGACGGGGTGAAAATCACCCTGCCATGGGGTTTCAGAGCACCGATTCCTGATCAGTACCAGCCCCGCGCCACGGAGTGGTTCCAGGCCTGGCACGGCGAGCCGTAGCGCTGCTTGATGTAGCCGAGTCCCCACTTGATCTGCGTCCTGGGGTTGGTGCGCCAGTCGCGTCCCGCGGTGGCCATCTTGCCTGCGGGCAGCGCCTGCGGGATGCCGTACGCGCCCGACGAGCGGTTGAGCGCGCGGTGGTTCCAGCCGCTCTCCTTGGTCCAGAGCTTGCGAAGGCAGGTGAACTGGCTCTTGTTCCAGCCGTGCGCGGACACCAGCGGCTTGGCGACGGCCTGGTTGCCCGCTCGTGCCGAGGACGCCTGGGCGACCGTGGTGGTGGTGCCGAGGGCGAGCACGGAGGTGATCACCAGCACACCGGTACGGCGTAGCGTCGACATGGGACTCCCTTGTGCGTTGGGTACGGGGAACGGCCGACACGATGCCCCGCTATTCGGCGGCGGGCCAGTCGACAGTGCCTGTCAGGAGTCCTGTCAAAGATCGGTAAGAGAATGATCAAAGCCTTGGTGAGGCGGGCGCCGTCTCAGCTGTGGCCTCAGTCACATTTCACTTTATGGACGGCATAACTCTCAAATGTGACAGGGAGATTAGGCTGCGACTCATGGGAATCCGTGATATCGCCATCGACACTCTTGCCGACACGCCCACCACTCTGGCCGAGCTGGCCGGAGACAGGGCCGTTCTCGTGGTGAACGTCGCCTCCAGGTGCGGCCTCACCCCTCAGTACGCCGGTCTCGTCGACCTGCAGCGGACCTACGGCGAGCGGGGCTTCACCGTCGTCGGAGTGCCGTGCAACCAGTTCTACGGTCAGGAGCCGGGCACCGCCGAGGAGATCCAGGAGTTCTGCTCCACCACCTACGGCGTCGACTTCCCGCTGCTGGCCAAGACCGAGGTCAACGGTGACGGCAGGCACCCCCTCTACGACGTGCTCACCGCCACCCCCGACGCCGAGGGCAAGGCCGGTGACGTCGAGTGGAACTTCGAGAAGTTTCTCGTCGCCAGGGACGGGGAGGTGCTGGCCAGGTTCCGGCCCAAGGTCCAGCCCGACGACCCCGCCGTCATCGCGGCGATCGAGAAGTCCCTCTAGCCGCGCAGCTGCCCCTCACGATCAGCTCGGTGGGCAGCACCACACCCCGCGGCCTCCTGGTGCCGCCGCGCAGCACCAGCTCGGCGGCGCGGTAGCCGATGTCCCTGGCGGGCTGGGCGATCACCGTCAGCGGTGGTGAGCACAGCTCCGCCCAGGGCACGTCGTCGAACATGATCAGGGACAGGTCCCTGGGGATGCGCAGGTCCAGCTCCCGCGCCGCCAGCACGGCCGCCTCACCCAGCAGGTTGCCCCCGGCCAGCACGGCGGTCAGGTCCGGCCGGTGCTGGAAGAGCCCGGCCGCGGCGGCGTACGCGGAGTCGCGGCTGCCCCGGGCGACGACGATGAGGTCCTCGTCGACGAGAGGGCCCAGCGCCTGCCTGAAGGCCGACAGGCGCTGCTGCTGTCCCGGGCCGCCCAGATAGGCGATGCGCCGGTGCCCCAGCCCCGTCAGGTAGTCGACCGCGGTCCTGACTCCCGCGCGGTCGTCGGCCACCACCGCGGGGATGTCGTCGCGCCCGGACGAGAGCCGGTGCGCGAACACCGTGATCACCCCCGCTCGCAGGGTCGGCGCCCAGCCGTCGCCGTCGCCGGAGGGGATCGCGATCACCCGGTCCACCCCCTGCTCCAGCAGCATGCCGATCAGCTCGGCCTCGCGCTCCGGGTCGTCCCCGGTCGCGCCCACGATCACCGGCTCACCCGCCGAACGCGCGCAGGCGAGCACGCCGTCGGCCACGCGGCCGTAGAAGGTGTCGGTGATGTCGGGCAGCAGCAGTCCGATGCCGCCCGAGCGCCGCTGGCGCAGGTTGCGCCCGAGTGCGCTGGGCCGGTAGTCGAGCTGGGCCGCGACGGTCAGCACCCGCTCCCTGGTCTCCGGGCTGGCCGACCCGCCGGACAGCACCCGCGACACCGTGGCGACCCCCACGCCGGCCGCCCCGGCGACATCCTTGATCGTCGTACGACGCATGTTCATGGAAACGATTCCATCATATTTTCCGTGTTCGTTCCAGCGCGGAGCGAGAACGACTGCCGTGCTGACAGGCCAGAACCGGGCAAACCCTTGACAGGGTTATCCGTTTCCGGTGAGATGCATGAAAACGTATCCAATATCGGGTGAACGCGGGGTTGGCCCGAGGCGACAAGGACATCCATGGCATCCATCGTTCTCAGCAAAGTCGACAAGATCTACGCGGGCGGCGTCAAAGCAGTGAACGGCCTTGATCTTGAGATCAAGGACGGGGAGTTCATGGTGCTGGTGGGGCCGTCCGGATGTGGCAAGTCCACCGCCCTGCGGATGATCGCCGGCCTTGAGGACATCAGCGGCGGCGAGATCGCGATCGGCGACCGGGTGGTCAACCACCTGCCCCCGAAGGACCGTGACATCGCCATGGTCTTCCAGAACTACGCGCTCTACCCGCACATGACCGTCGAGGAGAACCTCGCCTTCGGTCTGAAGCTCCGCAAGATGCCCAAGGCGGAGATCTCCAAGCGCGTCGGCGAGGCCGCCAAGATGCTCGGCCTCGACCAGTACCTCAAGCGCAAGCCCGCCGCCCTCTCCGGTGGTCAGCGCCAGCGTGTCGCCATGGGCCGCGCCATCGTGCGCGAGCCGCAGGCCTTCCTCATGGACGAGCCGCTGTCCAACCTGGACGCCAAGCTCCGCGTCTCCATGCGGGCCTCCCTCAACACCCTGCACGAGCGCCTGGGCGTGACGACCGTCTACGTCACCCACGACCAGGTCGAGGCGATGACCCTCGGCGACCGCGTCTGCGTGCTGCGCGACGGCCTGCTCCAGCAGGTCGACACCCCGCAGAACCTCTTCGACAAGCCGGTCAACCTGTTCGTCGCGGGCTTCATGGGCTCGCCGTCGATGAACTTCGTCAACGCCGAGCTGGTGCGCGGTGACGGCGGCCTCGCCGTCGCGTTCGCGGGCTTCAGGCTGCCGGTGCCGAACGAGACCGTCGCCGAGAAGCGCGGCCTCGAGCAGTACGTCGGCAAGAAGATCATCCTGGGCATCCGCCCCTCCGACTTCGACGACTCGGTCGCCGCCAACGCCTCCTCCTCCGGATGGGTCCGCCTGCCGGTCCGCGCCGAGGTCACCGAGGAGCTGGGCTCCGAGATCAACGTGCTGTTCCTCATCGACGCCCCGCCGGTCCAGCACCAGGACACCGTGGCGGCCGCCGCCGACGACGGCGACGAGGACTCGGCGCTGCCGCTGGTGGGCGACAAGTCGCTGTGGACCGCCCGCGTCAACTCCCGCAGCCACGTCCGTCCCGGCCAGAACATCGAGCTGATCGTCGACACCCACAACCTGCACTTCTTCGACCCGGTCTCGGGTCTGGCGATCGGCCACGAGGCCAACGTCCGCGTCTGATCCGCCGACGGGCCACCGTCAAAGGAACCCGTCAAGGGAAAGGCCCGTCCACGACCATCACCGCAGGCCGGAAGGGCCCGCGCCACGACCCCCTCCCGTGGCGCGGGCCCTTCCGTCGTGCCGGGGCTCGCTACCGGTGGCGGCCGAAGCCGCGCGAGAGCCTGCCGACCAGGGAGACGGGGAGCACCCTGCCGAGGCCGGCGATGACCTTGTAGCGCGGGTCGGGGACGCTCACCCACACGCCGCGGGCCAGATCACGCATGGCGTCGCGGACGACGTTGTCGGCCGACAGCCAGAGGAACCCGGGGATCCCCGACTTGTCGATCGCGGCACGCTCGTGGAACTCGGTGTGCACGAACCCCGGGCACAGGGCCATGACCCGCACGCGACTCCCGGTCAGCTCGGCGGCCGTGGACTGGCTGAAGCCGACCACCCACGCCTTGGACGCGCTGTAGGAACCTCGCACGAAGAACGCCGCCACCGACGCGACATTGATCACCGCGCCCCGGTCGCGCTCCCTCATCCCCGGCAGCACCGCCAGCGTGAGCCGCAACACCGCCTCGCAGTGCAACTTGAGCATCTTGCGCTCCTCCTCCACGGGCACGTCGAGAAAGTGCCCCTGGTGGCCGAAGCCGGCGTTGTTGACCAGCAGATCGACCCCCTCGTGAAGCCGCCGCTCCACCGCCTCCAGCCCTTCTTCGGTCACCAGGTCTGCGGCGAGCACCTCACTGCTCACCCCGTACCGCAGGCGTAGCTCCTCCGCGGTGGAGACGAGACGTTTCTCGTCGCGGGCGACCAGGACGAGCGAGAATCCGTCGGCGGCGAGGCGGCGGGCGAAGGCGGCACCGATGCCGGCCGTCGCCCCCGTGATCAGTGCGGTTGGCATACCTGCAGTCTAGGGACGGGTGCGGGCGACCCCGACGAGGCGACCGGCGCGGACGGAGAGTTCCTTTTGCGTTGTGTGCCCCCTGACCGCTCCCTGCCCTCGCGGGGGCGAAGAGGGAAGGTGACAGAAAGGGGCATGTGTCTTTGGCCGACATCTGTAAGAGCGGAGCAGAACGTCTCATTGCGGTACGGGATTCGGTTCGAAAATTGGTGCCCAAAACGGGCAGACCGGTAGAATATTGCTAGTTTTCGCCATGTTTCGGCCACCCCGCACATGCGATGAATATGCGCAAGGAGCCAAAAGGCCTCACTTAGCGTATTGACATAGATCAATTGACTCAAAGTTGAGCGATTGTTAGATTCCATGCGCTAGATGATCTTTTTCACAGATCGGAGCTTTTGTGTAAAATTCCTCCACCCCTCCATCGGCCTCCCACGGCCGGAACCGTTTCTTGAAAGGAGTCGCCGCCGGGCTACTGATCACACCCCTCCTCGTAGCCACCGTCACTCCAGCGGCCTCAGCCGACCCCGCCCCCATCACGTCCCCCCAGGCCGGTTCGCCGAAAGCACCCGTTGAACTGCTGGGCGCGGCGACAGAGACCGCCCGGTACTGGAAACATCCCGACGGCCACGTGACCACGGAGATCTGGTCAAGGCCCGTTCGCGTCAAGCAGCGTGGCGATTGGGCGTGGATCGACCCCACCCTGGTCGAGCAGAACGGCGTCGTGAAGCCCAAGGTCATCAAGGGGGAGCTGTCACTTTCAACGGGAGACGGCAACGACCCGGTTACCACGTTCGCCCCGTCCCCGCAGC
The DNA here is from genome assembly GCF_044459525.1 of Streptosporangium sp. NPDC050284. Taxonomy (NCBI): domain Bacteria; kingdom Bacillati; phylum Actinomycetota; class Actinomycetes; order Streptosporangiales; family Streptosporangiaceae; genus Streptosporangium; species Streptosporangium sp. NPDC050284. The sequence goes on from NZ_JBITIZ010000001.1 coordinate 355,595, forward strand.
AGTCCCTGGCCCTGTCGTGGCCCTCCGACCTGCCCAAACCCACCCTGGACCGCAGCCGGGCCGTTTACGCCGACGCGGCCGGACCGGGCGCCGACCTGGTGGTCACCGCGCTGCCCACCGGGTTCCGCTACGACGTGCTCCTGCGAGACCGCCCAGCCAAGGCGCCCGAACTCACGATCCCGATGCAGGGCAAAGGGCTCAGCCTGCGCGAAGCGGCCGACGGCCGACTGCGACTGACCGACAAGGACGGCGCGAGCGTCGCCATCGCCGCCAAACCCACTCTGCACGCCAAGACAGCCTCGAAGACCCACGACGGCGAACGCGGCACCGTGGACGTCAAGGTACGCACCGACAACGGGCAGCAGACCCTGCTCATCAAGCCTGATCCCGGCTTCCTGGCCGATCCGGCCACCTCCTATCCGGTGACCCTCAGCTCCGCGTTCGGCATGCAACTCATCGCCGACACCGACGTCAACAGCGTCGTGGACTTCAACAACGTCGACGGCCCGTTCCTCAAGGCGGGAACCACATCCGGTGGCGAGAAGGCCCGCACATACCTGAAGTTCGACCTCTCACCACTAACAGGCCAGAACGTCAGCAATGCCACACTTTCCCTACTGAACGTCGACGGCCCCAGCTGCGGCACAAACGTGGGCGCCGGCATTCAGGTCCGCCGCGTCACCAGCGCGTGGAACCCCTTCACCATCACCTGGTCCCCCCCAGCCAACCAACACCACCGTAGGCGCGGTCACCAACACCAGCAGCGTCCGTTCGGGATCATGTAATCCCGCTCCGATGAACTGGAACATCACCGCCATCGCGAACCAATGGACCGGCGAGGCCGGCAACTACGGCCTGGTCCTCATGTCCCCCACCGAAAACAACAGCGCCAACTTCCGGGTCTTCCCCTCCTCCGAAGACACCGACTTCAACAGCCCGGTCTGCGGCTTTCGTGTGGAACGTGGGAAGGCGTGTGCCGACACGGGCCGGCCCTGTGTTGAAGGGGTGGGCGAGAGGGAGCGCACCGACCGGCGGAAACCGGGAGGTGCTGAGTACCGTCGCGGCGCGCGCCGGCGGACCGGCCCGTAGTAGCGATGAAGCTCCGGTAATCGGGGTGGAGCCAAGGGGTCGGCTCATCTGGAGATGTTCGTTCGAGCAACCGGAAGTGCTCCGGGAGGAGACGAGTGAGCATGTCGGGTCCGGGCGGGAAGCCGTTCGACATACCCAAGCGCCTGGTGTGGAAGGCGTGGAAGCAGGTCAAGGCGAACAAGGGTGCCGCCGGGGTGGATGGGCAGTCCATCGAGGCGTTCGAAGCCGATCTGAGGGACAACCTCTACAAGATCTGGAATCGGATGTCGTCGGGGACCTACTTTCCCCCGCCGGTGAAGGCGGTGGAGATCCCCAAGCCGGGCGGGATGCGCGTGTTGGGCGTGCCGACCGTGGCGGATCGGGTGGCGCAGACAATGGCCGCGCTGGCGCTGGAGTCCCGGACCGAGTCGATCTTCCATGACGACTCGTTCGGATACCGGCCCGGACGCGGGGCACTGGGTGTGCTGGCCCGATGCCGCCGGCGCTGCTGGGAGAAGGACTGGGTCATCGACCTGGACGTCCGCAGATTCTTCGACAGCGTGCCATGGGATCTGATGATCAAGGCGGTGGAGGCCAACACCACGCACGAGCAGCGATGGATCGTGCTGTATGTGCGCCGGTGGCTGGCCGCGCCGATCCTCACCACCGAGGGCAGAGTCGCGGAACGAGAACGAGGAACCCCACAGGGTTCGGCGATTTCTCCCGTTTTGGCGAACCTGTTCATGCATTATGCGTTCGACTCCTGGCTGGAACGCGAGTTCCCGGCCGTGGAGTTCGAGCGGTTCGCTGACGACGCGGTGGTGCACTGCTCGACCGAGCGGCGGGCACGAGAAGTGCTGGCCGCGTTGGAGAAGCGCATGGAACGGGTCGGGCTGGAACTCCACCCGGCCAAGACGAAGATCGTGTACTGCAAGGACCGTAACCGCCGTCTCGATCATGAGGAGACGGCGTTCACGTTCCTGGGCTACACCTTCCGGGCCAGGAAAGCCCCGACCCGGGGCAGGACGGCGATCTTCTCGGCGTTCCTGCCCGCGGTCAGCAAGGACGCCCTCAAGAAGATGGGCGGCGAGTTGCGATCCTGGCGGATCCACCTGCGCACCACCAGCGATCTGGGAGAACTGGCCCGCTGGATGAATCCGGTCATTCGCGGCTGGATGAACTATTACGGCAGGTTCTACCGGACCGCGCTGAGCGCCTTTCTCAAGCGCGTCAACACCTACCTGGTGCGATGGGCGCGACGGAAGTTCAAACGGCTGCGGTCGTTCAAGAAGGCCCAGCGGTGGTGGACAGGGCTCCTGCAACGGCAGCCGACTTTGTTCGCACACTGGGCCTACATGACCGAGTTCTGACGGACTGGATGAGACGAGCGGAGTGACGAGAGATCGTCACGCTCCGTTCTGTGGGAGCCCGGAGGTGCGATCCCTCCGGGCCACCCGGCGCCCGAAAAAGAGTTGTGCCCCCTGACCGCTTCCTGCCCTCGCGGGGGTGAGGAGGGAAGGTGGTGTGGGGTCTCACCTGCAGTCAGGGGGCGTTGCCCCCCGGTAGGGCGCGGTCAGGGGGACTGACCAGGGAAGATTCGCGTCCTACCGGGGGAGTTTCAGTAGGTGCGCCACGGGTTCGGATGCCGTGGTCGCCACCCGTCGCGTCGGTCCTCCATGAAGAAGGCGGCCACGAGGTGCGCAGGACGGTCACGGTGATGGAGTCGGTGGCTCTCCTTGAGAGCTTCGAGGATCATGGTCTTCCCGCGACCCGCCTCCGACTCGCCAGATGTGGCGCGGGTTGGAGGTCGCTCACCTGAACGATGAGTTGGGTGGCCAGCGCCCGGGGGAGCAGGTGGGACTCGTCCAGGCCGACGGCGATCTGATGGTGAGTCTCCACCACCCGGCCGCTGTCGTCCTCGCCGTACAGGTTGGCGAGGACTCCGATCGGGGAGTAGTCGCCGACGGTGCAGACGACCGGCGCTTCTCTGCGCAGGTACGGGCAGGAGGCGAGTGCCTCGCCGACGTGTGCTTCGCACGTGGGCGGGTGAGCCGTGGGCCAGGGCGAGCGGAAGTCACCGGCCAACGCGGAGGGCAGGACCCAGCAGACGCGTCCGGTGTCGGGGGCGATGGCCGTCCTGCCGCACACGCGGCAGAGCCGTTTCAGCATGCACCGTCGTTGCCGCAGCGTGTGGACCATGTTCCAGAGGATTTTCCCCTCCCGCGCGGTGCCGCAGCGAGCCCACAGCACCCCGAACATCCACTCCTGCGGAAGCGCGTCCCGATAGGTCAGCCGGGGCACTCCTTCACCCCACTCGAAGGCGAGCGGCAGATCCAGGCTCTCCTCGGCGTACGGCGTGAGGTAGGGCTTCTCGCGCAGGGCGGCCCCCGCTGCCGCGAGGCCGGTCACTTCGCGTCCTTTGGAAGCGCTGCGAGGATCAGGTCCACGACCGCGTGAGGTTGATCGGCGTTCACCAACTGGGGCATGATCTCTACCGGGGGCAGGGAGACCAGATAGCAGCCGGAACGCGAACCCACGGTCACCTTCGCTACCTCCCGGCCATCGAGGTCGTGCGCGACCAGGTGAGGGGTGCGCCGAGTCTGCTGACCGAGCGGCCACCGATCGCCGCTCTCGCCCAGCTTCAGGGTGACCGCGTGAACGCTGTAGGAACGAACACCCTTCTCCCTCAGCAGTCGCTGCACGACGGCGAGCGCCTTGTCATGGCGCTCCGCTGTCGCATCGGTCGTGGGTGTGCCTTGCACTTCGGTTTCCCCTGCGGCGAATACCGATTTTTTCCGCTTGATTATCACTTGCCCTGTCCCTCCCGGCCTCCATGCTGAGCTGGCGAACAGCGGTCTTTCACCTGCGTTTTGATGGCAAAAAGTGAAAGTCGCTATGCTTATAGCAATGTGTCCGATAAGCGACGTACACGTCCTACGCCAGGGGTGGATGCCCTGTCGGATGAGATCTGTTGTGCTTACCGACTCCCTGCTTCCGCTTCATAGATTGCAGCCCGAGATGTATTTTGTGGGCAGTGTTAGAAGGGCAATCGTCCGGCGGGTTGTCGGTTCATTGTTTGACGGAAACGTGAGATGTTGTCGAATGCGATACCGGGAGGTGGGAATGCCCGCGCCACGTGATCTGGACCCAACGGCGGGAAGAAACCAGGCGTTCGGCGCTGAAGTACGGCGATTGCGTTTGGAAGCAGGTCTAACTCAGGAGGAGTTGGGGCGCCGGCTCGGATATTCATCGAGCCAGATCGGTTCGGTCGAAATCGGGAAACGCCCTCCCACAACGCAGTTCCTAACGAGATCCGAAGAGGTATTCGGGCCGGGGCTGGGGAAGCTGTGGGCCGAACTGTCGAAGTACAAGGACAGGGCGCCCAAGTGGTTCCGGCCCTGGTTGGACGAGGAGACGGAGGCGGTGTCACTCAAGACATGGCAGCCGTTGGTCGTGCCGGGACTGCTCCAAACCGAAGCGTACGCGCGAGTGCTTCTGGGGTGTGAACCCGGTTTCTGCCAAGAGCAGGTCGAGGCCCTGGTCGCGGCGCGGCTGGACCGGCAGGAGCTCCTCAACCGCACCAACCCACCGATGTATCTGGTGATCCTCGACGAAGGTGTGCTCAGTCGCCCCATCGGAGGTCCGGAAATTATGCGTGAGCAACTGAGTCACCTCGTCAAAGCCGCAGAGGCACCCCACATCACAATCCAGATCACGCCGCTTGGCGCCAATCCCGGCCTGAACGGAGCGATCGCCATCGCACAGGCGTCCGACAGACAGCGGCACACGGTCTACCTGGAAACGGTTGGCCAGCCGGTCGTATCAAGCAATTTGGATCTCATCGCTACGGCTACCATGAAGCTGGACGCCCTCAGGGCGGATGCCCTCCCTCAGGGCGCGTCGCTGGAACTCATCCGGAAGATGGTGGATAAGTGGACCTCACGGCTGAACTGAACACCGCGACCTGGCGTAAAGCGAATCGTTCCGGCACGAACGGTGGTGACTGCATCGAGGTCGCTCCGCTCTCCCAGGGGCGTGTGGCCATTCGTGACACCGAGGCTCCTGACCAGGCCCCTTATGTGGTGCGGGGTGAGGTCTGGGCGGCCTTCATTGACGGCGCCAAGAAAGGCGAGTTCGACTTCTAGCTTCCTCAAACTGAAAGACTCCCAGCTTCGTGGCCGGGGGTCTTCTTGTCGGATCGTACAGCTTGTCTGTCGTATGGCAGATACGTCAGGCATCTGGCTTGTCGTGCTGGCGCCGTAGAGCCGGTCAGGCGTTCGTGCGTGACAGGCGGTCGGGGAGGTCGGTGAGCCGTTCGATGCGGAGCACCGTCTCGTCTGCCGTCGGCGATGGTCCGCCGGTGACGAAGTCGACGCCGCGGTCCAGCCAGATGCCGGTGAGCCCGGCGAGGGCGGCTGCGTTCACATCGCTTTCCAGCATGTCGCCCACGTTGACCGCCTGCGCGGGGTCCGTCCGCATCCACCGGCAGGCGGTGACGTAGGCGACAGGCTTGGCCGCACCGAGCTCGGTCGGGGTCAGGACGGCTTCGAAGTATTCGACGAGGCCAAAGCGGGCGAGTTTGGCGCGCTGCTGCTCGGGATCCCCGTTGGTGAGGACGGCCAGACGCGGTCCTCGGGGAAGCTGTTTCAGGGTCTCCAGGCAGGGCTGGACATCGGGATAGCTCTGCCAGGACTCCTCGAATACGGTGAGGTAGCGCTCGGTGATCCAGGCGTCCAGAAGGCCGGGACTTTCAGGAACCGGCTCGCCGAGCATAGGCAGGAAGGAACGGAGCCTGCGTCGGTGGTGTTCAGCGAAGGAGCACTGACCGGCCAGGTATTCCCGCATGTGGCGTGCCTCCAGCGTCCACCACAACGTCACCAGCTCCTCCGGCGGAGCCGTCGCGTTCGGCGCGGACTGGACGATCTCGCCGATCGTTTCCAAGACCGCGCTTCGATGATCGACCAGGGTGCCGTCCAGATCGAAGAAAATCACACCTGCCATAAAATGATCATCTCGTGGTGCCGGTTCCTGACGCCAGAAGGCAGGTATCGCGATCTTCCTTTCGGAATGGTTGTCCAGTCATATCCGGGTTCGGGCTCACCGTCACGAGGGAACGCCAGCGCGTCTGGCTCGGTGACCCCGCCGGACCGAGCTGGGACCTTCCGGCGTAGGCGATCCCCCGTGAGTCAGGGGAGGCACTTCATGCCGGTGATGCCGTTGGAGATTTCCGCATCCGATCGGGACTTCACCGAGATCCCGTTGATGTCCCCGGTGTACGCGACCTCGCCCGCGCGCTCGCACAGCTGCCGTGCGGCGCTGGTGTCGTCGTCGCCGAGCGTGGTCTCCACCACGACGAGGGTGCACTGGCCCACGACGGTGACCGAGGTGACGTCAGGGCTGTTCAGGTGGTTCTTGACCGTGTCCGCGGCCTGGTCGCAGGTGGCGCCGGAGGGTTCGGGCGCCTGTGTCGTCGCGCCGGTCGGTGGCGGAGCCGGATCGTCCGCATTGCCACCGCCGCAGCCGGACAGGAGCAGCGCGCCGCCCAGCATCGTCGCCGTCAGAAGCGACTTCGTTCTTCCTGTCAACACATTGACGCCGTTCTGAAAGGTTGATGGTCGTCGAGGTTCGGCCGGTGTGGCTTCACGGTGCCCGCAGTGCTGTGATGAGCCAGATGCCGGCCGGGATCCGGTATCCGCCGGGTTGTTCGCGGAACCGCTCAAGCAGTCTGGCCGTCGCCGCGCGCGCGGCCGCCTGCTTTTCGGCGGAGGTGGAGCGGTAGGCGGCGCCGGCGGGGCCGATCTCGATGAGCCACTCGGCCACCGGTTCGGGTTCGTCGGGTGTGGACATCACCACATCGTGTGGCGCGAAATCGATCTCGGTGAAACCGGCGGTGGCGAGAATCCGGGTGGCGCGGGCCGGTTCGGCGAAGGAGAACGGGCCGGGTTCGTCGCCTATCGGCAGCGGCGGTAGCGAGCCCACGTGCGGTGCGGTGCCGAGTACCGCGAGCGTCAGCCACGGGTTGGCGCCGCCGTCGCGGAATACGGTCGCGGCCAACCGGCCGCCGGGGCGCAGCGCCCGGCGGATCGTGGTGCAGCCGGCCACCGGGTCTGCCAGCAGCATCAACGTCATGCGGGAGAAAGCGGCGTCGAACGGTGCTCCCGGGATGTGCGCAACGGTCTCGATGTCGGCGGTCACGAAGTTCAGGCCCGGATGCCGATCCACGGGAAAGCGCGCCGAGGCGGCGCGCACCATCGACTCCGCGAGGTCCACGCCGACGGCCGTGCCCGCCGGGCCGACGGCGAGCGCCACCTCGGCGGTGGTGCCGCCACATCCGCACCCGACGTCAAGGACGCTCTCCCCGGGGCGGGGCGCGAGCCGGTCCATCGCCACGGCGCCGAGCGGTTTGCCGTACTCGTCCTGACGCCGCGCATGGCGGACCCATCCCGGCGCGGCCTGCGTCCAGAACGCGACGTTGCGGGCGCGTAGCGTGCCGACATCGCTCAACAGAACGGCATTTCGGTGCCGTCGACCGTCATGGATCTGAATCCGGAGCTCTTGCCGGCGTCGAACCCTTCCGCCTGAGCGGCCAGCCCCGCCGCCCGCATCAGCCGCTCCGACTGAAAGCGCCGGAACGCCGCCTCGTCCTGCCAGATGTTGATGATCCGCCAGCCGCCCTCGACCGGCCCCGCCACGTGGGCGAGCAGGCCCGGCGGGCGGTCCGGGCCGAGATGCTGCTCGACCAGGCGATATTCCGACTCGCTGACACCGGGCATCTCCTGGAGCACACCGAATGGCATATGATCACATCCTTTGAATAAAGTTCAACTCTATCCAATAGAGCACTACAGTGAGGCGATGGTTGTCAAGAGGCGGTACGAGTCGAAGCGGCGGCAGGAGCAGGCACGCCAGACCAGGCGCGCGATCCTGGACGCGGCCGGCCGGCTGTTCGTTCGGTCGGGCTACGCCGCCACCACGCTGGCCGCCGTCGCCGCCGAGGCGGGCGTCGCGGTTCAGACCGTCTACGCCGTGTTCGGCAGCAAACGGCAACTGCTGTCGCAGCTCGTCGACGTGTCCATCGCCGGCGACGACGAGCCCGTGGACATGCCCAGCCGGTCCTTCGTCGTCGAGATCCAGGCACTGACCGACCCGCGTGCCAAGCTGGCCCGCTATGCCCGGCACCTTTCCGAGGTCCACGCCAGGCACGCCGCCATAATGATCATCCTGGCCGGTGCGGCCACCGCCGACTCCGACGCCGCCGAGATCTGGCGCAAGAACGTCGAGGAACGCCGCCGCGGCATGACCATGTTCGCCGCCGAGCTGGTCGAGACCGGTGCCGTGCGCGCCGGCCACGACGCCGACAGCGTCGCCGACGTGCTCTGGCTCGCCATGGACTTCCGCAACTACGACTGGCTGGTCCGCGAACGCGGCTGGCCGGTGCAACGCTTCGAACGCTGGTACGTCGACACGGTCGCCGGCGCGGTGTTCGACTGAGTCCTGTCGTCCGGCTCCGCAGCCAGCTGTCCGCCAGATGCCATCTCACCGGGCGAGCGCGCGGGGTGAAAGCCTCCGGCCGGGTGTTTTCACCGTCTTGAGCCATCGTGGAGGTGGACGCCATCCACAAGCACCGTGATCTCTCCGCCCAGCGGACAGTGGGGAAGGCGGCCCGGAAGAATGGACGGACGTGGATGGGGGAGGGCCAGAGGTGCGGGAATCGCCAGGTGTGGCCGGAACCTTTGCGGCGGCCGGTGCGTAGACCCGTACAGACGATCATCTGAGCAGGCGAAGAACACAGGAGGCTGAAACCGTGCCGATCTCCCGCCGGACAGGACTGGGCCTGGCCCTGCTGAGTGCGGCGCTGGTCGCCTGCTCCTCCACCGGGACCACCGGGACCACCGGGTCCGCCGACTCCGCGTCCGTCCCACCCGCCACCTCGCCCGCCGCCACGACCTCCCAGACGCAATCCGCGGGACAGGCGGCCCCGAAGGTCCGCTTCACCGAGTTCGCCCAGCTCGACATGCCGGTGGCGATGGCCCTGCGCAAGGACGACCAGACGCTCTACATCGCCGAGCAGACGGGACGGCTGCGCGCGGTGAAGGACGGGAAGGTCGCCGAGGCGCCCGTCGTCGACCTTTCCGGAGAGGTCAGCAAGGGCAACGAGCAGGGACTGCTCGGGGTGGCCTTCCATCCGGAGGGAGACTTCCTCTATCTCAACTGGACCGACCGCGAAGGGGCCACCCACATCACCGAATGGGCCTTCTCCGGCGGCAAGGCGACCGACCGCAGGGACGTGCTGACCCAGCGGCAGCCGTACGCCAACCACAACGGCGGGCAGCTCGCCTTCGGACCCGACGGATACCTCTACATCGCCCTCGGCGACGGCGGCAGCGGGGGAGACCCGCAGGGCAACGGCCAGAAACTGGACACCTGGCTCGGCAAGATCCTCAGGATCGACCCGCGCGGCACCCCGTACAAGGTTCCCGACGACAACCCGTTCGTCGGCAGGCAGGGCGCCAAGCCGGAGATCTGGTCGTACGGCCTGCGCAACCCCTGGCGGTTCACCTTCGACGCGAAGACCGGCGACATGTGGATCGGCGACGTCGGCCAGAACGCCTGGGAGGAGGTCGACTTCGAGCCGAAGGGCGAGGGGGGCCGCAACTACGGCTGGAACCTCAAGGAGGGCACCCATCCCTTCGACGAGGGTGGCGGCGACGCCGCCGACACGGTGGACCCGATCATCGAGTATCCGCTGCGCGAGGACGGCAACTGCTCGGTCATCGCCGGGTACGTCTACCGGGGCGAGAAGATCCCCGGCCTTGAGGGGCGATTCGTCTACGGCGACTTCTGCGCGGGCTGGGTCAAGGCCGCGCCCCCGGGAGGGGAGGGGAGCGGCGACGACCTCGGCACGGTGAAGCAGCTGTCGTCCTTCGGCCAGGGCCACGACGGCGAGCTGTACGCGCTCAGCCTGTCGGGACCCGTCTACCGCCTGGAGCCGGGCGCCGGTTAGAACCCGCCCTCCGGACGTTCACCTCGGGAGGGGCGGGTGAGTGATCCCGGCGCGACCTCCGGCTCCGCCCGCCGCGACGGGTGTCCAAAGGGGCGCCGCCGGAGGTCGTGTCGGCTCGTCACGGGGGGGAGAAAAGTAGGTGATTGTTCGGCAAGCGTGGCGAGGCGGCGCCTTCATTCCCGGCGATGGTGCATATAACGGATTCCGTGGACATGTGGCCCGAATTACGGGTGCTGTTTCCATAGCCTGAAATGCTGCCGCCGGGAGTTTAAAATGGTAAAAAATTATCTAATATCTATTGTTTTGGCGGTGAGCGCCGGGGCTGCGTTGCCCCTCGGCGCCTCCGCCGCGACCGTTCAGCCGACGCCGGCGGTCGAGGATGTGCTGTACCCGCCGGGTCCCAACGAGAGCGTCAACAGCATCAAGCAGGAGAGCGACAACGCCAACAACATCAATCTGAGGGACAGGGAGAACAACCACCAGAGGGACAGGGAGGGCAACGGCGGCTTCTCGGACGACTGCGAGGGGGACTGCTCCGACGGCTGCGGAGCAGAGGGCTGCCGGTCGTCGGACCCGGTGGCGGAACTGCCGTTCACGGGAACGCCCGTGGCGACGGTGGTCCTGCTCGGTGGTGGGCTGCTGGCCGCCGGAGTCGTGGTCACGCTGATCTCGGTACGGCGCCGCCGATCCGCCAGTGTCGAATAGGAGACGACGCCGAGTAGTCGTAGTGGGCCTGCCGGTCTCCGCAGCACTGGTGCTGGCGGGGGGCTGGTCGGCCCATCTCGGTATGCGCGTCCGCGACCATCTGGAGGCCACCGGGACCGCACTGGTCCGGCTGCGCGCGGTGGTGGGTGCGGGTGACCCGCACCCGGCGGTCACCGCGCTGGCCGAGGCCCGGTGGCACGCGGCCGAGGCCCGGCGGCTCACCGAAGGCCCGGAGTGGTGGACGATCGCCCACGCTCCGATCGTGGGGAACGCCGCGACGACCGTGCGCGGGCTCGCCGACGCCGCCGCGGAGCTGACCGACGTTCTCGCCGGCGTGCGGGAGGTCGCCGCCCCCCTCCTGATGAGCGGGTCGCGCTCCCTGGATGACCCGCGCCACCGGCTGGCCGCGCTCGACACCGCGGCACCGGTCCTGGACGACGGCGTCTCCCGCCTCGGGCGGGCGCTCTCACGCCTGGCGGCCACCCCCGGCGATACCGGCCTGGACCGGCTGGACGAGGCGCGCGGCACGGCACTGGCCGAGATCGGCCGGCTGCGCGGCCTGCTCGGTGACGCCGCGGACGTCGCCACCCTGCTGCCCCCGATGCTCGGTCGCGACGGCCCCCGCCACTACTTCCTGGCCTTCCAGACCAACGCCGAGGCCCGAGGCACCGGAGGGCTGGTCGGAGCCTTCGGCATTCTGAAGGCCGACCGCGGCAGGGTCGCCGTCGAACATCTCTCCGCCAACAAAGGGCTGGCCACGAGTCCCGTCCCCGTCGCCGAGCACGGCCCGGACTTCCTCGGACGTTATGGAACAGGTGCGACCAGGATGCTCTCCGTCTCGAACCTCTCCCCGCACTTTCCGTACGCCGCGGCCACCTGGACGGGGTTGTGGGAGCGGCAGGGCCGAAGGCGGCTGGACGGCGCCGTCGCCACCGACCCGGTGGGCCTCGCCCACCTGCTGAGGTTGATCGGGCCGGTCACCCTCCCCGGAGGAGGGAGGGTCACCGCGGAGAACGTCGTCGACCTCACCGAGCGGAAGGCCTACGCCCGCTACCCCGACCCCGCGGCGCGCAAGCGGTTCCTCATCGAGATCGCCGGTGCCGTCGGCGAGGCGCTGCCCGCTTCTCTCGCCGCCCCCGCCAGGCTGCTGCCCGTGCTGTCCGACATGGTGGGCGAGCGGCGGATCCAAATCTGGAGCCGCCGTGAGGCGGAGCAGCGGCGCCTGTCGGGCACACCGGTCAGCGGCGTGCTGCCGTCGCGGCCTGGACCTTTCGCGGGCCTGGTGGTCAACAACTCCGCCGGTGGCAAGCTCGACTACTACCTGGAGCGCGCCCTCGACTACGAGCTTGGCCCCTGCCGGGGCGGGCTGCGTTCCTCGACGGTGCGGATCGGGCTCACCAACGATGTCCCGCGGCGGACGCTGCCCTCCTACGTCACCGGACGGCTCGACGACCCGGGGCACCGCCACGTCCCCGGTTCCAACCTGCTCTGGGTGTCGCTGTACGGCGGACTCGGCGCGAGAATGACCGCGGCCCGCCTCGACGGCGACCGGGTGGCGGTCATCAGGGAGACCGAACGCTCCCACCCCGTCTACTCGGTCCTTCTGGAGTTCGCCCCCGGACAGTCCAGGACGCTGGAGTTCGACTTCACCGAACTCGCCTCCGGCGAGCCGCCGCGGGTCCCGGTGCAGCCGCTTGTTCGTCCCCAGCGGACTCGCGTCACCCAGGACCCGAGGGGTTGCCCACCCTGAGGCCGAACTTTCCGGTGGGGGCCGGGGGCGCCACCAGATGCGCTTCCGTGCCGTATCGCCTGTTCGTATCGGCAGAAAAGAGCAAAGAACCGCGCGTCACGGGCGGTTGCGCACGGGGGGCGATCTACTCTCGCGCCATGAAGGCTTCACCGCGGACCGGTGGGACCGCACAGGACACCGCGATCCCGGGGGAGAGCGTCCCGCCCGGGCACGAGGGCTGCGGGCAGCGCTGCTGGCGGGATGTCCGGGAGCCGCGGGACGGTGCCCGCTTTCGCATCCTCTTCGTGTGCACCGGCAATGTCTGCCGCTCCCCGCTGGCCGAGCGGCTGACCCGCTCGGCCCTCGGGCCGTGCCCGGCGGTCCAGGTGGTCAGCGCGGGCACCCGCGCCGAGCCGGGACGGGAGATGACCGAACGCGCCCGGCGGGTTCTGGTCCGGCTCGGCGGCGATCCCGCCGGCTTCGGCTCCCGTCCGCTCGTCCCCGACCTGGTGGCCGCCGCCGATCTCGTACTCACGGCCACCCGCGGGCACCGTGCGGAATCGGTGGCCATGCACCTCTCGGCGGTCACGCGGGCCTTCACCATCGCCGAGTTCGGCACGCTGGTGCGGGCCGTGCCGCCGGAGGAGATCACCCGTCACCGGGATCCCGTGCGGCGGGCCCGCGCGCTGGTCGACCAGGCGCGGGCGCTGCGCGGGCTGGTCCGGATCGACCGGTTCGACATCGCCGACCCCTACGGGCGCTCCCGGCTGGCCTACCGGGCGGTGGGACGGGACATCGCGAGGTCGCTCGCCGTCCCGTTCCGGCTGCTCACACACTCACCGGATTCTTGACCTCGGACTCGTAGCCGTACCCGCTGTTGTAGCCGTAGTGCGTACCGCTGCCGGCCGGGAAGAAGTTCAGGACGGTTCCCACCACGCGGGCGTTGATCGACGCCAGCAGTTCCGAGGCGCGGGCCATGTGCTCCCGGCGGGTCTTGCCGTACCGGGCGACGAGCAGCGCGCCGTCGCAGAGCGCGGTGATCGTCGCCGCGTCGGTGACGGGCAGCAGCGGCGGCGCGTCGATGATCACCATGTCGTACGTTCCGGTGAGCTGGGCGAGCACCTCACGCATTCCGTTCGAGCCGAGCAGCTCACTCGGGTTCGGTGGAATCTGACCGCTCGGCAGGACGGACAGGCCGGCATCGCCCCAGACCTGGATGACCTCGTTCAGGCGCGCCTTGTCGATCAGCACGTCCGTCAGGCCCGTCGCCCCCTCGATACCGAGGTAGGAGGGAATGCTGGGGCGGCGCAGGTCGCCGTCGACCAGGACGACCCGCCAGCCCGCCTGGGCCAGCGTGATCGCGAGGTTGGCGGAGGTCGAGGACTTCCCCTCGCCGGGCAGGCAGCTGGTGACCACGAGTGACTTCGGCTGCCGGTCGACACCGATGAACTGCAGGTTGGTCCGGAGTGCGCGGAACGCCTCGGATCGGGACGACCGGCCACGGTCGCGCAGGATCAGGGGGTGGTGCCGCGCGTCCCGCTCGTAGCCGATGACCCCGAGCACCGAGCTGCCCGACGCCTCCCGCAGTGCCTCGGGGGATGTGAGGGTCGTGTCCAGACGGTCACGGAGGATGATCACGGCCATGACGGCGAGCAGCGCGATCAGCACGGCGACCGCCAGGTTGACCAGTGGCCTGGGGCTGACCGGTTCCCGGGGGATGTCCGCCTTGTCCACTATCGTGATCTTGATGGTGGGGCGGCTGCCCGGAGTGGGCCGCTCGATCTGGTCGATCAGCTTCGAGAAGCGGTCTCCCAGGGCGTTGGCCAGCAGGGAGGCTCGCGCGGGGTCGGTGTCGGTGACCGTGGCACGCAGGAGCACGGTGCCGGGGACGGCCTCGGCGCTGATGTTCCCCTGGACGCGCGCGATGTCCTCGCCCTCGACGATCTGGCCGACCACCCGGCGGCTGGACAGCAGGTTGGCGTAGGACTGCACCCGCTGGGCCGACAGCATGCCCGCCTGGTAGGCGGTGGAGAGGCTGCCCTCCTTGTCGTGGCCCGACACCAGCATGGAGATCGTCGAGACGTATTTCGGCGGCATGTTCGCCGTGACGGCGAGTGCCGCGCCCACCGCCAGGATCAGTGAGAGGAGGATGATCAGCCAGTTCCTGCGCACCAGCCGTGCGTAGTAGAGCAGATCCACGGGATCAACGCCGCCTTTCGTGAGTTTTCTGAGGGATCTGGGAGGGCTGGGCCGACGGGCGGGCGTTCGTGTCCCGCAGCAGGCCGGCGAGAGTGACGGCGATCGCGCCCGCCACGACCATCGCGACGAGTGGTGACAGCTGGCCCGAGACCGTCGTCAGGCAGAGGGCACCGGTGAACGCCGTGATCGCGCCCAGCGTCGTGGCGACCGCACGGGTTCCCAGGCCCATACGGCGCAGCCGGTGCGACACGTGGTCGGTACCGCCCCGCAACGGCGGGCGGTTCGCCAGCAGGCGGGAGAGGAGGACCACACAGGTGTCGACGGTCGCCATGAACGTCGGCAGGAACAGTCCGGCGATCACCGCGTCCGGGGACCGTCCCATGACCAGGACGGTCGCCGAGCAGGCCACCGTGAATCCGAGGAACAGCGACCCGGAGTCTCCCATGAACATTCTCGCGGGCGCCCAGTTGTGCGGCAGGAAGCCCAGGCACGCGCAGGCGAGCGCGCACAGGAGCACCGCGAGCGAGGTGTGGCCCTGGAGCAGGGCCGTGGCCGCGAGGAGGCCGGCGGTCACGGTGGTGACGGTTCCCAGCGCGCCGTCCATGTTGTCCAGCAGGTTGAAGGAGTTCGTCATCACGATGATCCACACCACGGTGAGGACGCTGTCCAGCCACGTCCCGGTGACGGTCGCCTGGACGCCGGAGAACACCACCCCGATCGCCACCGCGGTCTCCACGATCAACCTGGTGGCCGCGGGCAGGGGGGTGATGTCGTCGATCAGGCCGAGGAGGGACACCGTGGCGGCGGCGAGAAGGATCGCGATGATCTGCAGATCGGCGAAGCCGAGCGCGATCACGGTGGGCACGACCGTGCCCACCGTGATCGCGACACCGCCGAGGTACGGGGTCGGGCGGGTGTGGGCTTTGTGCCCGCCGGGGCGGTCGGTGAGATCCCACCGCAGCGCCAGGCGCCTCAGTGGCACGGCGGCCGTCACACTGAGCAGGCAGGCCGCTCCCGCGATGAGGGCGATCGTCCCGCTCACCGCGGGATCGCCGCGGGATCGCCGGAGGCCTCTCTGATGATCTCGGTGAGGATCTGGTCGAGAGAGCGCCGCGGAGTCCAGCCGGTGAGCGCGCGGAGCTTCGCGGTATCCGGAACCCTGCGGGTCATGTCCTCGAACCCCTGCTCGTAGGCCTGGGAGTAGGGGATGAGATCGACCCCGGAGGTGGACCCGGTGAACTCGATGATGAGTTTCGCCAGCTCCATGATGCTCACCTCGTCGCTGGAGCCGATGTTGAAGGTCTCACCGACGGCCCTGTCCTCGTCGAGCAACCGGAGCAGCGCGTCGACGATGTCCGAGACGTGTGCGAAGCAGCGGGTCTGGGTCCCGTCGCCGAAGACCGTCAGGGGCGTGGCCGACAGGGCCTGCCGGACGAGGCTCGGGATCACCATGCCGTAGGTCGGGCTCTGCCGCGGGCCCACGGTGTTGAACAGCCGGACGATGATCGTCGGCAGGCCGCGCTCCTTGTGATAGGCGTTGGCGAGGATCTCGTCGACGGCCTTGGCGGTGCTGTAGGCCCATCGGACCACCGCGGGGCTGCCGAGGATACGGTCGGCGTCCTCGCGCAGCGCGCCGGAGGAGTTCTTGCCGTAGATCTCGCTTGTGCTGGTGACCAGGATCTTCTTCCGGTATCGGTGCGCGGCCTCGATGACGATCTCCGAACCCCGGATGTTGGTCGTCAGCGACCGCAGCGGTTGCTCGACGATCAGCTTGACGCCGACCGCGGCCGCCAGGTGGACGACGACGTCGCACCGATGGACCAACTCGTCGACCATGAGTTCGTCCAGCACCGAACCGTGCACGAAACGCAGGCCCGGATGGGGGCGCAGGTTCTCCAGCCGTCCCGTCGAGAGGTTGTCCAGGGCGATGACGGAGTCACCGCGCGCGAGCAGCGCGTCGGCCAGATGCGATCCGATGAATCCGCTACCGCCTGTTATCAGATATTTGGTGCTTGATGTCGTGCTCACGGGGTTCTCCTCGTCACGTGCTTGGAGGGAGATCTCTGTTGGCGGGAGGAAGCGGTGGATCACGCGTAGCCGGCGACCTTCGCCCCGATGCCCGGGGCCTGGGTTCTCTCGAACCAGGCCACCGTCGTGCGGAGCCCGTCCTCAAGCGGGACGGGACACACGCCGGGGAACAGTTCGCGCAGCAGGCGGGGAGAGGCCTGGGATTGCCGGATGTCGCCCGGCCGGGGCGGCAGGCAGGTCTCCTCGACGGGGCGGCCGAGGATCTCGGCGAGGACGCCCATCAGGTGCCGGAGGGAGACGAGGGTCCCGAACGCCAGGTTCACCGGCTTCGTGCTGGTCATCCGGCGCGCGGCCGCGTCGGCGAGGACCTGGGTCACCGAGCCCACGTAGGTGAAGTCCCGCGACTGGAGGCCGTCGCCGTGCAGCGGGACCGGCTCGCCCCGCAGCGCGGCGGAGACGAACGCCGGGATCACGGCCGCGTACGCGTGCCCGGCGCTCTGCAGCGGGCCGTAGACGTTGAAGAAGCGGAACGGCAGGACCGGCAGGCCGTAGCTGTGCGCGTAGGCCAGTGCGTACGCCTCCGCGGCGAGCTTGCCGGCCCCGTACGGGCTGAGCGGTCTGGTGGGCAGGTCCTCGTGCTTGTGGGATTCGGGACTGTCGCCGTACACCGAGGACGAGGAGGCGAGGATCACGTGCGGTCTGCTCGCGCGGCACGCCTCCAGCACGTGCAGGGTGCCGGTCGCGTTGACGGCGTGCGAGGCCAGCGGGTCGGCCAGGGAGCGGGGCACCGACGGCCGGGCGGCGAGGTGGATCACGTGCGTGGCACCGGCCACCAGGTCCGTCAGCAGGTCTCGGTCCAGAATGCTGCCCGTCACCACCGTCGCCTCGACGCCGTCGAGATTGGTGAGATCCCCGCTGCTCAGATCGTCCAGCACCGTGATGTGCCCGACCTCGGGCCTGGCGGCCAGCACCCGGCACATGTGCGCGCCGATGAAACCGGCGCCGCCCGTCACCAGCACTCTCATCGTGTGTTCTCCTCCGCCACGAGCCGTCGGCCGGCCTTCCCGCACAGCGACCGGTAGAGGTGCTCGGTATCGGAGACGAGGCGATCCACGCCGAACGCGTATCGTGTCCACTCCTGGGCCGCCTCGCCCATCTGGCGGGCCAGGCTCGGGTCGCGGAGCAGACGGACGGTGTGCGCCGCCAGTTCGGCCGGGTCGGTCGACGCCAGCAGACCGGTGTGGCCGTCCCTGACGACCTCGGCGACGCTTCCCACCCGGGTGGAGACGACCGGCGTGCCCGCCATGCCGGCCTCGATGAGGGTGAGCGGGGTCCCCTCGTTGTCGGAGGTGAGCACGACCACGTCGGCGGCGGCGTAGACGGTCTCCACGTCCTTCCTCCAGCCGAGCAGGTGAAAGGAGTCGCGGACGGGCTCGACGTCCCGGGTGAACTGCCGCTCCAGGTCGCCGCCCCCGCATACGACGAAGCGGCAGCCGGGGATCTGCCTGGATACGGCGTCGGCCACGGCGAGGAACCGGTCGGGCCGCTTCACCGCGGTGAGGCGGCCCACGTACGCCACGACGGGCGCGTCCGGCGGCAGTCCCAGCGCGGCGCGTGCCGTCCCGCGGTCGGGGATCGGTTTCAGCCGGACACCGGGAGGGATCACCACGTACTGCGAGGGGCGCCCGATCCCGGCCCGGAGCAGATCGTCCCTGACCTGGGACCCCACCGTCACGAGCCGGTCCGACACGGAGGCCAGGAGCCGTTCCGACCGTACGTAGAGCTCGCGCCTGACCGGGGAGAAGTAGCCGTGCAGGAGATGCCCGTGGAAGACGTGCACCCGGGCCGAGCCGACGCCGGCCAGGCGGGCGGCCACCCTGCCCAGGGCGCCCGCCTTGGCCGTGCGGGTGTGGACGATGTGCGGACGGAACGCCCGCATGGCGCTGATCAGCCAGAAGAGCGCGCGGTAGTCGTCTCCGGGTCTGACCGACCGTCCGAGGCCGGGGACCCGCTGGACCCGTGTCTCCGTCCCGTGCAGCCGGAGGTGGTCGCACTCTTGGGCATCGACGTAGCCGGTGTAGAGGCGGTGGTCGAATTCCTTCGAGTCCAACCCCTCCGACAGCCCCGACACCTGCGTGGCGGGGCCGCCGACGTTCATTCGGGCGATGATTTCCATGACACGAATCCGGCCGTCCGGCTTCATGCGGGCTCCTCGGTGACAGGCCTGGTTCACGTTGGAGAAACTAGTTCGCCCTTTGAGTTGTTCGCCGACACCGTCACGGTGGTTGCGCGATGTTTTTCCTATTCCCTACCTAAGCATGATCTAGCTGGGTCGTCCCAAGTGTTCGCAGTCCGCCCGATGATCCCCATCGGGGCCGATGGCTTTGCGAGTGGCCGTGCTGGAAATATGGTGAATTAGCCTTGTTTATATATCCGTGTTTCGATGCCGACAGATCACTCGCGGTCTGGACAACCGAGGTCGGTGATGCGCCGCAACGACCCGATCCAAAAACACGTGCCGAGCGTGGCGACGGCGAGCGTTCCCCATGCGAAACAGAGCGACGCCTGGAACGGGCCCGAGGCGGTCCGGATGCCGGCGAGGAGCACGCCCAGGAGCATGCCCCCCTCCGCGAGGAGGTACGCGAGCCGCCGGCCGGGCCTGCCGAGGGCGAGGGGGAGCACGTTGGACCAGCAGACCGTTCCCTTCACGCAGGCGGCGCCCAGGAGCACCACGGCGACCACGCCGAGGTGGGCGTAGCCGGGGCCGTAGGCCATGCCGATGACGGCGTCGGTCACCGGGAGCGCGACGGCGATGGTCACCGCTCCGGCCGCGGCGAGCAGCAGGGTGGTGCGCGTGATGTCCCGGATGATGGGCGCCCTTCCCGCTCCCGCCGTGGCACTCCGGATGATCCGGGGATAGAGCATCGCGGCCACCGGGATCGCCAGGTTGGCGTAGAAGCGGCCGGGGGCCGATGCGATCTTGAGGATGGTCACCAGGGTCGGTCCGCCCAGCAGGCCGGCCAGGGTGAGGATGCCCGAGTCGGAGATCCCGGCCACGCTGGTGCCCATGGATGTCTTCACGGTGAAGGCGACCATGCCCGAGGGCAGCCGGACCCGTGCGACGACCGGTCCCATTCGTGCGAGGAGCCCTCGGGTCGCCGACAGGTAGAACACCACCGCCATCACCAGCGCACCCGCGGCCTGCCCCCCCAGGTAGAGGAGAGGCCCGCCAAGGAACAACCCGCCAAGGGACAGCCCGAACGACAGGACCGCGCATCGCGTCCTGAGCGCGCCCAGAGCGCGCAGCCGGTCTGTCAGCGCGAAGGCCGCGCCCGCCGTGCCGTACGACGCCATGGACCCGCGTGTGACGATCGCGAGAGCGAACATGAGCGCGAACTCGTCCGACAGGGAACCCAGCAGGCGCGCGGCCAGCACCGCCACGAGGCCGACACAGGCCGCGGCCACGCCGATCGCCACGTCCCAGTGCATCAGGCGCATGAACAGCGAGGAGCCCTGCCCGCTCCGCTGCTGTTCGATGGGGACGAATCGCTGGGCGGCGTTCTCCAGGCAGGGATCGCACAGGAGGAACCAGACGGTCGCCACAGACTGGGCGAAGATGACCTGACCCGATGTCTCACTCCCCGTCAGGCGTACCAGGGCGATCAGGCTGAGAGTGGGAAGAACCGCCTCGCCAAGGCCGGCGGCGGTCAGCGATGTGAAGGTCCGCAGATGGCGCCCGCCAGGCGGGCGCATCCGGTGGACGGCACGTCCGAGAGTGGTGACCATGTCCTACGAGCAGACCTCGTCGTAGAGCCTGTCGAACCAGGCGGCCGCCCGGCTGATGTCCACGAGCTCCGCGCTTTCCCGCGTTCCTTCGCGAAGGCGCGCGTGGATCTCCGGTTGTGTCGCCCGCAGGATGCCCTCGGCGAGGGCGGCGGGGTCCCCCGGCTTGACGAGGAGGCCGTTCCTCTGGTCCTCGATCAGATGGGGCACTCCGCCCACGGCGGTGGACACGACGGGCACGCCCGCGGCGAGAGCCTCCATGACGACCACGGGCAACCCCTCGTAGGAGGAACTGAGCACGAGCAGATCGGAGGAGGCGATGAGCCGGCCGGCGTCGGGCACGTGACCG
Organism: Streptosporangium sp. NPDC050284; assembly: GCF_044459525.1. NCBI lineage: Bacteria > Bacillati > Actinomycetota > Actinomycetes > Streptosporangiales > Streptosporangiaceae > Streptosporangium > Streptosporangium sp. NPDC050284. The sequence continues at coordinate 376,460 of NZ_JBITIZ010000001.1, forward strand.
AGCAGACGCACGTTGCCCAGGCCGAGCGCCTCGACCCGGCGAGCCACCCGCGCGTGCAGGGGACCGGATCCGGCGAGCAGGAACAGGGGACGGGGGTCTCGCTCCCCGACCCTCGCCGCGGCTTCGACGAGTAGCTCGTGGTTCTTCTGCGCGTGGAAGTTGGCGACGTGCACGATCAGGAAGGTGTCCGGGGAGACGTTCCACTCTCGCCTCGTCTGTTCCGATCGAGCCGCCCAACGGCGCTGTTCAGCGACGTGGACGCCGTGCACGCGAACGGACAGGTTCCGCGAGCGCCTGCCGGTGCGAGCGCGGGCGACCTCCGGGGAGACGGCCACGGTCCGGATGTCCAGCCATCCCGTCGCCCGGTCGAGCAACATCGTCGGCAGGCGGTAGCGCACGTTGTGCACCGTCGAGACCAGGGCCGGGCGAGGACGCAACAGCTGGGACACGGGCCGCAGGAGCGACGCGGGAAGGGGGGAGTGGATGTTGAGAACGTCGGGTTCCAGCCTTCGCACCACGCACGCGAGGCGGGCCAGGCGGAGCCAGCGCGGGCACGCGGTGAGGTCGACGACCCGGATACCCGCCGATCGCAGCCGCCCGCTCAGCTCGTGGGTGGAGGCGCGCAGGCATACGACGGTGTAGCGCTTGCCCGTCGGGGGAGCGGAGAGCAGCCTCTCGACGAGCAGGACCTCCGCGCCGCCCACGTCCAGCGTCTTGATCACTTCACAGACGTGCAGGCCGCTCATGACGCGCTCACCGGGGCGAGGGACCGGTCGGCGATGAGCGTCTCATACCATTCCTCGATGCGGTCGCTCACCGTCCGCCAGTCGAGGTTCGACACGGCCCGCACACCGCGTTCGATCATCTGGAGGCACAGCGCCTCGTCGTCGAGGACCGATCGCAGGTGGGTCACCAGGTCCTCCACGGATCCCGACCGGAAGACGCGGTAGGCGGAGCTGTCCGCCACAGCCGTGCCGAGTGAGGCGTCGGACGAGACGATGACGGCGGTGCCCAGCGCGAGAGCCTCCAGGGGGGCGGTGGGAATGCCCTCCCCGATGGTGGGAAGCCGGTGGGAGGCGTGTACGACCACCTGGGCCCGGCTCACCAGCGAGTACACGTCCTCGGCGGGGAGGTGTCCGGCGAACTCGATTCCCGGGCCCGGCTGGGCGAGCCGCTCAAGCCGGGCTCGCTCGGGGCCGTCCCCGGCGATGATGAGGCGCACGCCGGGGCGGACGGCACGTAGCCGGTGGAAGGCCTGGATGGTCAGCGCGTGGTTCTTCACCGCGACCAGCGAGCCCACACTGACGATCAATCCCGGTTCGACTGGATGACTCTCCCGGAACCGGGCGAGGCGGTCGAGGTTCAGGCCGCTCGGTGCGACCCACATCCGCCGGTCCGGTACGCCGACCGCCAGCAGGTCCTCCTGCGGCCGGTCCCCGGACACGATGAATCCATCGGTGTGGCGGAAGGCCCACGGCATGATCCGCCGGTGACGCACAGTGAGAGCACCGTGGACGTGCAGCAGGAGGGGGATGCCGAGCCGCCGTGCGGCGGAGCCGAGACCGAGCGCCTCACGGTGGTCGCCGTGCGCGTGAACGATGTCGATTCGGTGCTCCCGGCGAAGCGCCCGCGCGCACTCCATGGCGAAGGCGATAACGTCCGACCTCCTGGAGACGGCGCGGCTGGCGCCGGTCCGTGCCAGGGGAAGTGTCCGGACGCCGTCCGGGACGTCTCCGCGCCGGTGGGCGACGACCACCTCGTGTCCCCGCAGCATCTGCTCATGAGTGAGGTGCTCGATGTAGCGCTCCTTCCCCCCTGGCTCGGGGGGGAGCCGGTACCCGATATGAAGGATCCTCATCCCTGTCCTCCTGACCGGCCTGCTGCTCCTCGGGTCGGCGTGCGGGCGGGAGCGGGCGACGTCGTGTTCATGAGCGCAAGCATGCTGACCTGAGCCTCCCGGGCGATTCCGGACGCAGGCTCTCGGCTGTTTCCTTGACAGTCCTTTGTTCGAGGATTAACGGCAACCGGGCTAATTGCCGTAGACCTCTCAAAGTTTGATTTAAATTCATATCAAAAATGATCTTTAAATGCGATATTAGAACGACTGTCTGCATTGTGGGTAAATCGCCGATATTCAAGCTTAATTTCTACTGAAGGGCGGCTGTGATTATCTTTCCCTCTGCCCGCGGCTCTGGCCCGGGCGGAGAGTTCGCCACAGGTAGTGCTACCGGGAGGTCACACATGTCAGGTGGTCCAGCTGATGTGAAGAAGGCCCGGCGATGGTCGCAGCCGCCCTCACCAGTCGTCCTCGGGGCAGGTCTCCTTGTCCTGATCGGCCTGCTCGGCGCGGGCTGGGCGCCGGTGCCCGATATCGGTGCCTCGCGGGAAGGGGACACCGCGTGGGACGTCGAGTTCCAGCGCCGCGAGGACGGAGGCGTACCGGCCGGTCCGGACGTCACTCCCAGTCCGGTGACTGGCATCGAGGCCGAGCGGCCCGCTCCCGTACCCGGTGCCGCCGCCGGACCGGAGCGGACACGGCCCGCCGGACACCGGGCCGCGGAGATCGAGGCGCCACCGCCGCCGGACGCTCGCCGAGGCCGCGCACTGGAGCGGAGGCTCGCTCGGCTCGGTCTGCGTGGCCACCCCGTGGAAGGCGCGGGGGAGGGGAAGTCCCGCTCCCGGTCGCTCCACGCGGACTGCCCGTTGACCTCTGTCATCTGTCTGGAGAACAGCCTGCCCGGCAACCCGTCCAGCGAATGGGACATACCGGGAGCCGGCAGCAGCAACATCCAGGGGTACGCGACCCAGATGAGCGTCGACAAGGGGGAGACCGTCCAGTTCAAGGTGGACACTACGGCGACCGCCTACCACGTGGACGTCTACCGCATCGGCTACTACGGCGGCATGGGCGCACGAAAGATCACAACGCTCACTCCCTCGGTCCCGCTGCCCCAGGCGCAGCCGCCCTGCCTCACGGATGCGGTGACCGCACTGGTCGACTGCGGGACCTGGGCGGTCTCGGCCTCGTGGGCCGTGCCGGCCGACGCCGTCTCGGGGGTCTACATCGCGAACCTGATCCGGGATGACGCGACACCCGGTGCCAGCCAGATGATATTCGTGATCCGGGACGACGAACGCGGGTCGGACCTGCTGCTGCAGACCTCCGACAGCACCTGGCAGGCGTACAACAAGTACGGTGGCAGCAGTCTCTACTCGGCGAGCGTTCCGGCGGGGCGGGCCTACAAGGTCAGTTACAACCGGCCGTTCATCACGCGCGTCTCCAGCTGCTGTGGCGGTTCGGTGGAGAGCTGGTTCTTCAACGCCGAATACCCCATGATCAGATGGATCGAGGCCAACGGCTACGACGTCAGCTACACCAGCAGTATCGACACCGCGATGCGCGGTCAGCAGATTCTCAACCACAGGGTCTTTCTCTCCGTCGGCCATGACGAGTACTGGTCCGACGACATGCGGGACAACGTCACGAACGCCCGGGACAACGGCGTCAACATAACCTTCTTCTCCGGGAACGAGGGGTTCTGGAAGGGGCGCTGGGAGCAGGCCCTGAGCGACGGGACCCCCTTCAGAACCTTCGTCTGCTACAAGGAGACGCTGGCGAACGCCAAGATCGACCCAAGCCCTCAGTGGACCGGATCGTGGCGTGATCCACGATTCTCCCCGCCCTCGAACGGCGGCAGGCCGGAGAACGCGCTGAACGGGACGTGGTTCAGGGTCAACGGCGTCTCCAACGACGCGATAACCGTGCCGGCCGACTTCAGCAAGATGCGAATCTGGCGCAACACCTCCGTGGCGAACCTCTCTCCCGGGCAGACGGCCGTCTTCCCCACAGGGACGCTCGGCTATGAATGGGATGTGTCGCCCAGCAACGGGTCCGAACCGCCGGGCGTGGCCAGGTATTCAAGCACGATCATGAACCTCGTCTCCAAATACCTGCTCGACTACGGCAGTACGTACGGTCTCGGCACCGCGAACCACAACCTGACGCTCTACCGGGCCTCCAGCGGTGCGCTCGTCTTCGGCGCGGGGACCGTCCAGTGGTCGTGGGGGCTGGACGCCAACCACGATCGAGCGGGCCCCCCCGCCGACATCCGGATGCAGCAGGCGACGGTCAACCTCCTCGCCGACATGCACTCCCAGCCCGCCAGCCTCCAGCCGGGGCTGGTCCCGGCCACCGCGTCGACGGACACCAGCCCTCCCACGTCGACGATCACGAGCCCGTCGAACGGAGTCACCCTGCCCGAGCTGACGACCGTCGTGATCAAAGGAACGGCGGCCGACACCGGGGGCGGCGTCGTGGCCGGAATCGAGGTCTCGATCGACGGCGGTAACCGGTGGTTTCCGGCGACGGGCCGGGAGAACTGGCAGTACCGCTGGACGCCCCAGACCACGGGAACCACGACGATCGCGGTTCGGGCGGTCGACGACATCGGCAACCTCCAGGTGATCCCGACCACGATCACCGTCACCGTCAACACGTCGTGTAACGCCTGCACCATCTGGCCGCCCAGTGCCGTGCCCGCCGTCAACTCGGCCAACGACCCCGTTCCGGTCGAGCTCGGGGTGCAGTTCCAGACCACGACAGCGGGCATCATCAGGGGCGTCAGGTTCTACAAGGGCGTGCTCAACACGGGAACGCACACCGGGAACCTCTGGAGCGCGAGCGGGCAACTCCTGGCGAGAGCCACGTTCACCGGCGAGACGGGGAGCGGGTGGCAGCAGGTGGACTTCGACACGCCGGTCGCGGTGACCGCCGGCACGACGTATGTCGCCTCGTATCACACGACATCCGGGAACTACTCGACAACGGTTCCCTACTTCACCACGCAGTACACGAACGGCCCGTTCGTGGTGCCGGCCAGCAGCGTGCAGATCGGTAACGGCGTCTACACCTACAGCGCGACGAGCACCTTCCCGACCCGTACCTACCGGGCCAGCAACTACTGGGTCGACGTGCTGTTCGTCCCGGTCAGGAGCCTGTGGGACGATCAGACGGTTCCGCAGGTCCCGTCGCAGAACGACCCCAAAGCCGTGACGGTCGGTGTCAAGTTCCAGGCGCTGACCGATGGCAACATCGAGGGCATCCGTTTCTACAAGGGCGCCAAGAACACCGGGACGCATGTCGGGGCCCTGTGGACGAGCGACGGGCAGTTGCTCGCCAGCGCGACCTTCACAGGCGAGACGGCGAGCGGGTGGCAACAGGTGCGCTTCGGCACCCCGGTCGCGGTGACCGCCCACGCGACGTACATCGCCTCGTACTTCACGAGCTCGGGGTTCTACTCGCTGACATCCTCGTACTTCACCCAGCCGTACACGAACGGCCCGCTTGTCGCGCTGGGCAACGGTGACGAGGGGGGCAACGGCGTCTACACCTACGGTGCGACGAGCACCTTCCCGACCAGCACCTACCAGGCGAGCAACTACTGGGTCGACGTGCTGTTCGTGCCGTTCACGAGCCTCTGGGAGAAGACGGCGACGCCCGCGGTCACCTCCCATCCCGACAATCAGCCCGTCACCGTCGGCGTCAAGTTCCAGGCGATGACGAGCGGCAGTATCAGGGGTGTCCGTTTCTACAAGGGCGTCAAGAACACCGGGGCGCATGTCGGGAGTCTGTGGACGAGTGACGGGAAGCTGCTCGCCAGCGCGACCTTCACCAACGAGACGGCGAGCGGGTGGCAGCAGGTGAACTTCAACACGCCCGTCCCGGTGACGGAGAACACAAAGTATGTGGTCTCTTACAACACTTTGTCTGGTAATTATTCGCTGACTCGACCGTATTTCAATGTGCAGTACACGAGCGAACCGCTCATCGCGCCGGCCAGCGGCGCGGTGGGAGGCAACGGCGTCTACACCTACGGCGCGGCGAATCTCTTCCCGGTCAGCACCTCCCAGGCCAGCAACTACTGGGTCGACGTGGTGTTCGCCGTGGACTAGCCTCACCGCACTCGCGAGATCCCGGCCGACGCCCTCCCCGCCGTGCCGGACGGGTGGCCGGACACCGTCGAATCGGCGGTGTCCGGCCCCGTTCCCGCGTCGGAGACGAGCTGCCACCGCTTCTGGGGGACCCTGGTCCAGGCGACCGCGGACAGCAGGCTCACGACCATGACGATCGGCATTCGCTGCCGGAAGATAAGGCCGATGTTGGACATGGTGGTCGCGTACGCGATCGTGCACGGCACGGCGAAGAGCAGCAGGATCAGCAGCATGCTGCGGTTCTCACCCCACATTCGACGGACCCCGAAGATCGCGCACCACAGCAGGTAGTACCACAACACCGTCTCGGCCTTCGCCAGCTGTAGTACCAGGCTGCCGTCCATCCAGGGGAACGGGGAGAGAAGCGTGTAGACCAGTTTCGGCAGGAACGCGCTCCACGGATCGCCGCCGTCGTCGAACACGACCCCCGAACCACCCTCGGCATTGGCGTGGCGGAAAGTCTCCGACTGTCCGTGCTCCAGTTGCTCCTGTACCACGGCGAGTGGCGTACTTTCCACCACATCAGGAAATATCAGGACAGGCGTCAGGAGTGTGGCCAGGATGGCCAGCACGCACAGCGGAAAAGCGCGCCGGAGGCCCGTCAGGCCGAGAAGCAGCGGTATCGCGCAGATGAGAACCATATAGGGGCGCACGTTCCAGAGCGCCCACAGCAGCGGCCCGAGAAGAAGTAGTTTACGTATGTCGAAATGCTGGACGTTCGAAGCGGTGAGGCTGAGACAGGTTATGACGAGAAACGCGTTGAATCCGTCCTTGAAGGTGTCGGAGGTGTGCAGCATGAACGCCGGCATGAATGCGATCAGTGTCATGAGCCTGAACGCCGCGCGCTCGTCGGCGCCGATGAGCCGTGCGAACCTGTACATGACGACGCACAGTCCGCAGGCGATGAGCGCCACGAAGGCGGTGCAGGCCAGGGGGGCGGGTCCATCGCACAGATATATGATCATCGCAAAGAGGTTGCAGGGCACCGCCACGGAATAGAGGCTGTCGATCTGCTCCGAGGTGACGAACGTGAAGCCCTCACGCTGCCAGTACGCCACGATCTCCAGGGCTCTGCCCTCGTAGACGAAGTTGTCTCCGCCGTACGCGATGGAGTTGGACCGCATCACGAGGACATGGATGAGCAGTCGCGCGGCGAAGGCCAGCATCAGCATCCACAGGGCACGCCGGGCCACCCGTGCGCCGAGACCCGCCCGAACGAGAAAGGCGAGCAGTACCGCGGCGATTGCAATGATCATGTATTCCACAGAGAATCACCCGTATGATGTCGTGGCCGGAGCGGGGGTTTCGCACGCCGAAGGCAGGTCGGCTCTTTGATGCGGGAAGCGGGCGGCGGGAGTGGTCATCGCCCGACGACTTTAATGGCCCGATACATCGCACCGGCCGGATACGCCATCGCCCGATTGCTTAAATCCCCGCAAAAAATGCGAGACCGCCGAACCGGCACGACGGCGTATCGGCCCGGCCGACCGACGTCGCCGCCCGCGGTCACGGACAGCCGCAGTAATCGAGCGGGTCGCCTTTGCCCTCCGTATAAAGGGCTGGCAAGGAAACAACCGAGAGCCTGCGTCCGGAATCGCCAGAGAGGCTCAGGCCAGCATGCTTGCGCTCATGGACACGACATCGCCCGCTCCCGCTTCCATGCCGAGCCCATCACCTGCGAAAACCGCTCAGACGTACGCGCCCGCCTCTGGCGAGCGGTGTCAGGCCCGCCTCTCACGCTGGCTGCCCGCAGCCTTCGTGGCCGTCCTCACCACGGCCACCCTGCTCCGGTACGGCGTCCCGGCCATCGACATCGCCCTGTTCACCGCCTACCTCACTCTCGGCCTGGCGCTGCCCGGCGTGCTGATCATCCGCGCCACCTACCCCGGTGACCGCACCCTGGTCGAGGAGATCGCGCTGGGCACCGCCCTGGGCTATGCCCTGGAGATCTTCACCTACATCCCCGCCCGCGCCCTTGGCCTGCCCCTGCTCGTGCTGGCCTGGCCCGTCGCCACCTACACCCTCTTCCTGACCGTTCCTCGCCTGCGCGGGCACTGGAAGGGCCGTCCCCACCGGGCGGCACCCGTCCGGTGGTCCTGGGCGCTGGCCCTGACCATCGCCTGCCTCACTGTCTGGAGTGCGCTGTCGCACTTCAGAACCCATGCCCTCACCTGGCCGGAGGCCGGGACGTCCTTTCCCGACATGCCCTTCCACCTGGCCCTGATCGGCGAGGCGAGACACCACCTCCCCCTCACCGTCCCCATGGTCGACGGCGAGCCCCTGTTCTACCACTGGTTCGTCTACGCCCACTTCGCCTCGGCGAGCTGGATCACCGGCATCGACCCTCTCGTCCTGCTGCTCCGCCTGGGCATGCTGCCGATGCTGGCCGCGTTCGTCGTGTTGACGGGGGCCACCGGCCGGCGCGTCACCGGCTCGTGGGCCGGGGGGCTGCTCACCGTCGCGGCTACGATCTGCGCGGCGTTTCCGAGCCTGTACCTGGGAACGAACGGGCCGTTCTCCTGGGGAGGCGTGCCTGACCTCGCGTGGACAAGCCCCACGCAGACCTTCGGAGCCCTCCTCTTCGCTCCGATCGTCCTGCTCTTCCTCGACATTCTCGAGAAGCGGAGGCGCGACGGCGGCCGGTGGCTCCTGCTGGCGATCTTCCTGTCGGCGGTGATGGGAGCCAAGGCCACCTATCTGCCCCTGCTCGGGGCGGGTCTGTCGGCGGTGGTCGTGGTCGAGGCGATCAGGCGACGGCGACCGCCGTGGTCCGCGGCCGGCATGCTCGCGATGACCGCGGGGTGTTTCCTCTTCGCGCAGTTCGTGCTGTTCGGTGGTGCGAAACAGGGGCTGGGCGTGGACCCCTTCTCCTTCATGCGAACGATCTGGAGGGAACTGACCGGCCTCGGAGACGGGGCCGAGCCGCCGCCGGCCACAGTAGCGGGGATCACATTGGTCTGCCTGCTCTGCTGGGTCGTCGCGTGGTGCGGAGCCCTGGGACTGCTGAGCAGGCCGCGGCTGCTCGTACGTCCCGGGACGATCCTCATGCTCGGCATCGGCGCGGCGGGGTTCGGCGGGACGCTGCTCCTCGGCCATCCCAGCCGCAGCCAGCTCTTCTTCCTCTGGGGCGCCTACCCCTACCTAGCGTGTGTCACGGTCCACGGGACCCTCGTCCTCCTGCGGCGGGCGCGGATATCGCCCCGGACGGCGATGTGCTGGGCCGGCGCGGGGGCGGTCGCCGCGTATCTCATCCCCCTCCTGTGCGGCGTCAGGGTTCCGCTCGGACCGGGCCTGCCGGACACCCTCCTGTACCGGCCCTACCTCGCCCTGCTGGTCGTCGGCCTGCTGCTGGTGGCTGTCCTGATCCCCGCGAGGGGGGCTCTTCGCGCGTGGGCTCTGGTGACCGTCATGCTCGCGGGCATCGGCCTTCCCGCCGATCTGCACGCACGCGTCCTGTCGGTCGCGGACCGCATCGCCGGGGGCGCTGCCGGGAACGCCGCCGCGACGGTGACGGAGCCCAGGGAGATTCCCCAAGGCGCTCTGGAGGCCGGACGATGGCTGCGCGCCCGGTCGGATCCCGGCGATCTGATCGCCACGAACGCGCATTGCCGCTGGGGGTACGAGAGCCCGTGCGACAGCGGCCAGGCATGGGTGGCCGCGCTGTCGGAGCGGCATGTCCTGGTCGAGGGATGGCTGTACACGGCCACGAACCTGAGCCGCTGGCATGAAGGACTGCTCCCCGAGCGGCTGCCGTTCTGGGACGAGGAACGGATCCGGTCGAACGACGCGGCCTTCGGCGAACCGTCGGCGGCCGCCGTCCGGTACCTGCGGGAGCGTTACGGGGTGCGCTGGCTCTTCGTCGACGAACGCCGCACCGGACCGGCCTCCGGGATCGGGGACTTCGCGGAACTGCGGTTCCGCTCCGGCGACTGCGCCGTCTACCGGATCCCGGACGGATCGGCGTGACCTAAGACTTGCGTAATGGATCGCCAAGTAACGACGGCGCGACGCGTGTCGGCCGGTACTTTCGTTGTTCACTTCGGCCGTGAACGCAACCGACCTGAAGACGATCCCCTTCAACAGGACGCACATCTCGGTGAACGAGCTGGACTACCTGGGGGAGGCCGTGCGCCGGCGATCCACCTGCGGAGACGGGCCGTTCACCCGGCGGGCCGCGGAGATCCTCGGAAAGATCACCGGGGCGGGCCAGGTGCTGCTGACCACCTCCTGCACGCACGCGCTGGAGATGTCGGCGATCCTCCTGGATCTCCGGGCCGGCGATGAGGTGATCATGCCGTCGTTCACCTTCACGTCGACGGCCAACGCCTATGCGCTGCGCGGGGCGGTCCCGGTCTTCGTCGACTGCAGGCCCGACACCCTCAACGTGGACGAGCGGCTGATCGAAGCGGCGATCACCGATCGCACGCGGGCCGTCGTGGTCGTCCACTACGCGGGCATCGCGTGCGCGATGGAGGAGATCGCCGAACTCTGCGACCGGCACGGCCTCACCCTCATCGAGGACAACGCCCACGGCCTGGGCGGGTCCTATCGAGGCCGGCCGCTCGGATCGTTCGGCAGCATGGCCGCGCAGAGCTTCCACGAGACGAAGAACGTGCAGTGCGGGGAGGGCGGCGCGCTGCTGCTGAACGACGCCGGTCTCGTCGCGCGCGCCGAGGTCATCCGGGAGAAGGGCAGCGACCGCAGCCGGTTCTTCCGCGGTCAGGTCGACAAGTACCGATGGGTCGACATCGGCTCCAGCTACCTGCTGTCCGACGTCCTGGCCTCACAGCTGACCTCGCAGCTGGAGTCGTTCCACGAGATCCAGTCCCGGCGCCACGCCGTCTGGTACCGGTACCACGAGGAGTTGGCGGACTGGGCGAGGGGGAACGGGATCTCCCGGCCGACGATCCCCGACGGCTGCGCGCATCCGGCGCACCTGTACTACCTGCTGTTCCCGGATCTGGAGAACCGCCGGGCCTTCATCGACCATCTCCGGAGGGAAGGCGTGCAGGCGACGTTCCACTACCAGCCCCTGCACGCCGCGCCCGCAGGGGTGAGGTTCGGTCGCGTGGCCCCGGGGGGCTGCCCGGTCGCGGACAGGGTCGCCGACCGCCTCGTGCGGCTGCCGCTCTACGCCGACCTGGACGAGACGGGCGTGGCGCGAGTGATCGACGCCGTCCGGTCCTACGAGGTGAGCTGATGGCCTGGCGCGACGTGATCGAGGCGCGGGCCGTACGGACCGTGGAGTCGCCGCTGGAATCGGCCAGGTTCGGATGTTCCGTGGAGCGCCTCACCGTCCCCCTGGAGTCCGGGGCGCCGTTCTCCGCGGTCCGCGAGGCGCTCCTGGGGTCGGTCGCGGACGTCGTCGTGCTCCGGTATCCGGCGGAACACGTCGGCTGGTTCGCGAAGCTGACCGCGCTCGGCCGGACCGCCGTGTTCGCGGACTCCCTCGTGTACTGGCGCCTGCGCGCGGGAGAGGGACGCGGGCCTGCTCCGTCACCCGGGCTGCGGACGTCGGAGCCGGCCGGTCCCGCCGCGGTGGAGGCGCTGGTCTCCGACATCTTCGGCGTGTACGGGAACCACTATCTGGCCAATCCGCTGTTCGACGCGGCCGAGGCCCTGGCGGGCTACCGGGAATGGGCACTGAGGTCGTCCGCGGAGGGGGAGTGCCTGACACTGGAGGATCGAGGCGCGGGAGTGGAGGGGCCTCGCCCGCTGGGGCTGGCCACGTTGGAGCAGGACGGTCCCCGGACGGAGATCCTCCTGGCCGGAGTGGTCTCCGGCTCACAGGGGCGTGGTCTCTACGCCCACCTGCTCAGGGCCGTCGAGGAGCGCGCGCTGGCGCGCGGCGCGGCGGAGGTCGTCATCTCCACCCAGGGACACAACACGCGGGTGCAGAGGGCATGGGCGAGGTACGGATTCGAGCCCGTCCAGACCCTCCTCACCGTTCATCTGGTCCGGAACCGGCTCCTGCGCGTGCGGGAACGCCAGGGCCGCCGGGCCGCAGGGGAAGATCGGCGGCGGACGACCCGACGCGCTCGCGCACCACGTACGTCGGACGGCCCATGCCGTTTCCGTGAATGCGGCCGATGTACTCACCGAGGACTCCGATGGACACCAGCTGGGCGGAGGAGAAGAGTGCGACCATCGAGGCGACGGTGGTGAACCCGGCCACCGTGGTGTCGCCCGCGGCGAAACGCCACAGGACGGCGCCCCCCAGCAGCAGGCCGATCATACCGACGAGGAATCCGAGATAGCTCGCCGCGCGGAGCGGAGCGGTGCTGTAACCGAGAAGCATGTTCATCGCGTGCCCGACCAGCAGGCGCGGCGTGTAGTTCGATCGCCCGTGGTCGCGCTCGTTCATGCGCACGCCGACGGAGCCCACCTGCGTGGTGGCCCATGACAGGGCCACGTCGACCGACGCGTGCGGTCCCGACAGGCCCTCGAACCCGTCGCGCATGTGCGTGCGCAGGGCCCGGAAGGCGCTGATCGTACGCGCGGTGCGGATGCCCAGCGCGCCGGCCATGGCGGCCTTGACCGACCGGGACGCGAGACTTCGCAGGAACCCGTGCTCCTCGTCGTGCGGGACGCCGTACACCAGGTCGAGGCGGTCGCCTTCGAGCGCGGCCAGGAGGAGGGGAATCTGCTCGGGGGGATGTTGCAGGTCGTCGTCCATGGTGACGACGACCTCGAACGCCGCCTCCCTGATGCCGGCGACCAGCGCGTTGTGCTGCCCGTAGTTCCGGGACAGGCGGATCGCCCGGACGGCGTCGACCCGGCGGGCCAGCTCCGCGGCGGTCTCCCACGTGTCGTCCGGGCTTCCGTCGACGACGAGGATCACCTCGTGCCGGACGGCCAGGCCGTGAAGGACCGGCATGAGCCTGTCCACCAGCGCCGGAAGGGTCCGCGCTGAGCGGTAACACGGAATAATCACCGACACCGACATTGATCCCCCGATTATTTCTTGTCGCCCACTACAATCCTGTTTCATCCCAATGTCTGACCACGATCCGGAGCGGCCGTCACATGGTTGAAGTCGAAGGTGGAACCGTCCGTGACAATAACCCGCATTTCGGGCGGCCGGCTGTGATCTCGGCCTTTGGTGGCCACCGCATCACATATCTGTTCGCCGGCGCCATGACGGCTATGGTCTATTACGTTCTCCTCGGCTTAGGATTGCTGGCCTTTGAAGATGGCGTTCCCTATCTTTTCCTGGTCGTGGTCAGTCACCTGATGACCGTGGCGATCGTCTACCCCTGGTACAGGCTGGTGGTCTTCCGCGACTCCGGGTACTCCTGGCCGGCGGGATACCTGCGGTTCTACGTGGTCGGGCTGAGCTTCCTCGCGGCGTCCGTCATCGGGGTCCCGCTTCTGGTGGAACTCGCCGGGGTCCCGATCATGGTGGCCCAGGGGATGGTGATAGTGACGAGTCCGCCGCTGAGTTACGCGATAAACCGGGCGTGGGTGTTCCGTGACCGAGGAAAAGTGTGAAATCGGCAATACGCCGTACGCTCTTCAGTAAAGGTGTGAGCCGGTGAAGAGGCGTCGATTTCGGGTTCCTGTAAAATCGGGCGGACATGTGGCCACACGGTCATGTGTTCTTCGCGGAAGGACTCGAAGAGCGTTGAAGGCACTCGTTCTGGCGGGCGGTAAGGGAACGAGGTTGCGCCCGCTGACCCATACCTCGGCGAAACAACTGGTCCCGGTCGCCAACAAACCGGTGCTCTATTACGGGCTTGAGGCGATCCGGCAGGCCGGCATCACCGACGTGGGCATCGTCGTCGGCGACACGGGCCACGAGATCCGGGACGCCGTGGGCGACGGCTCGCGGTTCGGGCTGGACGTCACGTACATCCCCCAGGAGGCTCCCCTCGGGCTGGCGCACTGCGTCCTGATCGCCAGGGAGTTCCTCGCCGACGAACCGTTCGTGATGTATCTGGGGGACAACTTCCTGGTGGACGGCATCACCGATCTGGTGGACGCCTTCCGCCTGGCCGACCACGACGCGCAGATCCTGCTCACCAGGGTCGCCGAACCGCAGTTCTACGGAGTGGCCGAGATAGGGCCGGAAGGCGAGATCCTCGGGCTGGAGGAGAAGCCGGAGCACCCGCGCAGCGACCTCGCGATCGTCGGGGTCTACATCTTCTCCCCGGCGATCCACGAGGCGGTCCGGGCGATCACCCCGTCGGCGCGCGGCGAGCTGGAGATCACGGACGCCGTCGCGTGGCTCCTCGACAACGGCTTCCGCGTCCACTCGCATCTTGTGAGTGGTTACTGGAAGGACACCGGGCGCCTCCAGGACATGCTGGAGTGCAACCGCATCGTCCTCGAACGCGTCGAGCCCGACATCAGGGGCGTCGTGGACGACCTGAGTGAGATCACCGGGCGGGTCGTCGTCGAGCCGGGCGCGGTGGTGGAGAACTCGATCCTTCGCGGTCCGATCGTGATCGGCGCGGACACCAAGATCTTCTCCTCCTATGTCGGCCCCTTCACCTCGATCGGCTCCGGCTGCCTGGTCGGCAGCGCCGAGATCGAATACTCCATCGTGCTCGACGGCTCCTCCGTGCAGGGCGTCTCGCGCATCGCGCACTCCCTGATCGGGCGCAGCGTCGAGGTCAGCCGCGCGGCCGGCGTCTCCAACACCCACGAGCTCATGGTGGGCGACCACAGCAGGATCCAGGTGCGCGCGTGAGAGTCCTCGTCACCGGCGGAGCCGGGTTCATCGGGTCCCACTACGTCAGGTCCCTGCTGCTCGGCTCCTGGCCCGGCTGCGAGGGCACACAGGTCACCGTTCTGGACAAGCTCACCTACGCGGGCAACCTCGCCAACCTCGCCCCCCTCGACGGCCACCCCGGTTACGCGTTCGTGCGGGGCGACATCACCGACGCGCGGCTCCTCGCGGACGTCGTCCCCGGCCACGACGTGGTCGTGAACTTCGCGGCGGAGAGCCACGTCGACCGGTCCATCGCCGGCGCGGGCGACTTCGTGACGACGAACGTGCTGGGGACACAGCGACTTCTCCAGGCCGCGCTGGAGGGCGAAGTCCGCACGTTCCTTCAGGTCTCCACCGACGAGGTGTACGGCTCGATCGAGGAGGGGTCCTGGAGCGAGAGCGAACCGCCGCTGCCGAACTCGCCCTACTCGGCGGCGAAGGCGGGCGGCGACATGCTTTGCCGCGCCTACCACCGCACCCACGGGCTTGACGTCCGGGTGACCCGCTGTTCCAACAACTACGGCCCCTACCAGCATCCCGAGAAGATGATCCCGCTCTTCGTCACCAACCTCCTCGGCGGCGAGAAGGTCCCGCTCTACGGTGACGGGCTCAACGTGCGCGACTGGCTGCACGTCGACGACCACTGCAGGGGCATCCAGACGGTGCTGGAGAAGGGGGCGCCCGGCGAGGTCTACAACATCGGCGGCGGCGTCGAGTTGACCAACCGGGAGCTGACCGGGCGGCTGCTGGCCGCGCTCGGCACGGGCTGGGAGGCGGTCGAGCCGGTGGCCGACCGGCTCGGGCACGACCGCCGCTACTCCGTCGACTGGACGAAGATCCGGGCCATCGGCTACGAGCCTCGCAAGGACTTCGGCGACGGCCTGGCCGAGGTGATCCGGTGGTATCGGGACAACCCGCGGTGGTGGCGTCCGCTCAAGGAGCGGACGCCCTGACACCGGACCCGTGCCACGGGGGCACCGGTCACGCGAGCATCGTGTCAGCTGTGGAAGATCGGGTCGACCCAGTAGTTCGTCGCCTGGTAGTTGCTCGTCGGGAAGATGTTGTTCGCGTTGTAGGTGAAGACACCGTTGCCGCCCACGGCGCCGTCGGCCAGGGCGGTGAGGGCGCCGTTGACGTACTGAGAGGTGAAGTACGGGCGGTCCGTCGAGTAGTTGCCGGATGTGGTGTGGTAGGACGCGACGTAGGTGGTGCCGCCGGTGACGTCGACGGGCTGTGAGAAGTTCACCTGCTGCCAGCCGGTGGCGCTCTCGCCTGAGAACACGGCGCTGGCCAGGAGTGTGCCGTCGATCCCCCACAGGCTGGCGGTGTGGACGCCGGTGTTCTGCGGGCCCTTGTAGAACCGGATCCCGCTCACCTTCCCGTTCGTCGCCGCCTTGAACTTGACACCGAGGGCGATCCCCTGCGGATCGGGTTGCGACGGGACGCTGGGCACCGCCACCCTGTCCCACAGGCTGTCCGTCGGGATGAACACGACGTCCACCCAGTAGTTCGTCAGCTGGTAGCTGCTGGCCGGAAAGGCGTTCGCCGCCCCGTAGGTGTAGACGCCGTTGCCGCCTCCCGTGCCGTTGGCGAGGGCGGTGAGCAGGCCGTTGACGTACGCGGAGGTGAAGTAGGGGCGGGTCGTCGCGTAGCGGCCGACCGGAGCGTAGTACGAGGCGATGTAGGTGGTGTTGGCGGTGATCGCCACCGGTGTCGAGAAGCTGACCTCCTGCCAGCCGGTGGCGGTCTCGCCGGTGAAGGTGGCGCTGGCCAGGAGGGTGCCACCACTCGTCCACAGGCTGCCGATGTGGGTGCCGGTGTTCTGCGGGCCCTTGTAGAACCGGATGCCGGTCACGGTCCCGCTCGTCGCCGCCCTGAACTTGACGCCGAGGGTGACCCCTTGCGCGTCGGGGTACGCGGGGACCGCGGGCACCCCGGCGCTGTTCCACAGGCTGTCCGAGATGGTCTGGATGACGGGTGGTGACGTGCTCGGCGCGAAGTGGATCAAAGCCTCGTTGTCGAAGGTGTCCCCTCCGAGATAGACGGCGACGATGCTGTGATCTCCCCCGGAGAGATCGGAGACCGTGATCCTGGCGGGGATGCCATCGGTCTGAAAGGCCGAACCGAGGACCGTCGAGCCGTCCTTGAAGACCACTTCGCCGGCGGGGACGACCGTACCGCTGACCTGGTGCACCGCCGCCGTCAGGGTGACCGGGTCCCCTCTCCAGGCGGGGTCGGCCGAGGAGGTCAGGGTCGTGGTGGTCGGCGGGTCGTTCGGTACGGTGACGCGGGTGAACGGCAGGCTACCGGTGCCCTGAATGGCGGCCGTGCCGTTGAGCGCGAAGACGCGGCCGTTGACGTTGGCCCCGCTGCCGATCGCGACCGTGCCCTGCGCCAGGATGTTGCCGCGGAAGGTGCAGTACGTGCCCAGCGTCGCCGAGCCGCTGATCTGCCAGAAGAGGTTGTCGGCCTGGGCTCCGCGCTGGAGGCTGATGTTGCTGATGTTCGCCGCGTCGAGGCTGGAGGCCTGGAAGATGAAGACGGCGTTCGGGTCGCCCTGCGCGTCGAGGGCGAGCGTCCCGCTGATCGAGAAACTCCCGGTGACGGAGTTGTAGACACCCGGCCCCTTGGTCGTCCCGCCCAGCTGGGCGGCCACCGTGGCGTCGGGCGTGCGCCCGGCGGCGTCGTTGTAGGCGCCGGTCGCGTCGGCCTTGGCCTGCGCCGCGGTGGCGTTTCCTATCTGTTTGGTCCCCGAGACCGTGCCGGGCGGGAAGCCGGTCACCGCGGTTCCCGGGCTCACCCCCAGGTTGCCGGTGACCGTCGTGGAGTTCACGTTGGTGACCGCGGCCGCCAGCACCCCGAACGGCGCGGCGCTGCCGATGTTCACCGGATCGGCCGCGCTCGCGCCGCCGGGGGTGCCGGCGACCGCGCCCATCGCGAGGACGGCTGCCACGGCCGCCTTCAAAAGGACGCGGCCGGCGGAACCCCGCGGGCGGGGCGGGCGGAGCCGGAGGAGCGGCCGGCTCCGGGCCCCTCCGGTGTCGATCATGGTCGCGGTCGTGCCGGCCGTCTGGTCGAGCGCGTCGCGAACGGTTTTGGACATGCGACACAACTCCTCACTGATCTCGTGATGCGTCAGACGTCCGGTGTTGCCCGTCGCCTGTGATCTGTCATGAATGAAAAATTGAGCTTTTTGTCGAGCCCCTTGTGATTTATTGCATTAATCGCGAGAGGCGACTAGAGGTGGATGTTGAGAGAAATTGTCGGATTATCGTCACGTCACTGAAAAGGTGTCACGTAACACGCTGACGACTCTGCCGTGGCGGTTGGCGTGCGCGGGCTCGCGTGCGGCAGGGAAAAGCGCATGTTGGTGTGCGGCTGATGGAAAATTTACTCACTAATACTTCCGAATATTGCCTATTTTCAACGTTAAAATGGCATCAGTCCTGTTTGAAGGAGTCTCCGAGAGCGGGTGGAGGTGGTCCGGTTTCGTCCCCGTACCCGCTCGTCCCTCCCGTCGGCACTCCACAGTATGGGCATAAAATATATAAAATTATGTTTGAAATGATTGTGTAGTTTTTCAAGGTTTTGGTGCTGTTATCGGCGGCCGACCCGGCCTGGTGCGCGGGGTTTGAGCGGCCCCGGACTCTGGGCGACACGCCCGGAAGATGGTGGGATCGGCGGTGCGGGAAAGCGGGACTCTTACAGTCGAGGTTGTGTCTTGTCCCGAATCGACGGGGGTTCTGCCGTGAAAGAGAAATTGGTTGTGATCGGCCAGGGGTATGTCGGCCTGCCACTTGCGATGGGGGCCGTCATGGCGGGCTTCGACGTCGTGGGAATCGATCTGGACGAGTGGCGGGTCAAGCGCCTCAACGCCGCCGAGTCATACGTCGAGGACGTCGACGACGAGACGCTGGCCCTGGCCCACCGGTCCGGCCGATACCTGGCCGGCGCCGACTACGCCGCCGCCGAGGGGTTCGACGTCTGCGTGATAACCGTGCCGACGCCTTTGCGCGAGGGCGTTCCCGACCTGCGCCACATCGGCGCGGCGGGGGAGTCGCTCGCCCCGCTGCTGCGGCGGGGCGCCACGGTGGTTCTGGAGTCCACCACCTATCCGGGGACCACCGAGGAGTATCTACTGCCGCTGCTGGAGGAGGGCTCAGGGCTGCGGGCACCACAGGACTTCCATCTGGGCTACAGCCCCGAGCGAATCGACCCGGGCAACGCGCGCTGGCGCCTGAAGAACACGCCGAAGGTCGTCTCCGGGATCGACGGGACGTCCCTGGAGAGGGTCGAGGCGTTCTACGCGAGGATAGTGGACGAGGTGGTCCCGGTCTCCTCGCCGCAGGTGGCCGAGCTGTGCAAGCTCCTGGAGAACACCTTCAGGCACGTCAACATCGCCCTCGTGAACGAACTCTCGATCTTCGCCGAGCAACTCGGCATCGACGTCTGGGAGGCCATCGACGCCGCCTCCACCAAGCCGTTCGGATATATGCGCTTCACCCCCGGGCCCGGCGTCGGCGGGCACTGCCTGCCGATCGACCCCTCATACCTGTCGTGGAAGGTCAAGCGCAGCCTGGGGCACAACTTCCAGTTCGTGGAGCTGGCCAACGACATCAACGACCACATGCCGGACCATGTCGTGCGCCGGATCGGACTCGCGCTGAACCGGTTGCGCAAGCCGGTCAACGGCAGCCGGGTGCTCGCGCTCGGCCTCGCGTACAAGAAGAACGCCGGAGACTGCCGCGAGTCACCCGCGATCGACGTGGTCAGGGGTCTTCGCAAGCTGGGCGCGGACGTGCGAGCCGCCGACCCGCACGTGGACTGCTTTTTGCTGCCGCAGGGCATCGAGGTCGTCGCGTTCTCCGAGCGGGAGCTGGCGGCGGCGGACGCGGTGGTGGTCCTCACCGACCACGACTGCTTCGACTACGAGCTCGTCCAGCGGGCGAGCGCCCTCGTCTTCGACACCCGCAACCGCTGCCGGGGACCGAACGTCGAGAGGTTGTGACCTCGGGAGAGACGGTGACCTCGCGCCGCGGGGCGTCCCGGCGGCCGCGGGGACGCCCCGCGCCGGGTGGCCGCGATCCGACGGGGTGGGGGAGCGGTGGGCCCGGCCGGGGGCGGTTGCGCCGGAGGGGCGGGACCTCATGACGCGGGCGATCGGGTTTCGAGCGCCATCGCCGACGCGGAGCACGAGTCAGGACCTCATGACGCGGGCGATCAGCTCCTCGACCTGGTCGTTGAGCCTGCCGCCCCGGGGCCATCCCGCGTAGTGGGTGAGGAAGACGACGATCTCGCGGAGCTCCTCGGGGGTGAGGTCGCCGGTCCGCAGCGCCGTGTCCAGCTGGAGGCCGACGTCCTCGTTCATGCCCTGGCCGACGAGCAGGCCGATCAGCAGCATGCGCCGGTCGCGGTTCGAGATTCCCTGCCGGGACCACACCTCGGCGAAGAGGTTCTCGATGGTCACCCCGAAGAGGTCGCCGGGTTCGTTCTCACCGTGTTCCCAGCCGTAGACCTGTCTCATCGAATACCTCCATGTGGAAGCCCCCCGGCAGCCGTTCCCCGGCGGGAGCGGCCAGTGGAGTCCCTACCCCGCCTGCCCCCGCCGCTTCCGGTCTCAAGGAAAGATCTTTTTTCCCTAAAGTCCAGATATGTAGATGTATTTCGTATCGGTGGCCATCCCGCGTTACACGCGCGGGTTCCGATCGGCGGTGGGCGGGATGCCACGATAATCGGGATATGCGGTTCGACCGGAGCTGGAGCTGGGCCGCCACCGCGAGCTCGTCGCCGAGTTGCAGGGGCTGACCGCCGCCCACCCCTTCAGGGAACGGTTGTACGGGCAGTTGATGCGCGCCCTGTACGGCTCGGGCAGGCAGGCCGAGGCCCTGGGGGTGTACGAGGGGGCCAGGCGGGTTCTCGGTGAGGAGTTCGGGGTGGACCCGTCGGCGGAGCTGGCCGCCGTGCACCTGGCGGTGCTCAGGGCCGACCCCGCCCTCATCGGCGTCCCCGCAGCCGGTGCCGCCGACGCGGGCGGAGGCGCCGCGCCCGTCAGGTCGGGCCTGCGGGCCCCGCTGACTAGTTTTTTCGGCAGAAAGGAGGAGATGTCCAGGCTCCACGCGCTGCTCGGCGAGGCGAGACTGGTCACCCTCGTCGGTCCCGGTGGCGCGGGCAAGACCCGGCTGGCCGGCGAGGTCGCCGCGAAGGAGCCCGGCGACGTGTGCTTCGTGGAACTGGCCGCCGTCTTCGGCGCGGGAGAGGCGGTCCAGGCCGTACTCGGCGCGCTGGGTGTCCGCGACGCCGGTCTGCTCCCCGGACGCCCGGTTCCGGCACCCCTGGACAGGCTGGTCGCGGTGCTGGCCGACCGGCCCGTGCTGCTCGTGCTGGACAACTGCGAGCACCTGGTCGCGGAGGTCGCCGAGCTCGCCGGCCACCTGCTCGCCGCCTGCCCGGGGCTGCGTGTCCTGGCGACCGGCAGGGAGGCGCTCGGTATCACCGGGGAGGTGCTTCACCCCGTCGCGCCGCTGCCGGTGCCGAGGGCGGGCACCGGTGCCGAAGAGGCCCTCGCCTACCCCGCCGTGCGGCCCTTCGCCGACAGGGCGGCGGCCGTGCGTCCCGGTTTCCGCGTCGATGACGCCAACGTCGAGCAGGTGCTGGGCATCTGCCGTGCTCTGGACGGCCTGCCGCTCGCGCTGGAACTCGCCGCGGCGCGCCTGCGCTCCCTGCCGGTGGCCGAGGTGGCCTCCCGGCTGGGCGACCGGTTCCGGCTGCTGTCGCGCGGCAGCCGCACCGCGCTGCCCCGGCACCAGACGCTGCGCGCCGTGGTCGCCTGGAGTTGGGACCTGCTCGACGACGACGAGCGGTCGCTCGCGGGGCGGCTCACCGTCTTCGCGGGCGGCGCCACGCTGGAGGCGGCCGCCCGGGTGTGCGGGCCGAGCGAGGAGGAGGCCGTCGACCTGCTGAGTTCCCTCGCGGAGTTGTCGAACACTCATGCGTTCGGCCAGAGCTCATGGAACCATGAGGGCCGTGCAGCTTCGTTACCGGTATCGGCTCTATCCGGACGCCGCTCAGTGCCAGGCGCTGGCGCGGGCGTTCGGGTGCGCGCGGGTGGTGTTCAACGACGGGTTCCGCGCCCGTCAGGAGGCCTGGCGTATGTCTGCGACGCGGAGTTGTCCCGGCGTCTGAGCGTCGCGAAGGCGACGCCGGAGCGGGCGTGGCTGGGCGAGGTGTCCAGCGTGGTTCTTCAGCAGGCTTTGGCCGACCTGAACGCCGCCTACCGCAACTTCTTCGCCTCGATCACCGGTAAGCGCCAGGGGCCGAAGGTCGGCCTGCCCCGGTTCCGATCACGCAAGGATGCCCGCCAGGCGATCCGTTTCACCCGCAACGCCCGGTTCGCCGTCACGGCGGGCGGGAGGTTGCGCCTGCCGAAGATCGGTGAGGTGGTGGTGCGCTGGTCGCGCCCACTGCCCGCCGAGCCGTCGTCGGTGACGGTGATCAAGGATGCGGCCGGGCGGTACTTCGCCTCGTTCGCGGTCGAGACCGGTGATGAGCCGCTGCCCGAGACGACGTCCGAGGTCGGCGTGGATTTGGGTCTCACTCATTTCGCGGTGTTGTCGGACGGCCGGAAGATCGACAACCCGCGTCTCCTGCGCCGGGCGGCCAAGAGGCTCCGTAAGGCGCAAAAGGCCCTGAGTCGTACGGTGAAGGGGTCGGCCAACCGTGCCAAGGCCGTTGTCAAGGTCGCCCGTGCGCATGTCCGGGTGGCTGATGCGCGCCGGGACTTCGCCCACAAGCTCTCCACCCAGTTGATCGGTGACAACCAAGCCGTCTACGTGGAGGATCTGTCGGTCAAGGGACTGGCCCGCACCCGGCTGGCCAGGTCGGTGCACGACGTGGGCTGGTCGCAGTTCGTGAACATGCTGGAGTACAAGGCGAAGCGGTACGGGCGGACCTTCGCCAAGGTCGGCCGGTGGTTCCCCTCCTCCAAGCGGTGCTCGCAGTGTGCGACCGTGGTCAGCGCCCTGCCGCTGGGCGTCCGGGAGTGGGCGTGCCCGTGTGGGGCGGTCCATGACCGTGACGTCAACGCCGCACGCAACATTTTGATCGAGGGTCGACGGACCGTCGCCGCTGGACGGAAACCCGCCGCCGACAGGCGGCGGGAGGCGGAGACGTTAAACGCCCGTGGAGGTGACGTAAGACCACCGCTCGCGGTGGCCGACGCCGATGAAGCAGGTAGCCACAGAGGTGCCGCATGACGCGGCACGGACTGAATCCCCGGCCCTTCAGGCCGGGGAGCGCGTCAACGGATGCTGGAGACCATCCGCGCGTACTGCGCCGAACGGCTGGCCGAGACCGGCGAGACCGAGACGCGCCGCGAGGCGCACGCCGCGTACTACGCGGACCTGGCGGCCACGGCGGACTCCCACCTGCGCGGTGCCGGGCAGCTGGAGTGGCTGCGGAGGCTGGACGAGGAACGCGACGACCTGCTCGACACCGGTGTCCTGGTGGGGCGCGGTCGGGATCGCCACGCTGACGCTGTTCGCCCGGCGGCAGACCCGGCTGGCCGAGCCGCTGATCGACGTCCGCCTCTTCCGGCGCCGGGCCTTCTCCGCCTCGGTCGGCGCCAACCTCATCGCCATCTTCGGCATGTCCGCACTGTCGTTGATCTTCGCCTGGTACTTCCAGCTCGTCCTGGGCTGGTCGCCCCTGCGGGCCGGTCTCGCGGGACTGCCCGGAGGCCTGTCGGCGGCGGTCGGCGGGGTCCTGGCCGCGGGGCTGATCGCCCGATGGGGCCGGGCCAGGGTGGTGGCGCTCGGCCTGGCGATGGCCGCGGGGGCCTTCGCCTGCTACAGCCAGGTCTCGCTGGACACCCCCTACCTCTACTTCCTCGCCCCCATGATCGTCTGCGGGGTGGGCATCGGGCTGACGTTCGCGGTCACCAACGACACCGTGCTCGCGAGTGTGCCCAGGGAACGGGCGGGTGCCGCGGCGGCGATCTCCGAGACGTCCTTCGAGCTGGGCGGCGCGCTGGGCATCGCCGTGCTGGGCAGTGTCCTGACCGGCGTCTACCGGGGCGATCTCCGGCTCCCCGAGGGGCTGCCCGGCGAGGTGGCCGCCCCCGTCGCGGAGTCGCTGCCCACCGCCCTGGAGGCGGCCGCGGCGATCCCGGGGCGGCTGGGGGAGGCCGTCGCAGAGGCCGCGAGGCTCGCCTTCGTCGCCGGGGTCCAGGTCACCGCGATCACCGCCGCGGTGATGATCGCCGTACTCGCGGTGGTCTCGCTCGCCGGCCTGCGCGGTGTCCCCGACGTGATCCCCGAGGAGCTTCTTCCCGAGGTGCGCGGCTGAACGAACTCCGAGGAGTTTCTTCTCGAAGCGCACGGCTACCGGACTCCGGGGAGCTTCTTCCCGAAGCGCACGGCTACCGGACTCCGGGGAGCTTCTTCCCGAGGTGCGCGGCCAAATAGGGCTCCGAGGCGATCTCCTTTCTCGGGTGCCCGTTTCGTCGCGGGGCGGAGCCTCGCCGTCAACGGCGGCGACACCGTGACCTGACCTTCGACCCTCTCGCGAAGTCTCGTCGCGAGAGGGTTCCGTTTGCTGAGAGCGCTCTCACTTAAATGTCGCGCCGAAGGCATGTGCGTTGTGATGTGCCTGGTGGCAGCGGTTCGCGAGCCGTAAACCACTCGTGGATCACGTGTTTGCTTGAGAGAGCGCTCTCGCGAGAGTATTGACTCGGCTGTGTCACAGCGTCAGGATCTGCGAAGTGCGGACTCGGGGGATCCGCCGGTCCATCGCAGTACCTCGAGAACGGATCCTCGATGATCAGACCCTTCGCCCGACAGGGCGCCCGCCGGAGCGGACTCGCGGTGCTGGCGAGTCTCGCCGTCCTGTCAGCGGGCGTCACCGGGATTCCGAGCGCGGGCGCCGAGACCGCGACGGGCGGCCGGCAGCCGGTGATCGGCAAGCCCGCCCTGGACTCACACGGCTGCGCCCGCATCGAGAAGAAGCTGCCCGCCCTCTCCGAGTGGCCCAAGGTCAAGAGCAGGATCGAGCAGAACCGGTCCGACGAGAAGCGGGTGGCGAAGATCCTCGCGGGCATGACGCTCGCCGAGAAGGTCGGCCAGATGACCCAGCCGGAGATCGCCGCGATCACCCCGGAAGAGGTCGGGCGATACTTCATCGGCTCGGTGCTCAACGGCGGCGGCTCCTGGCCCGGCCGCGACAAGCACGCCGCGCGGAAGGCCTGGCTCGACCTCGCCGACGCCTACTGGAACGCCTCCGTCGCCACCCGCGCGAAGATCCCCGTCATCTGGGGCACCGACGCCGTCCACGGCAACAACAACGTCTACGACACCACCGTCTTCCCGCACAACATCGGGCTGGGCGCCGCCCAGGACCCGTGTCTCGTGCGCGACATCGGGGCGGCGACCGCCAGGCAGACGCGCGCCACCGGCCAGGACTGGGCGTTCGCGCCCAGCGTCTCCGTCCCCCTCGACGACCGGTGGGGCCGCACGTACGAGGGCTTCTCCGAGGACCCCAGGATCACCCGGGCGTACGGGTACGAGGCCGTCAAGGGTCTGCAGGGCAAGCACCCGCGCGGCATCGGCCAGGACGGCGTCATCGCCACCGCCAAGCACTTCATCGGTGACGGCGGCACCCTCAAGGGCGTGGACCAGGGCGTCAACCCCTCGTCCGAGGCCGAGATGATCAACGTGCACGGTCAGGGTTACTACGGCGCCCTCGCGGCCGGGGCCCAGAGCGTGATGGTCTCGTTCAACAGCTGGAAGAACGCCGACCTCGGTATCGACGAGGGCAAGCTGCACGGCAGCAAGCGTGTCGTCAACGACATCCTCAAGCAGAAGATGGGCTTCGACGGCGTCGTCGTCTCCGACTGGAACGGCATCGGCCAGGTCGCCGGCTGCACCAACGCGAGCTGTCCCCAGGCGATCAACGCGGGTATCGACGTGGTGATGGTGCCCAACGACTGGAAGGCGTTCATCACCAACACGATCGCCCAGGTCGAGAGCGGCGCGATCCCGATGGCGCGCGTCAACGACGCGGTGACGCGCATCCTGCGCGTGAAACTGCGCGCCGGGGTGCTCGACGGTCCCAAGCCCTCCAAGCGCGCCTTCGCCGGGTCCGCCGACGCGGCGGAGACGAGGAGGCTCGCCAGGGAGGCCGTGCGCAAATCGCAGGTCCTGCTCAAGAACAACGGCAGGGTGCTGCCGCTGGCCGCGAACTCCAGGGTCCTCGTGGTCGGCAAGAGCGCCGACAGCCTGCAGAACCAGACCGGCGGATGGACCCTCACCTGGCAGGGCACGAACAACGTCAACGCCGACTTCCCCAGGGGCACGACGATCCTCGGCGGGCTGCGCGAGACGCTCGGCCAGGCCCGCGTCACCTTCAGCGAGACCGGCGACGGCGTCGACCCCTCGGCGTACGACGCGGTCATCGCGGTGATCGGTGAGACCCCGTACGCCGAGGGCATCGGCGACCTGGCGCGGCGCACGCTGGAGGCCGCCAAGATCTACCCCGCCGACCTCGCGGTGCTCGACAAGGTCACCGGTAAGGGCACGCCCGTCGTCACCGTCTACGTCGGCGGCCGGCCGCTCTGGATGAACAAGGAGCTCAACCGCTCCGACGCCTTCGTCGCGGCGTGGCTGCCGGGAACCGAGGGCGGCGGCGTCGCCGACGTGCTCGTCCGGGGCAAGCACCGCGACGGCTTCACCGGCAAGCTGCCGTACTCGTGGCCGAAGAGCGCCTGCCAGTCGCCGCTCAACCCGGGAGCCGAGGGATACGACCCGCTCTTCCCGCTCGGGTACGGCCTGCGTGACGGCCAGAGCGGGCAGGTCGGGAAGCTCGACGAGACCGCGCCGCCGTTCGGCTGCGGTGAGCAGGGCGGTGGTGGCGAGGCGAGCGAGGACCTGGAGATCTTCAACCGCACCGACATCGCGCCGTACAGGAGTTTCATCGGCTCCGCCGAGAACTGGGGCGGCACCGAGATCGGCGCCGACGGCGAGGCGGCGCACGCCGAGATCGCCGTGGTGCCCTCCGACGTCAACGTGCAGCAGGACGCCCTGAAGGCGACCTGGACCGGCATCGGTCCCGCCCAGATCTACCTGCAGAACCCTGCGGGCGGTACGGACCTGCGGGGCTACCTCAACACGAAGGGGGCGCTGGTCTTCGACACGATCGTCCACCAGGCCCCGACCGCGAGGACCGTGCTCAGCGTCCACTGTGTCTATCCGTGCCTTTCCGAGGTGGTGGCGACCTCCCTCTTCCAGGGGCTTCCGGTCGGCACGAAGTCGACCGTGAAGATCCCCATCGCCTGCTTCGCCGCGGCCGGCCTCGACCTGGAGGTGGTCAACACCCCGTTCCTCGTCTACACCGAGGGGGCCTTCTCCGCCTCGTTCGCGAACGTCCGCTGGGTGCCGCAGGCGGCCGACGATCCCGACGCGAAGAAATGTGAGGACCTGACCTGACAGTGGGGATGTAGACGAACGCCTCCCGGTGGACCGGCTCTCGCTCCGAACGACCACGCTGTCTTCGACGGGATCCGCCGGCTCCGTCCGGGAGGCGTTCGCCCGTGCTCACCGGACGCGGCGGGTGTCAGTCGGTGGGCAGGAGGGTGCCGAGCGGCCCGAGGTCGAGGTTGAGGTCGGACGGTGAGAGCTCGAAGCGCTCGCACAGCTCGATCATGGCCTCCTCAAGGCGCATCAGCGTCACGCCCAGCACCTCCACCTGCTCGTCGGAGAGGTCCCCCTGGTCCATCCGGCGCACACACTGGCGTTCCACCAGCTGCCGTATCAGCTCGACGAGAGTGAGCACGAGGCGGGACAGGTCCCGTCCGACGGCCTCGGGATCGGTGTTCACCTTCCAGCGGACGGTCCGCGCCGGTCCTCGCGCGGTCCCGGCCTTGCCCGCGGGGGTGGTTCGAGTGACCTTGAACCGTCTCCTCGCGGGAGAGCGGAGTCGCTCCCAGGCGACCCGAGGATCCTCCGTGCCGCCGAGGTCCTCTGCCCGGGGGACGCCGGGAAGACGGTTCACATCGCTCGCCCGAGGGGCGCCAGGGGGGCGGTTCGTCACAGCGCTCCCTCCTCGCCGGAGTCCCACGGGAGCGCGACCGCGCCGTGCGGGTGGGCGAACGGGATCGGGTCGGAGGCTCGCACGGAGGTGATGAGGGCGCGCAGGGAGATGCGGACGAGGTCGATGTCGGCGATGGACAGCACGAGGTCCCCGCTCACGACCACCCCGCCGGCCAGCAGCCGGTCGAGCAGGTCCACCAGTGCCACGCGCTCGGGGGGGATGTATCCGGCGGCGGCGAGTTCGGCGCCTCTCGGCTGGTGGTCACGGGGCATCGAGTGTCTCCGCACGGGTCGGGCCGAGGTCCACCGAGGTGAAGGAGTACGGCGCCCAGGGGCCGGTGAGCTGCATCTCGATCTCCTCGCCCCGCAGCGCGTCGACGGCCGCGACGAACTCCTCGCGGCGGTCCTCGGAGACGAGGTAGGCGCCGTTGAGCAGCATCGTCTCCTCGCGGCCGGACAGTCGCGGGTCCTGCGGCCGATGGCGGTGACAGGCGACCGAGATGGACGCGAGGGTGATGTGGATGTCCTCGGCCCGCCGTGCCGCCAGACGCCAGGCGTCCTCCCTGCCGCGCAGGCTCGCCCGGCGGCGCTTCAGGTACGCCGTTCCCGGGCTGTCGGCCTCCTCGGGGGCCTCCTCGGGGGGAGGGGCCTCCTCGCTCGGTTTCGCGTACGCCTTCACCCCCCACTCCCTGCATCCGGTGACGTGGGCGAGCACCTCGGCGAGGTCGTCGTGCCTGCGCCGGAGCAGGTCACGGACCTGATCCTCGCTGCTGTAGACCGTCACCAGCCTGACCGGGGCCGTGGGAGCCTCCTTCGCCACGGCCTCCACGACCCGGTCGTGAGCGCGGGCCGTCCCCCCGACCCAGTCCAGGTCCTCCAGGAAACGCCGCAGCGGCTCCTCGCCGAACTCCTCCAGAGGCACCGGGCTCACGTACGCGACCAGGCCCTCGTGGGTGATCGCGCGCACCGGCGCTCCGGTCACGCCCGCCACGTCCTCCGGGAGAGGGTGACCCACATCCCGGGCGATCGCGTAGAGATATGTGCCCGCCTCAGCCATCGCGCTCCTCCCTGAACCTTCCGGTCGATCGAAGTTCCCGGGCGTCATCGGAGGATCCTCTGTGGAGGGAACGGCGCCGGGTGCCCTCCATCTCCTCGTCGCCCTCGACGGCGGACAGCCGGTCGCGCAGGACGCGGTTCTCCTCGATCAGGTCGCGGTCGCGGGAGCTGAGCCACGGATCGTGTTCCCACCAGTCGATCCCCAGCTCCCGCGCCGTGTCGACCGAGGCGATGAGCAGGCGCAGCTTGATGGTGAGCAGCTCGATGTCCAGCAGGTTCACGCGGATGTCACCCACGATCACCACACCCCTGTCGAGCACCCGCTCCAGGATGTCGGCGAGGTTGGCGGAGGATTCCCGCCCGCCGGAGGAACGCGGAAAGGACCCGTCGGATCGCATCACGTCGGCCACGTCAGCCCCCCTCGGCACTGTCCGCCCGGCCGCGCCGGTAGCGCTTCACCCTGCGGTACGACAGCAGGTCGCCGGTGGCGTCCAGCTCGATCTGGTAGAGCGACAGCATGTCGCCGGAGGAGGGGATGTGGCGGCTCTCGACGACCTCGACCTCGACCAGCCAGCCGTCCTCGGCCCGTCGTACCAACGTCACCCCTTCCGTTTCCTTCGAGGTCAGATCGGCGATGTGCCGCAACCCTGCCGCTCCGGCGGTCGCCGCAGACAGGGCGGAGGAACGCCGCCGCGGCTTCTTCGCGGGCTCGTCCTCGTCCTCCTCGTCTTCGTCCTCTTCTTCTTCGCCCAGGTCCTCCTCAGAGAGGTCCTCGTGGGACTCCTCGTCCTCGTCGAAGTCCTCGTCGAAGGTTTCGTCGCCGGCGGTCTCGTAGGAATCGTCGGCGGAGCGTTTCTCACGGGTTCCGCGCCTGACAGGCATGGGATCATTCCCCTCGTCGTCTCCGCAGCGATGCGGTCCTACCGGCTAGGTGAGCAGATCTCCGAGGATCCGCTCCGCGGCCGCGGCCTCCTCCTCTTCGGAGATCTCGCCGGCGGCCCTGGCCTCCTCCAGTTCCTCCAGACGGCGCCTCACCGCCGCGGGGCTCCGGAGTTCCTGCTCGGCCTGTTCCTGAAGCAGCTCCGCGAGCCGGATCAGCCCGCGCAGCGGCGCGAGCGGCAGGCCGAAGATGAGCCCCAGTGGTTCCACGATCGATCAACCTCCTTCCACATCCCGGCCCTTACGTCTTGACGAAGTCGTACGGTGCCAGCGGGCCGAGCAGGCGCAGCTCGACACGGCCTGCCCACCGGGTCCCGAACTCGTCCACGGCCTCCTCGATCTCCCGACCACGGTCGGTGTCCGCGAGCAGGGCCACGTGGACGGCGTCCCGCTCGTGGGTGGGCTCGCGGACGAGGGCGGAGACGCAGAGCGGGTCGAAGGCTTCGACCAACGCGTCGGTGTCGGCCTCACGCTTGGCCGCGATCGACATGTTGATCAGCTCTCCGAGCCGCATCCTCGTGTCCCACGTCGCCTCCTCGGGGCGTCCGTGGATCGCCTCACGCAGCCGCGCGATCTCCGGGTCCTCGTCGAGTACCTCCCGCAGGATGGCCCGCTCGACGTAGCGTCCCTTCACGACGTACTCCGCGCGCCCTTCCAGTTCGCTCAGCGTGGCGAGGAACTCGTCGTAGTAGGGGGCGAGCAGCTCGTCGACGACCGCCTGGGCGTCCGTCACCACCGCTCCGAAACGCAGGGGGAGTACGGGCACCTGCGTGGCGGTGGCGTCGAGCAGGTGCTCGTGGGCCATGAGGTCGTCCGGTCTGCCGAGAGGGCGGTCGGTGAAGACGTCGCTCACCAGGGCGGCGATCTCCTTGTGGCGCACCAACTCGACCACGTTCGGTGGATCTCCCACGCCCCGGGTACCCGGGGTCAGCTCGACGTCGGACGGAATGATCCCGTACACGTAGGTGCCGGCCGTGCTCCCGGGGGCGCCGTGTTCCTTGGATGGTTTTTCTTCGGATCGAGCCGTGGCGGACTGATCGGTGCGACCGGTGTCGTGCCGTGCCGTCCTGCGGGTGTCGGTCTTGGGGCTGTCCGACCGGACCGTCCCGCGCTTGCCAGTGGAACCGGGCATCTCACTCCTCCCTGCGCCGTCTACGGCGGGGCGCCGGCTCACGTTCCTCGTCGGCCTCCTCGAACTCGTCCTCGCCGGTCGTCAGGCCTTTGATCTTCTCCCCTGCCGCGTCCAGCACTCCCTGCGTCGCGCCCTTGACCTTCGCCTTGCTACCGCCCTGCGTCATGTCCTCCACCAGTTCCGGCAGCCCCTTCTGGTTGCCGGTCTGGGTGAGGTCGAGGCGGTTGACGGCCTCGGCGAAGCGCAGATAGGTGTCCACGCTGGCCACCACGATGCGGGCGTCGATCGTCAGTAGTTCGATTCCGACCAGGGAGACCCTGACGTAGGCGTCGATCACGAGTCCCTTGTCGAGGATCGTGTCGATGACGTCAGCCAGTCCTGACGAGGACCCGCGGCCGCTCGCACCGGCGCCCGAAGGTTGAACGATGGTCATGGCGTCTCCTCCCCGGTGTCCCTGAGATCTGCCCGGTCACGTACGACTGGCCGACCTGCGGCGGGCGGGGCGTTGGGGCTTCTCTTCCGCGCTCTTGGAAGCGGCGGGCCTGCGACGCTGCGGGCGCCTGGGCGGCTCCTCCTCCTCCTCTTCCTCTTCCTCCTCGTCCTCGTCGGCCGCGCGCTCCTCTTCCGGTTCCTCCTCGGGCTCCTCTTCCTCCTCTTCCTCCTCTTCGAGTTCGTCCTCCTCGGGCTCTTCTTCCTCCTCTTCCTCCTCTTCCGGCTCCTCGCCCTCTTCCGGCTCCTCGGCCTCGCCGGTCTCCGTGCGTTCCTCGTCGGACGGCTCCTCCTCGGAGCCCTTCTCGGCCTCCTCCCTTTCCTCCTCCTCGCGAAGTGCCGTCTCCTGGTCCTTGACGACCTTGCTGTCGCGGATCTCGCCGCGCCATCCCTCAAGGTCATCGGGCTTCAGGAGCACCCGGCTCATGACGTGCCGCCGGAAGTGCTTGAGCTCCAGGCGTGCACGCCTGCCCTGGGCGCGCCACAGGTTGCCGGTGCGCTCGAAGAGGCCCTGCGGGTAGTACTCCAGGACGAGCAGGACCCGGGTGAGATCGGGAGTGATCTCGTGGAAGGTCACGGCACCGTCGACGTGCCCCTTCTGTCCCTTTGAGCGCCAGATGATTCGCTTGTCCGGCAGCTGTTCGAGGATCGTCGACTCCCAGGTCCGGCGGGACAGGAAGATCTTCGCCGTCCATTCGAGCTTCTCGTCGGACTCCTGGTCGACGCCCTCGACCTTCTTCATGAAGCTCGGGAAGTCGCCGAACTGGGTCCACTGGTCGTAGACGACGCGTATGGGGGCGCCGACGTCGATCGTCTCGATGATGTTGATCATCTTCAGCTTCCCGCTCTGGCCACCCTTGCCCCCGCCTCCCGTCAGTTTCTTGGTCAGGCCGCCGATCGCCATCTTGCCCAGGCCCTTCACCATGCTTCCGGCGATAGACGCTTTGGGGTGTTTGGAGCCGGTCATCGCGCTGAGCAGGCCGGACCCGCTGCCTTCTGCGTAGTCGGTCAACCGGCCGGTCGCCCCCTGGACCTTCTCGCTCACCGATGACAGAGCCCGCTCCCCAAGGGCTCCGGCGAGGTTCTGGAACTCCTGTTTGAGTCGGTTGGGGGGCGCTTCCTTGTCGCCCTCACTGTTAGGACGCTTCTTCGAGGTCTCGGCCATCTAGGTCACCCCCCTGCCCTGGCGGGCGTCGGCTTGGTGCGGGAAGAGGTGGATCCACTCCGGGAAGGGGGGCGGCGCTTGGACCTGGCCCGTGGCTCCTCTTCTTCTTCCTCGTCCTCCTCCTCGTCCTCGGAGTCCCGAGGCGCCTTCCTGGTGGGTTTGGCCGCAGGCTTGCGGCGCCCGGAAGTGGCGGAACGCCTGCGGACGGGCGGAGCCTCCTCCTCCTCCTCTTCTTCTTCCTCGCCCTCCTCCTGCTCCTCGTCCGTCTCCGGTTCGTACTCTTCCTCCTCCTCGGCCCGGCGCCGTGCCTTCCTGCGGGACAGGATGCCCTTCATGCGCCCGCGCTTGGGCTTCTCGCCCTCCTCGCCTTCCTCTGGTTCCTCTCCCAGGTCCTCCAGGGGGTTGCGCAGAGATTCGGCCCGGTCGTGAAGTCTGTTGCTGAGCGAGTCGACCTGTCTGCTCACCGCGGCCTTGGCGGCGGCCTTGCTCGCGTCGACGAGGTCGCCGCGCACGCTTTCGGTGATCTTCGCCAGTTCCGGGGAGGAGCTGATCACCTTCAGCGCCTGCTGCAGGAGGTCGCTCTGGCCGCCGCTCAATCGACCGGTCGCTCCGGCGGCGGCCAGTGCCATCGCCAGTCGCAGTTTCTGGCGTCGCCCCAGAAGGTAGCCGCCGGCCACGGCGAGGGCTATGCGTACTTCGTTCCTCACAGTAATCACTCCTTGTCGGCTGCTTCGTCGTCGTTTCAGTCCCTGAGGGGTTTTCGCCGATATATCGCTAAAGAAGGAGGCATCGGTGCTGTTTAATGCCATTTCTCGGCAAAGGCAGAAAGAGTCACACTTTAGGGATTATGAACCTTATACCCCCAAAAAGGTGCATAACCATATATGTAGGTAAAAAAACGACAAATGGGACCGGATCCCCGTGGTTTGCGGGGATCCGGTCCGCAGAAAAGGTGGAGTGGGTCCGCTTGGCCCCTGTACCGAGAGGGAGGGTGGAGGTTCAATGATGTCGGGAATCCAACATCGACTTTTTGTAACAAGTGAGGCTGTTTTCCCGGAAAGATTTGGTCAAGATTTCCGAAGTTCGGTGAGCCGGGACAGGAGAGAGTCACTTAAAAAACGGGCACAATCACCTCGTTAACCCGTAAAGCGGAGGTATAGCCCTGGTGAAAAGATCAAGGGCCGGGTTCGCCGTGGTGACTGTGGCGGTCGTCTCCGCCATGGTCGGCGGGCTCACGGGATGCGCACGTGCTGAGTTCACCTACGTCCGCCACGACGACGGGCAGACGTACTTCAAGGTTCCGGCAACCTGGCGGAAAGTCGACCAGGCCGCGCTGGACAAGGCGACCATCGGGGCCGATCCCGAATCGGCCACCGCGCGGCTGCAGAGGCAGCTCATCTGGTCGGCCGCCTACGACGCCCACTCCCAGCCCTCTCCAGACCACCTTCTCGGCTACGGCACCGGAGACGAGCCGTTCGTCTTCGCCAGGATCGCCAAGCTCCTCCCCGACGAGCAGGACTCGTTGTCCCTGAACACCATGCGCAACTCCGTCCTGCCCGTCACCGAGACGGTGCGCAAGGAGTACGCGAAGATCCCCGGTTACCCGTTGCAGGACTTCGAGTTGCTCGCCGACGAGGTGCTCCGGCCCGGAGACGGCCTGCGCGGGGTGCACGTGCGGTTCAACTACGCGATCCAGGGGGCCGGGATCGAGACCTTCGACCTCACCTCCTATCAGGCCGAGGACGGCAAGCAGATCTCCACCCTGCTGATCCGCTGTTCGGCCGCCTGTTACCGGAAGCGCGCCGGGGAACTCGAGAAGATCGCGCAATCCTTCAAGGTCAAGCGACTCACCGGGTGAGGAGAAGCCCGTCCATGAAGTCACCTCCACCGCCCCCCAACTTCGAAGGACTCCGGGCTCCCGGCTCCGGCCCGACAGATCCGCACCCCGACAGGCGAAAGAAGATGCCGTTCTGGGACCGGATTAAATTCCTGCTCATCCTCACGATCATCTATTTCGTTCTGGTGTGGAGTGAGATGGCCTCGTACGAGGGCATCATCACGTTCCAGGATGCGATGATCATCACCGCGATCGCGGCACCGTGGATCTTCTGGCTCCTCGGGGCCGAGTTCCTGAGGCAACTCCACTTCTTCGTCAGCGAGCGTTCCGCCGGATACAACCGGTTCTGGACGCGCGGTGTTTTCGGTGGCTTCGAACGTTGGAGCCATCGCCGTTTCTCCGACTGGAACCGCTTCAGGATGGCGCGGGCCATCAAGTGGGTGTTCTGGATCACGGTGCTCGCCCTCATCCTCGGGGAGGTGCTGGACACCTCTCCGGCGCTCGCCCTGTTCCAGGCGCCCGCGCTGCTCTGGCAGGCCCTGCCGTACATGGCGCAGCTCGCCTTCGCGTTCTTCTTCATCGCCTTCCAGTTCATCGGCCTGTTCTGGCTGTTGTCGCGGGGCGGTGTGGAGACGTACTTCCCCGACGACATCAAGACCCGCTTCACCGACGTCTGGGGCCAGGACCACGTCGTCGAGCGGGTCAAGGAGAACATCGTCTTCCTGGAGCGGCCGGACGCGATCGAGGAGCGCGGCGGCTACGTGCCCAGCGGCCTGCTGCTGTGGGGGCCGCCGGGCACCGGCAAGACCCTGATGGCCGAGGCCGTGGCCGGGGAGACCGGCAAACCGTACGTGTTCGTCGACCCCGGCGCGTTCGTCAACATGTTCATGGGCATCGGCATCCTGAAGGTGAAGTCGCTGTTCAGGAAGCTCCGCAAGCTCTCGCTGCGCTACGGCGGCGTGATCGTCTTCTTCGACGAGGCCGACTCCCTCGGCAAACGCGGCTCGCTGGCGCAGCAGGGCCCCAGGGGCGCTCCCGGGTTCTCCCCGCACGCCGCCGGATGCCACGGCTTCGGCTATCTCAGCGAGGACACCCGGTGGCTGCTGACCCGCAAGGGCGCGGCCGAGCCGAACGAGCCCGACACCGGCCGCAGCCGCTTCATGATGGGCGGTATGGGCGGGGGCGGCGGCGACGCGGGCACGCTGCAGGCGCTGCTCACCGAGCTGTCGGGCCTGAAGAAGCCGAGAGGCATCGTCAACCGGCACGTGCGAAGGCTCTTCGGCATGCGTCCCAAGCCGCCGCCGAAGTACCGGATCCTGGTCATGATGGCCACCAACATGCC
This sequence comes from Streptosporangium sp. NPDC050284, assembly GCF_044459525.1. NCBI lineage: Bacteria > Bacillati > Actinomycetota > Actinomycetes > Streptosporangiales > Streptosporangiaceae > Streptosporangium > Streptosporangium sp. NPDC050284. The sequence goes on from NZ_JBITIZ010000001.1 coordinate 412,203, forward strand.
CAACTCACTGGACGAGGCTCTGCTGCGGCCTGGCCGCATCGACCGCATCTACAAGGTGGGTTATCCCTCGAAGGCGGGCCGGGTGCGCACCTACCGGGGCTACTTCGACAAGGTCGACCACGAGCTCACCGAAGCGCAGCTGGACAAGCTGGCGACGATCACCCCCTACGCCACCGGTGCCACGATCAAGGACCTGGTGAACGAGTCGCTCATCACCGCGATCCGCGACGGCAGGGAGACCATCACCTGGTCGGACGTGACCCGCGCCAAGCGGCTCAAGCAACTCGGCCCGCCCGAGGACGTGGAGTACATCGAGCGCGAGCGGCACGCGGTAGCCGTGCACGAGGCCTGCCACGCCGTGGCGGCGTACCGCACCCGCTACCACCTGGAGATCGACATCGCCACCATCGAGAAGGGCGCCGACTACCTCGGCATGGTGGCGAGCATCAAGCCGGAAGACCAGTTCACCCGCTGGAAGTCCGAGCACGAGGCCGACATCATGGTCTCACTCGCCTCCCTGGCGGGGGAGCGGATGTTCTTCGGCGAGGACAACTCCTCAGGGGTCTCCGGTGACCTGTTCTCCGCGACGTACCTCACCGCGCTGATGGAGGCGCACTGGGGCATGGGGCGCGGGGTGACCTCGGTGCCCGCGCTGCAGGAGCTGGAGATCCTGGGTGGCAAGTCGATGCCCAAGCCGGGTGGCGGGGGCATCGGTTTCACCAAGACGCCGGGGGGCGGCCAGCCGCTCGCCCCCGACGTGCTGGGCGAGCGCATCGAGTTCAACCTGGTGGGCCTGCTCGACCGCACCGAGCGACTGCTGCGCGAGCACCGGCGGGACGTCCTGTGCCTGGCGCACGCGCTGGAGGCGCACAAGACGCTCAACGGTGACGACGTGGTCGCGATCCTGGAACGCAGGCGGGGGCCGTTGATCGACGGCTCCGTCTACGCCTCGGACGACTTCTACGCCGAGATCGAGGAGTATCACCTGGAGGCGGCGCGGGCGCACCGCGAGCACAGCCACGTGGCACGGGCCCTGCCCGTCCCGCGGGCCGTGCCCGTGCTCGAACCCGCGGCCGTGGTCGTCCAGGGGGCGATGCTCACGGGTAACGGTCACGGTTCCCCGGTGTCGAACGCGGTGTCGAGCCCGGTGCCGACGCTGCCGGGCACGATGTCGGCCTTGGCGCCCCCGGTGCCTTCGGCCTCCGCGGCCGGGCCCGACTTCGTGCCCTGGGGCGACGACACCCGGGCGCCTCGCCCGTCGCCGTCCACGCCACCGCCACCCCCGCCACCGCTCGCCCCTCCCGCCTCGCGTGGCGGGAAGTCGCGGATGGTGTTCGTGGTCGTGGCCAGCCTGGCCGCACTCGCGGTCTTCACGACGCTGGGCGCCTACGTGCTCAGCGGCGGGGCGGTCACGATGGGCCGCGCGGGCTCGCCGGACTCCGGCACGCTCACGGTGGTGTTCGTCGCCGTATTGGCGGCGATTGTGGGGGCGGCGATCGTGGCCGCGGTCACCAGGGGGGCGCAGGCGGCCAAGGCCAGGGCCGAGGCTCAGCGGGACAGTGCCGTGGAGCGTGCTCAGCTGCTCGCCGCGGCGATGGACCCGCAGGTCGCGATGCGGATCCTCGGCTACAACGGCACCGAAGAGCGGCCTCCGCACTGAGGACTCCCGGCCGGTCCTGGGATCTCCGGCGAGCGACGGCCGGCGAGTGAGGGCCCGGGTGACGAAGACCGGGAGACGGCGGTGGGAAACGGCGACGGTTAAGGAGTGACGGGTAGCGAGTGAGGGACGACGACCACAGCCCGCCGGGCCGAGGCCGCGGGCGGGCTGTGGCCGGAGGTTCCGGGGGAACCGTGAGGCTGGTTCCCCCGGAGCTCCGTCAGTCGAACTCGCCGTCCTTCACGCCGCCGACGAAGGCGTCCCACTCGCTCCGGGTGAACGCCAGCGCCGGGCCGCCCGGATCCTTGGAGTCGCGGACGAGATACAGCCGATCGGCGTTCGCCTTGTGCCGGGCGGCCGCCTGCTCACCGGGGACGACCGCGACCTCCACGCAGTCACCTCCGTTGGTGCTACGGACGCTCTTACGCCACTCGGCGCCGGACAGATCCATCGTGGACCCTCGCACTTTTTCTTCCTTCTACTGCTAGGGGGAGGAGAACCTTCTCGCCATCTGGGCGATGAAGGCTGCCGAGGCCTCCTCGCTGAGAGCCATCTCGCAGAGACTCTCGAACATGGAGGCGTATCGGCGGACTTGCTCGGGGTTGTCCGGCACGTCCCCGCTCGCGGCCTGCTCCAGATAGAGCAGGTCGGGGGCTTCGGGTTCGGGGAAGCTGAGCAGGCAGAATTTGCCGTCCATCGCGGCGTGCGCCCCCACGGAGAACGGGACGACCCGTATCTCCACGTTGGGCAGCGTGCCGAGATGGACGAGATGCTCCAGCTGCTCCGACATGATGTCGCCACCGCCGATCCGACGCCGGATCACCGCTTCGTCGAGCACGGCGACAAGGTGGATCGGGTCACCGGGCCCGTGCAGCAACCGCTGACGCGAGATGCGCACGGAGACCGTCTCCTCGACCGTGGAGGGGGTCTGGACTACTGAGGTCGCCTCGATCACCGCGCGTGCGTACGGTTCGGTCTGCATCAGGCCGGGGACGACCAGCGGCTCGTACGAGCGCACGAGCGACGCTTCGGCCTCAAGCCCGATGTAGGAGTCGAAGCCCGGTTTGAAAGCCTGACGGTGGGGGTGCCACCAGCTCCGCCTTCTGGCTTCGACGGCCATCTGGATCAGGGAGTCTCTCGCCTCCCCGGTCACGCCGTACACCTCGGTGAGGGCTGACACGTCCGAGGGGCGAGGCCGGGACTGGCCCGTCTCGTACCTCCAGACGGTGGTGTCGGTGGAGCCGATCCGCTCGGCCACCTCTCCCCGCGTCAGCCCACTGTCCTTTCGCAGACGGCTCAGCTCAGCCATCAGACGGCGATGACGGGCCGTGGGGCTGTGTCGAGAGGCCACGCATCCACCTCCCTCCGTCCTTTGATAGCAAATCTGTGGAATCCCAACATGAGGTATTGCAGTCCTTGATAGAACAGTTCACCGTGAGTGAGTGTGCCATCTCAGAGGGCGATGTGCATGGAATATGCGCGTCGGGGAGCGAGGTCAACGATGACGACCGGACGGCGGGCCGCCTCGCCAGGATCGACGATGACCCTCAAAGGAGTCCCGGAGTCGGTGTCGGTGGCGCGGAGCCGGGTCAGGGAGCTGCTCGGTGAGGGGCATCCCGCGTCCGACGACGTCGTCCTCCTGGTGAGCGAGGTGGTGACGAACTCGGTGCTCCACTCCGGCTCCGGAGGTGGTGGCGAGGTCGCGATGACCGTGGCGGTGGGATCGACCGCGGTGCTGGTCGAGGTCTGCGACGCCGGGTCGGGGGCTTCGGTGCCGCACGTGCGCAACGAGCCGGAGGCGGAGGGCGGGCGGGGCATGTTCCTGGTGGATCTGCTCGCCGACGACTGGGGCATCCAGGACGACGCCCCCGAGGGGTCCAGGATCCTCTGGTTCGAGATCGCCTTCTGAGCCCTGGCCGGGTTTCACCCCGATCTCACCCCGGGTTCTGTCCGGCCGTGCGGCGAAGTTACCGCTGCCGCAAAAATTTGGGCCTTTGCTAATCAACGCCGCTGTTTGACTCTCAGTGGAGGCATGCGACAAAACCCTAGAGTGCGTGCCTGAGGAGGATGCAGGTGAGACGCCGTCTGATCGTGGTGTTCGCCGCCCTGGCGCTGTTATGTCTCGGTGTGACCGGGGCGGGAGCCTCGGCCGAGCCGCAACCGAACAGCCAGTACAAGGTTCAGGGGCCGAGCACCGCCCAGCAGCGAAGTGCGGTGGCCGCCACCGGCGCCGCGATCGACCAGGTCGACCCCGACTCGGTCGTGATCACCGCCAGCGAGGCGGAGGTCGCCGAGATCAAGAAACTCGGCTACACCGTCACGAAGATCCCCAAGTCGTTATCCCCGACCGGGCCGGAGCGGCTCGCCGACTTCCCGACGGCGGACTCCGGCTACCACAACTACGCCGAGATGACCGCCGCGGTGAACCAGATCGTCGCCGACCACCCGACGATCGCCCGCAAGATCAGCTACGGCACCTCGTACGAGGGACGCGACCTGATCGCCGTCAAGATCAGCGACAACGTCAACACGGACGAGAACGAACCCGAGGTGCTGTTCACCCACCACCAGCACGCCCGCGAGCATCTGACCGTCGAGATGGCGATCTATCTGCTCAACCTGTTCACCGACGAGTACGGCACCGACAGCCGCATCACCAACCTGGTCAACGGCCGCGAGATCTGGATCATGCCGGACCTCAACCCCGACGGCGGCGAGTACGACATCGCCGCGGGCTCCTACCGCTCCTGGCGCAAGAACCGCCAGCCCAACTCGGGCTCATCGGCGGTGGGCACCGACCTGAACCGCAACTGGGGCTACAACTGGGGCTGCTGTGGAGGCTCCTCGGGCTCCGCCTCCAGCGACACCTACCGTGGTTCGGCGGCCGAATCGGCCCCCGAGGTGAGGGCCGTGTCCAACTGGGTGCGCAGCCGGGTCGTCGGCGGCGTGCAGCAGATCAAGGCGCACATCGACTGGCACACCTACGGCGAGCTGATCCTGTGGCCGTACGGCTACACCTACAACGACACCGGCCCCGGCCTCACCCAGGACGACCGTGACGCGCACGCGACCCTGGGACAGAACATGGCCTCCACCAACAACTACACCCCTCAGCAGGCCAGCGACCTCTACATCACCGACGGCACGATCGACGACTGGCTGTGGGGCGTCTACAAGATCTTCAGCTACACCTTCGAGATGTACCCGGTCAGCTCCTCGCCGGGCTTCTACCCCCCTGACGAGCAGATCGGTCCGCAGACGACCCGCAACAAGGAGGCCACGCTGCGCTTCCTGGAGTACGCCGACTGCGTCTACCGGATCATCGGCAAGGAGTCGCAGTACTGCGGGACCGGCACCCCACCGGTGACTGTCTACTCCGACGATTTCGAGACGGCGACCGGCTGGACGACCAACCCCTCAGGGACCGACACCGCCACCTCGGGTCAGTGGGAGCGAGGCGTCCCGCAGGCCACCAACTCCAGCGGCGCCAAGCAGCTCGGCACCACCGTGAGCGGCACCAACGACCTGGTCACCGGGAGGCTCGCGGGCGCCGCGGCCGGCGACTACGACATCGACGGAGGCATCACCAGCATCCGCTCCCCGGCCATCACCCTGCCGTCGACCGGGACGCTGAACCTGTCGCTGTCGTGGTATCTGGCGCACGGTTCCAACTCCTCAAGCGCCGACTACCTGCGCGTGAAGGTCGTCGGCTCCACCACCACCCAGGTGTTCCAGCAGCTCGGCGCGGCCTCCAACCGCAACGGCGCCTGGGCCGTGGCGACGGCCAACCTCTCCGCCTTCGCGGGGCAGACGGTCCGCATCCTGATCGAGGCCGGTGACGCCTCGGGCGCCTCCCTGGTCGAGGCCGGGATCGACAACGTCAAGATCACTCAGCAACCCTGACCCTTCCTCGGGGCGCCCCCACCGGGGGCGTCCCGAGTCCGCCGGCCTTCCCCTCACCCGAGATCCGGGAACTTCGGGAACGCCGGATCGCACAGGCGTGTGGGAGAGCGGAGAGGCCGGGGAGCCTCGGGGAGGCGGGATTCGCGAGGCGTCGAGGCTCAGACGCGGCAGATCAGCTCGCCGTGGAGCAGTGACAGCCAGCCGTCCGGATCCGCGGCCCAGGACCGCCAGCCCTCCGAAATGCGGCGCAGGTCCTCCTGGGTGGCGGCGCCCGAGGCGAGCGCCTGGCGGGCCATGTCCGATTTCAGGACCCGATCGGCCCACATGCCTCCCCACCACGCGCGGTCGTCGGGAGTGGCGAAGCACCAGGCGGAGGAGGTGGCCGAGACGTCGGTGAACCCCGCCGCGTGCGCCCACGACAGCAGTCGCCGTCCCGCGTCGGGTTCGCCGCCGTTCGCCCTCGCCACCCTCTGGTACAGGTCCAGCCACTCGTCGAGCTCGGGCGTCTCGGGGAACCAGGTGAACGTGGCGTAGTCGCTGTCGCGTACCGCGACGACCCCGCCCGGTGCGCAGACCCGCCGCATCTCGCGCAGCGCCTGGACCGGGTCGCCGACGTGCTGCAGCACCTGGTGGGCGTGAACGACGTCGAAGGTGTCGTCGGGGAACTCCAGCGCGTGCACGTCCGCCACGGCGAACGTGATGTCGGAGCGGCCTCGCCGCTCAGCCTCCGTGCGGGCCGGCCCGAGCGCCTCCTCGGTGATGTCGACCGCGGTGACCGCGCCGGGCGCGACCCGCTCCGCCAGGTCGGCCGTGATGGTGCCCGGTCCGCACCCCACGTCCAGCAGCCTCATGCCCGGTCTCAGGTGCGGCAGAAGGTGTGCCGCCGAGTTCTCCGCCGTACGCCATCTGTGGGACCTGAGCACGGACTCGTGATGCCCGTGCGTGTAGACGGCGTCCTTGCCTGTCATGGGAACCCTCCTTTGTCGTCGCGCTCTTCGGACCGTAGCAGGAGTCTCATATTTCAAGAAGAATAGTCTCACTATGTGGTCGTAACGGTTTTCGTACTGTTTCATCACTTGTTGTGACGGGGGAGTGAGTTCACACTCAGGACGGATATTCGTTGACACGACTGAGGGGGTCCTCGTGCACGAGGAATTCAGTGCTCACGAGACCTGGCCGCTGGGGTGCGCGCACTGCGGGCACCGGTGGCAGGAGGAATACCTCGTCCGCCATCTGAGCGACGGGCACGGACACGATGCCGTTCTCTGGCTGCGGTCGGGTGTCGTGGTCCAGTCGCCCTGGTCGGGGGCGAGCTGTCCCGTCTGCGGCCGCGACGGCGTCCGAGCCCTCCCTCCGAGCGCGCACCCCCGCGTCACCGCCGAGCCGTCCGCGGCGATGTCCTCCGGCGTGGCCGCCGGCCTCACGCCCGTTCCCGACGCCGAGCCCGGACCCTCGCCCGCCGTACCCCGGCCGCGTCGCCTCCTGGCGCAGCCCGTCCTGCTGTACGCCCTCCTCACCGTCGCGCTCGTGCTCTTCACCGGCTTCGAGGTCTTCGAGTACGTGGTGACACACCACTGAAGGGGTCAGGTCGACAGGCGGAAGTCCAGGTCGGGGACGATCTCGGCGACGTCCATCTGGGCTTTCTGAAGCCTGCCCGAGTGGTCCCAGTTCATCGCCTGCCAGCGGGTGAACTGGTCGAGGACCCACATGCCCGACTGGCGGCTGCCGTTGCCCGACTTGCCGTTGCCGCCGAAGGGCAGGTGGGCCTCCGCGCCCGAGGTGGAGTTGTTGACACTGACCATGCCCGCGCCGATGCCCTCGCGGAAGCGGAACGCCGACGCAGGGTCGGTGGTGTAGACGGAGGAGGAGAGCCCGTAGCCGGGGAGATTGGCCAGGTCGACGGCTTCGTCCAACGCGCTGAAAGGCGTCACGCCGACGATGGGGCCGAAGGTCTCCTCCAGGAAGAGCCGGTCACCGGGGCGGACGCCGTCCACGATCACCGGGTGGTAGTAGAGACCGCCTTCCCCGGTGAAGTCGCCGCGCGGGTTGTCCGGGGTGATGCGGCCGGTGGGGCCGGAGACGACCGTGTGGTGCGGCTGGATCCAGCCCAGATACTCCTCGTAGCGCGCGGCGAACCTCTGGTCGAGCAGCGGCCCGCACAGCACGTCCCCCGCGGGGTCGCCGATCGTTGCCCCGGCCACGGCGCGTGCGTACCGGCTGAGGAACTCCTCGTGGACGCTCTCGTGCACGATCACCGTGCCGAGCGACGTGCACCGCTGCCCGGCGGTGCCGAAGCCCGCGAACAGGGCGCCCTCCACGGCCAGGTCGAGGTCGGCGTCGGGCATCACCACCATCGGGTTCTTGCCGCCCAGCTCCAGGCACGGGGACTGCAGGTGGCGCCCGCACAGCTCGCCGACACGGCGGCCCACCTCGGTGGAGCCGGTGAACCCGACCTTGTTCACCGTGCCCTCCGCAAGGGCCGCCTCCAATCCCTGGAACGTCGCGTCGCCGTCGGCGAGAACCAGGTTCAGCACGCCGTCGGGCAGCCCCGCCGCGACGAACAGCCGGTAGAGCGCGTGCGCGGAGGCCGCCGCGTACTCGGCGGGCTTCCACACCACCGTGTTGCCGCACAGCAGGGCCGGGACCAGATACCACGACGGCACCGCGACGGGGAAGTTGCCCGCCGTGATCACCGCGGCCACCCCCACGGGGACCCGGAAGGTGAACAGATTCTTGTCCGGCATCTCCGAGGGGACCGTCTGCCCGTACAGCCGCCTGCCCTCGCCGAGGAAGAAGTCGCACGTGTCGACGATCTCGCGCACCTCGCCCAGCGCCTCGGCGTACGGCTTGCCGATCTCGCGGGTGACGAGGCGGGCCAGCTCCTCGGCGTTCGCCTCCACCAGGCGTCCGATCGAGGCGATCACCCGTCCCCGCACGGGCGCGGGGACCCGCGTCCACTCCCGTTGCGCGGCGGCGGCCGTGCGGCACGCGGAGGAGAACGTGCTCGCGTCCGCCAGCCGGACCCGCGCGACCACCTCGGCCACCCGAGCCGGGTTGACCGACTCGTAGGCCGTGCCGTTGGACGTTTCCTTTCCGCCGATGACGGAGACGATCTCGCTGGTCATCTTCGACCTCCCGATATGGACCTTGACCGCATTCTCCCCGCGATCCGGGAGCCCGTCACCTCGGCGGGAGGCCGTTCGCGTCATCTCCTCGCGCCGGTCCGTCCGCCATGTCGTCCATCGGAGCATGCGAAGACCGGCGGAACCCGTACGCGGACTGTCCGGCCACGCGGAGCTCGGCTCCGGTCGTGCGGCGGAGCCGAGCATGTTCTCCGTCAGACCATTCCGTCAGAGCATTCGGAAGTCGGCGAAGTCGAAGCCCGGTGACACGACGCAGCTCACCAGCACGCCCTCGTCACCGGCGGGGCGGGCGGCCTGCCAGGTGCCGCCGGGCACCAGGGCCTGGAGGACCTGCCCGTCCTCCACCCGGGGCCCCAGGGTCACGCTCTTCGAGGGCCGGCCCTCGTGGCCGCCGAGGATCAGGGTCAGCGGGCCGCCCCGGTGCCAGAACCACACCTCGTCGGAGGTGACCACGTGCGGGCGTGACTCCTCGCCGGGCTCCAGCAGGAAGTAGATCCCGGTGGCGGTGGCTCGCGCACCGGCGTACCCGGGCGGGGTGAGGTCGACGGAGGTCTTCCAGGTCTCCCGGAACCAGCCGCCCTCGGGGTGCGGCAGCAGGTCGAGGGCCTCGGCGAGCGGAGGGCGTGAAGGAGTCGTCATCGCACCGATTCTAGGGACTTCCGGGGACGTGGTTTCGTTCGACGTGCTGTGGGAGGGCCGTCGGGAGCGTGCTTCCGTGAGGGGGCGGTTTCGTTCGACGTGCTGTGGGAGGGCTGTTGGAAGTGTGCTTCCGTGAGGAGGCGGTTCCGTCGGGCGTGCTGTGGGGCTGCCGTCGCGGACGGGTCCGGATTTGTCGGCGGGGTTGGCTAGGTTCGGTCCGTGATCGAACGGTGGAACCGGGATCAGGTGCTGGCGCTCGCGCCCGACGCCTCATCCAAGAAAGCGGCCCAGGGCGTTTCCTCCCCCGGCAAGTGGTCGGGATGCGGCGTGACCGCCGACGTGGTGTGGGGCGAGTGCGCGGGCAGCGGCTCCAAGCCCTACCGGGCGTGCGTCGACCTGTCGGAGCCCGCCTACCGATGCAGCTGCCCCAGCCGGAAGTTTCCGTGCAAACACGCCCTCGGCCTGCTGCTGCTGTGGTCGGCAGACGGTGTTCCCGCCGCCGAGGAGCCCGCCGACTGGGTGGCCGAGTGGCTCGAAGGGCGGCGCGGTCGCGCCGCCAAGGCGGCGGAGGCGGGGACGGCCCGCGCGGCCAGGGCCGCCGAGCCCGGTCCTGCGGACGGTCGCCGGGCCGCGCAGCGCGAGCAGCGGGTGACCGCGGGGCTGTCGGATCTGGAGCGCTGGCTCGCCGACCAGGTCAGGCAGGGCATCGCGAAGTCGCGGCGCCACGATCAGTGGGACGACCTGGTCAAACGCCTGATCGACGCTCAAGCGCCCGCCGTCGCGGGTTCGCTGTCGCGCCTCGGTGCCGTGCTGGACGGCGACGACTGGCCCGCACGTCTACTCAGCGAGTACGCGCTGCTGCACCTGCTCTGCGTGGCCCATCGCAGCCTTCCCCTCCAGGCCGGCGACGGCTCCGAGGCCCGTTCCGACGCGCTGGACGGCGAGGAGGTACGCGGGGAAGCGGCTCCCGTGGGGCTTCTCGAAAGGGTGCGCGACCGGATCGGCTTCCCGATGACGAAGGAGGAGGTGCTCGCCCGCGGCACCGTGCGCGACCTGTGGGACGTGCTGGGACGGCGCGACGAGGAGCACGACCGGCTGATCGCGCGCCGGGTCTGGCTTCGCGGGCGCGCGACGGGCCGGGCGGCGCTGGTGCTCTCGTTCGCCCCGGTCGGACAGGCCCTCGACGCCTCACTCGTCACCGGCACGACCATCGACGCCGACCTGGCGTTCTATCCCGGCTCCGCTCCGCTGCGCGCGGTGGTCGCCGCCCGTCACGGGTCCGTTCGCGATGACTCCGCCCGTCATGACTTTGCCCGTCATGACTCCGTTCACCATGACCCCGCCCACCGCGAACCTGCTCACGATGACCCGGCCCACCGCGATCCCGGTCTTCGCGACCCCGTTCGCGACGGTCCCGCCCCTCACGCCGTCGCCCGTGACCGTGTCGCCACGGCGGGGCCGCCGGGTCTCACCGTCGAGCAGGCTCTCGACGAGGTGGCCCAGGCCCTCGCGGGCGACCCCTGGCTGGACTCCTGGCCGCTCGTGCTGGAGGGGGTGACCCCCGCGGGCAGCGGTTCGCGCCTCCTGGCCGGGCCCTCCGGCGGGCTGCCTCTCCATCCGTCCGCGGGCACCCCGTGGCGGCTGGTCGCCACCTCCGGCGGACACCCGTTGACCGTCGCCGCCGAATGGACCCCGAGGGGACTGCGCCCCCTCACGACCTGGGACGAGGAAGGCAGGGTGATCGTCCTGTGAGCCCCTCCGCCGAATGGGAGGACCTGGTGTCCACCGCGCTCGTCGGGACCGACCGGCGCCCTCTGCCGGGTCAGGAGGCGAGCGAGGTCGAGCTGCTCGGGCGCGCGGCCGTGCACACGCTGCGGATGCGCGCGGGACGGCGGCCGGTCGCCGCGGGTGAGCCACCGGCCGTCGCGGCGCCCGAGGAGCAGCCCGCGGTCTCGCGCGCCGCGGGGGAGCGGCTCTCCCGCATCCTCGGCGGTGAGCAGCCGAGGCTGCTCACCGAGTGGCTGGAGACCGCGGCCGCGCGCGGATACCGCCTCTCGCCGCACCTGCTGCCCGAACTTCTCGACCACGCGGCCAAGGACCGGTCGATCCGCCCCCACCTCGGCGTCCTCGCGGGAAACCGAGGACGCTGGCTGGCCGGGCTGAACCCGGCGTGGGCCTTCCTGCTGGAGGAGGTCACCGGAGTCGCCACCACCGGCTCCGACGAGGTCTCCGAGATCTGGGAGTTCGGCACCCCGGGTGACCGCCGCGTCCACCTGGGGGCCCTGCGGGCGACCGACCCGGCGAGGGCGCGAGAGCTGCTCGCCGCCGGCTGGGAGAAGGAGACCGCCGAGGACAGGGCGGCGTTCCTGGAGGTTCTCGTCACCGGGCTCTCACCCGACGACGAGCCGTTCCTGGAGGCCGCGCTCGACGACCGCCGCCGTGAGGTCCGCAACCAGGCCGCCGACCTGCTCACCCGGCTCCCCGGATCGCGCCTGGCCCTGCGCATGGCCGAGCGGGTCGCCCGCTACGTCACCGTCTCCGGCGGCGAGATCCACGTCACCCCGCCGGTGGCCTGCGACAGCACCATGGAGCGCGACGGCATCCGGGCGAAACCGCCCCGGGGGACCGGTGAGCGGAGCTGGTGGCTGCAGCAGGCCGTGGCCCGCACCCCGCTCGGTGTCTGGCCTCGGCTGCTCGGACGACCGCCTCGCGACCTGGTCCGGATGAAGATCGTCGACTGGGGTCGGGAGCTCATGGCCGGTTGGGTGAGGGCCTCCGTCATCCAGGGCGACCCGGAGTGGGCGCTGGAGCTCTTCGCCTGGGATCCGCTCGCCGATCTGCTGGCCGCGCTGCCCCGCGACAGGCAGGAGATCGTCGCGGCCGACTTCGTTCGGCGGCACGGCCTGGACGGTCAGCTGATCATGGTCCTCGGCGGGGCCGCGGCCCCCTGGGGACCCGTTCTGGCCACGGCCGTCCTCCAGAAGATCATCGACGTTTCCGGCACCCAGCCGTGGAACCTCGGGGAGCTGGCCAGGCTCGCCGGTGAACGCATCGACCCCACCCTGCACGACATGGCCGGGCGCCTCTCGCCGGAGCCCCCCATCCAGGAGGTCGCCGCCCTCCTGCGTTTCCGTGACGACATGTTGAAGGAGCTCAGATAGTGACAACGGTTCTGCGGGCCCACGCCGAAGCCCAGTACGCCGAGGAGCTGGCGATTCTGGCCAAGGGCGACGATCGCACCCGTCCGCCGGGCTGGAAGCTGTCGCCCTGGGCGGTGACCACCTACGTTCTGGGCGACGGCGACCAGATCACCCCCAAGTACATCGGGCCGCGGCGCATCGTCGAGGTGGCCGTGGCGACGCTCGCCACCGACCGCGCGTTGCTGCTGCTCGGGGTGCCCGGCACCGCCAAGACCTGGCTGTCCGAGCACCTGGCCGCCGCGATCAGCGGCGACTCCACCCTCCTGGTGCAGGGGACGGCGGGCACCGCGGAGGAGGCCGTCCGCTACGGCTGGAACTACGCCAGGCTGCTCGCCGAGGGCCCGTCCATGGAGGCGCTCACGCCGAGTCCGGTGATGCGGGCGATGGCCGAGGGGCGGCTCGCCCGCGTGGAGGAGCTGACCCGCATGCCCTCCGACGTCCAGGACGCGCTGATCACCGTCCTGTCGGAGAAGACGCTGCCGATCCCCGAGCTCAACCGGGAGGTCCAGGCCTCGCGTGGTTTCAACATCATCGCCACCGCGAACGACCGCGACCGGGGCGTCAACGACCTGTCGAGCGCGCTGCGCCGCAGGTTCAACACCGTCGTGCTGCCGGTGCCCGCCACCGCGGAGGAGGAGGTGGACATCGTCTCCCGGCGGGTCGGTCAGCTCGGTCGTTCCCTGGAACTGCCCGAGACCCTCACCGGCCTGGAGGAGATCCGCCGCGTCGTCACGGTCTTCAGGGAGCTGCGCACCGGTGTCACCGAGGACGGCCGCACCAAGGTCAAGTCCCCCAGCGGAACGCTCAGCACCGCGGAGGCCATCTCCGTCCTCACCAACGGCATCGCCCTGGCCGCGCACTTCGGCGACGGGGTGCTCCGCGCTTCCGACGTGGCCTCGGGCATCGTCGGCGCCGTGATCCAGGACCCGGTCTCCGACCGCGTCGTCTGGCGCGAATACCTGGAGACCGTGGTGCGCGAGCGCCAGGACTGGCGCGACTTCTACCGGGCCTGCCGTGACGCGGGCTGAGGCGGTGGCGCCCGAGACGGGCGCGTTCCCGGTCTTCGCGCCGGCGACGCCGCCGGTCGCGCCTTCCCTGCCGGGCGGGGGACGCCGATGAGCGTCTCCGTGCTGGGAATCCGGCACCACGGCCCGGGGTCGGCGCGGTCCCTGCGCGACGAGCTCGAACGCCTCAAGCCGGACGTCGTTCTCATCGAGGGCCCGCCCGAGGCGGACGAGCTGGTCAGGCTGGCCCGTGATCCCGACCTGCGGCCGCCGGTCGCGTTGCTCGCCCACGTACCGGGTGAGCCGTCCAGGGCCGCGTTCTGGCCGTTCGCGGTGTTCTCCCCCGAGTGGCAGGCGATCCGCCACGCCGTCGCGGCGGACATCCCGGTCCGCTTCTGTGACCTGCCGGCCGTGCACGGCCTCGCCTCCCGTCCTGGCGAGCCCGGTGACGCCGGGCCAGGGGAGCGCAGGCAGCGGGAGGCACCGGAGGACGCCGGAGCGCGAGGACCGGACGACAAGGTCCCCGACACCCGGGACGAAGCGGCCCACGACGGCGAGGCGGACGGCGACACGGACGGCGGCACGGAGGACGAGGCGGACGGCGCTCCGGAGTCCGTACGGATCGATCCGATCGGGACCCTCGCGCGCGCCGCCGGGTACGACGACCCGGAGCGGTGGTGGGAGGACGCGGTCGAGCACCGTGGCGATACCCCGTTCCACATGATCGCCGAAGCGATGGAGGCCGTCCGCGAGGGGCACGTCGCCGACGCGTACGAGGCGCGGCGCGAAGCCTTCATGCGGCGCACGATCCGCAGAGCGGTGAAAGACGGGTTCGAGCGGATCGCCGTGGTCTGCGGGGCCTGGCACGTCCCCGCGCTGGCGGGCACATCGCGCGAGGGCGCGCCCTGGGGAGCCGGGCTGCCCACGGCGAAGGCCGACGACGCGCTGCTCAGAGGGCTGCCCAAGGTCAAGGCCGAGATGACCTGGGTGCCGTGGACGTACGGGCGGCTGGCCGCCTGGAGCGGGTACGGCGCGGGAGTGACCTCCCCGGGCTGGTACGACCACCTGTTCGCCTCCCCCGACCGGCCGGTCGAGCGATGGCTGACCGGGGCGGCCGGGGTGCTCCGCGAGGAGGACCTGCCGGTCTCCTCCGCGCACGTCATCGAGGCGGTCCGGCTCGCGGAAAGCCTGGCCGTGCTCAGGGGACGGCCGCTGGCCGGGCTGGCCGAGGTCACCGAGGCGGTCAGGGCGGTGCTGTGCGAGGGCGACGACCTGCCGGTCGAGCTGATCCAGCGGCGTATGGTCGTGGGGGAGCGGCTCGGCAGTGTGCCCGACGACACCCCGATGGTCCCTCTCCAGCGTCACCTGCGCGAGGAGCAGCGGCGGGTGAGGCTCAAGCCCGAGGCGCTCGATCGGGAGTACGACCTCGACCTGCGCAAACCGCTCGACCTGGAGCGCAGCAGGCTGCTGCACCGGCTGCGCCTGCTCGGCGTCGGCTGGGGCACCCCCCAGGAGAGCCGGAGCAAGGGCACCTTCCGCGAGTCGTGGTCGCTCGCCTGGCGGCCCGAGTTCGACATCGACCTGATCGAGGCGAGCTCCTGGGGTACGACCGTCCCGGCCGCCGCCGCCGCGCGCGTCCGAGACCTCGCCGACGGGGGAGGAGCACCCGGCGGCGCGGCCGGTCCGGGAGGCGGTGCTCCGGGGACGGCCGGTCCGGGAGGCGGAAAGCGGGGCACCGCCGGTGGCGGTGTGACGCTGGCCGGGCTCACCGGCCTGGTGGAGCGCTGCCTCGTCGCCGACCTGCCGGAAGCGCTGCCGCACGTGCTCGACGCCCTCTCGGCGCGGGCCGCTCTCGACAACGACGTCACGCACCTGATGGACGCGCTCCCGGCGATGGTCCGCGCCCAGCGCTACGGCGACGTGCGCGGCACCCCGGCCACCGGCCTGGCCACCATCGTGGAGGCGATGCTCACCAGGATCTGCGTCGGCCTGGGTGGCGCCGTCACCGGTCTCGACGACGACGCCGCCCGCGACCTGATCCGGCACATCGACGCCGTCCACGCCGCCGTCGCCCTGCTCGACACCGGCCCCACCAATCCGGACGGTACCCGTGCCACCGAGTGGGGTTCCGGGGAGTCCGGGAAGGTCGGGGAGGAAGCGCCGCGAGAGCGGTGGCTGGTGGCGCTGCGCGGGGCCTGCGGCCGCGCCGACCTGCACGGGCTCATCGAGGGACGGCTCACCAGGATCCTGCTGGACGCCGCCGACCTCGACACGGCCGAGGTCGGGCGACGGATGTCGCGGGCGATGTCGGCGGGACACCCGCCGGCCAGGGCGGCCGCCTGGATCGAGGGGTTCCTGTCGGGAGGCGGGCTGCTGCTCGTGCACGACCCCCGGCTGCTCGGACTGATCGACGAGTGGCTCACCGGGCTCGCCCCCGAGACCTTCGTCGATGTGCTCCCCCTGCTCCGCAGGACGTTCGGCGCCTTCGCCGCCCCGGAGCGGCGCTCGATCGGCTCGCGCGTCCGCTCCCTGGACGCGGGCACCGGCGACCTCGCGCCGGACGCGGAGGACTTCGACGAGGAGCGCGCGGCGGCGGCCGTGCGGACCGTGCTGACGATTCTGGGACCGGCGATCTCTGGAAGGACGGGCAGCGCCGATGGATGAGAGACTCCGCCGCTGGCGAATGGTTTTGGGCGGCGACGCGGACGGCACGGGGTGCTCGCTCACCGGGACCGACGCCCAGATGGACGGCGCGCTGGCCGCCCTGTACAACGGCGGCGGCGAGGGGTCGGAGCGGAGCGGTGGCCTGGGCGCCTCCGCACCCAGGGTGGCGCGCTGGCTGGGCGACATCCGCTCCTACTTCCCCTCGACCGTCGTCCAGGTCATGCAGAAGGACGCCGTCGAGCGACTGAACCTGACCCGGCTGCTGATGGAGCCGGAGATGTTGGAAGCCGTCGAGCCGGACGTCCACATGGTCGGCACGCTCCTCTCACTCAACCGGGTGATGCCGGAGAAGGCGCGCGAGTCGGCCAGGGCGCTGGTCCGCAAGGTCGTCTCCGAGCTGGAGCGGAAACTGGTGCAGAAGACGAAGGCCGCGGTGACCGGCGCCCTGGACCGCTCGGCGAGGACCCACCGGCCCAAGCGGGTCGCCGACATCGACTGGGACCGCACGATCCGGGCCAACCTGAAGAACTACCTGCCCGAGCGCAACACGGTGATCCCGTCCAGGCTCGTCGGTTACGGCAGGCGCCAGCGGGCGGTTCAGCGCGAGGTCGTGCTCTGCATCGACCAGAGCGGGTCGATGGCCGCCTCCGTCGTCTATTCGAGCGTCTTCGGCGCGGTGCTCGCCTCGATGAGCTCGCTGAGGACCTCGCTGGTCGTCTTCGACACGGCGGTCGTCGATCTCACCGACCAGCTCCACGACCCGGTGGAACTGCTGTTCGGCACCCAGCTCGGCGGCGGCACCGACATCAACCGGGCCATCGCCTACAGCCAGGGGCTCATCACCCGGCCCAATGACTCGATCTTCATCCTGATCAGCGACCTCTACGAGGGGGGCGTACGGGAGGAGATGCTCCGCAGGGTCGCCCAGATGACCGCGTCCGGTGTCCAGGTGATCGTGCTGCTCGCCCTCTCGGACGAGGGGGCGCCCTTCTACGACCATGACAACGCCGCGGCGCTCGCGGCGATGGGGGTGCCCGCCTTCGCCTGCACTCCCGACGCCTTCCCCGACCTGATGGCCGCGGCGATCGAGCGCCGCGACATCGGCCAGTGGGCCGAGCGCAGGCTGGAGCGCACCGCCACCTGATCCCGTCCCGGTGAGGGCGGTAGGGCCACGGGGGCCCGCCCTCACCGGGGCGTCAGGGGACGGCCCCGGCTCGCCGTTCGCGGGTCCGCGGCCTGAGGAACCTGGATCGGGCCGTGGCGCGATCCGCGATGTGAGCGACCTGGACCGGTTCGTGGCGCGGTCCGTGGCGTGAACGACGCGGATCGGCTTGTGGGGCGGTCAGGGCGTGGGGGCGAGCAACTGCTTGAGGGAGTCGCGCAAGGGCTCGCTCATCGGGCTCGGCCGCAGCGTGGCCGGGTCGAGCCTGACCTGGACCCGGCGGCCCTCGGCGTGTACGACGGTGTGGTCGGCCGACAGCACGCGGAAGCCGTACACCACGCTGGTGGTGCCCAGGCGTTCCAGCCAGAAGTGCACCGCGGCCTCGCCCACGGTGTTGATCGGCATGTGGTAGGTGATGGAGAACTCGCGTACCACGAAGAAGATCTCGGCGAAGTGCGACCGGGCGGGGTCGAAGGGCCATCCCCGCTCGGCCCAGTAGTCGGACAGCGCCCGCTCGAGAAGCAGGACGTAGCGGGCGTTGTGGACGACGCCCATCGCGTCGAGGTCGTCGAAGTGGATCTGGACGGGCTGGATGTGCCCGCTCCGCAGGACGGTCGTCATTCAGGTCTCCGGGAGGACGCAGGGGTCGGTCGAGAGGGAACGGAGCCGTTCGAGGACGGCCGTGCGCGCGAACCGGTAGCTGTGCTCGCGTTTGAGCAGGTGGGTGTGGACGACCACGACCGAGCCGAGTGCTTCGATCTCGAAGGCGAGCTGGGCGGGGTCGGTGCCGGGTCGCAGATCGCCCAGCTCGATCGCCAGCTCGCTGAGCCGGGTCAGCAGGTTCATCCAGCTGCCGACGGCGTCGGCGATGGCGTCGTGGACCGGGCCGGGGCGGTCGTCGAACTCGCCGTCGACGGCGCCGAAGAAGCAGCCGCCGGGCAGGTGTCTCGCGCGGTAGAAGTCGATGCGGCGCTCATGCAGGGTCCACAGTCTGCGCACTCCCCGGGGGCCGCGCAGGGCGGGCTCGATGATGTGCTCGGTCCACTGTTTTCTGGCGTGTTCCACGATCGCGAGTTGAAGCGATTGTTTGTCGGGCCAATGAGTGAAAAGTCCGGACTTGCTCACGTCGAGTGTCGCGGTCAGCCGGGCGAGTGACAGGCCGTCGAGTCCTTCGACCGAGGCGAGCCGGACGGCGGCGTCGAGGACCGTCCGGCGAGTGCGCTCCCCGCGCTGGAGTCGTCCGTCGATCATGCCTGGAACTCTAGCAAACAATATGACCGACCGGTCGTTAATATTCTTCGCCGCTTCGCCGCTTGGCCTGGCCTCCCGCGTCGTGGGCAGCGGCCAGAATCGATGTGAAACGGTATGGGTGCCCCGAGCCTGGCCTCCCGCGTCGGCGGACGCCGGTCCTACGACCAAGGGCTGATCCGGGGGCCGATGCCTGCCGCCGCGCGGTGGCCGTACCGTCGACCCCATGACCACCGTGATGACCGACAAGCCTCCCGCCGGGATATTCGCCCGGAGCCACCGCGCTCTCACGGTCGGGATGGTGGCCCTCATCTTCCTGGCCGCCTTCGAGTATCTCGCGGTGGCCACCGCCATGCCGGTCGTGGCAGACGAGTTGGACGGTCACGCGCTGTACGGGCTGGCGTTCAGCGGGGCGCTGGCGGCCGGGGTGGTCGCGACGGTGCTGGGCGGGTGGTGGGGCGACCGCAGGGGGCCGGTCGCGCCGCTCTGGACCGGGGTGGCGATCTTCGCCGTCGGGCTGGTCGTCGCCGGTGCGGCGCCGACGATGGACGTGTTCATCGTGGGCCGCTTCGTGCAGGGATTCGGCGCGGGCATCCTGCAGGTCTCGATGTACGTGCTGGTCTCGCGGTCCTACCCGGCGGAGCTTCATCCCCGGGTGTTCTCGATCTTCGCGACCGCCTGGGTGGTGCCCTCCATGGTGGGACCCGCGATCACCGGCGTCGTGGTGGAGAACGTGGGCTGGCGCTGGGTCTTCATCGGCGTGACGGGAATCCTCCTCCCGGCGGCGCTGCTGCTCTGGCGCGGGCTGGCCTCCGCGCCGATGGCGAGGCCGGAGAAGGCCGAGACGGAACCGGTGTCGGTGTCGAGGCCAGTGCCGGTGTCGGGGGCAGGCGCGGGGCCGGTGATGGAGCCGGTGCCGGGGGTCGGCGTGGGCGCGGCGGTGTCTGGGGCGGGCGCAGGAGCGGCGACGGAGCCGGGGACGGCGACGGAGCGGCCGTCCGGCGCCCGGTCCTCGATCGCGCGCCGACTGGGCTGGGCGCTGCTCGTCGCGGCAGGGGCGGCGCTCATGCAGTACGGGGCGTCGGCGCTCACGGGGGACGGTGGCACGGCGCGCGGCACCGGGTTCGTCCTGCTCGCCGCCGGCCTGGCCATGCTGATCGCGGCACTGCCCCGGCTGCTCCCGCCGGGAACCCTGCGCGCGGCCCGTGGGCTGCCCTCGGTGATCTCCCTGCGAGGGATCGCGGCGGGCGCGGCCATCGGCGGCGAGGCGTTCCTGCCGCTGATGCTGAACCAGGAGCGCGGCCTGTCGCTGACGATGGCCGGGCTCACCCTGACCGGCGGCGCGCTGAGCTGGTCGTTCGGATCCTGGGTGGTGGGGCGTAAGCGGTTCGACCGGGTTGTGGTGCTGCGTTCCGGCTCGGTGCTGATCGCCACGGGCCTCGCGCTGATGGGCCTGACCGTCTTCGCCGTCGTCCCGGTCGCCACCGCCTTCCTCGGCGAGATCATCCTGGGCCTCGGTATGGGCATCGTCTATCCGACGCTTTCCGTGCTCATCCTGGAGCTGTCGCCCCCAGGCGAGGAGGGGGAGAACAGCGCGTCGCTCGGTGTCGCCGAGTCGGTCTACACGGTCGTCGCCGTAGCGATCACCGGGGCTCTCCTCGCGGCCCTGGGCGCCTCGGTCGCCGTCTACGTGCTCTGTTTCGGGCTGACGGCGCTGATGGCGGCCACCGGGGCATTCGTCGCCGGCCGGGTCCTGCCCAGGACTTGAGGTCTGCTCGTCTCTGCGCTTCGAAGCCCCCTGCGCGTCCGACACCTCAGGTGGAGGGGGTGAGTCTCTCCACCCCTCCACCGAATCCCCTTCCGCGCCGGAGGCGTTCACCAGACGCCGTGGCACCATGGGAAGAACGCCGTTCTTCGTGGTGTTGAGGGGGAGTCCCGCCTTCGGGCGGGATTCGCGTTTCCTGGCCCGGCTTCTCCGGGCACTGAAAGTCGCCGGAGTCCGAGGTTCTTCGGGCTCGGAGAGATCGAGGGGTCCATGCCGCGTATTCGTGAGCTTGAGGTGTTCCGGCTGATACTGCCGTACGGCAGGCGGCCGGAGAGCATCCTCGTCCGGCTCACCGACTATGGCGGGATGACCGGGTGGGGCGAGGTCGTCGACGCCGACCCCAAGACCTGGGTCGCGCTGGAGGAAGGGCTCGCGCAGGCGCTGATCGGCGTCGACTGGGAGCATCCCGACGAGCTGGGTTCGGTTCCCGGAGGCTCGGCCGCCGACATGGCCTGCTGGGATCTGTGGACGAAGATGCGCGGGGTGCCGCTCGCCCACGCGCTGGGCGGCACCCGCACCTCGCTCATGGCCACCGTCAGGATCGGTGCGGAGCGCAATCTGGAGAGCCTGGTCGCGCGGGTGAACCGGCACGTCTGCGCCGGGTACGCCCACGTGACCCTGGATGTTCACCCAGGCTGGGACATCGAGCCGCTGCGCGCCGTCCGTCAGGCGTACCCGGCGCTGGGCATCGGCGTGGACGCCCGCGGCGCCTACACCGACATCGACGCCCTCGAGGCGCTGGACGCCTACACGCTCTCCGTCATCGAACGCCCCTTCGCCGGTCTCGCGAGTCTCGGCGACCACGCCGACCTGCAGGAGCGCGTCGCCGCCCCGGTGCTGCTCGAGGTCTCCTCGGCCGAGCAACTGGACGAGGCGGTCACCGCGAGGGCGGGCCGGGCACTGCTGCTCCGTCCCGCGGCCCTCGGCTCCCTGCGCGAGGTGCGGCGGGTGCACGACCGCGCGGTGCGCGCCGGATGGGAGATCGCCTGCGCGGGAGGAAAGGGCACCGGGCTGGCCCGCGCGGCCACCGTCGCCGCGGCCAGCCTGCCCGGCTGTGACCTGCCCTGCGACGTGGCCGAGCCGCCGCGCAGCGCGCAGATCGTCGACCCGCCGGTCGGCGCCTCGGGCGGCGTGGTGGCCGTGCCGCTCACCCAGGCGGGTCTGGGTCACCGCATCGACGAGGACCGGGTCCGTCGCCTGTCCAGGGAGTCGTACCTGGCTTGACGCGCTCCCCGGCGTGAAAGCCGGAGCACCGGCCCGCCATGTGGTGGCCGAGGGCCCGGTGACGGATCGTGCGGGAGGTCGACCGCGCCCCGGCCTGTCCGGGGAACCCGGTCGCGCCTCGGCCGTCGTCCGGAGGGCCGTCGCCAGGAGAGCCGGTGTCCTGAGACGGGTGGGCCCTCGTTCAGCCGCAGCCTTCGGTGATGCCCTTGGGAGCGGTCGGATCCGGTGTCGCCGTGGCGCTCGTTCCCGGGAGGGGGGTGCGGGTGGGCCCTCGCTCAGCCGCAGCCTGGGGGGTGCGGGTGGGCTCTCGCTCGGCCGTGGCCTTCGGGGTGGCGCCGGGGGCCGCGGTGGCGGTGAGAGGGCGCCGGGTGACGACCGAGGCGCGCAGGGCCTTGGCGGTGACCGTACGGATCTTGGTCCAGTCGGGGTAGCCGGTGTTGATCAGCGGTGGGACGAACTGGACGCTGGTCACCTTCGCGTTCTTGACCTTCAACGCCAGCGGGACGAGGTGCTCCAGCATCGGGCGCGGGATGTCGGTCCGCAGCAGTTCCTTGGTGGCGAGCGCGACCTGGTTGAACCTGGACAGTACGGTCGCCGGGTCCGACTGGGAGAGCAGCGCGCCCAGCACGCAGCGCTGGCGTCCCATCCGGGTGTAGTCGTCGCTGTTGGTGCGCGAGCGGGCGAACCACATCGCGTCGGCGCCGCGCAGTTTGCGGGTTCCGGCCTTGACCAGGCCCTCGTCGTACTTGCCGAAGACCACGTCCTGGGGAACGGTGAGCGTCACGCCTCCGATCGCGTCGATCAGCCGGGCGAACCCCCACATGTTGACCAGGGCGTACCAGTCGATCTTCAGACCGAGCGTGTAGCCGACCGTGTCGACGAGCGTCCTGGTGCCCTGGTTCTTCCGGCCCCCGAAGATCTCCGGATGCGAGTCGGCGTACTCCCAGATCGCGAAGAGCAGGTCCTCGCGCGAGCCGTCGGGGTTGGCCGGGAGCCGGAACCCGTCGGGAAAGCGTCTCGCCATGGGGGAGCCGGGGACGAAGCGGACGTTCTCCAGGTTGCGCGGCAGGCTCAGCAGCACGGTGTTGCCGGACTTGACGTCGATGCTGGCCACGTTGATGCTGTCGGTCCGCACGCCCACCCGATGGGTGTCGGCGTCGCCGCCGAGCAGCAGGATGTTCACCCGGTCGCGGCCCGCCCAGGGGTCCTCCTCGCGGCCGTCCCCGTCGCGCGCGGGACGCGGTGTGGACGGGGCGTTGAAGACGTCGTCCAGTGCCGACTGCGAGACCGCCGCGTACTGTCCGACCAGGCCGAACGGCAGGAGCACGGCCACCGCGAGCGTCCCCGCCACGCCTCCGGCGATCGCCTGCCCCGTACTGGGCAGCGTGCCGGGGTTCATCACCACGAACGAGTGCACGATCAGCGTGAACCAGGCGACGCCGAGCGCGAGGGAGGCCACCGTGACGACGGTCAGCCAGGAGGAGGTGACCAGTCGCCCGGCGAGGTCGGCGAGGTCGGAGGTGAGCGCGACCCACAGCAGGGCGAGCAGCAGTGCCGTGTACGCGCACAGGATCGCCAGTCCCGTCCTGCGCCATCCGGCGCGCAGGTGCGCGGCGCCCGGGGCGACGGCGGCCAGTGCCGTCCAGCCGATGACCGCACCGACGCCGGGCGGCTTTGATCTGTCCCGCAATTGCTCCCCGTTTCCTCGCGCTTGACCGCCGCAGGGAGATGGTAGGGGGGCGAAACCAGGTCGCGGGCGACAAGCGGGTGAACAACCCGAGAAGCTAATACCCCTATATCGCATCATTTCTACTGCAATAGGTTTCGATCAGGGTTTCGCTGAGATCGAATCACGGCGTCGCCACGGTGATCCTCGACCGCTCACGCACACTCGGTGCCACCGAGGACGCCATGGTCTTCCCTGACGAACCGCCCCGGCCCTCTTCCCCCGCGAGGCCCCGATGTCCTTCGGGAGGCCCCAACGTCCTTCGAGAGATCCCGGTGCCCTTCGGGAGGTCCCGATGCGGTCGGACAATCCGCACGAACTACCCTGACCGTCATGCCCGACGTTCTCGGTCCCGACTACGAGCTCACAGTCCTGCCGATGGCCGACGACGACGAGGGCCCGGTGGTGGCCTCGCTGGTGCGGCGACGGGCTCCCGAGCCCGCCCGCGGCGCCGTGCTCTACGTGCACGGCTTCACCGACTACTTCTTCCAGACCCATCTGGCCGACCACTTCGTCGCGAGGGGCTTCGACTTCTACGGCCTCGACCTGCGCAAGTACGGCCGCTCGCTGCTGCCGCACCAGACCCGCGGGTTCGTGCGCAGCGTCACCGAGCACTTCCCGGAGATCGACGAGGCGATACGCGTCATCCGCGAGCGCGACGGGCACGATCGCGTCGTCCTCAACGCCCACTCCACCGGCGGCCTGATCGCCCCGCTCTGGGCCGACCGGGTCCGCGGCCGGGGCCTCGTCCAGGCGCTGGTGCTCAACAGTCCCTTCCTCGACCTCAACGTCCCCGTTCCCGTGCGGATCGCCGCGGACCTGCTGCGCGGGCAGCTGTCCAGGCTGCCCGCCCGCGCGGTCCTGCCCCTGGTGAGCGCGACCGCGTACGGCACGAGCCTGCACCGCAGCCACCACGGCGAGTGGGACTTCGACCTGGACTGGAAGCCCATCGGAGGGTTCCCGGTGCACGCGGCCTGGCTGGGGGCGATCCGCCGGGCACAGCGCAGGCTGCACGACGGCCTCCGGGTGGACGTGCCGGTGCTGGTGCTCTGCGCGGAGAAGGGCCTGCGGCTGCGCGCCTTCATGCCCGAGGCCCAGGAGGCGGACGTCGTGCTCGACCCGGGCCAGATCGCCCGCTGGTCGACCAGCATCGGGTCACACGTGACGTGCGTCCGGGTGCGAGGCGGGATACACGACCTGGTCCTGTCACCCGAGCCGGTCCGCAGGCGCGTCCTCGCCGAGATGGACCGCTGGCTCGACGGCTGTCTCTAGGCAGGTCTGCTTGTCGGTGAAAAGGGCTGTGAAAGCGAAATGCCCCATCGGTTGAGTAGAAGGCGTGACTGCCAAAGTGACACGTCCGGCCGGCCGAGCCGATCCGCCGGGGGAGATCAGCGATGCGGCCCTGCCTGAGCTGTCGCTCCGTAGTCCAGAGCGGTTCGGTGAGATCTACGACCGGCATTTCCGCGAGATCCACGGCTACCTGGGCAGGCGACTCGACCAGCAGGCCGCCGACGACCTCGCCGCCGAGGTGTTTCTCACGGCGTTCAGGAAGCGCGATCGGTTCGACCCCGAGCGCGGCGAGGTACGTCCCTGGCTGTACGGCATCGCCACCAACCTGATCGGGCTGCACCGCCGTACCGAGACCCGGAGGCTCGCGGCGCTACGGCGCAGTGCCGCGGCACAGCCCAGCGCGGAGCACGGCCACGAGGAGCGCGTGGCGACCCGCGTCGACGCGCTGAACGCCCAGGGGCGCCTCGCCGGGGAGTTGCTGGCGCTGCCCGACGGCGACAGGGACGTGCTGATGCTGAGCGCGCTGGGCGAACTGAGCCACGAAGAGGTGTCCAAGGCGCTCGGCATCCCGTACGGCACCGTCGGATCCCGGTTGTCGCGGGTGCGTAAGAGGCTCCGCGCCGCCCTGGGCGGCGTCAACCCCCTGCATGGAGGTTCCAATGGATGACTACCAGGCGGTGCGGGAGCTGTTGCCCGTGCAGCCGCTGTCGCCCGAGGTGGAACAGGCGGGACGCGAACGACTGAACGCCGCGTTCGCCACGAAGCGGGCACGGCGGCCCCTCCGGGCCGCCTGGTGGAGCGCGCTGGGACTCGGGCTGGCCGGCGCGGCGGCGGCGACCCCGGTCGTCACCTCGGCGGCGCCGCCGAGCCCGCCCGCCACACGTGGCGTGATCGCCGCGCAGGACGGCAAGCGGTTCCTGCTGGCCGCCGCGACCTCGGTGGCCTCCATGTCCGACGACGGCGCGTGGTGGGGAAGCACCCTGGTCAGCGGCGAGGAGTTCCGTTCTCCCGGCGGTGGCTACACGCTGCGGCAGACCCGTTTGGAGGAGAGCTGGATCCCCGCCGACCCGGAGGCGAGGACCTGGTATCGCTGGACACGTCTTGGCGTCAAGCCCGCGACGCCCCGGGACGAGGAGGCCTGGCGCGCGGACGGAGCGCCGACCTCGTGGACCTACGAGGGAAACACCCCGGGGATGCTGTCGTTCGACGAGCCGCCGGGCGTCGTACGGGCGGCACCGGGAAAGCCGGACACGTTTTCGAGCGAGGACTGGGACTTCCGCGTCGTGATGGCGGGCAGACCGCTGACCAAGCTGGAGCAACTGCCCGACACCCCCGAGGATCTGCGGGAGCTCCTCAAGGGCACCGACGAGCGGTCGACCGTCGACAACGTCGTCCGCCTGCTCTTCTTCGCGCCGGTGACGAGCGAGACCAGGGCCGCCGCCTACCGGCTGCTGGCCTCGATGTCCGAGACCGACGCCGTCGGACAGGTGACCGACGTGCTGGGCCGCACCGGGCAGGCGGTCGAGTACCGCTCAGGGGAGTTCCCCACGAGACCGTACGCCGGGGAGACGCGGACGCGGCTGGTGGTCGATCCGGGCAGCGGAGCACCCCTTTCCCTCGAGACCCGCTCCGTGGCGGACGGCATGCTCCTGAATTTCACCACCGTCCGGGAAAACCGCTGGGCCGATGACAACCCACTGAAGGAGAAGAAATGAGATACCCGATGTCCGTACTGGCCGGGCTGCTGCTCACCGGTCTGCTCGCCGTTCCCGCGGTTGCCGCCACACCGCCCGAGGCCGACTACTGGCGCGTCGAGGTGGTGGGGACCAGGGACCACCCGCGTCCGGTCGGCAGTGGCTACACCGTTACGGAACGATCGGTCAGCGTCGACTGGCAGACGCCCGACGGCAAGCTCTGGGGCGCCTACCGCGAGCTGGGCGCCCGGCCCAAGAGCGAGAAGGACAGGGCGGACTGGAAGGCCGACGGGTCGCCGACCTCGTGACAACCTGGATCGGTACGTGGCCGAGGACGCGATCGACCTGCTCTACAGGAACCCGGTGCCGTTCAAGGTCAGGTCCGCCGCCTACCAGGTGTTGAAGACCATCAAGGGTGTCAAGGACCTCGGCCGGGCCAAGGACCCGCTGAACCGCTCAGGCCAGAGGTTCGCCCTGCCGCCCTTCGTCCAGAAATACCAGAAGGGCTGGTCGCTGGACGAGCGGTTCGTCGTGGACACCACCACGATGACGCTGCTCGCCCACTACGTCGACTCCTCTGACAAGGGCAGCAGGGTCGACTACTACAGGGTCGGCTGGACCGATGACAAGCCCGCCATCCCGGCCGCGGACTGACTCCGCGTTCCGTACGCCGACCCGGTCGGCGCCCGCCATCTCCGCAAAAAGGGGCCTTCGCGGTCCCGGGGCCCACGCGACCCCGGGAACGCGGCGCGGGGAGACAGGCGCGCGAACACCACCATCCGGCGGAAGAGGGCTTCCTGCCGGTGGAAAAGCGCGCATCGAATCATCCAACGAGGGGAAGACGTGAGAACCGTACGAAGAACGACGAGCTTGCTGGTCGCGGGAATGCTGGCGGTGGGATCGACGGGACCGTCGGCGGCGGGGGCCGCGAGCGGGCCCGCGCCGGTGAGCCGGACCTCCCCGGCGTCCGCCGCGCCGGTCACCGTGACGCTGATCACCGGTGACCGGGTGACGGTGACCGGCTCCGGAGCGGTCCTGGTGGAACGGGGCGAGGGCCGGGAGGGCGTCTCCTTCACCACCAACGAGCGCGACGGGCGGCTGAGGGTCTTCCCCAGTGACGCGTTCGCGCCGCTGCGCGAGGGCCGTCTGGATCCCCGGCTGTTCGACGTGAGCGCGCTCACCGAGTTCGGCTACGACGACCGCAGGGACGACCTGCCGCTCATCGTGACCGGCCGGGGGGCGGGGGCGCGGAACGCGTTGCGCACCGAGATGTCCGCGAGCGGTGCGAAGGTGACGCGCGACCTGGCCGCCGTGGACGGGGTGGCCGTACGGGCGCCGCGAAAGGAGCGCGCCCGGTTCTGGGACGACGTGGTGAGTGGCGCCCGCGCCCGCTCCGGCGGCGCGACGAAGACGAAGGTATGGCTGGACGGGCTGCGCAAGCTGTCGCTGGACACCAGCGTCGCGCAGATCGGCGCACCCGCCGCCTGGGAGAAGGGCCACACCGGCACCGGTGTGAAGGTGGCGGTGCTGGACAGCGGAGTGGACGCCACCCACCCCGACCTGGCCGGCCGGATGGGCGCGCAGGCGAACTTCACCGCCGAGCCCGGCACCGGTGACCCGGTCGGACACGGCACCCACGTGGCCTCCACCATCGCCGGCAGTGGCGCCGCCTCCGACGGAAAATACCGGGGGGTCGCCCCCGGCGCGCAGATCCTCAACGGCCGGGTCTGCGAGAGGGTCTGGTGTGAGGAGTCGGCGATCCTGGCAGGCATGCAGTGGGCCGGTGAGCAGGGCGCCAAGGTGGCGAACCTGAGCCTGGGCGGTTCCGACACCCCCGAGACCGACCCGCTGGAGCTGGCGGTGGCCGAGGTGACCGAACGCTACGGAACGCTCTTCGTGGTCGCCGCGGGCAACGACGGCGCCGAGCGGTCGGTGGGCTCGCCGGCCAGCGCTGACGCGGCCCTGGCCGTCGGCGCCGTCACCGGGGCCGAGGCGCTGGCGGAGTTCTCCAGCCGGGGTCCGCGTGTCGGTGACTCCGCGCTCAAGCCGGAGATCACCGCGCCGGGGGTGGACATCACCGCTGCCCGTTCCAAGGATTCGCCGGGCAGTGGCTCCTACACCGTCATGTCGGGCACCTCGATGGCCACCCCGCACGTGGCGGGCGCCGCGGCGATCCTGGCAGGTCAGCACCCCGGCTGGACGCCGGGGACGCTGAAGGCGGCGCTGATGGGGTCGGCACGCCCCAACCCGGCGCTGGGGATCTTCGAGCAGGGCGCCGGCCGGGTCGACGTGGCGCGGGCCACGACGATGTCGGTGACCGCCGAACCCGGCGGGGTGAGTTTCGGCCTGCAGAAATGGCCACACGGGGATGACACGCCGATCACCGGAAAGGTCACCTACCGCAACCCGGGCACCTCGCCGGTGAACCTCGCGCTGTCCGTCGAGGGGCAGGACGGGCACGGCGTGTTCACGGCGAGCCCGGCGACCGTCACGGTGCCCGCGGGCGGCCAGGCCGACGTCTCGGTCACCGCCACCACCGGCACCCGGACCCCGGAAGGCGGCGTCGGCGGCCACCTCGTCGCCACCGGCGACGACGACCTGCGGATCAGCACCCCGCTCGCAGTGGAGAACGAGGCCGAGAGCTACGACCTCACCCTGCGGCACACCGCTCGCGACGGCAGGCCGACCGCCTCCTACTTCACCGTCCTCGAAAGTGTGGACGACCCGACCCGGGAACTGATCTTCCTTGAGAAAGGTGAGGAGACCGTCACCTTGCGGCTGCCGAAGGGCAGGTGGCTTCTGTCGAGCAGCCTTCTCGACAGAAGCCAGGGGAACAGCCACGTGACCCATCTGATCCATCCGGGTCTGGACCTGACCGGGGACCAGACCGTGGAGTTGGACGCCCGGCTGGGCCGGCCGCTCTCGGCCACCGTGCCGAACGCGGCCGCCGTGCAGCTCGTGGCACAGGTGACCTACGCGGCTCCCATTACCGGGTGGATGGCGAGCAGGACCTACATGAGCGACCGGTTCGAGAACATGGCGACCGCGCAACTCGGACCCGACCGGACCTACGACGGAGCGCTCACCAGAGTCACCGGTCTGTGGGCACAGGCGGACGCCGGCGGCAGCACCGACAACAGTCCCCGCACCTACGGTCTCGCGTGGTTCCACAAGGGCGGAATGGTCACCGGGTTTCGGCGCGATGTCGCCCGGAGTGACCTCGCCACCCTTCACACCGACTACGCCGCCCACCTGACCGGCGTCTACGGCAGGGCCGCCAGCGGCGCCCGGCCGGCCGGTATAAGTCTTAACGTCTACCTGATGGACGTCAGGATCGCGACACCGTCGGTTTCCACGCACCACGTCAACACCGACGCGGGGGCTCGCTGGATGCGTTACCTCGCCGAGTACGGCCCCGAAGGGAGGGAGACCCGGTTCGAGTCGCCGCTCACGAGCTACACCCCCGGCCGCACCTACCGGGAGTCGTGGAACCGGGGCGTCTTCGGCCCCGCCCTGTCTCCGGTGGGCGATGACTCCGCGGGCATGTCCCGCACCGGCGACCTGATCTGGGCGAACGTGCCGCCGTACGGCGACGGGGCCGGTCGGGTCGGCTGGGCGGCGACCACCAAGGCGCGCATCGCTCTTGACGTCCCCCGACGTCCCCCGATTTCCCTCGATGTCCCCCGACCGCGATCCCCGGCCTCAAAGGTGAGCGGCCCTACCAGGGGAAGGAGAACAGGCCGTAGTAGGCGGCGGCCACCAGCAGCAGGCCGGTGCCGCCCAGCACCCCGGCGACCGCGAAGCTCTGCGGGCGCGAGGGCTGCCAGCCCTCGCGCAGTCCCGACACGACGGCCGCCACGCCCGTGACCTCCTGCAGCAGCATCAGCAGTGCCAGGATCCTGATGACCAGCCACCCGGCGAGCACCGCGGGCCACGCCCCGGCCTGGTTGACCGAGAACAGCACGAGCAGCGTGATGAACGCCACCACCGAGACGAGCAGCCCCACCCCGGTCCACGCCATCCGGCGGAACCGCCGCCGGATCGGCGGCCAGATCAGGGCGTCGGCCTGCGCCGCGGTGGCGCGGCCCCGCAGTCGCGCGGCCATCTCCGCCACCGGCCCGACCACGTAGCCGACCACGGCGAGGCAGAGCGTCAGGCCGATCATCGTGCCCCCGGCGTACCAGGGGGCGGCGGGGACATCGCTCGCCTCCAGGCGCTGGACCGGTGTGGCGCCGGCGATGTGCACCGAGGGCTGGGCCGTGTCCGGCAGGCCCGTCACCCAGTTGGACAGCGTCCGCAGGTAGTCGGGGACGAGGGGACCGCCGTGGAAACGCATGCCGTGGTCGGCGCGGTCGAGGTAGCGGATCGTGTAGTCGTCGTTGCCGCCCTCGGTGAGGGCGTCGGTCAGCGCCTTGCTGCTCTCCACGAACGGGATCGAGGGATCTCGCGTGCCGTACAGGGCCAGGACCGGCTGCCGCATCTCGCGCAGCGCGGGCAGGCCGTCGTAGCGCAGGAAGTCCGCGTCGACGGCGCCGATCGCGCGGATGAGCAGTTCGCGCACCCCGCTGGGCGCGTACAGCCGCTGGAGTTGCTCGCCCAGCGCCCACGTCACCTGTCGCATGGGGGAGACGTTGGGGGACGACACCAGCACGGTGAACCCGACGGCGGTGCTCTCGTTGGCCGCGATGGGCACCACCCAGCTGCCCTCGCTCACCCCCCAGAGTCCCACCCTGGCCGGGTCGACGTCCTCGCGCGAGCGCAGCTCCTTCAGCACGCGCAGGGCATCGCGGGCGAGGAGGCCGAAGTCGCGCTTGAGGAAGTCGTAGCCCACGGTCCGCTTGTCGTAGACGAGGGTGACGATCCCGGACCTGGCCAGCCACTCGGCCTGGGTGGTGAACTCGCCCCTGACCCCGGGGCCCGCCCCCTGTACGAAGACCAGCGCAGGGTGCCGCCCCGGGGCGACCGGCGCGCGGATCGTCGCCCCCAGCGGCGTACCGTCCTCGGCCGTGACGGTGATGTCCTGCGTGGTGATCTGCCTGTTCGCGGCGACCGGCCGGAGCTCGGACGGCGGCTGGGGGGGAAGGGTCTGGAAGACCGGATCGGCGTGCAGAGGGGTCGGGTCGAACGGCGGCGGCAGCGTGTAGCCCACCGTCGCGAGAATCACCAGGATCAGGCCGGATGCGACGCTCAGGACGCCGCGGCCCACCTGGATGTCACCGCGATCCCCGATGGCGATCCGCCTCCGTGCTCGTCGTTGGCTCCGGTATCGTTCCTTCCGATCTTCAAGCGTACTCATCGCCGGGAGCCTCGAACAGAGCGGGGGATCGGCGTGACGTGAGTGGCCACATTTGTCGCTGAGTCCTGTTAGCTTCGTGCGACATGCGGGTGTTGCACACATCGGACTGGCACCTGGGCCGATCGTTCCACCGGGAGAGCCTCCTGGCGGCCCAGGGCGTCTTCGTCGACCACCTGATCGAGACGGTCAGGTCGGAGCGGATCGACGTGGTCGCGGTCTCCGGTGACGTCTACGACCGGGCCCTGCCCTCGGTCGACGCGGTCGACCTGTGCAACCAGGCGCTGCGACGGCTGGTCGACGCCCGCGTGCGCACCGTGCTGATCAGCGGCAACCACGACTCGGCCCGCCGCCTCGGCTTCGGCGCCGACCTCATCGACGCGGCGGGCGTTCACCTGCGCACCGACCCGGGGCGGGTCGGCGAGCCGGTCGTCGTCGGCGACGTCGCCTTCTACGGCATCCCCTACCTGGAGCCCGAGCTGGTACGCGCCCCCTGGGAGCTGTCCGAGCGCACCCACACCGCCGCGATCGAGCACGCGATGTCCCTGGTCCGCGCAGACCTCGCCCGGCGCGGTCCCCGGTCGGTGGTCCTCGCCCACGCGTTCGTGACCGGAGGGCGGGGCAGCGACAGCGAGCGCGACATCAGCGTGGGAGGCGTCGCGCACGTTCCGGTGCGCGCCTTCGACGGCGTCGACTACGTCGCGCTCGGCCACCTGCACGGCCGCCAGCGGATGAGCGAGACCGCCCGCTACTCCGGCTCCCCGATCGCCTACTCCTTCTCCGAGGCCGGTCAGACGAAGGGCTCCTGGGTGGTCGACATCGGCCCCGGCGGGTACGAGGGCGCCGAGTTCGTCGAGGCCCCGGTGCCCCGGCCGGTCAGCCGCCTCACCGGCCGCATCGACGACCTGCTGACCGCTCCCGAGCACGCCCGTCACGAGGAGCACTGGCTTCAGGTGACGCTCGTCGACCGGATCAGGCCCAAGGGCGCGATGGAGCGGCTCAGGGCCCGCTTCCCGCACACGCTCGCCCTGTCCTTCGAGCCCGAGGGCGGTGGCGAGGAGATCGTGACCCGTGTCAGGGCGGCCGGGCGCCCCGAGATCGACGTCGCCCTCGACTTCGTCCGCGAGGTGCGCGGTGAGGCCGCCGACCCCGCTGAGACCCGGCTGCTGCGGGAGGCCGTGGAGTTCTCCCGTATGAAGGAGGCGAAGGCGTAGATGCGCCCGCACCGTCTGTGGATCACCGCTTTCGGCTCCTTTCCCGGTGAGGAGCAGGTCGACTTCGACGCTCTCGCCGAGGCGGGGCTGTTCCTGATCCACGGCCCCACCGGCGCGGGTAAGACCACCGTGCTGGACGCGCTCTGCTACGCCCTGTACGGCAGGGTGCCCGGCAGGCGCGACAGCGCCAAGAGCCTGCGCTGCGACCACGCGCCCCCCGGGCGTGGGCCCAGCGTGGCATTGGAGGTCACGGTGCGGGGCCGCAGGCTGAAGATCACCCGGTCACCGGCCTGGCAGCGCCCCAAGCTCAGGGGCACCGGCACGACCAGGGAGAACGAGAAGGCACTGCTCCAGGAGCTCGCGCCATCCGGGGAGTGGGTGGGGCTCACGACCAGGGTCGACGAGGCCGGGGAGTTCGTCGGCACCCTGCTCGGCATGAACGCCGAGCAGTTTCTCCAGGTCGCGATGCTGCCCCAGGGAGACTTCGCCAAGTTCCTGCGCGCCGACGGTGAGGAACGCCGCAGGGTCCTGGAGCGCCTGTTCTCGGTGAAGGTCTACGCCACCGCCGAGTCCTGGCTCGCCGAGCAGCGCACCGAGGCGTACCGCGAGCAGCAGGCCCTCCGCAAGGAGGTCGACTTCGCCGTCAAGCGACTGGAGGAGGCCGCGGGTCCCGCCCTGCTGGCCGCGCTGGACGCCCTCCCCGGCTCGGAGCTCCCCGCGGAGTCGATGGAGCCGGCGGGATCGGCGGGGTTCACGGACTCCGCGAACCTCGTGGACTCCGGGAACCCCGTGGACTCCGCGATCCCTGCGAAGTCCGTGGAGGACGACCCGCTGGGGTGGGCCCGCGCGCTTGAGGACCTCGCGCGCCTGGAGGCCGCGCGGCTGGACGGGCAGGGAGCCGAGGGTGAGGCCGCCGTACGGCGGGCGCGCGAGAGCCTGGAGCGCGGTGCCGCGCTGGCCGACCGGCGACGGCGTCACACCGAGGCGCTGACCCGGAGCCGGGCGCTGGAGGAGACGGCCGAGGAACGCGCGGACCTGGAGATCATCCTGGAGGAGGCGGCGGCCGCCGACCGGGTGCTGCCGCTGATCCAGAGCGCCGAGCAGCGCGCCGAGGCCGCGTCCAAGGCCCATCGGCTGGCCGCCGACGCCGTCGCCCGCGCCCTTCCCCTCCTCGGTGCTCCCGTCGACCGGTGGGGCGTCGTCCGCGACCGCACCGGCACCGCTCACGACGGTGACGGTGCGGCGGGTGCGGGCCATGGCGACGAGACCCGCGCCCATGCGGGCGGTGGCGCTCATGGCGACACCCGTGCCGACATGGGCGCCGATGTTTACGGCGAGACTCGTGATCACGCGGGTATAGGCGCTCACGGTGATGTCCGTGACCATACGGATGCCGGTGCGGACCGCCGCCATGCGGTGCTCGGCCGCCTGGTCGCGCTGGAACGCGACCGCCAGAGCGAGATCACCCGCCTGGGCGAGCTACGAGCGGAGGAGTCACGCCTGGCGGGAATCGTTCAGGAGCGTGAGAGGGCCGCTCGCGAGATCGCCGAGCTGGCCGCCGCGCAGGCGGAGGCCGACGCCCGCCTGGAGGTCCTCCCCGGCCTCCGCCGTGAACTGGACGAACGCCTCACCGCCGCACGCCTGGACGCGGCCCGCGTCCCCGCGGCCGAGTCGGCGGTGGAGACCGCCGCCACCCGTCTCCGGGCGGCCGAGCAGCGCGACCGCCTCGCCGCCGACCTGTCCGCGGCCCGCACCGACCTCGCCGCCGGCTTGGCCGCCCTCTCTCCCGAGGTTCGCGAACCCTTGGGCCTCGACGAGGTTGGCGAGGCCCTCGGCC
This sequence comes from Streptosporangium sp. NPDC050284, assembly GCF_044459525.1. Lineage (NCBI taxonomy): Bacteria > Bacillati > Actinomycetota > Actinomycetes > Streptosporangiales > Streptosporangiaceae > Streptosporangium > Streptosporangium sp. NPDC050284. The sequence goes on from NZ_JBITIZ010000001.1 coordinate 446,926, forward strand.
TCGAGGACGTCCGTGAAGCCCTGGAGCCCGGTGGGTCTCTCGACCCCGACGAGGTCCGTAAGGCTCCCGACCTCAAGGAGATACGTGAACACCTCGACCCCGGGAAGGTTCGTGAGGTTCTCACCGTCCAGGAGAGGGAGTGCGGGCGGGAGTTGGCCGCGCTGGAGGGACTGCGGGCCGAGGAGGCCCGGCTGGCCGAGCTCGACGGGCTGATCGCCGCGTTCGACGCGGAGCTCCCTGAGGTGGTCCGGGAGGAGGCCGAGGTCCGCGAGATCCTGAAGAGGCTGCCCGCCGCGTCGGCGGAGGCGTCGGCCAGGCTCGGCGAGGCCAGGGCCGCCGCGGCGGGGGTCCCGGCGGCGCGGGCGAGCGTCGACACCGCCACCGCGGTGCTCACCGCGGCACGGCGCCGCGAGATTCTCCGCGCCGAACTGGAGTCCGCCCGCGCCGCGCAGACGGACGCCGCCGACTTCGCCCAGACGCTCCGCGACCGGCACCTGGACATCCGGCAGTCCAGGATCGACGGCATGGCCGCGGAACTCGCCGCGAAGCTCACCCCAGGCCACCCCTGCGCGGTCTGCGGCTCACCCGAACACCCCGCTCCCGCAGCCCCGGCCGACGAGGCACCCACCGCCGACGACGAGCGCGTGGCCCAGAGCGCCTACGAGGCGGCCATGGAACGCCGCCAGGCCGCGGGAAACACCGTCACGACGCTGGTCTTGCGCCTCGACGAGGCCCTGGCCGTCGCGGGTGAGACGACCGGGGAGGAAGCTGGGGAGATCCTCGCCGAGACCGGCAGGAAGCTTGAGGCGCTGACCTCGGCGGCGAGCGGCGAAGAGACTTTCGCCGCCGAGGTGGAGCGGATCACCGCCGAGCTGGAGGACGCGAGGACCCGGGCGGCGGAGATCGCCAGGCGGCTCGCCGAGGGTCACGCCCACCGCATGAGCCGGCAGACCGAGCGCGAGCGTCTCACCGCCCGCCTGGACGACGCCCGGGGCGCCGACCCCACGGTGCGGGCCCGCCGCGACCGCCTGGCACGGGAGGTCGTGCACCTGTCCGCCGCGCTCGCCGCCGCGACCCGCGTGATCGAGCTCGCCGCCGCCCACCGCGAGGCGAGCGACAGGACCGGCCTGGCCGTACGGGACGCCGCGGACGAGCTCGCCGGGGCGGAGCGGGCACTGGCCGCGCTGCGCGAGTCGGCGCGGGCCGAGACGGTGCTGGCGGCCGAGGCCGAGCGGGTCGCCGCCGAGTCCGAACGGCTCGGGGAGCGTTCACGCGAGCTCGCCGTCGGGCTGGCCTCCCGTCGTACGAACGCGGAAAGGCTCGCCGCCGAGGCCGAGCGGCTGGCCGGGCGCCTCGACGAGGCGCGAGGCGAGGACCCGACGCTGGTCGCCAGGCTGGACCGGCTCGCCGACGAGGCCGAGTTGCTGCGGGAGGCCGTCGAGGCGGTCAGGGACGAGCGGATCGCCGCCGAGGAGCTTGTGACGGCCCGTAACCAGGCGCTGGGCGCCGTCGTCGAGGTGGGTTTCCTCGGGCTCGACGACGCCCGCGCGGCCCTCCGCTCTTCCGGCGAGCGGGGGGAGAAGACCGCCCGGCTCCGCGAGCTCGCCCAGGAGGGCGCCGCGGTCGCCGCGATGCTCGCCGACCCCGAGCTGGTCGCCGCGGCGGCCGAGCCGGAACCCGACCTCGCCGGGCTGCGCGACGCGCGGGACGCGGCCGACGCCGCCCACGCCCGCCTGCTGTCCGAACGGGACCGGGGCGAGGCCCGCCTCGCCCGGCTGGCCGCGCTCCGCACCGAGCTGGCCGAATGCCTGCGACGCTGGGAGCCCGCCGACGAGCGGCACCGCCTGACAGAACGGCTCGCCACCCTGACCGGCGGTAACTCCGCCGACAACCGGTGGAAGATGCGGCTGTCGTCGTACGTGCTCGGCGAGCGCCTCGGCCAGGTGGTCGCGTCGGCGAACGAACGGCTCGACCACATGTCGGGCGGGCGTTATCTCCTGGAGCACAACCGTGACCGTTCCGCCGGAGACCGGAGCAGGTCCGGCGGCGGGCTCGGCCTGCACATCCTGGACAGCTGGACCGGCGTGGGCCGCGACCCGGCGACCCTCTCCGGCGGCGAGAGCTTCATCACCTCGCTCGCCCTCGCCCTCGGCCTCGCCGACGTGGTGAGCGCGGAGGCCGGGGGAGTGGAGATCGGCACGCTCTTCGTCGACGAGGGCTTCGGCACCCTGGACGAGGACACCCTCGACGGGGTGCTCGACATCCTCGACGGCCTGCGCGACGGCGGTCGTGCGGTCGGCATCGTCAGCCATGTCGCCGAGTTGCGCACCCGGGTGCCCGCGCAGCTGCACATCCGCAAGGAACGCCGGGGCTCGACGGTCCGTCAGTGACGCCCGACGACGACATGGCCCGGGGGAGGCCGGTGAGGTCGTCCGTCCGAACGACCTCGGACGTGTCCGCCGTCCGAACGACCTCGGACGTGTCCGCCGTCCGAACGACCTCGGACGTGTCCACCGTCCGAACGACCTCGGACGACGACCGGGCCCTCGCTCTTCGAGCGGGGGCCCGTTCTCGTCCGCCCGCGATCGGTTCAGATGTCCGTCCGGAGAGGGGCTTCGAAGCGGGTCAGCCAGGTGGTGAGGAGTGATTCGAGGTGTGCGGCCTCCTCGGGGGTCAGCTCGTCGAGGAGGCGGCGTTCGTTGCGCATGTGCTCGGCGAACGCCCGGTCGATCAGTTCCCTGCCCGCGCCGGTGAGCGCGACCACCCGCCCGCGGCCGTCGCTCTCGCTCGGGCGGCGGGTGACCAGCCCGTCACGTTCGAGCCGGTCGATGCGTTTGGTCATCGCGCCGGTGGTGACCATGGTGAAGGCGGCGAGCTCTCCGGGGGCGCGCTCGAAAGGCGGGCCGCCGCGTCGCAGGGTGGCGAGGACGTCGAACTCTCCCTCGCCGAGCCCGTAGCGCCGGTAGACGACGCAGAGTTGTTCGGTGAGGTGTCCGGCGAGGCGGTGCAGGCGCCCGATCACACCCTGCGGGCTCACATCCAGGTCCGGCCGTTCGCGAGCCCATTCCTGCTGGATGCGGGCCACGTGGTCCAGGGGTTCGCTCATGTCTGGAGTGTAGCTTCCAGGGAAGCTATATTGTCTTCCATGGAAGCTAATTTTCGCTGGGCGTCGGTCACGGCGATGGCGCCGATCGCGTGGGGGACGACCTACTTCGTCACCCACCAGTTCCTCCCGCCCGGCTACCCGCTGTACGGGGCGGTCATCAGGGCGCTGCCCGCGGGACTGCTGCTCCTCCTCATCGGCAGGAGGCTTCCCCGGGGGACGTGGTGGTGGAAGTCCCTGGTCCTCGGGACTCTCAACATGAGCGCGTTCTTCGCGCTCGTCTACCTGGCGGCCCAACTGCTTCCGACGAGCGTCGCCTCGACGATCATGGCGACGTCGCCCATCGTGATGATGCTCCTGGCCTGGGCACTGCTCTCGGAGCGCCCGCGGATCCCGCACCTGGCCGGAGCCGGCGTCGGTATCGCGGGGGTCTGCCTCATGCTGCTCACCGGTGCGGCCGCCGTCGCCCCCCTCGGTGTGCTCGCGTCCGTCGCGGCCCTGGTGATGTCGTCGTTCGGATACGTGCTGGCCAAGAGGTGGAGCACCGAGGTCGACGTGCTTTCCTCGACCTCGTGGCAGCTCGTCGCCGGAGGTCTCGTCCTGCTGCCCTTCGCCGTCGCGGTGGAGGGCGCTCCGCCGAGCCTGGACGGACCCGAGATCCTCGGGTTCGTCTATCTCAGCGTCATCGCGACGGCTCTCGCCTTCGTCGCCTGGTTCGCCGGACTGCGGCACCTGTCGGCGGGAACGGTGGGACTCGTCGGGCTGCTGAACCCGGTGACCGGGGTGCTGCTCGGCACGATGATCGCCCGAGAGGTGCTCACCGCGCAACAGCTCTGCGGGCTGGTGCTGGCCCTCCTCGGGATCCTCCTCGGACAGCCCGTCGCGGCACGCCTCGTCGCGTTCGTCCCGGCCGGCAGGAAACACCGGACGCGCCCGGCGCGGGCGGGCCGGTCAGGGGGTGCGGCGCAGGGGCGGACGTCGGGCCCAGGTGGCCCAGCGCCAGAGCCATTCCAGCGGGCCCTGGCGGTAGCGGCGCAGCCAGAGCGTGGACACCAGCCACTGGGGGACGAGAACGGCTCCCGAGATCAGGAGCACCGTCGCCGATGACCAGTCCTCCGGTGAGCCGCCGACGAGGTGGGCGGCCCCCAAAACGAGGAGCGTGGCCGACAGGTAGTTGGTCAGCGCCATCCGGCCCAGCGGCGAGAAGACCTTCCGCAACGCCGCCCCGAGCGGCGTCTTGAGCGCGAGCAGCAGGACACACACGTAGACACCCGCCATCAGCAACCCGGCGAGGCCGAACCAGGTGTTGAAGTACGCCTCATCGGCCCGTGTCCCGACCTGCAGCCACACGGCGGGCACCGCCCCCGCCGCGAAGAGCACGGCGAGCGCGGCCGGGACACGCACCGAGCGCTCCATCCGGTCGATCACGCCGTACCGGGTCAGCGCCGAGCCCAGCAGGAACAGTCCCGGCACCAGCGGCACCCCGTTACCGCCCAGGATCAGCGGCGTCGCGACGAGGACGGCGGCGAGCCCGGCGACGGCCCGGCGCGGCAGCCAGGTCGAGGGCAGCAGCACCACCAGGCCGACGACGGCGTAGACGGTGAGGATGTCGCCCCGCCACAGCAGGAACATGTGAGCCAGGCCCACGGCGAGCAGGACCAGGAGCCGACGCAGCAGGAGCACCCGAGGGCGCGGGGCATGGCGCCCCGCGGAGTCCAGCAGCAGCGAGAAGCCGACGCCGAACAGCACGGAGAAGATCGGAAAGAAGCGTTGGTCGACGAAGAGGCCCAGCCCCAGCCAGGAGTCGTCCTGACCCGCCGTCACCACAGGCCGCATGACATCTGTGGTCTGGATCATGTGGGCGATCGGCCTGACGTTGGCGAGCAGGATTCCGCACAGGGCGAACCCGCGCAGCACGTCGAGCGCGACGACCCGCGACCGGCCGGTGGAGGTCGTCATGGGGTGTCCCGACCCGGTGGCCTCCGGCGTCGGGGGAAGCGTTTCGTGTGGCATGGGACCTCATCCTGCGGACCCGGGCTCGCTTCCATATCGGCGGAAAGCAGGGAAAGGACCGTACTTTCGGCCGGTACTCGCCGATGGGGTGCCTCACCTAGCCTGAACGCCGTGCGTGTTCCCGATCTGTCCAAGACGGCGGCCGACGCCGGGCTCGGCGTCGTGTTCGCGGTCGCCGTGGCCTTCCAGGCGTACCAGGTCGCCGACAGCTGGGGCGTCGAGCACTCGCCGTTCGGCGCGGTGGTCGCGGCCTCGGTGTGCGCGCTCGCCCTGATGCGCCGCCGCGACCCGCTGTGGACCGCCGTCGCAGGCCTGGCCGTGGCCGCGCTCGCCGTCCTCGCCACCCGTCTCGTCCACCTGCCCGCGGAACCCAGCCCCGCCGCCTCCCTGGGGCTCGCGGTGCTCGTCGGCTCCGCGGTCAGGACGCTGCCCGTCCGCGCGGCCTGCGCGGTGGGCGCCGGGGGCCTGGCCGTGGTGGCGAGCGGCCTCCTCGCCAACCCCGGCTCGGCCGTGCCGGTGCTGAGCGGTCTGCTCTGGCTCGTCGCCGTGGCGGCCGGGACCGGTCTCCGGTCGCTCGCCGCCCGGCGGCGTACCGTCGCCGGGCGGATACGGCGTGCCGAACGCCTTGAGCTGGCCAGAGAGCTGCACGACGTCGTCGCCCACCATGTCACCAGCATCGTGCTCCAGGCCCAGGCCGCCCAGCTCGTCACCGCCAGGCACCCGGAGAAGGCGACCGGTTCCCTCGCCGACATCGAAACGGCGGGCTCGGAGGCCCTGGCCGCCACCCGTCGCGCGGTCGGTCTCCTGCGCGACGCCGCTCTTACCGACGCTCCCGCCGCCGCCGAGGGCCGCGAACGGCTCGGCGAGCACCGATGACACCGCCCCTGCCTGCCGGGGGGCGTCGGTGCCGTCGATGTCGTACGGTGCCGTTCGTGTCCGTCAGGGCACCTCGGCGTCAGACGACACCGCCCGAGCCCGGCAGGGGGCACGGATGACCATCCGGGTGCTGCTCGCCGACGACCAGGCGATGATCCGGGCCAGTCTGCGGACCATTCTCGAAGACCAGCCGGACATCACCGTGGTCGCCGAGGCCGGCGACGGTGTCGAAACGATCGAGCAGGCCCGCAGGACGCGTCCGGACGTGTGCCTGGTGGACATCCAGATGCCCCGCCTCGACGGGATCGAGGTCGCCCGCGCCCTGGCGGAGGCCCCGACCAAGGTGGTGATGGTCACCACGTTCGACCTGGACGAGTACGTCCACGGCGCGCTGCGCTGCGGCGCGGCCGGATTCGTGCTGAAGGACGCGGGCCCCCGCCTGCTGGTCGAGGCCGTACGGGCCGCGTACACCGGCGACGCGCTCATCTCACCGTCCATCACACTGCGACTGCTGCACCACCTCGCCGACCGCGGAGCCCGGACCGAGATCCGCGTGCCCGCGCAGCCCCTGACCGCACGGGAGACCGAGATCGTCCGGGCGATCGGCAGGGGACGCACCAACCAGGAGATCGCCGACGGGCTGTTCATCTCGCTGAGCACGGTCAAGGGGTACGTCTCGGGCATCATGGTCAAGCTCGGTGTGCGCAACCGGGTCGAGATCGTGGCCTGGGCCTGGGAGAGCCGCCTGATGAACGCGAGATGACACGGAATGCCGGGGGCGCCTTGAAGGACGATCCGGTAACCGGTCGGCATCGGATGCGGTGATAACCGCGACATGCGGGATCAATCATCGGGTAGGCATGCCCCATGGCTTCTTCATCTTCCTCACGGCACGAGGGGTGGTTACTGGCCGGGCGGTACCGCCTCGTGGCAGGCCTGGGCAAAGGCGGTATGGCCACGGTGTGGCAGGCCCACGACGAGCTCCTCGATCGTGAGGTCGCGGTCAAGGAGGTCACGATCCCGGACCACCTGACCGGGCCGGAGCGCGAGGTCCTGCTGGAGCGCACCATGCGGGAGGCTCGCCTCGCCGCGCGGCTGAACCACCCCAACATCGCCGCGGTGTACGACGTGGTGCGGGCCGACGACGACTGCTTGTGGATCGTGATGCAACTCGTGCGCTCACGCAACCTCGCCGAGATCCTCGCGGAGGAGGGACCACTGCTCGCCCCCACCGCCGCGCGCATCGGGCTGGAGGTGCTGTCGGCGCTGGAGGCCGCCCACGAGGTCGGCATCACACACCGCGACGTCAAACCCGCCAACATCCTGTTCACCGATGACGGGCACGCGATCCTGACCGACTTCGGGCTCGCCATCGCCGTCGACGAGGATGTGTCGCTCACCAGTGTGGGAATGGTGGTGGGGACGCCCGCCTACATCGCCCCCGAGCGTGCCGCCGGCCTCGAATCGAACGCGGAAAGCGACCTGTGGTCCTTCGGGGCCACCCTGTACGCCGCCGTGGAGGGGCGTTCCGCGTTCGGACGAGGCACCGCACTCGCCACCCTCGCCGCCGTACTGACGGCCGACCCCGAACCGTTCCGGAACGCCGGCCCCCTGGCACCCGTCATCACCGGCCTGCTCGAAAAGGATCCCGCCCGGCGCACCGACCTCGCCCGTGCCAGGACGCAGCTGGAGGGGGTGGCCACGCTGTGGGAGTGGGAGGCGGGCAGCGCCGCCGCACCTCTCCTCGCCGCTCGCGTCGCGGAGCCGACCCTCGACCAGGGGCCTACCGGCCAGTCCAAGGCCGACCTCCGTTCCACGGGGCAGCACCTTCGCGAGGACGCCGACCGTCACACGGGTCGGCACCTTCGCGAGGACGCCGGTCGCCGTTCCACGGGGGACCGCGCCCGTGAGGATGCCCGGCACACCCCGGCGCGTCAGCGGAACACCGAACGTCGGCGCCTGTCGGCGGGTGTCGCGGCCCTGGCCGTCGGCATTATCGTCGCCGCCGCCGTCACCGCCGAATGGCGCGGTTCGGGGACGAGCGGGGCGGGCGGACCTGAGCGGGTCACTCCCTCCAGCGCCGCCTCCGTCACGACGCCGCAACCCTCCCGTACTCCGGATCCCTCGGAGACCCCGGAGCCCTCGAAGACACGGCAGGTGCTCGACGAACGGCATTCCACCGTCATGTCTCGCCGCGCAGGACGGACCGAGGTCGCCCCCAGGACTGCCACCGGGGCTCCCAGGATCGGCACGTCCGGGCCTGTCGCGAAGAAGGCGAACCCGAACAAGTACCGGAATCCGGCGCAGCGCGGCAACGGTCAGGGGAACAACCAGGGCAACCAGGGCAACCGGGGGAACGGCAAGAGCAACTAGCCGGGCACCCCGGGCGGGCCGTTTCGCGGACGAGGCGAAGGCGCCGCCCCGTTCGCTTCCCGGAGAGAGCCTGCCCGTCCGTTCCGTGCCGGAGGTTCCCGGGTGAACACCGGCATGCCGGTGTTCACCCGGCATTGTTCCCCGGGCGGTTCGTCACCCGTCCGTGTAGAGACAGAACGGGTGCCCGGCGGGATCGAGAAGGACCCGGACGTCGTCCTGCGGCTGGTAGGCGGCGAGTGTCGCGCCCTCCCCGAGCGCGTGGGCGACCGCGTCGTGAAGGTCGCCGACCTCCAGGTCGAGGTGCATCATCATCTGCTGCGAGCCGTCGGCGGACGGCCAGACGGGGCGTACGTAGTCGGTGGATGTCTGGAACGCCAGATACGCCCCCTCGTCGGCCGGCGCGACCGTGACCCAGTCGACTTCGTCCTTGGTGATCCTCCAGTCGAGAAGGCGCGCGTAGAACCGCGCGAGTGCCTGTGCGTCGGGTGCGTCGAGCACCACACTCCATCTGTGAGCAATCGATCGTCCACGCATGGCCGCGTGCTGCCCGGAAAGACGTTCGGATAACCCCTGATGACACGGAGCGCGGGCGACGGGTGTCCGTGCTGCCCGCGTCCCGTGCCGCCCGGCGGGTGTTCGTGTCGCCCGCGCTCTGTGCCGCCCGGCGGGTCAGCCGTCACCGGGGCCCCCGGGGCGGTGGATCACCAGGCGACGGGGAACGCCGACAGGCCGTACACGACGTTGAAAGAACGAAACTCCGGCTCGCCCGCCTCACGCAGCCCGGGGAAACGTTCGAACAGGGCGGAGAACGCGATGCGCATCTCCATCCGGGCCAGCGGCGCCCCGATGCAGTGGTGCGCGCCGTAACCGAACGCGACGTGGGCCAGGTCGGGCCGTTCGATGTCGAGTCGCTCCGGGTCCTCGGTCAGTGCCGGGTCGCGGTTGGCGGCGGGGAGGGAGACCACCACGACGTCGCCCTTCGCGATCGGCACGCCGCTGATCTCGGTGTCGGCCATGGCCACCTTGGTGGCGCCCTGGTGGACGATCGTCAGCCACCGCAGCAGCTCCTCGACCAGGCCGCCGGCCCTGCCGGGGTCCTCGCGGAACAGGCCGAGCTGTTCGGGGTGTCGCAGCAACGCCAGAGTGCCCAGGCCGATCATGTTGGCCGTCGTCTCGTGCCCGGCGACCAGCAACAACCCGCCGATGCCGACCAGTTCGTCGGTCGTGAGGTCATCGCCGTGCTCGCGGACCAGCATGCCGATCAGGTCCTCACCCGGCTCGGCCCGCGCCCGCCCGACCAGCCCGGTCATGTAGGCGATCAACTCCATCTGAGCCCTCCCGCGCTCCTCGGGCGAGCGGTTGAAGTCGAGGACCGCGACGCTGCTGGCCTGGAAGGCGTCTCGGTCCTCGTAGGGCACCCCGAGCAGTTCGCAGATGACCAGCGAAGGGATCGGGGTGGCGAACTGGGAGACGAGATCGGCCGGCGCGCCGGTACGTTCCATCGCGTCCAGATGGTCGGCGACGATCTCGCGGACCCGGGGCTCCAGACGACGGATGCGGCGCATCGTGAACTCGGGGGTCAGCATGCGGCGTAACCGGGTGTGATCGGGTGGATCCATCATCAGCAGCGCGCCCGCGCGGATACGTTTGGTCTGCTCCTCACTCATGGGCGGCAGGTTGATGCCGCTGGCGTAGCTGAACAGTTCGGCGTTCCTGAGTACGGTGCGCACGTCGTCGTAACGGGTGACCAGCCAGGCATCCTGGCCGTAGGGCGTGGCAACGCGTCGCAGGCCGGGTTCCTCGCGGGCGGTGGCGAGTTCGGGATCGGGGTGAAACTCCTGGCGGCGCATGTGAAGGGGCAGCATGTCGTCTCCTGAGGGGATCGGCTACCCCCACAAGATCTCGTCAATGGAACGAGCGTGCAATCCCAGCCGATGGTGTCCTTCGTGGTCGTCGAGAGGGGCAAGGGCACCCGCCGCCGGAGCGTGGTACTCACCGCTGAGGAGGGCTCGCCCCCACCACGGTGAGGGCGGACAGCCGGGCCGCCTCGGCGAGCGCGTCGGGCCGGGCCGCCGGGCCACCCTCGGCGTCCTCCAGCGCGACCTTCGCCCTTCGGTCTCCCGGTCGGCCATGGCCCAGCGCCTTGAGCGCCTCGTCAAGGCTTGAGGTCGAGCTGGATGCGGTGGACGGTGGTCAGGAAGCGCTCGAAGTCGGCGACGACGGCCTCGCCGTACTCGCCGGTGTCGCGAATCCGGATCTTCAGAGGGCGTCCGAGATGCTCGGCGGTGATCCGGTAGCGGCCGATGGGCACGTCCAGCACCCCCGAGCCGTCGCCGCTGCGCTCGGCCCGGCGGGTGATGACCTCGCCGGCCGAGCCGTCGATCAACGGTCCCTGCGGAGTCAGGGTGAGCGTGACGTCCTCGTCCTGCAGGAAGGTCTGCGGGTCCTGCGGGTCGTAGGACTCCAGGTGGAAGAGGACCATGCTGCCGTAGAAACCCAGTCCGTCGGAGCGCTCACCGGTGAGCCGCCAGGTGAAGTCGCGGATCGCACCGTCCGCACCGACGAAGGAGGCGTCGTCGTGAGGGGTCAGGTCCATCGTGTAGGCGCGGCCCTCGAAGCGGCGGGTCACGATGCCGGTCACCCGGAAGGTGGCCGCGGCGACGTCGCTGCTCACCCGATAGCGGCCGTCCTCGTCGGTCGTCACGACCAGGTTGCTGTTGTACAGCAGCCGGTTGTCGGCGACGATCTCCGCGCCCGCGACGGGCCTGCCCGCCGCGTCGACGACCCGTCCCTTGAGCACTCCGGCCTCAACCTGCGCCGCCCCGGCCTGCCGCTCCGCGGTGGTCTCTCGCCCTGCATCGGCCGTACCCGTCATCCGCTCCCCGCCTTCGAACGCGCAGCCGCTCAGGGCCGCGATGAGAACACCCACGACAACCACTTCTCGCACGCCGGTGACCCTAGGCGCACGATCTTGTAATTCACTTGGAAGTGACGGTCCGGCGGATCGTCCGCGCGCCGCCCGCCTCGTCCGCGCCGCCGCCGCGAAGATCGTCTGACGCTCGGAGCCCGAATCGAGGGGACCACGAGGCCCTGTCGTGTCCGGCGCGGTCCTCGCGGTCCTCGCGGTCCGGAGAAAACAACATGAACGCCCGTGGGCCGCACGCGTCGCCGACTTCCGCCCGTGACCACGCGCCGGCGTTCACTCCAGAGCGTGGCACTTACCGTCGGGGAGGGCTCACCCCCGCCACGGTGAGGGCGAACAGCCGGTCCGCCTCGGTGGCGGGGTCCGGGTGGTGCTCCGTGGCCAGGGCGATGCCGGTGATCAGGTTGAGCAGGTCGGTGATGGTCACGCCCGGTGCGAGGGCGCCGTCGTCCGCGGCGCGGCGTGCCAGGGGGGCGCCCGCCTCGGTGAGTTGCGCCGAGCAGCAGTTCTCGGGCGCCACGTCGGGGCCGGCCGCCCGCTCGCGGGTCAGTGCGATGGCCAGCCCCCGGATGGTCGCGGCGTCCGCGGTGACGGCGCGCAGCCACTCCAGCAGTGCGGCCCGGGTGTCGGCCCTCTCGGTCAACTCGCGGGCACGGGCGCACAGGGCCTCGACCCGCTCGCGGAAGACCGCCTGCAGCAGTGCGTGGCGGCTGGGGAAGTGACGGCGCACGGTGGCGGATCCGACTCCCGCGGTGCGGGCGATCTCCTCCAGGGACGCGTCGGCGCCGTACGCGGCGATCGCCTCCTCGGCCACGGCGAGCAGGCGCGCGTAGTTGCGCCGGGCGTCCGCCCGCTTGACGGGCATGGTCTCACCTCAACATTTGCTAAGTGGCGGGGTCCGCCGTATCTTACTCGAATATAAACGGCGGGGTCCGCCGTTTAGTGAACGCACACCCGAGGAGAGGCTTCATGCCCACCAATCCCGCACCCGTCCTGGTCACCGGCGCCACCGGACGGCAGGGGGGCGCCACCGCCCGCGCCCTGCTCGCGAACGGCGTCCCCGTCCGGGCTCTGGTCCGCGACCCCACGACCGACCGGGCACGGGCGGTCGAAGCGCTCGGCGCCGAACTGGTCACCGGCGACCTCGACGACCGAGACTCCGTGGTCAGAGCCGCGCGAGGAGCCCGAGCCGTCTTCTCGATGCAGATGCCCGCGCTGAAGGGAGACGCCTTCGACTTCGAAGGCGAGCTGACCCAGGCCGTCAACCTGGTCGAAGGGGCGCTGGCCGCGGACGTGCCGCAGTTCGTGCACACCTCCGTCACCGGCGCGGGGCAGCACGTCGAGACCCCCGGCTGGGCCGAGGGCCGCTGGGCGGCGCTTGAGCCCGGCCTCGCCGCCAAGTCCGGCGCACAGGACCGGGTGCGTGAGGCGGGCTTCACGCACTGGACGATCATCAAACCGGGCTTCTTCATGGAGAACTTCCTCCCGTCCCTGGCGTACCTGTTCCCGCGCGGCATCGAGGGCGGCCTCGCGACCGTGCTGAAGCCCGGCACCCGGCTCTCCCTTGTCGCGACCGCCGACGTCGGCACGGCCGCCGCCGCGGCCATCGCCGAGCCGGAACGCTTCCACGAGGTCGAGCTGGAACTGGCCGGCGAATGTCTGACGATGGCAGACATCGCCGAGGTCCTCTCCCGCACCCTGGGCACCGAGGTGACCGCGCCCGACATGACCATGGAGGAGGCGGTCGCCGCAGGAATGCCGTGGGCGGGCGTCGCCTCCCACGAGTTCCTCAACGCGGCCGGTCAGCTCGCCCGTCCGGAGTACGCGCGGGCCTTCGGCATCCCGCTCACGACCTTCGAGAAATGGGCGTACGAACACATGCGGCTCGCGGCCTGACACCGTCTGACGCCGCCCGGAGACGGCCGCTCTGACCGTCCCCGCTCGGAGGCCCTGGTCTCCGGCGGGTGGTCCCCGGTCGCGGCGCGCGTCCGCGCCGCGACCGCGGGACGCTCACCGGCTCACCGCGGAGGCCAGGGCACGCACCCGTTCGGCGTGCAGGTCGTGGCCGATGACGACCGGCGGCTCGTTGTACGGCATGGCGTCGGAGGAGCGGCGCAGCTTGACGTACTGCCCGCAGGCGTCGACGGCGTACGGCTCCATGTCGTCCTGCAGCGCGCCGATCACCGTGATCCCGTACGTCTCGCCGATCCTGCGGAACAGCGCCACCGCCTCCCTGCGATGCTCCTTGCCGAGGTTGCGACCCAGCTCGTCGAGGACCAGGCACAGGTGCCCGCCCCCCGAGGACGCGATCGCCGCCGCGCAGACCAGCTTCACCGCCTTCTCGTCCATCAGCGCGGTGTTGGCCCGCCGGTTGTACGGCACAAAGCCCTGCCCCTCGCCCCTGCGCCACTTGGGCGTCACCCGCCACGCCCAGCGCTGCTCGGGGTCGGCGGGCGCGGGCGGGACGGGAAACTCCAGCGTCGCGCCGTAACCACCGTAGGAGGTGTCGAGTTTGTCGAACTCCTCGGCCACCCGGGTCAGCCGCGCCTTGATCGCGGCGGTCAGCGCGGCCCGGTGCACGGCGGTGGACTGGGCGGCCTCCTCGGCACCCCTGGCAGCGGCCGTCAGGTCGCGCTGCCGGGTGACGATCTGCGTCTCGATCTGGCGGCGCCGATGCCGCTCGTACTCCTCCTGACCACGCAGGTAGGAGGCGAGTGTGGAGCACACGCCGGGGAACGTCGCCTGCTCGCGGGCGGTGCGCCCGGCACCGGGCGCGGTCCGTTCGCCGACCAGGAAGCGCAGCTCCTCGGGCATCTCCTCGTCCTCGCCCGGGAAGGTGGGGAAGGTGTCGCGCAGCGCCTCGTCCAGGTGGCGTTCGGCGGCCCGCCACCACTCCTCGGACGTGAGCGGACGCTCCTGCTCCTCCAGGGCACCCAGCCACTCGCGGGCTCCGTCGAGGGTGCCGCCCCAGTCGCCGGCCAGCGCGTCCAGCCCGAGCGCGTCGCGGTCGGCGGCGATCCTCGCCGCCTGTGCCGCGGCCTGGTCGCGGTCGGACTCGTACCTGGCCCTGCGCCCCTCCAGACGCTCGATCTCCATGCTTCTCGTACGGGCGCGGAAGTCCAGGGTGCTCGCCCGGCGCTCGGCCTCGTCGACCTTCGGCGCGATCTTGGCCAGCGCCTCGGACAGCTCGGTGAGCGCGCCTCGGCGCTCGGCGAGCCGCCGCTCGATGTCGGCCAGCTGCACGGACGCCTTCGCCCCCTCAAGCCTCCTGCCTGCCTCGGCCACGGCGTCCTCGGCGGCCCGTACCACCGCCGCCGCGCTCTCCTGCGCGTCGCGCGCCCGGTGCAGCCGCTGCTCGGCCGCCTTGATGCGGGCCTCCCTGCCGGTGACGGCCACCTCGAACGATCCCACCACGGTGACGCCCGCCGCGCTGACCAGCACGGACCCCGGCAGCGCGTCCAGCGCCCGCGCCGCCGCCTCCAGGTCGGCCGCGTCGACGACGACCGTGTGCTCGTGCGGCCATCCGCGGGCTCCCAGCGCGGGCGCCGCCCGGCCGTCCCGACCCGGCGCGCTCTCGTCGTCGCGCGCCTGCTCGGCGACGTCGATCGCGTCGAGCAGGCCGGTCGCGCCGACACCCGCCTCGGCGAGCGCGTTGAGCTGGGCCGCCGCCGGGCCGCCCTCGGCGTCGTCCAGCGCGGTCTTCGCCCCCTCGGCCTCCCGGTCGGCCACGCCCAGCGCTTTCAGCGCCTCGTTCAGCCGCGTCCTCGCTGCGGTCAGCTCCGCACCGGCCGTCGTCACGTCGCGCCCGTCGGCCAGGCGGCGCTGCTCCTCAAGACCGGGGATCCAGCCGCGCAGCTCGTCGACCGAGTTCTCCGCCACCGCCCGGTCGGCGTCCAGCTTCGCCGCGCGCGCCTGCAGTGCGCTCAGCTCCCTGCGGGCCTCGGCCAGCCCGCGCTCCAGCGTGTCGTCCTTGAGCGTGGCGATCTCGGCCCTCACCTCGCCGATCGCCTCGGTGGCACGCGCGCCCGCCGCGTGGACCCGGTCCAGCTCGGCCGCGAGCGCCTCGTCCCGCTGCCCGGCGTCGGTGAGCCTGCGCGCCAGCCGCCCCCGCCAGCAGCGCAGCGCGCCGGCCAGCCGGACGCGGGCACGGTCACGCCTGTCGAAGGTCTCCAGGAGCGTGTGGGACTCGGCCTCGAACTCCCGCAGCAGCTCCACGGCCCGCGTCGCCCGCACCCGCCTGGCGTGCTCGTCGCGGCGGGCCTCCCGCTCCTGGTCGAGCTCGGCGTCCAGGCCGGTCAGCGCGGCGATCGCCTCGAAGACCCGCTCGGGGGAGATCTCGTTGAGCGGCTGGGAGAGCAGGTTGGTGGCGACCTTGCTGCGTACCGAGGTCGACAGGAACGACACGCACCTGACGCGGTCGCCGTACAGGAACCTGGTCAGGTCACGCGCCACCACGTCGCGGCGCCCCGCCGAGCGGGGCAGCGCCGCCCACAGTGCGTCGGCCCGCGTCACCCGCTCCGCCTCCGAGGCCGCCACCGCCAGGTGCACCCCCTGGATCCAGCGGATCTCCAGGTGCGGGGCCTCCTGGTTGACCCGCAGCCACACGGTCACCGCGTCGTCCAGGGAGGCGTCGTCGGGGGAGCCGGCGTTCGGGTGCCCGATGCCCGGGGAGCCGCCGTTCACGAGAGCGGTGTCGTCCACGGGGTCGGCGCTCTCGGCAACGGTGTGGCCGGAGCCGGTACGGACGGAACCGGTCTGCGGGGAGCCGTCGCGTCCGATGTGCACGGAGACGGAGTCGGCCGGTGCGAAAACGCCGACGATGTAGCCGTGGTCGGCGCTGGCCCACGTGCGGCCGCCCCCGCCCGCCGCCAGCTCGGCGTTGAACAGCAGCTCGGAGACCGCCTTCGCGCCCGAGGCGAAACGCCACTGCTCGTCCCCGAGCAGCGCGGTGATCATCGCGATGAACGACGACTTGCCCGCGCCGTTGGAGTCCTTCGGCCCCGCGCCCGCGACCACGATCAGCGTGCCGGGAACGGTCGGCACCGGATGGGTCGAGAGCCGCGAGATGTTGACCGGCTGCACGGCGATCAGCACCCGGTCGCCCACCACGTTCTCGCTCGGGGCGGTGGCGCGAGTCGGCTCCACGGGGACCAAGGTCGCCTGCGTCCCCCCGCCCGCGTCCCGGGAACCTCCGATCTCCCCGCCCCGAGTGCCCTGCGTCCGGGCCCTCCTGCCGCCCTCCCCTTGGGAGACCGCGGCCTCCCCGCTCCGAGTGCTCTGCGTCCGGGTCTTCCCGCCGCTCTCCCCCCGGGAGTCCTTTACGTCCTCGCTCCGAGTGCCCTGCGCCCGGACCTTCCTGACGCGAGCGGCTCCGGTGACCTCGCCCTGGGAGGTTGCAGCCTGGGCGTTTTCGGCCCCGGCCGTGTCGGCGCGGGTTTCCGCGCCCCCGGCTCGGCTTTCGCGCGAGCTCTTCGCGGCCTGGTTCCGCTGCTCGGTCAACCCCGTCGTTCCTTTCTTCCATCCGGCTTCCGGCACCCGGAGCGCCGGATCTCCGGCACCCCGTCCCGGCTTCGGCTCGTCATGAGGGAGGGCCTCCTCGCGCCCGCCAGGCGGTCGGGCCGGCGGGACCCCGGCACCCCGTCATCGGGTCCGCTCACCGCCGGTTGGCCCGTACGGCCGCCGCCAGCGGGGTGTGCGGTCCCGCCGCGAGGATCAGCTCCTCCTGCAGGTGACGCCTGGCCTGCGGGGTGAGCCGGTGGAACTGCGGCCCCGGCACGTAACCCCCCGCCTCCTCGCCCGCCTTCACCTGGGTCACCAGACCCGCGTGGCGCAGGGTGCGCAGCGCGGCGTCCAGCTCACCGATCGGCAACCTGGTGTGCCGCCGAAGCTCGTCGACCTGGGCGGGGAACGGCGAGAGCCAGCTGTCGGCGGGCAGCAGGCCGTCGGCCCGAGGGATCGCCACCGAGTGGATCAGCACGAGGACCAGAACCGCCCGCTCGGACTCACCCAGAGCCGAGCCCGCTCCCGTTCCCGAGCCTGTTCTCGCTTCTGCTCCCGCTCCCGGGAACGGGCCCGCGAGCGTCTCGGGCGCGTAACCCGAGATCCACGCGTCGCGGTCGTGGATCAGGACCCGGCCGCGACGCTCCAGCATCTCGGCGAGCGTACGGCGCAGCACCGGGTCGCGCAGCGCGGGAAAACGGGCCTCGTGCACCGGTTCGGCCGCGTGCTCCACCGCCATGAACGCCGCCACTACCTCGGCCCTGCGCCGCTCGTCGAACGGACCGAGCAGATCCTCGTCGACCTCCTCGGGGATCGTGACAGCGGCTCCCGTTTCCGCGTCGTCGAGAGCCTCCGCGACGACAGGGAGCACCTCCGGACCGCCGGGAACCTCCTCACCCGTGGGCAGGCGGCGCATCAGCTCCCGCAACTGGGCGTGAGACGTCGCGGGCCAGGAGGCGCACCGGGGGCCGAGCCGTACCAGCCCGTCGGCGACCTCCAGCCAGGCCGAGTCGTGCAGGCGGCGCAGCGCGCCGACCGCCCAGTTACGCATGAGGTCGTCGCCGCGCCCGATCAGTGCCCGGTATGCCGACAGCACGTCGTCCACCCTGGCCGGGGTGCCCGGCCAGGGGTCGGAGGCGAGATCGGTCCAGCAGCATCGCAGGGCCGCGGCCAGCACCCGCCGGGTCTCCCCGGATCGTTCCACCGCGACCGGCGCGACCTGGTATTCCTCCAGGAGCGACGGGGTTGCCCCGTCGGGCCAGACCGGCAGCGCGAGCCCTGTGCCGTCGCCGCGCCCCAGCCGCGCCATCCCGGCGGGAGCCGCCTCGCCTGCCGCGAGCGTGAGAGGTCCGCCCGCCCTGGCACGGACATGCGCCATCCGGGACGGCTCGACGTCGGCCGGTCTCGCCGCCCGCTCGTGCGCCGCCCCCGTGGCGACCACCCGGTCGTGCGCGGGAGACGTCGGGGGCGACGTGTGTCGCGGGTCAGCCGGCACCGCCGGTCCTTTCGAGATGGCCGTGGGAGAGCCAGGCGGGCTCACCGCCGGGGTCGGCGGTGAGGCCGTCGGACCAGCGCAGGCGGTACGGGGAGTCGGGACGCAGGTCGGCCGAGACGAGGTCTGCGAGCAGCCTGCGAGCGGAGACCCACTCGCCGTCGGCGGTGAGCAACTCCTCCAGACGGGCGGTGGGGCGCCCGGCGAGCGCGGCCTCGGCCACCGCGGTCAGGTGGTCGAGGCCGTCGACGCCGGGGTCGTGGGCGTCGGCGGTGCCGGGGTCGGGCAGGGCCGAACGCGGGGGAGTGGGCTGGGCGGGTGCCGGGCGAGGGCTCTCGTCCACGGCTCTGACGATCGCCGCCGGGTCGTGCCAGGGGGCGGGGGCGTCGAAGACGAAGCCGTCGAGCACGGAGGCCAGACGCTCCTTGCTCGCGGTCTGCGCGAAGGTGCGCCAGGTCTCCGCGGGAAGCAGCGTCAGGTTTCTCGTCGTGCCCGCCGAGTCGGCCAGGCGCCCGGCGGCGCGGCGCGAGGCGTCACTGTAGGAGTAGATCGCGGCGCGCAGTTCGGTGCAGGTGCGGTCGAGGTCGGGCCAGCGGGTGAGGATGGTGCCGTGCAGGCTCTGCGCCCGCCTGGCGATCTCCTCGGTGCCCCACAGCTTGGGCGCCTGCTCGCGCAGCTCCTCGATGGTGCCGCCGGTCAGCGTGATCAGCTCCAGCGCCCACAGCCGGAAGGCGCGCGACAGGTTCTGCGCGCTGGCGCGAGCCTCCTCCATCGTCGTGCGGGGGTCGGCCACGTTGAGGTCTTCGAGAGCGAGCAGGCGGTGCATCTCCGACTGGCCGCCGTCGTCCATCATCCGGCGGATGAACATCAGCCCCACCACGCTGGTGAACGACGCGCGGTAGCGGAGCTGGTTGGGTTTGGGGAACACCTCCCGGATCGCACCGAGGCCGCGCAGGACCCTGAGCCGGTTCTCGAACCGGTCGAGCGGGTAGGCCCGGCAGACGTGGCGCATCTGCTCGTGGGTCAGCCACTCCTCGCCCGCCTCGGCGAACGCCGCGAACAGCGTCTCGGCGATGTCGACCAGCGCGGGGTCGTCCACCACCGCGCCGCTGTCGCGGGCGAGCGCCGCGAACATGCGGCGGTAGGTCGAGAGCACGGCCTCCTCGGTGAGGGCCGAGTCGAGCGTGATCTCGTGGTTCGTCTCTGGCACGCGCCCTACCGTAAGGCTTGTGCCCGACAATCCTGACCCGGACCGCCGAGAAGTGCTCCACGGAGAGACGCGGCCGAACACGGGCCGTCCCGGTCCGGTGTCGGTGGCCCGCTCTGGCCTTCCGCTGCCGTGACCACCCAGGTCCGAGGTCAGGGAGTGGCGGTCGCGGGTAGGACCCCGGCCTGCCGGAGCCGGTCACGAGCGGCCTCGATGGCTTCGGGGGTGGTGGCGAAGACGCGGCCGGCCTGGTCGAGGTGGGCGATGACGCCGAGAGCGTGCAGGGGCTGGTGGTGCCCCTGGCGGATACCGGAGACGTAGACGGTGATGCCACGGCGTTGGAGCCGTTCTATGGCGTCGCCGAGGACCAGGGCGCCACTGGCGTCGATGGTGGTGACGCGGGACATGCGCAGGATCACGACGGAGACGGTGGCGACCTCGGAAAGCTCCAGCAGGAAACGGTGGGCCGCGGCGAAGAACAGCGGACCGTCCAGGCGGTAGGCGACGATGTGCTCGGAGAGCAGGGCGTGTTCCTGCTCGCTGTGATCGCCGGGCGACTCGGGATGAATCGGCGTCATGTCCAGGCGGACGTCGCGCGCGATGGAGCGCAACGCCAGCGCACCGGCCACGATCAGGCCGAGAATGACGGCTTGGACCAGGTCAAGCGCCAAGGTGGCGATCGCGGTCAGCACCAGGACGACGGCGTCGCGGCGGGTAGAGCGGATCATGGCTTTGACCGAGCCGACCTCCACCATCCGCACCGAGGTGGCCAGCAGCACGCCGGCCAGCGCGGCGAGCGGGATCCGGGAGACCAGGTCGGCGGCGAGGAGCACGATCACGGTCAGGATGCCCGCGTGGGCCAGCGCGGCCAGCCGTGACTGGGCGCCGGAGCGGACATTGACCGCGGTACGGGCGATGGCGCCGGTGGCCGGGACGCCGCCGAACAGCGGGACGACGAGGTTGGCCAGACCCTGGCCGAAAAGTTCCCGGTCGGGGTCGTGCCTGTGGTTGACGCTCATGCCGTCGGCCACGGCGGCCGACAGCAGCGACTCCAGCGCGGCCAGGGCCGCGACCGCGACCGCCGGAGCGAGCAGCGAGCTCAGCGCGCCCATGTCCATGAAGGCCAGCGAGGGAGTGGGCAACCCGGCGGGCAGTTCTCCGATGCGCGCCACCGGCGGATCGACCACCTGCGTGAACAGGGTGGCGGCGGCCACGGCGACGAGGGAGAAGGGTACGGCGGGCCGCCATCGCGCCCCCAACAGCATCACCGCGGCCACCGCCAGGGCGATGGCAGGGGCCCACCACAGCGGCCGGACGAGGAAATCCCGCGCGGCCTGCCAGGCCACGGCGAGGACCTTGTCCCCCTCCGGGATCGGCACGCCCAAGGCGGACGGAACCTGCTGCAGGCCGATCACACAGGCGATGCCGATGGTGAAGCCCTCCACCACGGGGGCCGGCACCAGTGCCATGTACTTGCCCGCGCGGCTCAACGCCAGCGCGATCAGCATCAGCCCCGCCAGCACACCGACCATCAGCACACCGGAGGCGCCGTGAGCATGCATGATCGGCACCAGCACCACTGTCATCGCCCCGGTCGGACCGGACACCTGCAGGCTCGAACCGCCGAACAGCGCCGCCAGAATCCCGGCGACCACCGCGGTGGCCAGACCCGCCGCGGCGCCCATGCCCGAGGAGATGCCGAACCCCAGAGCCAGCGGCAACGCCACGATCGCCACGGTGAGACCGGCCAGCAGGTCACGGCGGGGACGGCGGCCCATCGCGGCCCAATCTCCGCCCTCGGGCAGCACGTCGCGCAGGCGGCCCCAGCCCGAGGAGAGCAAGGGGATCACGGGGTGCCGGTCTCGGTCTTGATCAGTTCGCTCAACAGCTCGCGCTGCCCGGTGAGCAACTGCGTCAACAGTTTGCGCGCCGCGCGAAGCAGCTCCGCCACATCACCGCCGGCCAGAGCGTAGACCACGGTGGAGCCGTCACGGTGCGCGGTGACCATCCCTGAACGACGTAGCACGGCCAGATGCTGCGACAACCCCGTCGGCTCCACCTCGATGGCCGCCAGCAGGTCCCGTACCGGCATCGGCCCTTCCTGGAGCAGCTCCAGCACCCGGATACGGACAGGGTGGCCCAGCAGCCGGAACAGCTCCGCCTTGGCCTCGTACAGCGGAACCGACATCACAGAACGGCCCCGTCCGGCCCGGTCTCGTCCGGCCCGATCGGCACACCGTGTGCACGGGTCATTCGCGGCACATGCTCCCACTTCGCTGCGGCCGGCCTCGGCTCGTCGACGTCATCGCCGCGGCGGGCCGCCTCCGACACCGCGGCCGCCCGGCGTGCTCTCTTCCTGAGCGTGGCGGCGAAGGACCCGTTCACGGCACACTCCTGATCTCGGTCTCACCTGATGGCACCATCATGTAACCAATTGCGTAAGTTCGCAATTCATGGAAACGGATACAGGGTACCCCAGGCACGCGGTTACGGTCCCGCCGCCTCACCTGGCTCACCGCCCAGGCCGGTCTGCGCCCGTCACCGGCCCGCCCGGTCGAGGCTCGTTCCGTCGGCGATGTCGCCGGGCGAAACAGGCGGGGCAGGAGGGGGCGGCGAGCCGGGGGGGTGATGGGAGCGTGCCCACGATTTTTCGCAACTATTTGCAACATTTGAGACAGATCGCAACATCCGCCGTACTGTCGGAGCACCAACCCTTCGCGGTGACGAGGTGATGGAGATGGCGACCTCCACAGCACGCATCGACGAGGCCAAAGGCATTCTCGCCGCCAGGCTCAGGGCGCTCCGCGCCGACGCCGGGCTGACGGGGCGAGCGCTGGCGGCGAAGACCGGCCTGGACCACACCAAGATCTCCAAGATCGAGAACGCGGTCCAGATGCCCAACCAGGCGGACATCCGCACCTGGTGTGAGGCCTGCGACGCGGACGAGCAGGTGGTCGACCTCATCGCGGCCGCCCAGAACATCGACGCGATGTACACCGAGTGGCGCCGCCTGGAGGAGAGCGGCCTCGGCCATGTCCAGCGCTCGTTCCAGCCGTTGTACGACAAGACCCACCAGTTCCGCGTCTGGCAGCACTCGGCCGTCCCCGGCCTGCTCCAGACCGGCGACTACGCCCGCGGTCACCTGCGCGCCGTCATCGACTTCCGAGGCATCCCCGACGACATCGACGCCGCGGTCGCGGCGAGGCTGAAACAGCAGGAGGTCATGCGCAACGGGAGCAAGCGGTTCGCGTTCGTCGTCGGGGAACAGGCGCTCCGCATGCCACTGGTCGGCCCCGAGCAGATGGTCGCCCAACTCGACCGGCTGGCGGAGCTGACCTCCGGCACCGCGAACGTGTCCTTCGGCATCGTCCCCGCGACGATCAGGCCGCCCCTTATGCCACCGGAGAACTTCTGGATATACGACGCCAACCGCGTCCGCGTCGACACCGTGCCGGGCCAGATCCAGCACAAGGCGCCGGGCGACGTGGTCGTGTACGAGAAGGCGTTCCAGGCGCTGAGCGGCGCCGCGGTGTACGGGAAAGAGGCCCGCGAACTGCTGCGAACCGCGGCGAGTGCGTTCCGCGAGAGGTGAAGCGCGATGAGGAGCGGAGTCTCGTGAGAAGTGAGGTCTCGCGAGAACGATGCCCTGTGATACACCCTTTTGAGAAGTGAGGTCTCGTGAGAGGCGATCCTTCGCGAGGAGCGGACTCGCAACATCGCGCAACATCGTTGAGGCGGGAGCCTCTGGATCTTTACCCTCGCCAGCGTGACCGTTGATCACAGAACCCCAGAAGACATTGAGTGCCCCTCAGTCGAACTCCGGGCTCGTGAGCTGGCGGCCCTGCTGGCCCGATCCCACAACATTCCGGCGGACGTCCATCGCCTGCCGTCCGGAAAGATCGTCATCTCCGTCTACTACGGCCTGGTCGCCCGCCTGGACGACGCGTGCCGTTTCTGGTGGATCGTCCCCGTCTCCGAGGAACGGGACAGGCCACTGTGGACGAGTGCCGCCACTCCGGCCGCGGCGGCGGTCCGGATCGCCGATCACTACCGGGAACTGCGCACCCGCCCGCTGTCCCACCTGATCCACGGCGGTTACCTGCTGACCGACGTCCTGCTGGAACATCACGAGGCCGCGGCGCCGGTCTGAGCGCGTCCGGTGGGGTGCACCGGTCTGACCGCGTCCATCGGGGGCGTCTCGGTCCGACCGTGTCCGGCACGGCGGTGTTCCGGTAACGGACCGCAGCCGAAAGCCCTTCCCCGGAGTGGGCGTCCGGTGTCCGGCGAACACGAAACCGACCGCTCCGGGGAAGGAGGTGTACCACTTTCCGTCCCTGATCTTCACGGCCGTTTAGGCCGTTTCATACGGGTAGCGCGTACTTTTTGAGAGCGCGCCCGATGACCGCCGACCCCTATTTTCCGCGCGCTGAAGTCTCCTACCTGCGCGAATCACGGTTCAACGCCCAGTGTTTCGTGTTTAACTCGGACTTGCGGTAGTCACCCGACTTCCTTGGGTAGTGTCCCCGGGCCGGGTGAGAGCGCGTGATGCAGCAAGGGGAGACGATTCATGATCAGCGTCCTGATCGCCGAGGACATGCATCTCGTCCGCGGAGCCATGGTCGCCCTGCTCTCCACGGAGAGTGACATCAAAGTCGTCGCCGAGGTCGGTCACGGTGACGAGGTGGTCCGCTCCTGCCTGCTCCACCGCCCGGACATCGCGCTCGTCGACATCGGACTGCCGGGCACCGACGGTCTCACCGCGACGGCGGAGTTGCACCGCAGGCTTCCCGAATGCGGGACGGTGATCCTGACCGGGCTCGCGACCCCGGCCGCGCTGTGCCGGGCACTGGACGCCGGGGCGCGCGGCTTCGTCGTCAAGGACGCCCCGGCGGACCAGCTCGCCGACTGCGTACGCCGCGTGGCCGCCGGTGAGCGGGTCGTCGACCCCGAGCTGGCCGTCGCCGCACTCAACGCGAAGAGAAACCCGCTCACCGCACGCGAACTGGAGGTCCTGCAGGCCGCGGCCGAGGGGGCGCCGGTCGGGGAGATCGCCGACCGTCTCTGCCTGTCCGGCGGGACGGTTCGCAACTACCTGGCACGGATCCTCAACAAGGTCGACGCCCGTACGCGCGTCGAGGCGGTGAGGATCGCCAGGGAGGCGGGCTGGCTGTGGTTCGACGACCTGACCGAACTCGGCCTGCTCCGCTGCCGGGACACGGGAGGTTCGTCCAGCCGGATGAACTAGTGCCGCGTCAGGCCACGTTTGCCTTCTTGACGATCCTGCGTAGCCGCTCGTCGTTGGTGTGGCGGTTGCGCCAGGCGATTCCGCCGACGTCGGTCCACTGCTTGCCCGAGCGCGGTTGCAGGTTGAGCGGCCCGAACTCGTCCACACAGAAGATGACCGAGGGTTCGCCGTCGTCGGGGATGACCTGACCGTCAGCGATCGCGTACAGATGCTCGATGCGGGCCTTCTTGACCGCGTAATCCGGATCGCGAGAGCCCTTCCACGTCTTCATGGCTTGAAATGACACCATTTCCGCACGTAGAAGCTCGCGCAGGCCCTCATGGCTGATGTCCTCGACCACCTCCTCTGCCACCAGGAAGTCGGCCAGCTTGACCAGGCTCCACCGGGAAAACGGCAGGCCGTGCTCGGCAGGCTCGGACTTGGCGATCTTCTTGATCTCCACCCGCTGGGGCAGGGTGAACTTCGGCTGTCGCCCGCCCTTGTATTTGGGATACAACGAGTCGAACCCGTCGGCGTTGAAGTTGTGGATCACATCGCGAACCCGGTCTTTGCTGGTGAAGGCCAGCTCCGCGATCTTCTGGACGGTCATGCCTTGCGCCGACCACAGCACCATCCACGAGGAGGCCGACACCTACGTCGCCCGGATCAAGGACCCCTACGCGGACCAGCGGAAGTTCTCCGAGGCATTCCGTTCCCTCGGCCTCGACGTCGAGCTCAGGGTGATCCCGGTCTCGCCCAGCGCGGCCGGCGAGATCGTGGGCCTGGGTGGCGGCAACGCCCCGGTGAACGTGCCCATCGGAGCCCGCAAGGAGCCGGCGGACTGCGATCTGGCCGACAGCGGCTGCTTCATGGTGGTGACCGTCCCGGCGGCGATCAAGGGTACGCCCGACGTGGTGCACTTCGAGCTGGGCAGGCCGGCCAAGCCGGGGGAGCCCTACGAGAACAGCCGGCAGTCGGCCACCCGTCCCGGAGAGCCGCTGGCCGGCGTCAAGGTGAGCGGCCGGATCGTCGACGATGTGCTGGCCGAGGTCGGCAAGCACGGCCTGAGTGCGGAGTTCCGCCGCGTCGTGGTCCATGAGGGCGGGTACACGGTCGAACCACTGGCCGCGGATCAGGTGGGCGGCGACTGGATCGTGTTCAAGGTCATATCTACGCGTGAGGGCGTGGTCGGCCTGGAGGTCACCGCCGAGCGTCAGACGGGCCTCGAGTACGCGGACTGAGCACCGGAGCCCCGCCGGTCTCAAGGAGGTGCGTCACACGGCGTGCTTCTGGGCGGCCGACGGGGCGCCGGTCCGGTCCGCTCGCGCGAGTTCACCCTCAACGGCACCGACAACGACAGCCACCGCGAGCAGGGCAGCATGATCCGCCGCTACATCGCCTGGCGCAACCGCCACACCAACGACGAGCGGCTACGCAGGATCGTCAAGAGGACAAATGTGGCCTGACGCGGCACTAGGCGCGATCACCGACGACGTGGTCGAGAGACGGAGCGGGTACGGACGTCTGGCGTGCGGACGAGTCGGTCACGAGAGAAACCCGGCACCCGCGTACGTACGGCCGCGCACACGCACGGGTCCTGCCCGTCATGATCCGGCTCCCGGGCTTCGGCCTCAGCGGCCGAGGTGCACCTTGACATAGATGGGCTTGTGGTCGGAGACGGCGGCATCCTGCGCCACATGACACCGGGTCACGCTTCCCTTGGGGGCGAAAAGGTAGTCGAGCTTGCGCTTCACGACGCCGCCGTCCTCGCGCACGTGCTTCTCGGTCCACCGTCCGTCGCGGCGACCGCGCTGGTCGCACTCGGCGTAGGCCGCGTAGACGGGAACCAGGACGCGTCTCTTCGCAGCGGTGCTCTGACCGCTGTCCGGCGGGGCCAGGTTGAGATCCCCGCCGAAGACGGTACGGTAACCGGGCTTGGACACCACCGCCAGCAACTCCTTGACCTGCCTGGTCCGGAAGGGAGCTTCGGGCTTCGCGTCGTCGTAGGACAGGCTGGAGCTGAGGTGGGTGCCGCAGAGGTTGACTCTCCTGGCCGGGACCATGGCGCAGAGCGCCATGCGCTTGGCGTACCACGGCGGGGAGGTCAGCCCGTGCTCCTGGAAGGTGGCTGCGTGATCGGCGACCGCGACGGTGACGGATATATCGCCCCGAGAAAGCCCTTGCCGGTCAGGCACGCAGCCCTTCGATGAGCCGTCCCTCAAGGTGAGAATCGACGACCGTACGGTCCAGGCGCGCCCGGTCTGTTGCTCAAGCAGGCTCTCCAGCACCGCCGTCCCACCCGAGCAGAACTCCTGAAGGAAGATCACATCCGGCTTGATCGGCTGGGTGGTCGCGTACCGGCCGACCTGCGCGGCCACCTCCCTCATGCTCCTGCCGTAGAGGGGACAACCGGCATTGGTACCCGCGCAGACGTTCCAGCTCATCACCGAGATGACGGAGGACGGCGCGCGAGCCTCCGCCCGCCCCGCGTGGAGAGGGATCGTCGCGACCACCAGAGCGGTGGCCGTCGCCATCGACTTCCTTGTGATCATGACTGTCCATTGAAGCACTTTTGGACGGATACCTGGGGAATTCCAGCACCCGTACGGAGGTGGGAGACCAAACCGCCCCGACGGCAGGCGGATGCGAAGGATCCCCCTCAGAGGTCAGCCGGTGACGGAGATGGTCCAGGTCTTCTGGCAGCTGGAGCCGAACACACCGGTGTCGCAGCCCTTGACGTTCCAGCGGTAGCCGCTGTTGGTACGGATACGCGTGTAGGAG
Source organism: Streptosporangium sp. NPDC050284 (assembly GCF_044459525.1). Classification (NCBI taxonomy): domain Bacteria; kingdom Bacillati; phylum Actinomycetota; class Actinomycetes; order Streptosporangiales; family Streptosporangiaceae; genus Streptosporangium; species Streptosporangium sp. NPDC050284. Next base: position 474,417 of record NZ_JBITIZ010000001.1, read on the forward strand.
CGTCCCCGGGTGCCGCCGATGAAGTCCTCCTGGGCGCCGTTCGGGTCGGCGGCACTGGTCCAGCGCACAAGGAACTTGTCGAAGGCACGATCGGTCGTGCGCCAGTCGAAGTAGGCGTAGCCGTTGTTCGACCAGGCGGCCACCACCAGGTTGGGGCCGTTCTTGGGGGACCAGGCCATCTGACCGCGGGCGAACGTCTGGCGGCGGCCTGCCCAGCCGACGTTGTTCTGGTAGATGTCGCGTTCTGACGTGGTCGGGCAGCCGAGCTTGCCGTTCTCGCCGCCGAGCTGTGCCCAGCGGGCACCGATGAGACCGTACGGCTGGATGCCGCAGCCGCTCGCCCGGGTGGTCTCGGCGTGGGCGGGGAGGGCGACGGACAGGGCCGCGGCCGAGGCGAGGGCGGTGGTCACCGAGAGGATCGCGCGACGGTTCATGGTGGACTCCTGGAAGGTGAGACCCGCCGTTCTGCTCGCTGCGGGCGTCGTGCCTCCAGTGATACGGCGCCCCGCTTACCGGAGGCTTGAGCGCCGCCTACGGAGGCTTGCGGACCGCGATCACAAGGCGCCCGCTTGCGAGGTTCCGCTCCGCGGATCAGTGCCGTGTTCCTGAAGATCGACGTTCCTGAAGATCGACGCTGATCAGACGCGCACCGGGGTCGAGGCGATGGCCATGGCGCCGACCCCGGTTCCGGAGGTCCTATGGCGGAAGCCGCCCGTCAGCTGAGGAGCAGCTGCCGCGAACAGACCCGAGAGGAAAAACCTCGAGGTACGACCTGTTCATCCATCATGCGACCGGCAAGACGGCTCACATGATTACTTGTCCTGGCCTCGTCGCTCCCACTCGGCCCGGGTGAGTTCGTACTCGACCTCACCGTGTTCGGAACCTTCGATGGCCTCCGGCCAGTCTCCGGTGAAGCTTCGGACGAACGACAGGCCCGCCTTCTCCATCACTCGCCGGGATCCCGTATTGACCGCCATGGTGTTCGCGGTCACCCGTTCCACCCCGAGGCCGGTGAACCCCCTGTGGATCAGGGCTCGCGACCCTTCCGTGGCATAGCCGTCGCCCCAGGCGGCCTTGTGCAGACGGTAGCCGAGTTCGACCACGGCGGGGCTGTGGTCGACCAGGGGCCTGAACTCGAACCAGCCCAGAAAGACGCCGCCAATCTTCTCCTCCGCGGCCCAGTAGCCACGGGTCCCGAAGCACGGGTGAACATGCAGGAGCCGTGGCAGGCTTCGCGTCTGGATCGTCTCTAGACTCGTCGGCCGGCCGCCGTTGATGAAGCGCATGACGTCGGGATCGTTGTCCAGCGCGAGAAGGTGCTCGGTGTCGGCCTCGGTGAACGGCCGCAGCACGAGCCGCTCGGTCTCAAGGAAGGCGGGCATGCCGCGATCCTAACCACCGGAGATCATGCGGCGGGTCGACGAGAGGCGGCGCGGATTTCCGGACGTTTGGCGGGTGGCGGCGCTGCCCTGTGAACTCGTCTGGGCGACGACCTGGGAAGACGCGGCGAATGCCGAGATAGCGCCCCGAGTCGGGCTGCCACGGCTGCCCGTCGTGAACTGGCGGAGTCAAGCGGTCGGCATGAACGTGAAGACCAGTGGTTCGGGCTCTGCTGGAAGACCCGGACCCTGGTGGACTGGGCGAACGGACGTCCCTTCGCCTGGGTCGACGACGAGATCACCGACGCCGACAGGGAGTGGGTCTCCAGGCACCATGGCGGCCGGGCTCTCCTCCACCGTGTGGAGTCATACCGGGGGCTCACCGGCGAAGACTTCGCAGCCCTCGATCAATGGCTTCGAGCCCTGTAAGTCACCGAAGCTTTTCGCATGTCCAGGGGACTGGAAGATCCGTGCCGGGGTCGTGCCATCGCCCGGCTAGCGATATTTCCGCCTCAGTGGTTCATACGGAACGGTCGTGGTCGCTGGACGCCCGGATCACCAATTCCGGCTGGAAGACGACGTGCCGGTGGCTGTGCCGCCCCCCGTCGAGCGACTCCGCCTCCTCCAGGAGCAGTTCGGCGGCCGTGCGGCCGAGCTGGGCGCGCGGCTGGCGTACCGAACTCAGCGGCACGGCGGCCGCGGCGGCGAACTCTATGTCGTCGTAGCCCACCAGCGCGATGTCCTCGGGCACCCGGATGCCGTGCGCGGTCAGGCCCTGCAGCACGCCGAGCGCGACCAGGTCGTTGGCGCAGAAGATGGCGGTCGGCCGCTCGCCCACCGGCCGCGCGGCGAGATCGTTGGCGGCCTGGCGTCCTGCGGCGACCGACAGGCTGAGGGTCTCGTAGGTCTCCAGCTTCACGTCCTGGCCCCGTTCCGCGAGGGCGGCGGCGGCGCCGGCCCGCCGGTCGGCCACCTGCCGGATCGAGAGCGGGCCGCCGACGTACACGATCCGCCGGTGGCCGCGGTCGGCCAGGTGGTCGGCGGCCACCCGGCCCCCCGTGATGTCGTCGACGGAGACCGAGCAGCGGCTCGGATGGCCGGACCCGCGGTCGACCAGCACCACGGGGATGCGGTGGTCCACGAAGGCGTCCAGGCGGGGGTGTCGGCCGTCGGGGACCGGTGTGATGAGCAGTCCCTGCACCCGCTGCTCCTTGAGCATGTCGAGGTGGCGGCCCTCGCGCTCGGCGTCCTCCCCGCTGTTGCAGACGATGAGCATCCCGCCCGCGTTCTCCACCACCTCCTCCGCGCCTCGGATCACATCGGTGAAGAAGGGGTTGGACACGTCGAGGACGACGATCGCGATGGTACGGCTACGCCCGACCCGCAGCTGACGGGCGGAGTCGTTGCGCACGTAGCCCAGCTTCTCGATCGCGTCGAGCACTCGCTGACGGGTAGCGGGTGAGACCATGTCGGGCCGGTTGAGCACGTTGCTGACCGTCCCGAGTGACACGCTCGCGTACTTCGCCACTTCCTTGATGTTGGCGGATGCCATTTTCCCCTCAACCGGTAAGCGTCAATCTGGCGCGCCGACAGTGATGGCTCTGCCCGGCCGGTCCAGTAAATGAAACGTACCAGTGCAGTGGCCGCGCACCTACCGGCGCCGCGGGTGCCGTACGGCCTCCGGTGAGTGACAGTACGAGTATGCGGCATGGCGGGTCCGAGTGCCGACTAATCGCCCATTCCCCCTCGTGAGAAGGGTAGCGAGGGCGGCGTGTCCTTGACCCCGCGGAACGCGCGGCATATTCTCCCAGCATGCTGTGTGAAACGTTTCATGAACCCAGGTGTGAGAGGTGGCGTGGGCTGGACCCACCGCGCCCTCAGGGCGAGAACCGCCCGGACGCGGACCGACGCCGACACGCAGCCATCCGGCCCGGGACCCGGGCCCCGCTCAACGCGGCCGGCCGGCATGACCACCTCGACGACCAACTGGAAGGCCGACCATGACCGAGATCGCCCCCGCCACGCGTGCGCGGGTCCTGGCCGCGCTGCGCGCGCAGCGTATCGAGACGCCCTCCTGGGCTTTCGGCAACTCCGGGACCCGTTTCAAGGTGTTCACGCCGCAGGGCGTTCCCCGGGATCCGTACGAGAAGATCGCCGACGCGGCGACGGTGCATCGTTTCACCGGGGTGGCTCCGAGCGTCGCCCTGCACATCCCCTGGGACAAGGTCGCCGACTACCCGGCCCTGGCCGGGTACGCCAAGGACCTCGGCGTCGGAATCGGCACGATCAACGCCAACGTCTTCCAGGACGACGACTACCGCCTGGGATCGGTCACCAACCCGGACCCGGCCATACGGCGCAAGGCGATCGGCCACCTCATCGAGTGCGTCGACGTGATGGACGCGACCGGATCGCGGGATCTCAAGTTGTGGTTCTCCGACGGCACCAACTACCCGGGGCAGGACAGCGCCCGGGACCGGCAGGACAGGCTCGCGGCGGCGCTGCGGGCGGCCTACGACCGGCTGGCCGCCGACCAGCGCCTGCTGCTGGAGTACAAGCTCTTCGAACCGGCCTTCTACCTGACCGACGTCCCCGACTGGGGCACCGCCTACGCGCACTGCCTGGAGCTGGGCGACCGGGCCCAGGTGGTGATCGACACCGGCCACCACGCGCCGGGCGTGAACGTCGAGTTCATCGTGGCGTTCCTGCTCCGGGCCGGGCGGCTGGGCGGGTTCGACTTCAACTCGCGGTTCTACGCCGACGACGACCTGATGGCGGGCGCCGCCAACCCGTTCGAGCTGTTCCGCATCATGCACGAGATCGTGCAGGCGGACGCGCTCCGCCCGTCGTACGGCATCGCGTACATGCTGGACCAGTGCCACAACATCGAGCCGAAGGTGGAGGCGGTCATCCGGTCCGTGCTGAACGTGCAGGAGGCGACCGCGAAGGCGCTCCTGGTCGACGTCGACGCGCTGACCACGGCGCAGCGGGCCGGTGACGTACTGGACGCCAACGCGGTGCTGATGGACGCCTACCACACCGACGTCCGGCCGCTCCTGCGCGACCTGCGCGCCGAGATGGGCCTGGACCCCGACCCGGTCGCCGCCTACCGGCGGTCGGGCTACCTGGAGAAGGTGCGGGCCGAGCGGGTCGGCGGCGAACAAGCGGGCTGGGGGGCCTGACATGTCGACATCGCCTGAGACGACACCGGTAGCGGACCTCATCGCCCGGTCGAACCGGCTCGGCGCCGATCCGCGCAACACCAACTACGCCGGGGGCAACACCTCGGCCAAGGGCTCGGCGGACGACCCCGTGACGGGCGATCCGGTCGAACTGCTGTGGGTGAAGGGTTCCGGCGGCGACCTCGGCACACTGACCCCGGCGGGGCTCGCGGTGCTCCGGCTGGACCGGCTGCGCGCGCTGGCCGGCAACTATCCCGGCGTCGAGCGCGAGGACGAGTGCGTCGCCGCGCTCGACTACTGCCGGCACGGTCACGGCGGGGCCGCCCCGTCGATCGACACCGCGATGCACGGCCTGCTCGACGCGGCGCACGTCGACCACCTGCACCCCGACTCGGGCATCGCGATCGCGACCGCCGCCGACGGCCCGGCGCTCACCAAGGAGATCTTCGGCGACCGGGTGGTCTGGGTGCCGTGGCGGCGGCCCGGGTTCCAGCTCGGCCTGGACATCGCCGCCACGGCCCGCGCCCACCCGCAGGCCATCGGTGTCATCCTCGGCGGGCACGGCATCACCGCGTGGGGGGCCACCGCCGAGGAGTGCGCGGCGCACTCGCTGGAGATCATCCAGCGGGCGGGCGACTTCCTCGCCGAACGAGGGCGGCCGGAGCCGTTCGGGCCGGCGCTGCCCGGCTTCGCCGCGCTGCCCGACGGGGAGCGGCGGGCGCGGGCGGCGGCGCTCGCGCCGGTGATCCGCGGCCTGGCCTCCACCGACCGGCCCCAGGTCGGCCACTTCACCGACGCCGACGTGGTCCTGGACTTCCTCGCCCGCGAGGCACACCCCCGGCTCGCCGCGCTCGGCACGTCCTGTCCCGACCACTTCCTGCGGACCAAGGTCCGGCCGCTGGTGCTCGACCTGCCCCCGGACGCCCCGCCGGCGGAGGCGGTGGCCCGGCTCCGGGAGCTGCACGCCGCCTACCGCCGCGACTACCAGGACTACTACCAGCGGTACGCCGACCCGGAATCGCCGCCGATGCGCGGCGCCGACCCGGCGATCGTGCTGGTCCCCGGTGTCGGCATGTTCAGCTTCGGCGCAGACAAGCAGACCGCCCGGGTGGCGGGCGAGTTCTACGTCAACGCGATCAACGTCATGCGCGGCGCCGAGGCCGTCTCCACGTACGCGCCGATCGACGAGCGGGAGAAGTTCCGGATCGAGTACTGGGCCCTGGAAGAGGCCAAGCTGCGCCGGATGCCCCCGCCCCGGCCGCTGGCCGCGCGGGTGGCGTTCGTGACCGGCGGCGGGTCCGGCATCGGCCGGGCGACCGCCCGCCGCCTGGCCGCCGAGGGTGCCTGCGTGGTGGTCGCCGACCGCGACGGCGCCGCCGCCCAGGCGGCGGCGCGGGAGATCGGCGGGACCGACGTCGCGGTCGCCGTGGCGGCCGATGTCACCGACGCCGAGGCGGTGACGGCGGCGCTGCGCGAGGCGGTGCTGGCTTTCGGCGGGGTGGACCTGGTGGTCAACAACGCCGGTCTGTCCATCTCCAAGCCGCTGCTCGACACCACCGAGCACGACTGGGACCTGCAGCACGACGTGATGGCCAAGGGCTCCTTCCTGGTCTCCCGGGAGGCGGCGCGGGTCATGGTCGCGCAGGACATGGGCGGGGACATCGTCTACATCTCCAGCAAGAACGCCGTCTTCGCCGGTCCGAACAACGTGGCCTACGGCGCCGCCAAGGCGGACCAGGCCCACCAGGTACGGCTGCTCGCCGCCGAACTGGGCGCGCACGGCATCCGGGTCAACGGCGTCAACCCCGACGGGGTGGTGCGCGGCTCGGGAATCTTCGCGGGCGGCTGGGGCGCCAGGCGGGCGGCCGTGTACGGCGTGCCCGAGTCGGAACTGGGCGCCTACTACGCCCAGCGCACCCTGCTCAAGCGGGAGGTCCTGCCGGAGCACGTGGCAGGCGCCGTCTTCGTCCTGACCGCCGGGGAACTCTCCCACACCACCGGGCTGCACATCCCGGTCGACGCCGGCGTCGCCGCCGCGTTCCTCCGGTAGTGGCCGTCGTGCAGCCGGCCGTGGTCGCCGCCGTGGACCTGGGCGCCTCCAGCGGCCGGGTGATGGTGGGCAGGGTGGGCAGGAACGACCTCGGCCTCACCGCCGTCCACCGGTTCGCGAACGAACCGGTGGACGTGCGGGGCACCCTGCACTGGAACATCCTGGGTCTGTACGGCGAGGTGCTCGCGGGCCTGCGCGCCGCCCTGGACGCCCATCCCGGCCTGGTCGGCGTGGGCATCGACTCGTGGGGCTGCGACTTCGGCCTGCTCGGCCGGGACGGCCGCCTGCTCGGCAGCCCGGTGCACTACCGGGACCGGCGCACCGACGGCGTCATGGCGGAGGTGACCGAGCGACTCGGCCCGGACCACCTGTACCAGGTGACCGGGTTGCAGATGTTGCCGTTCAACACCGTCTACCAGCTGGTGGCGGCCCAGCGGCTGGGCCTGCTCGACGCCGCGCGGACCATGCTGCTCATTCCCGACCTGCTGGCCTACTGGCTCACCGGCGAGATCGGGGCCGAGGTCACCAACGCCTCCACCACCCAGCTCCTGGACGTGCGCCAACGTGGCTGGGCGCGCGACCTCGTGGAACGGCTGGGGCTGCCGGGCCGCCTGCTCCCCCGCCTGCGGGAGCCGGGCGAGCCCGCAGGGACGCTGCCGCCGGAGGTGCTGGGCGGCGCCGGGCCCGGGCGGCCGATCCCGGTCACCGTGGTCGGCTCGCACGACACCGCCTCGGCCGTCGCCGGGGTGCCGGCCCGGGACGAGCGGTTCCTGTACATCTCCTGCGGCACCTGGTCGCTGGTGGGCGTGGAACTGCGGCGGCCGGTGCTCACCGAGGCCAGCCGCCTGGCCAACTTCAGCAACGAGTCCGGCGTGGACGGCACGATCCGCTACCTGCGCAACGTCATGGGCCTGTGGCTGCTCCAGGAGTCGATGCGGACCTGGGCGGCGGCCGGTTCGGGGCAGGACCTGACGGCGCTCCTGGCCGCCGCGGCGGACGTGCCGCCCTTCGTCTCGGTGGTCGACTGCGACGACCCCGCGTTCCTCCCGCCCGGCGACATGCCGGCCCGGATCGCCGAGATCTGCCGCCGCACCGGCCAGCCGGTTCCCGGCACTCCGGCCGAATTCGTCCGTTGCGTCCTCGACAGCCTGGCGCTGGCCTACCGGCGTACCGCCCGCCAGGCCTGCGAGCTGTCCGGGCAGGAGGTCGACGTGATCCACGTGGTCGGGGGTGGCGCCCGCAACGCCCTGCTCTGCCAGCTGACCGCCGACGCCTGCGGGCTGCCCGTACTGGCGGGACCGGTGGAGGCGACGGCGCTGGGCAACGTCCTGGTACAGGCGCGGGCCGTCGGCGCGATCGACGGCGGCCTGGCCGAGCTGCGGTCGCTGGTCGCCCGCAAGGCCGACATCGTCCGGTACGAGCCGCGCGGCCACGAGGCGGCCTGGGCGGCGGCCGAGCGCGGGCTGGCCGGCTGACCGGCCGGCCCGCGCCCGACCGGCGGCCGAGCCCGGGCCGCGGCTAGCTCGCCGGTCGGCGCAGCACCAGAACCCCGCGGCCGGGCACGATCGGGGCCCCGCCCGGCGTCGTCCCCCCGACGAGCACCTCTCCGTCGAGGCCGGCCGCCGTCACGTCCTGGTCGGTCCGGTTGACCAGGAACCAGAACCGGTGGTCGCCGTCACCGCGCACCGCCAGCTCGACCCGGCCGTCGAGGTCGGCCACCTCGCCGCGCACCCCGGCATGCGCGAGGATCGGGTCCAGGAGCCGCCGGAGCCCGCCCACGCCGAGCCGGGTCGAGACGTAGGTCGCGGAACCGCCCCCGGAGGTCCGCCGGGTGATCGCGGGCCGCCCCGCCTGCTCGCCGTCGAGATAGCGGGCCAGCACCGCCACGGCCGGGTCGGACACCTCGATGTGGTCGGTCCAGAGGGTTCCGGTGAGACCGCCGTCCAGCGCCACGGCCTCCTCCTCCAGCAGCGGCGCGAACTCCTCCACCCGGATGCCGAGCAGGTCGCGCAGCGCGCCGGGGAAGGGGCCCGGCCAGAAGTGGTCGTGCTCGTCGACGATGCCGGAGAAGTACGTGGTGACCAGGTGACCCCCACCGGCCACGTACGCCGTCAGCCGCTCGGCCAGCCCGGCGGGGACGACGTGCAGGACCGGCGCGATCACCAGGTCGTACCCGCCGAAGTCGCGGTGGACGGGGAGCACGTCCACCCGGGTGCCGGCCGCCAGGAAGGCGGAGTACCAGTCCAGCGCCTCCTGCCGGTAGTCCAGCAGGGAACTCGGATGGGAGTCGAGCTCGCTCACCCACCAGGACTCCCAGTCGTAGAGGACGGCCACCCGGGCGGGCAGCCGGTCGGACCCGGCCACGGGGGCGAGCGTCTCCAGCGTGCGGCCGAGCGCGGTGACCGCCCGGAACAGCTCGCTGTCGCGCCCCGCCTGGGGCAGCATCGCCGAATGGTACTTCTCCGCCCCGGCGCCGGACTGCCGCCACTGGAAGAAGCACACCGCGTCGGCCCCGTGCGCCACGTGCGTGAGGGCGTCGCGGGCCAGCTCGCCGGGGCGCTTGGTCACGTTCACGTGCTGCCAGTTGACGGCGCTGGTGGAGTGCTCCATCAGGAACCAGGGCCGCCCGCCTGCGATGTTGCCGATCAGGTTGGCGGAGAAGGACAGCTCGTCGAAGTCCTGCGGGCCGGGCCTGCGGTAGTGGTCGTTGGCGACGAAGTCCACCTCGGCCGCCCAGCCGGCGTAGTCCAGCGCGCTCACCTGGCCGGTGACCATGAAGTTGGTGGTCACCGGCACGTCCGGCGTGACCTCGCGCAGCACGTCCCGCTCGGCCCGCAGATAGTCCCTGAGCGCGTCGGAGGAGAACCGTTTGAAGTCCAGTTGCTGCGTCGGGTTGAGGTGGGCGGCGGCCAGCCGCGGCGGCAGGATCTGGTCCCAGTCGCCGTACCGCTGGGACCAGAACGCGGTGCCCCACGCCTGGTTGAGGCGGTCCAGGGTGGCGTAACGGCGCTGGAGCCAGGCGCGGAAGGCGTGCGCGGCGTCCGCGGAGTAGTCGTAGGCGTTGTGGCAGCCGAGCTCGTTCGACACGTGCCAGGCCACCAGGGCGGGATGCCGCGCGTACCGGTCCGCCATGACGCGGACCAGGCGCAGCGCGTGCTCGCGGAAGACCGGGGAGGTCGGCCGCCAGTGCTGCCTGGCGCCCGGCCACACGGTCCGGCCGAGCCGGTCGACCGGCAGGATCTCCGGGTGCGCGGCGGTGAGCCAGGGGGGCGGCGAGGCGGTGGCGGTGGCGAGGTCGACCGCGATGCCGTTCTCGGCCATCAGGTCCATGACCTCGTCCAGCCAGCCGAAGTCCCATTCGTCCGCGGCGGGCTGGAGACGGGACCAGGAGAAGATCGCGAGGGAGACGATGGTGACTCCTGCCTCGCGCATCGCCGCGACATCGTCCAGCCAGACCTCGCGCGGCCACTGCTCCGGGTTGTAGTCGGCGCCGTACGCCAGCCGGGGCCGGTCGGAATCCGTCGGCCAGCGGAACCATCCAGTCACTGTGTGGGCCCTTCATGGTGCGTCGTGTCGGAAGACGGCTCGAACCCGGCCGCCTGTGGGCGGCCGGGTCCGGGAGTCTCATGGGTCCCGGTGTCCGGCAGATTCTGCCGTCACCGGTCGGGACAGGCTAGGAAGGGGGCCAGACCCAGGACGACGCGGGGTTGCCGTCGATGTCGGTCCGCTGCCGCGCCACGTCGAGGGTGCGGCCGGTCGCCTTCATCTCGTAGATCTCGGTGCGGATGCTGGCGCCGCGGTTCATGTTGTTGTGCAGGGCCATCATGATCGCGCCCTGCGCGCCCGGGTGGTCGGCGAAGGTGCGGAACAGCATGGAGTGCCCCTTGTTCTCGGTGATCACGACGTCCTCCTGTGCCCAGGGGCCCTTGAGGTCACCGGACTTGGAACGGGCGAGCGTCACCACGTACTCGTTGTTGTGCTTGCGGTAGCTCGTCCAGAACATCAGCAGTTCGCCGTTGTTGGTGCGGAAGAACGACGGGCCGTCGGTCACGTACGGGGGCAGCTGGACGGCGTTGACCGTGCCCTCCTGGTAGTACCACGGGGCGTCCGAGCCCTTGAACAGGTAGATCGGGTCACCCTCGCCGCGGCCGGTGAGGTTGCCGTTCGCGTCCCGCTCCAGGCGGATGGCCTCGATGGTGCCGTCGATCTTCTGGATCCACTCGTGGGCGTAGACCATCCACGGCTGGCCCTGCGGGTCGACGTACAGGGTCCCGTCCAGCGTCATGAAGTTCGACGGGGCGACCGGCGAGTCCAGGTTGAGCAGCTGGAACGGTCCCATCGGGGAGTCGGCGGACGCGATGACCGTGCCCCGCCACTGCTGGTTCTGCCAGATCTGGCCGCAGTCGCCACAGGCCTGACCCTGGGTCGAGGCGGTGGCCAGCACCCGGTTGCGGTTGTGCAGGGTGGCGAACCAGTAGTACTTGCCGTTGTAGTACCAGGCCTCGGGCGCCCAGGCGCCCTCGGAGGTGTTGGCCCACGAGCCCGTCGGGTTGGTGAACACGGTGACCGCCGGACACCAGTTCACCAGGTCGATGCTCCGGCGGACCGTGGTGCCCTGGTAGAGGTAGTAGATGCCGCTGACCGGGTCGGGCATGATGAACGGGTCGTGGACCCGGATGTTCTTCAGCTCCTGGCTGGGCGTGCAGGGCAGGCTCTTGGCGACCTTCGCGCCGGGGGCGCCGGCGACGAGGTCGGTCTTGGTGGGGCTGACCGCCGAGGCGGCGCCGGGCGCCGCCACCGCGAGCCCGATGACGACCAGGGCGCTGGCCAGCACGCGGGGGAACTTACCGTGGATGATGCGTCTGATCACTGACTCGGATCTCCTTCTACTGACTTCTTGCGGGTGGGGGGTGTTCACGTCAGCCCCCCGCGACGGGGATCGACTGGGACTTGAGGGCGTCGATGGTGGACCGCTGTGCGGAGCCGAGCGCGTCGGCGAGGTTGCCCTTGCCTTCGATGGCGGCGGCGAAGCCGTCCCGCACGTCGCTGTAGGTCTGGGTCATGGTCGGGCCCCACGGGAAGTCGGGGTCCACGTTCGCGGCCGCCTCGGAGAAGATGCCGGAGATGTCCTGGCCGCCGTAGAAGTCCAGCGGCTTGGACAGGGCCGGCATCTGCTGGCCCTCGGCGGTGGCCGGGTAGAGACCGCCGTTCTCGTTGAGGGCCTGCAGGGCCTCCAGGTCGCTGTTGAGCCAGGTCGCGAACTTGGCCGCCTCGAACGGGTGCTTGGCCGAGCTGAGCACCGCCGTGGTGGAGCCGCCCCAGTTACCCGCCGCCTTCTGGCCGGCCGTCCACTGCGGCATCGTCGCCACCGCCCACTTGCCGGCGCTCTTGGGGGCGTTCTGCGCGATGAGGGCGTTGGCCCAGTACGGGCTGACCCAGGTCCAGATGTCCCCGGTCTCCAGCGCCTTCCACCACTCGTCGGACCAGGTGGCCATCGGCCGGGCCAGTTTCTCGTCCAGCATCCGCTGCCAGTACGTGGCCACCTGCTGTGACTCCGCACCGGTCAGGCTGACGGTCCACTGGTCGCCCGACACCGAGAACCAGCGGCCCCCGGCCTGCCAGATCTGGCCCAGGAACCAGTTCACGTCGCCGGAGGCGAAGTGGTGGATGTGGCCGCCCTCCTTGCTGATCACCTTGGCCGCCTCGTAGTACTCCTCCCAGGTGGTGGGCGGCTTGATCCCGGCCTTCTCGAACAGGTCGGCCCGGTAGTACATGCCGATCGGGCCGATGTCCTGCGGGATCGCGTAGATGCCGTCGGACTCCCCGAAGGTCACCTGCTGCCAGGTCCACGGGACGAACTTGTCCTTGACCTCCGGCACGCCCGCGCAGTCGGCCAGGTTCAGCAGGCCGTCCTGGAGGCGGAAGCTGGACAGGGAGTCGTACTCGATCTGGGTGAGGTCCGGCGCGTTGCCGGCCTTGATGCCGTTGAAGAAGTTCTGGTACGCGCCGTCCGGACCGGCGGGGCCGGTCACGAACTTCACCTGGATGTCGGGGTTCTTGGCGTTCCAGATGTCGATGACCTTGTCGATCCCCGGCACCCAGGAGTAGTACTCCAGCGTGACCGGGCCCTCGGTGGGCGCGCACTTGGACGGCGGCGCCGCCGCCTGCGACGCCTCACCGGTGCTTCCGCCGCTGCCGCAGGCGGCCGAGGCGAGGGCGAGTATGGCTGTCACGGCGCCGACGACGCCTCGTCTGATCCAGGGTTTCACGGGAGATCCTCTTTCTTTCTTTCCTTGCGAGGCTTCACACGAGGCCCGCGGCCGCTCACTTCAGGCCGCCCGCGGTCAGGCCCGACCGCCAGAAGCGCTGGAGAGAGAGGAAGGCGATGATGAGCGGCACGACCGAGACCGCGGCACCGACGATGACCAGCGTCCGGAGCTCGGGGGCCTGCTGGGTCGCCTGGCTGTTCCACGCGAACAGGCCAAGCGTCACGGGGAAGTACGACTCGTCGCGCAGCATGATCAGGGGCAGGAAGAAGTTGTTCCAGATCTGTACGAACTGGAACAGGAACACGGTGACCAGGCCGGGCGTCATGAGCGGCGCCGCGACCCGGAAGAAGATGCGCAGCTCGCCGTGCCCGTCCACCCGGGCCGCCTCCAGAAGTTCCTCGGGCACGCTGCCGGCCGCGTAGACCCGGCTGAGGTAGACCCCGAACGGGCTGACCAGGCTGGGCACCAGCACCGCGTAGTAGGTGTCGGCCATGCCGACCTCGCTGATCAGGAGGAACAGCGGCAGCGCGAGGGTGGTCACCGGGAGCAGCACCCCGCCGAGCACCATGTTGAAGATGAGCTCCCGGCCCGGGAAGCTGAACTTGGCCAGGGCGTACCCGGCCATCCCCGCGATGGCGGTCGCGCCGAGCGCCCCGACCCCGGCGTAGAGCAGGCTGTTCAGGATCCAGCGCAGGAAGAGCCCGTCCTTGAAGGTGAACAGGACGCCCAGGTTGTCCAGGAGCCGGAAGTCGGCGAACCAGAGCGGGTTGGTGGAGTTGAGGTCGGCCCTGCTCTTGCTCGCCGCGACCAGCAGCCACCAGAGCGGCACCAGCATGTACGCGGTGAACGCCACCATGATCAGCAGCGGCAGCAGCTTCTCGTGCGTCCGGGCGGGAGATCGGGTGGGCGAGGTCATGACGACGATCCCCTCTGGGTGATCCGGAGGAAGCCGAACGAGAGGGCGAACGTGGTGAGGGCCAGGACCACCGAGAAGGCGGCGGCGAGGTGGAAGTTGGGCACCACGGAGGTGCTGTAGACGACCAGGTTCGGGGTGTAGCTTCCGGTGACCGCCGTGGTCAGCGACCGGAAGACTTGCGGTTCGGTGAACAGTTGAAGCGTTCCAATGATCGAGAAGACACCCGTCAGCACGATGGCAGGGCGGACCATGGGCACCTTGATGGACAGGGCGATGCGGATCCGGCTCGCGCCGTCCAGACGCGCGGCTTCGTAGATCTCCTGCGGGATCGCCTTCAGGGCGGCGTAGATGATCAGCATGTTGTAGCCGGTGAACATCCAGGTGGTCACGTTGGCCAGGGACCAGAGGATCATCGGTCCCGACATGAACGCGATCCGCTCGGTGATCCAGTCGAAGGGTGACAGGGACGGCGAGTAGAGGAAACCCCAGATGATCGCCGCGATCACGCCGGGCACCGCGTACGGCGCGAAGTAGGCGAGCCGGAAGAAGCGCTTCAGGGGCAGCACGCCGGAGTCCAGCAGCAGGGCGAAGAGCAGGGCCAGACCCAGCATGACCGGCACCTGGACGGCCCCGAAGAGCAGGACCCGCCCGATGCTGTCGCGGAAGGCCTCGTTCTCGAAGACCCTGACATACTGCTCGAAGCCGCCGAAGACGATGTTCGGCCGGCCGAACGTGCCCTCCCGTTGCACCTTGAAGAAGGACTGGTAGACCGCGTAGGCGATGGGCGCGATATAGACGAGCAGGAACAGCAGGAGGAAGGGCAGGAGCAGCAGGGCCACCGCGCCGAGCGGCCGGTGCCCGCCCCTTGCGGGCGTGCGGGGCGTGTCCGTGCCTGCCTCGCCACCTTCCCGCCCCGCCGGTAGCGGAGCTCGGGTCGGTCTCCCTACCTCGGTCATGTCCACCGCGCCATCCGCTCTTCCCGTGTCCATGAATCGTTTCACTTAGGGTGCGAGTATCTTCTGCGCTACAACCGCATGTCAAGACATCACAAAACGGACTTTCGGCCCGGCGGAAATAGGGACGCCTTGTTAACGCGAGGTTTTCCCGCCGGTACCGAGCGTGCGAGCCGTTCGAGTGTCGATCTTCAACCTCGAGGCCAGCGGGCTGGAGCAGGGGCGTTTGCCGGATATTCGGCACGACCTGGAGTGGTTTCGGCCCTGGAAGGTTCAAGCCGAAACCCCTTAATGTAACGTTTCAATTGCGCTAGGGGATCACTTGCATGCCGCCGCCTGGTGAGGGGAGCCCCGAAGCACCCCCGGACCGCGTGCGTCTTACCTGACTGTCGCCCTGTTCGCCGGTCTGTCCGGGAGGGGGGCGATCATCGGTGCGGTCCCGGATCTGCCGGCGGTGGCCGCGGTGCTGGGGCGGCTGCGGCGGCCGGCGACGGTGCCGACGTCCAGCCGAGATGCCGGCAAAACCGACCATGAGCCGATCTTGAAGCGGTAGTGAGATCGAGTCGGGTAGCCCAGAGGTGAAATTTCCCCGGGCTGCCCGACTCGATGGCGCGCGACGACTTCCGCAAACCGCTGATCATCCTCGGTCCCATGAGGGGAGAACTCTTTCAGCCCTGGGGCATCGGCCCGCAAAAAGGGGCACTGCCCGGCATGGGGCGAGGAAGGTAGACGGGCGCGTCGGCGGAAGCTACACTACTGGCCGCTCGAAAAGTAAAAACAAACACGTCTACTGGTTAATTATATCATGAGGAGTGCTGTTGTCAATCGAGGCGTTGCGCGAGGAGCAGGAGTACGTGTCGATGCTGTACGGGCGGCTCGACGAGCTCCGCGAACACGTCACCGAGCGGCTGACCCGGGTGCTCGCGACGACCGGCGGCAACGCCCAGGCGCGCGTCGAGAGGGAGGCCGCCCACGCCGCCCACGCCGAACGCCTCGCCCAGCTCAACGCGGCCGAACACGGCCTGTGCTTCGGGCGGCTCGACATGCTCGACGGCGAGCGCCGTTACATCGGCAGGATGGGCCTGCTCGCCGACGACGTCACCACCGCATCCGTTGCCAAAGGCACCGAGGACGCCGAAGACGCTGAGGACGCCGACGACACAGCCCCGCTGCTCATCGACTGGCGGGCACCGGCCGCCCGCCCGTTCTACCTCGCCACCGCGGTCACCTCGGAGGGCGTCCGGCGGCGCCGGCACATCAAGGACCGCGACCGCACGGTGGTCGAGGTCCACGACGAGGTGCTCGACCTCGAATCCGCAGCGGAGGCCGGGCACGAGGGGTTGGCGGGCGAGGCCACCCTGCTGGCGGCACTGAACGCAGGCAGGACCGGCCGGATGACCGACATCGTCCAGACGATCCAGGCCGAGCAGGACCGCGTCATCCGCTCCGAGCACACCGGAGTGCTCGTCGTGCAGGGAGGACCGGGGACGGGAAAGACCGCGGTGGCGCTGCACCGCGCGGCCTATCTGCTCTACACCCGGCGGCGACAGCTGGCGCGGCGGGTGGTGCTGGTCATCGGACCGAACGCCACGTTCCTGCGCTACGTCGGAAACGTGCTTCCCGCGCTGGGGGAGACGAGCGTGCTGCTGTCGACGATCGGCGAGCTGTATCCCGGGGTGACCGCGGAACGGGAGGAAAGGCCGGAGACCGTCGAGGTGAAGGGCCGGTCGGCGATGGCCGAGGTGGTCGCCGCCGCGGTACGCGACCGCGAGTGGGTGCCCGAGGACCACCTTGAGGTGGAGTACGAGGGACAGACGCTGCGCCTGGACCGGCGGACCTGCGAGCGGGTACGCGACCTGGCGCGGTCCTCCCTGCTCCAGCACAACCCGGCCAGGCCGATCGTGGTCCGGGAGATCAGCGAAGCCCTCGCCGAGCAGTACGCCGAACGCGTCGGCACCGATCCGTTCGACGGTGAGCTCCTGCTGGACGACGACCAGGTGGAGGGCATCCGCAGGGAGATGCTCACCGACGGGGCGGTCCTCGCGGCACTCGACGAGCTCTGGCCCGACCTGACGCCACAGCGACTGCTCACGGATCTGTTCGGCTCGCCGGAGCGCATCGCCTCGGCGACGCCGGGGTTCACCCCCGAGGATCGGGCAGTGTTGCTGCGGGAGCCCGGCGGAGGCTGGTCGCCCGCCGATGTGCCGCTGCTGGACGAGGCGGCCGAACTGCTCGGGGAGGACACCAGGGCGGAGCGGATCCGGCAGGAGCGCGAACGGCGTGAGCGGGTCCGCTACGCCCAGGGAGTGCTGGACGTCGCGATGGGGTCGCGGGCCACCGACCTGGAGGACGACCAGGAGGCCGAGATACTCACGGTCAACGACCTGATCGACGCGGACACGCTCGCCGGGCGGCACGAGGAGGAGGACCACCGCACCTCGGCCGAGCGCGCGGCGGCCGACCGGACCTGGACGTTCGGGCACGTGATCGTCGACGAGGCGCAGGAGTTGTCGGAGATGGCCTGGCGGCTGCTGATGCGCAGATGCCCCGCCAGGTCGATGACCGTCGTCGGGGACACGGCGCAGAGCGGCGATCCGGGCGGCACCCTGTCGTGGGGGCGGGTGCTCGACCCCTACGTCAAGGGGCGCTGGCGGCTTGCGAACCTCACCAGGAACTACCGGGTGCCCGCGGAGATCATGGCCGTCGCCGCCGAGGTGCTGACGGAGATCGACGCCGACCTTGAAGCACCCGTCTCGGTAAGGGAGAGCGGGGTGGAGCCGTGGGCACTTCGCGTGTCGCCGGAGGAGTTCACCGACCGGCTGGTCGAGGCCGTCGCGGCCGAGGCCGCGGGCCTGGTCGATCGGCGGCTCGCGGTCATCACGCCGGACTCGCTGCTGGAGCCGCTCGGCCTCGCGATCGCGGCGAGCGTGCCGGAGGCGTCGGTCGGCGAGAACCCCGATGCGCCCCGGCCCGTCGTCGTGTTGAACGTGAGGCAGGCCAAGGGCCTGGAGTTCGACGAGGTGCTGGTGGTCGAGCCCGGCCTGATCGTGGCCGAGTCGCCGCGCGGGCTCAACAACCTCTACGTCGCCCTGACCCGCGCCACCCAACGGCTGGGCGTGTTGCACACGCCGTCGGGGCCCGTGCCGCGTGCGCTGCGGGCGTGGCTGTTCGCGTCAGACCTACGCGCCGGGTTTGTCGGCGAACACCCAGCGGTTGCTCGCCAGGGCGTCGTTCGGTTCGGGTAGCGGGCCGCGACCGTGGTGGCGGGTGAAGTCGAAGGGCGTGTGGATCGCGGTGGACCAGCCCAGCTCCCGCAGGCGGCCGACGGAGTCGGGGCGCGGCTCCCCGTCGAACAGGGCGAGCAGGTCGACGCCGATCTGTTGCCTGGTCGCGACGTAGACGGGGCCGGCACGGACCTGCGGAGACTCCGTCCAGAGCTTGACCTCGAAGCCCAGCGTGCTTCCCCCGGCGCTCAGGCGGTCCACGGTGTCGATGAGACGCCGCTCGGCGGCCGATGGGAGATAGAGCAGCAGGCCCTCGGCCAGCCACGCGGTCGGCACGGCCGGGTCGAAGCCGGTCTTCAGCAGCGGCCGGGCCCAGTCCTCGCGCAGGTCGGCCGCGATCGGGTGGCGGGTGGTCGCCGGGACGGCGGCGAGGTCGTCGAGCACGTGGTGTTTGAACGCCAGGACGCCGTCGCGGTCGATCTCGTAGACGACTCGGCCCGGTGGCCAGCCGAACCGGAAGGCCCGCGTGTCGAGGCCCGCGCCGAGCAGCACGACCTGCCGGGCGCCTTCGTGGACCGAGCGGATGAGGAAGTCGTCGAGGACTCGGGTGCGCAGGCCGAAGTAGCGCCCCAGCCTGCCCCACAGGGGGTTGGCGTCCCCGTCCGGAACCTGTGCCGGGCGGACCGGCCAGGCCGCGGACGCCTCGGCGGCGCGTACGAAGTGCTCGGCGTAGGTGTCGGCGGCCAGAGCGTCGGGCCGGTGGGTCTCGATCGCCCGCGCGGCGGCGACCATGAGGGCGGTCAGGCCGACGCCGTCTTCGACACCCGGCACGCGTCCTCCCCTCCGGTTGGGGGCACCCACGGATGGTCGTGGGTGCTGAGGTGAGCGCCATAGAGACGGGCCATGAAGCGCAGGACGTCCGCGTCCGGTAGGTGCCGGCCGGTGGTGCAGTCGGTCAGCACCGTGATGTGGAAGCCCTTCTGGAACGCGGTCCGGGCGGTGGAGTCCACGCAGACGTCGGTGTACAGGCCCGCGAACACGAGCCGTTCGACGCCCCGGTGGACGAGGTGCTGCTCGAACCCGGTGCTGAGAAAGGCGTCGAAGCACGCTCGCTTGGTGAAGACACGCTCTCCCGGCAGGGGTGACACCCGGTGGAACTCCGCGCCCCACGAACCTTCCAGACACTTGAGCGGCTTGTTCTGCGTGCGATCCCGGCGCCGCCAGCTCGGACCCTGATGTTCGGCATCGCCGACGAACCGGACGAAGATCACCTCCATGTCGCGGGCACGGGCCCGGTCGACGGCCAGCGCGGTGTTCGTCGCGACGGCCTCCAGGGTCGCGGGGTCGCCGGAGTATCGGGCGTGAGCGGTCGGCCCGACGCAGAAGTCGTTCTGCAGGTCTACGACGACCAGCGCGGTGGTCATGAGTCCACCGCCACGGTCGGCCGCCCCGCGGGCTCCAGCGCGTCGAGCAGTGCGTCCACCATGGCGGTGGTCGAGTGCCGTCCGCCGAGGTCGGGGGTGCCGATGCCTCGGCGGCCGAGTGATTCGAGACCGCGTTCTACCAGCTGAACCGCCCCGGCGCAGCCCGCGTGCCGCTCGGCGATCGCCGCCGCGGCGCGTACGGTCGCCACCGGGTTGACCGTGTCCGTTCCGGCCAGGTCGTCGGCGGAGCCGTGCACGGTCTGGTACTCGACCAGTCCGGCCGCGTCGGGATGTAGATAGACGTTCTCGGTGCAGCGGTTCTCCTGGCGTTCGGAGCCGAAGCGGTCCAGCAGGACCACGTGCATGATGTCGGCCCATTCGTTGCTCGCGATGATCAGCGTGCGGGGGTGCGGGCCGTGCTCGATCAGGTTGCGGTTCACCGTGTCCGGCTGGAACAGACGGATCTCGACGCCGTGCCGCGCGGCGCTCTCGGCGACCCACTCGTCGAGGGCCCCGTCGAGCAGGTGGAACTTGTACGCCATGACGATCTGGCCGATTCCGCCGTCCGGCCACTCCTGCCGCGCACGCCGCACGGCGAAGGCGATGACCTTCTCGGTGATCTCCCGGCTGAACGCCATGGTGCGGATCAGCGCGCCCGGGACGTGGGTGTTCTCCCCGGTGTAGAAGCCCTGGGCCTCGTCCCGGACCAGCAGCAGTGACGCGTCCGGGGTAGTCATGACGTCGACCTTCACCGCCTGCAGGCGTCGGCGGACCAGGTAGAGCGACTGGGCGTTGACAGCCGTGCGGAAGACGGCGGGAACGCCGAGAGCGGCCAGCGTGCGGCAGAAGTCCGTGTAGTGATCGGCGTCCTCCCCGGTGAGTTCACGGACCCGCTCGATGTCGGCACCGGCCCTCAGTGATGAGTAGGAGTGGTAGAGCCTTTGTGACCGGGTGACACCGATTTCAACCGAATACGCATCGGCGATTCCGGCCAGCACCCGCTCGAAGACGGTCGCGAGCTCGGGGCCCGTTCCCCGGCCGACGGAAAGTCCGACAACGAGTTTCACCAGAACCTCCCGGGGATGCTCCGGCCTTCAGGCTGGGGAGGAATCGGGGGCGGGAGTGCCGCCGAGGCCCGAGCGTGTCCTGATCGGTCGGTCATTGAGATCGGCTTCTTTCTTGGTCGTGTAGCCGTAGCCGTCCGCGCGTTGAAGATGGCGGACATGGCGGTGGTTGATCCCGGTGATGCGGCCGTGCCGGGTGGTGATGTCGAACGAGCCGGAAGAGCGGACCAGGACTCGCCCGGTGTGAGCTCCGGCCTTCTTGCCCGTCGGGACGGCCGCGCGGACCAGGTCGCCGGTTTGGAAGCCGTGGTGGCGTTTGATTCGTGGCCGCACCAGGCGGGGGAAGCCGTAGCGGTCGGGGGTGGTGCGGGCGTAGGTGCCGCGCCCGGTCGCCGTGACCACCAGGATCGTGGACGGCCAGGCGGTCACGGTCTCCAGGTGGCCGACGTGCAGGGCGTCCAACGTGTGCGACTTGGCGGCGCCGGTACGCGACCGGTTCCACCTGGTGCGCCCGCCCGAGGCCGTCGCGACCGGCAGGCCGGTCGCCTGCAGTGCCCGCCACAGCGCCCAGCGGGTGGCGTTGACGGCGGCGGCGTCGCGCAGCGGCGCTTTCGCCTGCTTGAGGATCTTCGCCAGGAGTGCGGGCTTGGCCTGGAGGAACTCTTCGATCGGGGTGGCGTTCTTGGCCTGGTTACACGGGATGCAGGCCAGGGTGAGGTTGCTGACGCGGTCGGAGCCGCCCCGGCTGCGGGGATGGATGTGGTCGAGGTTCAGCGGCACACCGCTCGCGCCGCAGTAGGCGCAGGTGCGCCCCCACTTGGCGAGCAGGTATTCGCGGACCTCGTACCCGGCGAGGGTGCCCCGCTGGTATTCGGCTCCTTCGAGCGGCCTCCCGGCCGACAGGGCGTGGGTGTCGAAGGAGACCTTCTCCACGTGGACGGCGGTGATGGGCGCCCACCGGGCCAGCCGCGCCACCTGCGACATCGTCGTGTCCACGCGGTGGCGCAGCGACGGCGCCAGCCACCCTTGAGGTTTCGTGCGGTTGTTGAAGCGGGGGACGCGGTAGCGCAGGTTCCGCGACCTGCGGCCACGGCGCAACGCGGCCCGCGTGCTGAGCCTGTCGCGGATCCGCCCGCCCCGATGGTCGAGCTGAATGCCGAACAGGCCGGTGCGGCTCCCGTCATGGTCGGCGAACACACTGATGCCGGTGTGCTGGGAGCCGGGGTCGATACCGACGTGCACGCCTTTTAGGGTGGAGTCGGCGACGAGCCGGTCTTTGAGGCGGATAACGAACGGTGTGCGGCGCACCACCACCGCCCGACCGGCCGCCAGCAGGCGGCGGGCACGGGCGGGGTGGCACGGGTCGAGCGGGTGGCCGTGAGCGTCCAGGACGAACACGGCCGGGTGAACCTCACGGTTCGCTCCCTCGGACACCGCGGTGTCCTGGGGGTGACGCCGAACGGCCGGTGCGTGCCGTACGGTCTCCCCTCGCCCATGTCCACCGCCAGGTGCGGCGAAGCCGCGTCCGTGAGCCGTTTCGTCCTGACCCGGGTTGTCTGCTCCCACGGATTCCAGAGCAGCCCGCTGAGGAAGCACGGGCTGGTGGGTCTGCTGTCTTGCGGTGAACGTAGCCATCGAGGATGCACCTCCTGTTCGTGATGGCTGGGGCTGGTCAATACGGGCTCAAGGCACCAGGCGGCACCTCAAGCCCCCTCCTTCAGGAGGGGGTCGTTGACCGAAGGCCAGAGGTGTCAGGCTGCCGTTGTCTCGATCAGATCAGTCCTCCGACCAGATGGTCGCCCGGAATTCCGGCCTTCTCCGGGCGGTAGTAATCCTTGATGCCGGCGGCCCAGACCGAGACCGTGATCTGGTCGGTCTCCGAGGGCCCGAACGCGTCGAAGAGCGCGTCGATGTTCGCGCGCTCGAAGCCGATGGCCGTCATGAGCGCCATGAAGACGTGCCGTTCGATGAGCCCGTCGCCGTCCGGATCGCCCAGCTCGGCCAGCGCCTCGGCGAAGTCGCTGATCGCCGCGTCGAAACGCTCCGGGGAGAGGACGCACGCGGCGTACTCCTCGAAGCTGATGCGGCCGTCGTCGTTGGCGTCCAGTTCGGAGGACAGGGCCGCCCAGTAGCCCCGGAAGGCGGCCAGCATGGCGGCTTTGGCCGCGTCGTCGGAGTCGGAGGCCGCCGCGATGACCCGGTTCGCCATGAGCTCGAAGTCGTCGGCCTCCAGGAAGCCGGTGCCGTCGGCGTCGAGCAGGGTGAAGACAAGACCTACTCGATCAATGGCTGCTTTCTGCATATTCCGTGACCTTTCTTTGGTCGTCACTCGAAACGGAGGATGAAATCGTGGCCCCGACTGTACACGATTATGTGGGGCCGTGACTCGCGCTTTTACGTCGTGATTTGCGACCAAAAGAAGTCAAATGTTGATAATGGAACGAATGCCGCCAAGGCATTAAATAGCCTAATTGTTTCAGTCATTTTTTTGGGTCGTTCTGGTTGGCCGCCCGCTGTTCGGCCTCGCGTGGTGGCGGTGCGGGCGCGGGCAAGAAGTGCTGTCCGGCGGCGACTGGTCTCCCGCCGATGTGCCGCTGCTGGACGAGGCGGCCGAACGCAGGCCGTGCCGCGTGCGCTGCGGGCGTGGCTGTTCGCGCAGGACTGAGGCGGCTCGGTTCAGGCCGTGTGCCGGTAGGCGGGGTAGGTGAGGTAGCCGGCATCGCCGCCCTGGTACCAGGTGGACTCGTCGTGCGGCGCGATCGGGAGCCCCTGGCGCAGCCGCTCCACCAGGTCGGGGTTGGCGATGAAGGCGCGGCCGAAGCTGATCAGGTCGGCGCCGAGGCCGAGCCAGTGGTCGGCGGCGGCCCTGTCCGTCTGCCGGGGGCCCAGCGGGAAGACCGGGTTGACGATGAGCGTGGCGGGCCAGGCCTTGCGCAGCCCGACGAGCACGTCCTCGTCGGTGCTGGCCTCGAGGTGGACGTACGCCAGATCCAGGGCGGCGAGTTCGGCGAGCAGCGCGCCGTACAGGGCGGGGACGTCGGTGTCCTGCGCGCCCCAGATGCCCGCGCCGGGGGAGAGCCGGATGCCTGTCCGGTGCGCTCCGACCGCGTCGACGGTCGCGGACACCGCCTCCACGGCGAATCGGATCCGGTTGGCGATCGGTCCGCCGTAGGCGTCGGTGCGCAGGTTGGCGTTGCTGGAGAGGAACTGGGCGATGAGGTAGCCGTTCGCGCCGTGCAGTTCCACGCCGTCGAAGCCGGCGTCGACGGCCCGGAGGGCGGCTTCGGCGTAGGACCGGGCGTGCTCGGACACCTCGGCGGTCTCCAGCGCCCGCGGCACGGGCGCCGGTTTGGGGCCTGTCGGGGTGAACACCTCCCCGGTGGCGGGAACGGCCGAGGGTCCCACCGGCCGCGTCCCCGTGGTGTCGGGGTGGGAGACCCGGCCGCCGTGCATGATCTGGGCGAAGATGCGCCCGCCGTTGGTGTGGACCGCGTCGGTGACCGGTAGCCAGGCCGCGACCTGCGCGTCGGTGTACAGCCCTGGGGTGCCCGGATTGGACTGCCCGACCAGGCTCGGCTGCACTCCTTCGGTCACGATGAGCCCGGCGGTGGCGCGCTGGGCGTAGTAGGTCGCCATCGAGGGTGTCGCCAGGCCGCCCGCACCCGCGCGGACCCGCGTCATCGGGGCCATCACCACGCGGTTGGGCAGGGTCAGCGCACCGAACCGGTAGCGGTCGAACAGGGTCGTCATCTGCGTACGCCTTTCCGAGGTTCCTGCGAATGGTCGCGTCCGTCGGCTGGACGCGACCATTACGCTAGAACCTGACACTGACGTCAGAGGCAAGTGTTCGGCCGAGGATTTTCGATGGGAGGCGCGATGCGGATCGGCGAGTTGGCGTCGAAGGCCGGGGTGAGCGTCCGTTCTCTGCGCTACTACGAGGAGCAGGGCCTGCTCACCAGCACGCGCAGTTCCAGCGGCCAGCGCCACTACACCGACAACGAGGTCGAGCGGGTGGTGTTCATCCAGCGCCTGTACGCCGCCGGGCTCTCCAGCCGTACGATCGTCGAGTTGCTGCCGTGCGTCGACTCGCCCAGCGAGCAGAACTCCGAGGAGGCGTTCGAGCGGCTGGTGCACGAGCGAGGCCGGATCGACCAGCACATCAAGGAGATCCTCAGTGCCCGCGACGCCCTCGACCGGCTCATCGACGCCAATCGAGCGCACCGCGATCGACTGACGACTCGCTGACCTCGGTGCGGTTTTCCTCCCCCCGGCAAAACCGTTAAAGTCGTTAACGTTATGAACGTTAACGAATCCATGGGTGAAGCCGCGGACGGGCCGCCCGAAGCTCTGACCAAGTGGACCGGCTTCCTGCTGAACTGGGTCGCAGCCCATGCCCGCGAGGCTTATGAGCAGGTCGTGGCGCAGGTCGGGCTGAAACCACAGCATCTGGGGGTCCTCATCCAGATTCAGCACGGTCCGATGATCCAGGCTCGGCTGAGCGATCGGCTGAAGGTGTTCAAGCCCGTCATGGTCACCCTGGTGAACGAGCTGGAGGCGATGCATCTGGCGGAGCGGCGGCCGCACATCGGCGATCGCCGCGCGACGGAGGTACACATCCTCTCCGCGGGCCTGGACAAGGTCAGGGAGGTCGAGCGGCTCAGCGAGCAGGCCTCGGCGGAGTTCTTCGGCCCGCTCACCTTCGAGGAGCAACAGACTCTGCACGGCCTGCTCGCCAAGCTCGCCAAGGACGGCCCCGCCGATGCCTGGCAGTCCCCGCGCTGACAAAAGCACCTCGATACCGACCCCTCAGAGCCGATCGACGCCTGGGATTTCGTCAGGAGGAACACATGCACGACACGGTGCGGACCCAACAGGGTCTGGTCCGCGGCCGTACCCGCGAGGGCGTCGTCTCGTTCAAGGGCATCCCGTACGCCGCCGCACCCGATGGCGCGCGGCGTTTCCTGCCGCCGCGACCGGCGGCGTCCTGGAACGGGGTGCGGGAGGCCGACGCTTTCGGTGGCGCGCCGCCGCAACGACCGCCGGCGCCAGGGGTTCCGGCGGTGTGGCAGCCCGGCGACGGCCTGGACTGCCTGAAAGTGAACGTCTGGACCCCCGCCCCCGGGGGTACGCGCCTGCCGGTGATGGTGTGGATCTACGGTGGCCGGTGGACTCACGGCGCCGCGTCGATGCCGCACTACGACGGCTCGGTCCTGGCCGGCTCCGGAGTGGTCGTCGTGACCTTCGACTATCGCACCGGCTTCGAGGGCTTCGGTCACCTGCCCGGTATACCGGACAACCGCGGCCTGCTGGATCAGCTCGCCGCGCTCGCCTGGGTGCAGGACAACATCGCCGCTTTCGGCGGTGACCCCGGAAACGTCACCGTTTTCGGCCAGTCCGCCGGCGGTGCGTCCGCAGCCCTGCTCGCCGCGGCACCGTCGGCCGCCAGCCTGTTTCGGCGGTGCGTCGTCCAGAGCCTCCCCGCGGGCCATCTCGAAGTCCCCGAGGCCCAGCGGGTCACCGAACGGCTTGCGGCAGCCGTCGGCACCGCCCCTACCTGGGACGGTCTGGCCGCGCTGCCCGCTCAAGCGCTCCTGGAGGTGCCGGACGCCCGGCTGACCGGTGGGCGTCCCGGTGGCGCGTTCGCTCCCGTCATCGACGGCGACCTGGTCACCGCACCTCCCTGGCAGGCTCTCGCCGACGGGTGTGCTCGCCACATCGACCTGCTCTGCGGTTTCACTCACGAGGAATACCGCGGCTTCCCACCTCAGGCGGATCCGGAGCGGATCGATCTGGCGGTCGTTGCCACCCGCTTCGGCCTCGCCCCCGACGCCGATACGGCCTACCGGGCTGCCTACCCCGACAGCACCGTCACCGAACTGTTCACCACGCTGATGTCCGACGCCCTGGTGCGCATGCCGACCACCTTCACCGCCGAAGCGCACGCCAGGACGGGTGGGCGCACCTGGCTGTACGACTTCGCCTGGCGCGGGCCGCTCGGCGCCGCTCACGGCATCGACGTTCCGTTCGTTTTCGGCCTGCCGCACACCCGCTACGCCGCCCGTTTCCTCGGCTCCCCGCCTCCCGCCGACTTCGCCGCCCTGTCCCATCAGGTCCGCACCGCGTGGACCTCCTTCGCCGCCACCGGCAACCCCGGCTGGTCGGCCTTCGACACCCGGCTCGGCTCCACCCGCGTCTGGGACATCACCCCCACCACCACCTCTTATCCCGTGCCGGACTCCCACCGCATCTGGAGCCGGACACAGTCGTCTCCCGCACCGTCGAGGTGAGGGGGCGAAGAGGACCTTCTCGCCAGCCGGCTCATCGAGCCTGAGGTAGAT
This sequence comes from Streptosporangium sp. NPDC050284, assembly GCF_044459525.1. Taxonomy (NCBI): domain Bacteria; kingdom Bacillati; phylum Actinomycetota; class Actinomycetes; order Streptosporangiales; family Streptosporangiaceae; genus Streptosporangium; species Streptosporangium sp. NPDC050284. The sequence goes on from NZ_JBITIZ010000001.1 coordinate 501,216, forward strand.
CATTGAAGTTCCGTACCGTCGCCATGGAACCGGCGGACTTCGACCCCACCTCCTTCACACTCGAAGGCGGGGTCTTCACACGCGAGGAGATTCGATGACCACAAAGACGATCACCGCTTCGGCCGCGGGCGTTTTCGAGCTCGGCGACCTGCCGGTCAACCGGATCGGGTTCGGCACGATGCGCCTGACGCAGAGCGGTGCGGCGTTCGGGAACGGCGTCCCGAGTGACCGGGGCCGGGCGATCGGCGTGCTGCGCCGCGCGGTCGAGCTCGGGGTGAACCACATCGACACCGCGGCCTTCTACTTCTCCGCGCTGCGCTCGGCGAACGAGCTGATCAACAGCGCGCTCGCGCCCTACCCCGATGACCTGGTCATCGTCACCAAGGTCGGATTTGGCCGGGATCCGTCGGGTGAGTGGCTGTGGGCCAGGCCGGAGCAGCTGCGCGGCCAGGTCGAGGAGAACCTGCGCCAGCTCGGCCGGGACCACCTCGACGTGGTGAACCTGCGCATCCCGCAGAACATGGCGTCCAGCTCGATCGCCGGGCATTTCGGTGCGCTGGCCGACCTGCGCGACGCCGGGATGATCCGGCATCTGGGCATCTCCAACGTCACGCCCGCGCACCTCGCCGAGGCCCAGGCCATCGCGCCGGTGGTCTGCGTGCAGAACGCCTACGGCATCGGCGCACGGCCCGAGGACCACGAGTTCCTGCGCTCCTGCGGGGAACAGGGCATCGCGTTCGTCCCCTTCTTCGCGATCGCCGGGACCGGGCGCGAGGCGGGGGCGAGTGTCGCCGAGAGCGAGGAGGTGCTCGCCGTCGCACGCGCGCACGGCGTGACGGCCGCGCAGGTCCGGCTGGCCTGGACGTTGCAGCGCGGGCCGCACGTGCTGGCCATCCCCGGCACCGGCAACCCCGACCACCTGGCCGAGAACGTGGCCGCCGGCGCCCTGCGGCTCTCGGCGGAGGAGATGACCCGTCTCGACTCTGTCCAGAGGAGTGGACGTTGAAGCACCCTCGCCGGGGTCCGCGACGGCCTGGATCCGGTACGGCCCCGCGACGGGGGGTGAGGTGACGAAAGGTCAGTCCGGGGGCCGGCGATGTCCGCGTATCAGGGGCAGGTACACCTCGTCGACGATCTCGACGAGGACGCTGTCGGGCACGGTGGGGACTCCGCGCGTGACGAACTCGTTGCGCAGCAGGACGACGGCGACGGTGGCCACCCGGGGGTGGAGGACCTCGGGCGGAGCCTCGCCGCGGGCCACCGCACGCCCGAGAATCGTCAGCCACATGCCGGACCCGGCGTCGCCGGACTGTTCGTGGAGTTGCGCGAGTAGCTCCGGATCGTCGGCGACGCCCGACAGCAGGCTGCGCAGGATGTCGCCGGTGGGCGAGGACCAGTGGCGGTTCGCGCCACGCAGCAGCTCAAGCACGTCGCCGCGCAGTTCGCCGGTGTCGGGCAGTGGCGCGGAGGCCGCGCTCAGCTGCCGGTAGGCGGCGATGCTGAGCGCGGCCCGGTTCGGCCAGCGGCGGTAGATCGCGTTCTTGTTGGTACCGGCCCGGGCGGCGACTTTATCCATATTTAGACCCGAATATCCGGATTCGAGGAGTTCGTCGACCGCGGCACGGAGTATCGCCTGCTCCAGTGCGGTGCCGCGCCGCCTGGTCGGGGCGGCGACCTGTCGCTCCGCGGGGTCCTCGGCCATCTTCCCTCCTTGGTAGGTACTCTGCGTACCTTGTTTTTTCGTGAAACACGGCGCTGACATTCGATTAAGGTACGATGAGTACCGTAAATACCTCCCCGTTGGAGAGTCCGTGCTCTGACGTGCGGCGGTATCCAATCGGCATTGAGAAGGGTACGAGTCATGCGAGGCAAGGGCATCACCTACGACACCGGCTTCATCGACACCGGTCTCGCCGACGCGGGACCGAGCACCCGCGAACCGTTCGACCCCGACGTCGTGAAGCGGGAGATGTGGGTCATCCGCGAGGACCTGCACTGCAACGCGGTCCGGATCACCGGCGGTGACCCGGACCGGCTGGAGATCGCCGCCGTCCACGCCGCCGACGCCGGACTGGAGGTTTGGTTCTCGCCGTTCACCTGCGACCTGACCACCGACGAACTGCTCACCTTCCTCGCCGACTGCGCCGAACGCGCCGAGCGGCTACGCGGGCGGGGAGCCGAGGTCGTCCTCGTCACCGGCGCCGAACTCACCCTGTTCACCAAGGGGTTCCTGCCCGGCGACACCCTCGCCGACCGGCTCACCCTGCTGGCCGAGCCGCATCGCCTGCGCGAGGTGATGGCGCCGGTCCCCGCCCTCCTCAACGACTTCCTCGCCAAGACGGTGAGCGTGGTCCGCGACCGGTTCGGAGGAAAGGTCACCTACGCCGCGCTGCCGTCCGAGCAGATCGACTGGACGCCCTTCGACATCGTCTCGGTCGACGCCTACACGTCGATCGAGGTGGCCGATCAGTATGCCGAGGCGATCCGTTCCCTCGTCGCGCGGGGGAAGCCCGTCGCGATCACCGAGTTCGGGTGCACGACCCACCGGGGCGCGGCCGACCTGGGCGCGCGTGGCATGTTCATGGTCGAATGGGACGGCGCGAAGGCGATCGGCCTGAAGGGCGACTACATCCGTGATGAGGCCGAGCAGGTCACATACCTGAGGGAGTCACTGGAGGTCTTCGCCGCCGAGGGTGTCGACACCGCGTTCTGGTGCACCTTCGCGTCCTACAACCTGCCGCACCGCGACGACCCTCGCGAGGACTTCGACATGGCGAGCTACGGCCTGGTCAAGGTGCTCGAAGACCGTCCCGGCCGGACCTACCCCGACATGCCGTGGGAGCCCAAGGCGGCGTTCGCCGCCCTCGCCGACTGTTACCGCGACTGAGGGCGCCGATACCGAGGCGATCCGGTCTTCGCACGACACCGGATCGGAGGGGGACGGGATCGTCTACCGCGTCTCGAAAACCTCCAGGCCGGTGTGGGCGGCGAGGAAGGTGAGCATGTCGGCGGCGAGGTCGACGGCGCGGCCCGCCGAGCGGGGGCCGTGGCCGACGTCGCCCTCGTGGCGCAACAGGATCGGCCGCGTCCCCGACGTCGCCGCCTGCAGCGCCGCGCACATCTTGCGCGCGTGCATGGGGTCCACCCGGGAGTCACCGCCGAACGTGGTCAGCAGCGTCGCGGGGTAGTCGACGCCGTCGGTGACCCGGTGGTAGGGGGAGTAGCCGAGCAGCCATCCCAGCTGCTCGGGATCGTCGGCCGAGCCGTACTCCGACCTCCAGACGGGGCCGAGGCCCGAGCGCTCGTACCTGACCATGTCGAGTAGCGCCGCCGAGCAGACGGCGGCGGCGAACAGGTCGGGGCGCTGCGTCAGCGCGGCGCCCACCAGCAGCCCGCCGTTGGACTCGCCGCAGGCGGCCAGCTGCGCGGGGGTGGTCCAGCCGTCGGAGACGAGCTTCTCGGCCGCCGCCGCGAAGTCGTCGAAGGTGTTCTGCTTGCGCTCCAGCATGCCGTCGCGGTGCCAGGCCGCGCCCTCCTCGCCGCCGCCGCGCAGCTGGGCGAGGACGAAGACCCCGCCCGCCTCGACCCAGGGCAGGATGTAGCTGGAGTACGACGGCGTGAGCGAGAGCCCGAAACCGCCGTAGCCGTACAGGATCGTCGGCCTGGGACCCGAGCCTGGGCGGGCCAGCACGACCATCCGCACCGGTGTGCCGTCCGCGGAGACGCAGACCACCTGGCGGGCTTCGAGCTCGGACACCTCCACGGCGCCGGGTGCGGGGCTCCACAGCGACGTCCGCCCGGTGCGCGTGTCGTAGCGGTGCACTCCCAGGGGCGTGACGCTGTCGGTGTAGGTGAACCAGACCTCGTGGCCGCCCTCGGGGCGGGTGGTCATCTCCCTCGCCGAGCCGAGGCCGGGCAGCGGCACCAGGCCGCGCCGGTTTCCTGTCACCACGTCGTGGACGCTGACCTCGCTGACCGCGTGCCGGGTCCAGCTCACGAGGAGCGTCTGGTCGGCGATCGCGAACTCGCCGATCACCGCCTCGGGGTCCTCTTCGACCAGGTCGACCCAGTGCTCGGGGCCCGGTCGGGCCGGGTCGGCCACGCACAGTCGTCCCCGTGGCGCGTCCAGGGTGGTGAGCAGGTACAGGCGCCCGTCGCGGCCGACGGCGGGCGCCGTCATCGCGCCCGCCGCTCGCTGGATCACCCGCAGGTCGGGGCGCTCGGGGGAGGAGGACGACAGGTCGGCGAGCCAGAGGTCGTTGCCGCCGTCCGCCATCGCCGAGACCGTGAGCCAGCGCCCGTTGTAGCTGATCCCCAGGCCGTACGAGCGCTCCTCACCCATGATCACCGCGTCGTCCTCGGCGGGGGTGCCGAGCCGGTGCAGGCGGACCTGGCGGGAACGGACGTAGAAGAACGCCTTGCCGTCGGGCAGCCACGCCACGGGCGCGTACCGGCAGCGGTCGATCGGACCGTCCACCACCCGGCGGGTGGCGACGTCCATGACCCGCAGTTCCGACCGCTCGTCCCCGCTCCTGGACAGCTGGTACGCCACCAGCCTGCCGTCCAGGTCGGGCTGCCAGTGGTCGAGCGTGGTGAGCCCGCTCGGGTCGAGCTCCATCGGGTCGATCAGTGCCTCCTCCGCCCCGTCGGGGGCGGTGCGGTAGAGGACCGCGTGCTCCTGGGAGGCCGTACGACGCAGAAAGAACCGGCTCCCGCCGCGCCACATCGGCGTGCCGACCGTTCCGGCCCCGGTCAGCGCGGCCACCCGCGAGTGCCACAGGTCGCGTCCCGGCAGCGTGCCGGCGTGTTCGCGCCACAGTTCCCCCTGGGCGGCCGTCCAACTTCGCGTCGCGGGGCTGTCGGGGTCCTCCAGCCACCGGTACGGGTCGGGAACCGCGTGACCGTGCAGGTGGTCGACGACCGGGTGCCGTTCCGCGGGAGGGTAGATCATCGAATTCCTCCGGTGCGAGGTCCCCGGGCCTCGGCCCTGGGCGGGGAACACGGTGAGCAGGGGGAGTAGGTCGCGAGGGGCGGGGAGGTCAAGGAGGGCGGGGAGGTCAAGGCACCAGCTCCTGTGTGTTCGACGGGTCCCACTGTCCGGCCAGGTCCGCGTACAGCGGGGAGGTGGCGAGCATCTCCTCGTGCGTGCCCAGCCGGACGCTGGTGCCGTCCATGACGAGGATCCGCCGGGCGCGCAGGGCGGAGGTGAGCCGATGGGCGATGACGAGGAGCGTGCCGCCACGGCGGGCGAACGCCTCCTCCGCGCGGGCCTCGGCGGCCGGGTCCAGGTGGCACGTCGCCTCGTCGAGGATCACCAGCCGGGCCGGGGCGAGATAGGCGCGGGCCAGGGCGATCAGCTGCCGTTCCGCGGGGGAGAGCGACCCCGAGTGGATCTCGGCGGAGTATCCGCCCAGCCGCGCCACCAGGTTCGTCAGGCCGACCGCGGTCACGGCGTCGTCCACCGCCTCCCGCGAGGCGTCGGCGAGGTAGGTCAGGTTCTCCAGCAGGGAGCCGCGGAAGACGTACGCCTCCTGCGGGATGAGTACCCGGTCGGCGGGGTCGAGCCGGTCCGCGGGTACCCCGCGCACCAGGACCTCGCCCGCCCCCGGCGGGAGCACACCGGTCAGGAGCGCGGCGAGTGTGGACTTGCCGATGCCGCTGGGACCCACGACGGCGATGTGGTCCCCCTCCGGGATCACCAGGTCCAGACCGTCGATCACCGGCTCCGCGTGCGGGCCGTACGCGAACGTCACGCCGCGTAGTTCGGCCCCTCCGCCCCGCGCCGCGAGCCGCCCGCGCGCCCGCGCGGGCGGCTCGCCGTCGCGCAGGAGCCTGCCCAGCGCCACCCGCAGCCGGACCCCGTTGATGCCCAGCCCTTCCACGAGGTTGCCGAGCGCGGGCGCGAGCGACTGCGTGACGTAGGCGAGGGCGCCCAGGATCACCCCGGCGCCCGCGCCCTCGCCCACGAGCCGGGGGGTCGCGAACAGCACCAGCAGGACCGGCAACCAGCCGCCCACCGCGAGCGACAGCGTGCGCAGCGCGGTCACCCGCGCCAGCGACCGGGCCGCGCGGGCCTGCTCCGCCACCCGCAGGCCGACATCGTCCGCCACCCGCTCCTCGGCCCGGCAGGCGGTGATGTCGCGCAGCCCGCCCACCGTGGTGGCCAGCGCCTCGGCGGTGCGCTCGTCGGCGAGGATGAAGTCCCGCTGCCGCCTGGCCAGGGCGCGCAGCGACAGCAGGAAGACGACAAGGCCCACGACGAAGGGGGGGAGCACCAGCGCGAGCACCTCGGGCACGAGGGTCGCGAGCCCGAGGACGACGCTCACCACGGTGAACGCGAACGACCTCACCACCGTGATGACCGAGGCGAAGGCGTCGCGGGCCAGCTCGACCTGGAGGTTGGAGCGGGCCACCGCAGCCGCTCCCGGCCCCTGCCCGGACATGACCGAGTGGCGCAGCGCGTCGTCGACGACGTGCGCGAGCAGTTCCTCGCGGAACGGCTCCACGATCGAGGCGACGGCCATCACCACCTGCCGGGCGCCGACCGCGGCGAGCAGCCACGCGCCGCCGAGCAGCGCGAGCCAGGCGAACCCGGTCGCGGGACGTCCCGTGCCGAAGCCGTCGTCGATCGCCCGCGCGATGGCCAGGCCGATGACGAGCGAGGGCGCCGTCTCCGCGACGGACCAGCCCGCGAGCCTGACCAGCTGGTACGGGTCCCTCCTGAGCGCCCGCCGCAGGGGCCTGCCGGCGACGTGTCCGTCCGTGGGATTCACGACGCGTCCGCCTGGAAGACGGCGCGGTAGGCGGGGTCGGCCCAGAGCGCGCGATGACCGCCGCACGCCCGTACCCGGCCCTCGTCCAGCCAGATCACCCGGTCGGCCGCCGCCGCGGTCGCCACCCGGTGGGTCACGATCAGCCGCGTACGGTCGCGCAGTTCCCGCGACAGCGCGCGGGCGACCTGGCGCTCGGTGACGGTGTCGAGGCTGGAGGTGGCGTCGTCCAGGATGAGCAGGCGCCCTCCCTGCGCGAAGGCGCGGGCCAGGCCGAGCCGTTGCCGCTCGCCGCCGGACATGGGCGCCTCCTCCAGCGGCGTGTCGTACCCCCCGGGGAGCCGCCTGACGAAGGCGTCCGCGCGGGCCGCCCGCGCCGCCGCCCGCACGACCTCGCCTTTCTCGCCCGGCCGGCCGTCGCACCCGGTGCCGGGGGTGGGAGCGTCGAGCCCCAGGGCGACGGCGGCGCCGACGGTCTCGCCGAGCAGCGCCGGGCGTTCGAACGCGTACCCGACGGCGCGGCGCAGCGCCTCGCGGGAGAGGTCGGGCAGCGGGACGCCGTCGAGGAGTACCGTGCCGTGGCGCGGGTCCACCAGCCGTCCGGCGACCGCGGCGAGCAGGGACTTTCCCGCCCCCGAGCGGCCGACCACGGCCACCGCCTGCCCGCCGGGGATGACGAGATCGATATCGTGCAGGCCGTCCGCGTCGACTCCGCGAAGCTCAAGCGTGCCGGGGCCGGCGGGCAGCGGGCGGCTGCCGTAGGCCCGCGGGCTCTCGGAGACCAGCTCCTCCACCCTGGCCGCGGCGGCCCGCGCCCTGGCCAGGCGGCCGACGTAGCCCAGCGCCGAGCCGAGACCCGCGCCGAGCACGACGTAGCGGGCGGCGGCGTACAGCTCTCCGGCCGTGAGGTCCCCGGCGGCCAGGCGCAGCCCGCCCACCCCGAGCACGGCCACCTCCAGCAGCGGGACCACCGCTCCCGCCTGTACGCCGGCCCGCGCGTTGGCCCGCCACATGTCCATGGCGTGGCCGCGCAGCCTGGGCAGGGCGGTCAGCACCCGTGCCCGCTCCTGGTCGGCGGTACCGGCCGCGGCGATCGTACGGGCCCCGGCGAGGGCGTCGACGAGGCGGGCGGCGATGTCGCTCTGTGCCGCCTGGTAGTCGCCCGCTATCGAGGTGCTCACGGTGAGGAAGGCCCGTAGGACGAGGGCGATGAGGACGATCCCGGCGACCAGTGTCACGGTCAGCAGGGGGTCGATGAGGGTGAGGGCCACGATGCCGCCCGCGGTGGGGATGACCAGCGCGGCCCCGGTGACGATCGACTCGGGGGCGCGTCCGATCTCCTCGGTGTTCAGGCCCATCCGGGTGACCAGGTCTCCCTCGGGGAACCGGTGGGTGATCATCGGCCCGACGCCGAGCACGTTCCGCACGACCCGGTTCCTGAGCCAGGCCGAGGAGCGCGCGCCGCTCGATCCCGAGGCCCAGACGCCGAGGGCGTCGCAGAGCACGGTGAGGGTCACGGCGGCGGCGCAGGCACCGAGCCAGGTCGCCGCTCCGGTGCCGCCGGGCGTGTCGGTGACGAGCTCGTCGACCGTCCTGCCCAGCACGAGCGGGAGCGCGAGCTGCGCGAAGGCGCCCAGGACGGAGGTGGCCACGAGGACGGCGAGCCAGGGTCCGCCACGCCGTACGGTGTCGGCCACCAGCCGATCCGCTGCTCGCACGTTCGCACCTTCCTGAACCGCCCGGCTTCCCGGGTTTCCTTGAGGTCCCGGGCTTTCTCGGTGTTCCGGCCCCTCCCGGAACGGGAGTGCCCGGGACGGCCGCCGTCGCTGGCCGTCCCGGGCACGGGTCTCACTAGTGGCAGAGCAGGAGGCTCAGGTTGCTGGGCTTGCCGGACTCGCAGCCCAGGACCGTGAGGGTGCTGCCGCCACCGCCGCCGCCGTGGCCGCCGCCGGGGGTCTCCAGGGACTGCAGGTCGAGAAGGACCATCGAAGTTGCTCCGTTTCTACGGGTTCTACGGGTTGTGTGGAACGGGGAGGACTAGTGGCAGAGCAGGAGGCTCAGGTTGCTGGGCTTGCCGGACTCGCAGCCCAGGACGGTGAGGGTGCTGCCGCCACCGCCGCCGCCGTGGCCGCCGCCGGGGGTCTCCAGGGACTGCAGGTCGAGAAGGACCATGGAATTTCCTCACTTCTGGTGGGAACCGAACCGATATCGGGAAAACCGGGATGCCTAGTGGCAGAGGACGACGCTCAGGTTGCTGGGCTTGCCGGACTCGCAGCCCAGGACCGTCAGCGTGCTGCCGCCGCCACCGCCACCACCGCCGGTGGGGGCCTCCAGGGACTGCAGGTCGAGAAGAACCATGTCGTTACACCTCCTTCGATGTCGATGTGTCGTGGGGGCCAAACCGCCCGGCGGGTTCGTGCGCGGACACCCCTGACGGGGTGCTCGTGCCGCCGGGCGGCTCGATGAAGGGGAGGAACACCGGCCGGTCGTGCAGCACGGCGCTCATCGCGAACAGGACTCCGGCCGTGCCGGTCGCGAAGTCCATGGAGAGCCTGAGCAGCTGGTTCCCGGGGAAGGCGAGCCCGCCGCCGTGGGGCAGCGCGTGCCAGGCCAGCCCGCGGAGCTGCTCGGCCACGTCGGTGTGGTCGGTAAGGGAGGCGTTCGGCTCGGGTCCCAGACCCCAGCCGAGGGCGCCGATCATGCCGCTCCGGCCGGTGAACAGGCCGGACTGCACGAAGTAGCGTCCCCGGGTGACGCGCCGGCAGCCGTCGAGCGCGGCGCGCAGCTCCTCGTCCTCCCGGTGGGCCAGGTAGCGGGCGAGGACGATGCCGATGCCCACCGATCCCTCGTCCAGGTAGGGCAGCGTGCGCCAGCCCTGGTCGACCTGGAGGGTTCCGTCCTCGCCGGTTACGCAGCGCCGCAGGTCCTGCCGGAGCGCCACGGCCGCCCTGTCGAGCAGCGACGTGTCGCCGGTCTGCTCGTAGGCGTGCAGGAAGAGAAGAGCGGGCCCGGAGGAGCCGTACATCAGCCCGGCCCGGGGGTGGACGCCGCCGCTGACCTCGGGTACGTCCTCGGGCCCGCCCAGCCTGTCGGAGCAGATGCCGGTGATCTGCAGGGCCACCTCGGTGAAGGTTCGCTCGCCGGTGGTCCGGCCCAGGTGGAGAAGGTTCAGGCCCATGCCGGCCAGGCCGCTGAACAGCCCGAGCTCCAGCGCCTCCCATTTCTGGCGCAGGCACAGGTCGGCGGTGTCGATCGCGTCCTGGCGGTGCCCGAGCAGGTCGAGGACGTAGGCCACACCGTGCAGGCCGTCGTAGAACCCGATCCCCGTCCCCGGGGCGGGGGCGAGCGCCTTCGCGCGCAGCCAGTCCTCGTGCTCGGGACGGCGCTCGGCTCCGGTGCTCGCCAGCGCGTAGAGCACGCCGGCCGCGCCGTACGCGAGGTTGACGCCGCCGCCGGGCTGGAACTGGGCGACGTCGCCGGGGAAGAGCCGGTCCTCGCGCTCGGGGGTGGCGCTCGCCAGGATGGCCCGGGTCATCGCCTCCTTGAGCCGGGGCCAGCTGTCGCGTCCCGGTTTCGGGTAGGGCGTGGCCGCCGCGGGTTCGGGGCCCGCGACGGTGCGGACCGCCTCGTCGAGCATCTCGCGCGGCACGGGGAAGGTCTCGCCGATGAGCCTGGCCAGTTCGGTCACCTTGGCACGGTCGAGCGACAGCATGATCGTGAGCTGGGGGGCGAAGAGCCCGAGGCAGAGGCAGGACAGGGCGTACAGGTCGACGTCGACGCCCTGCCGGTCGGCCGGCGCGCCGAACGCCGGGTGGGCGAGCGCCGCGCGGCCGCGGTCCTCGGTGAGGGTCGCCACCTCGTAGTCGATCAGGACCAGGCGGCCGTCCTCGGTCAGGAGGATGTTGTTCGGGTGCAGGTCACCGAAGACCACCCCGCGCTCGTGCAGGGACTCGACCGCCCGGCGCACCTTGGGAAGTATGTCGAGCACCCAGGCGGTGTACTCGGCGATGGCCGCGTCGTCGCAGGTCGCCCTGGTGAGCGGGTATTTGTGCACGAGTTGGCGCTGGAGCGGGTTGCCGTCGACGAACTCCTCGACCAGGAAATGGTGCCCGCCCAGAGTGAAGTAGTCGATCAGTGCGGGTACCGCGTCCAGCCCGGACAGGCGCTCCAGCATGTCGCGCTCGTGCGCCAGCCGCGCCACCGCGTCCCGGCCGGCGGCGTCCAGGCCGGCGTGCGGGCGGGCCTCCTTCAGCACGACCCGCTCCCCGGTGCGCAGGTCTTCTCCCAGGTAGACGCCGCCGCCGTTGGAGAACTGCATCACGCTCTCGACCCGGTACGGCAGCCCCTCGGTGGTGACCGCGTTGCGGGCCGCGAGGTGGGGTTCGAGGAAGGCGGGCAGCGTCACCCAGGACGGCACGCCGAAGGCGGGCTCCCGCACGTCGGGGACGAGCCGTCCCTCGCCGTCCTCGATGGCCAGCACCAGCTCGCCGTTGTCGGCCAGGCAGCGCCGTCCGGCGAAGCCGCCGTACCGTACGAAGAGCGGTCCCTGGCCGTAGCGGAGGTCGCTGAGGATGTAGGGCCCCTCGATGCCCGTGAGCAGCTCGTCGAGCTCCTTGAGCGTGAGCTCCAGCTGCGCCTCGTCCACCGGGTAGATCGTCACGAGCTTCCCGCTGGAGCCACGAGGGGCGGCCTTGGAGTTCAGCATGGTCATGACCGGCAGGCTGCGCAGGAACTTGAACGCGATGTCGCGGGGGACGCAGTAGTCCCAGACCGCCTCTATGGCGCGGTCGGCGTCCTCGGTGCGAGCGGAGACGTGGATCTTCCAGCCCTGGGCGGGTGTGCGACCGCCGAGCGGCGCGTAGTGCATCCAGGTGTCGGTCGCCTGGTGCTGCCAGCCGTCCGGGACATTCCGGGCAGCGAGCGCGAAATCGGGATGATCACCCCGGCGGCCGTCAAGCGTGTCATAAAAAAGCGGGTCGGCCAGGCAATAAAGCTCATACTGGTCATCCACCACATTCTCCCCTGCTGTCTTCCAGAAGAGAGAATTACGGATAACCCGAGAAACCACTAGTTACAAACTAAACCAGTCGTATATGCGAAACTCACAGTGTCAACCATGACGATGTGCGCTACCTGCGCTTTCGCGGTAAACGTGAATATGATTCGGGAAAATTGGTGGGAACCTCGGCCATCAGGGTGAACCACCCGTCCGTGCCGCCGACCGCCCGCACCGTGCCGCCCAGCTCGCCCACGCGGTGACCCAGGTTGTCCACGCCGTTGCCGGTGGAGGCGGTCCCGAAGGTGCCTCCGGAGGATGTCTCCTGCCGGGGAGCCCCGTCGTTGACGACGGTGAGGCGTAGCCGGCCGTCGTACTCGACCAGCTCGATCGCGCACCGCTTCACCCGGCTGTGCCGCAGCATGTTCGTCACGCCCTCGCGGACCACGGCGCCCAGCGCGGTGCTCACGACCTTGGGAAGCTCGTCCACGTCGACCCGGACCGAGCAGTAGGCCCCGAAGCCCTCCATCAGGGTCCTGGCCCGCGTGACCTCGCCGGAGAACGACAGCCGGTGGACGGCCTCCGACACGTTCCGTACGGCGTGCGCGGCCTGCCGCACCGCCTGCAGCACCTCTTCCAGCTCCTCGCGCAGGCGCGCGTCGCCGTTCGCCTTCCTGTGGGCCAGCTCTCCCTTGATGGACGCCAGCCAGAGCCAGTGCCCCACGATGTCGTGCATGTCGCGGGCGAATCTCTCGTACGCTCTGCTGAGTGCCCGCTCCCGCTCGGCGTGGAGCCGTCTGATCCGCAGGGCGAGGACGAGTGTCACGCCCAGTGAGGCCAGCAGGATGCCCGTTCCGACCGCTCCGACGAGGTAAGCGGGGTGGGGCATGGAGCGCCTCTCGCAGGAGAAATGATATTCCCGCTAATAAACTCAAAAAAGTTGTTAAATGTCAATCAAGAGGCGTGGTCCCGCGACGCGATGCGGCAGGCGGAGGGCCGCCGTAAAATCAGCATGAAATGCGGCGATATAGCCCGTCTAATGCTTCATCGGTGAATCGTGATCGCCGTGCTTCCCCGCGCGGGGGCGGACGACGGGCACGGAGTGTCGCGCGGGATCGCTCAGATGAGCCCGAGCGCCGAGGGCAGCAGCAGGTACGCTCCGGCCACCAGGCACGCGCCCGCCACCACGAGGAACAGAAAGACCCAGAATCCGCCGGGCAGGAAGGTGAGCCTGGCGAGCTGGTCGGCGTCGGAGTCGGGCGCCTGGTGGCGGCGCCGCTTGCGCTGGAGCTCCACGATCGGCCGGATACCGCCCAGCAGCAGGAACCACACGGCCAGGTAGGCCAGGACCGCGTCCATGTCGGGCGCCGCGTACCAGGTGAAGGCGAAGATCGCGCCCCCGGTGGCGAGCAGGCTCACCACACCGAACAGGTTGCGGATCAGCAGCAGCATGCAGAACAGCAACCCGATCACCATCGTGATCAGCACCGCCACATAGCCGGAGGAGGTGAGCCACGCTCCGCCCAGTCCGAGCAGGGACGGGGTGACGTATCCGGCGGCGGCGGTCAGAATCATGCCGAACCCTCGGGGCTTTCCCCTGGTCAGGGTGACACCCGAGGTGTCGGAGTGCAGCCGGATGCCCTCCAGTTTGCGCCGGGTGAGCAGCGCCACCAGCGCGTGCCCGCCCTCGTGGGCGATGGTGATCAGCCCTCGCGACAGCTGCCACGAGGTGGACCACGACACCACGCCCAGGGCGGCCAGAGCGGACAGCAGCACAACCCACAGGGGCGGCCCGGAACGGGACGTGGTCAGGGTCACCCAGAGGTCGGACAACGCTCGTTTCTCCTTCGCGGCGTGAGAGTAAAGCGTCCCACGACTGCCGGTGTGCTGGGGATAAAGTCGGAACCGTGCCGAATATGATGCCGGAATTCGCGAACGCGGGCGGTTTCGCCCGCCGACGAGGACCGGGCCGGACCGGCGAGATCCCGCTCGTCGGCGACCTCCCGAACATCCCCATCCGTACGCCCGTCGGCCCCGCACACCCGGTGGGCCCGGCGACGACCGGATCCACGCGCTGTACTGGCAAAACGCGGACAATCTCCTTGGCTCCTCCGCGCACTACACTCGGTCGGCAGGATATTGATGGTCGGGAGAAACTCGTGAACGATCGGAACGCCGAGCTCATCAAGACGTTCTACGAGGCATTCGCGCGCCGCGACGCCGACGCGATGGAGCTCTGCTACCACCCTGACGTCACCTTCGGTGACCCCGTCTTCCAGGACCTCGAAGGACGAGACAAGGTCATGGGCATGTGGCGGATGCTGCTGAGCCGCAGCCCCGACCTCGCCGTGACCGTACGCGACATCACCGCGCGCCCGTACGAGGGCACGGCGCACTGGACCGGTCGTTACACCTTCGGCGAGAGGGGCAGGAGGGTCGTCAACGAGGTCGACGCCCTCTTCCGCTTCGAGGACGGACTGATCGTCCGCCACCACGACGACTTCGACCTCAGGCGCTGGTCCAAGATGGCGATGGGCCGGCCGGTCGGAATCGTCCTCGGCTGGACCCCGATGCTGAGGGCGAAGATCCGTGCCACCGCGATGCGGTCGCTGCAGGAGTTCATGAGCGCCCGATGAGGAGAGACGTGTGACCGACCGGCGAATGCGAGGCCTGCGGAGCCTGATGCGCGGGCGTTCCGGCACCGGTCGGGAGTCGCCCGAGCGATCGATGGACCCCAGATCCGTTGGCGAGGAGCGGCCGGCCCCACCCCGCTCGCGCGTCATCGACAACGCGATCTACGTCAACGGTCATCGGGCGGCCACCCCCGAGTCGCTGCCCGAGGCGTTCGAACGCCTGAAGAACACCCCGGACGGCATGGCCTGGATCGGCTTCTACCGGCCGGAGGACGGCGTCATCCTCAACGTCGCCGAGGAGTTCGACCTGCACGAGCTGGCGGTCGAGGACGCCATCGTCGCCCACCAGCGCCCCAAGGCCGACCGCTACGGCGACACCCTGTTCGTGGTGCTGCGCCCGGCCCGCTACCTCGACGAGGCCGAGGAGGTCGACTTCGGCGAGCTGCACGTCTTCGTCGGCAAGAACTTCGTGATCACCGTACGGCACAGTGAGGCGCCCGACCTGTCCCAGGTCCGCCGACGCATGCAGCACGACCCCGAACTGCTCGGCCAGGGGCCGCAGGCGGTGCTCTACGCCATCCTCGACGCGGTCGTGGACGGCTATGCCCCCGTGGTCGCCGGCCTGCAGAACGACATCGACGAGATCGAGGTCCAGGTCTTCGGCAACGAGCCCGGGGTCTCCCGCCGCATCTACGAGCTGTCGCGCGAGGTGATCGAGTTCCAGCGGGCCACCCAGCCGCTCCTGGGCATGATCGAGGGTTTCATCGCGGGCGCGGACAAGTACGGGGTGGACCAGGAGCTGCAGAGATATTTGCGGGACGTGGCCGACCACGTGATCACCGTCGCCGAGCGGGTGAGCGGCTTCCGCCAGATGCTTCACGACATCCTCGTGGTCAACTCGACCATGGTCGCCCAGGCCCAGAACGAGCACATGACCAACCTCACCGAGGCGAGCAACGCCCAGAACGAGGAGGTCAAGCGGATCTCCGCGTGGGCCGCGATCCTGTTCGCCCCCACCCTCGTCGGCACCATCTACGGCATGAACTTCGACGTGATGCCCGAGATCCACTGGGCGTGGGGCTATCCCTTCGCGGTCATGCTCATGGCGGGCGTCTGCCTCACCCTCTATCTGGTGTTCAAACGCCGAGACTGGCTGTGAACCCGTCGTGAGCCCCGGACCATCGGCCCGAGGCTCATCGGCGAGGCTCAGCCGAGCTTGGTCAGAATCAGGTCCAGCTTGCCGTCCATGGAATCCATCCGGCCCTCAAACGAGTCCATGCGGCCTTCCATGGACTTCATCCGGCTTTCGAAGGACTCCATCCGGGTGTCCAGGGCATTGACCTTGGTGTCGAGGTTGTCGACTTTGGTGTCCAGGTTGTCGACCTTGGCTTCCAGGTTGTCGACTTTGGTGTCCAGGGCGTTGACCTTGGTGTCGAGGTTGTCGACCTTGGTTTCCAAGATGTCGACCTTGACGGCGAGGGCGGAGAGATCATCCTTCGTGGCCATCCGGTTCATGATCTCTTCGAACATCGGCGTGGTGTAGGTCATGACCTCCTCGCGGATGAGCCTGGGGAGATCGTTCAAGGTCCCCTTGATGTCCGCCAGGTCCGCGCCTGTCCTGAAGGCCCAGGCCTCCAGGTCCACCACGCGCTGACCGGTGCTCTTCGTCGCCACGTCGGGCATGTTATCTCCTGGTCGGGGGAACGAGGGGCTGACCTGCCGACGAACCAGAGGCGCGATCTGTGACGGCGTGCGACCAATTGAACACGCTCCGCTGGAGTGGTGGGGTCGATTCCGGGATTTCGAAAACGAGGGCGGTCAGCCGAGCAGCTTGCGGGCGGCCGCCTCGATCTCGGCCTCCGACAGCAGCACGTGCCTCGCCGCCTCGCCCAGTGGGATGAAGCTGTCCGAGGAGGTCACCCGGGCGATCCTGCCGGTGAAACCCGCGTCGAGCAGCTCGGCGACGATGCTCTCCGAGACGCCCCCGGTGCGGCGGGTCTCGTCGGCGATCAGCACCCGGCCGGTCAGCTCCGCGGCTCGCATCAGGTCCTCGACCGGGAGGGGGGAGAGCCAGCGCAGGTCCAGGACCCGGCAGCTGTGTCCCTCCGCGGTGAGCCTCACCGCGGCACGCAGGCTCATCCGCAGCCCGTTGCCGAAGGTCACGATGGTCAGGTCGCGGCCGTCGCCGTAGCTGCGGGCGCGTCCGATCGGGATGTGCGTCTCCGCCCATCGCGCCGGAGGGGCGTACGGGGCGAGCCAGCCGTTGTCACCTTCCTCGAACATGTCACGGGTGTTGTACAGGGCGATGGGCTCAAGGAAGACGCAGACGCTGCCGTCGACGCGTGCGGCGGCGAGGCAGGTGCGCAGCATCGAGGCGGCGTCGTCGGGCCGGGCGGGAGAGGCCACGACCAGGCCGGGTATGTCGCGCAGGGCGGCGATGGAGTTGTCGTTGTGGAAGTGGCCGCCGAAGCCCTTCTGATAGGCGTAGGAGGCGACGCGCACCACCATCGGGTTGCGAAAGGCCCCCTGGGAGAAGAACTGGAGCGTCGCGGCCTCGCCCCGGATCTGGTCCAGGGCATTGTGCAGGTACGCCAGATACTGGATCTCGGGCACCGGCAGCAGGCCGGAGATCCCCGATCCGAGCGCGAGGCCGAGCACGGACTGCTCGTCGAGGAGGGCGTCGAACACCCGGCCGGAGCCGAAGCGCTTCTGCAGGCCGCGCGTGACGCCGTAGACGCCGCCCTTGCGTGCCACGTCCTCGCCGAAGACGAGCACGTCGGGGTGGGCGGCCAGGGAGTCGGCGAGGGTGCGGTTGACGGCCTGGGAGAAGGTCAGCGGGCCCTCCCGCTCGGGGAGCCTGCCGGCGAAGGACCTCGACCTGACGTCGGGGGCCGCCACTTTGGTGCAGGCCGCGGCGACGGCCGCGGGGGTGCGCGGGGCGAGCGGCTCCACGATGTCGAAGGCGGAGATCAGCCTGGGGCGCCGCGAACTCTCCATCGCCATCTTGAACAGGTGCTCGCGCGTCGTCTCGTACCGGAGCAGCAGCTCGTCGGGAGTGGTCAGGCCGGCCTCGACGAGCAGCCTGGCGGTCGCCACGAGCGGGTCGCGCGCCAGGTCCGCGTCGATCTCCCGCTTGGTCCGGTATGACAGCTCCACGTCCGAGCCCGCGTGGCCCATCAGCCGGACGGTGCTTACCCGCAGCAGGGCGGGTGCGCGGTGCGTGCGGACGTGGTCGGTGGCGGCCAGTGCCATGTCGTGGACGTCGGCCAGATCACAGCCGTCGGCCTCGAAATACCTCATCAGCGGGTGGCGGGCGGCCTTGACCCAGCCGTCGGGGGTGCGCACGCTGATGCCCAGGCCGTTGTCCTCGCAGACGAAGAGGATCGGCAGCGGCAGCTTCTGGTATGAGCCGTAGGCGGCCGTGTTGAGGCCCGACAGGGCGCTGGCGTGGTTTGTCGAGGCGTCGCCGAAGCTGCAGGTCACGATCGCGTCGCTCGGCCACGGCCCCGGCACGCCGAGCTGGCGGGCGCGCTCGATGGCGAAGGCCACGCCCACCGCACGGGGCAGGTGGCTGGCGATCGTGGAGGTCTGGGGGATCACCGCGAGGTCCGGGTGGCCGAAGACCTTGTGCCGCCCGCCCGCGATCGGCTCCTCGACCGAGGCGGTCAGGCCGAGCAGCACGTCGCGCAGCCCCTCCTCGGGCAGCCGTCCCGCCATCGCCGACCTGGTCAGGTAGAAGGCGCCTGACCGGTAGTGCAGGAGGGCCGGGTCGGTGACGCGCAACGCGGCGGCGACCGCGGCGTTGCCCTCGTGCCCGGCCGAGCCGATCGTGTAGAACCCCTCGCCCTGCTCGCGCAGCCAGCGGGCGGTGACGTCCAGCAGCCTGCTGCCGAGCTGGAACTGAAACAGCTCGCGGCACCTGGCCCCGGTCAGGGTGGTGTCCTCCCGCACGGGCAGGCCGGGGTCGCGCGGTGCGCCGGGGGAAAGGGCACTCACGGCGTCGGTGAAATGGGTCTCAACAGTTTCGCGCGCCACAGCCCGATTATGTCCCCCATCGACGGACGCCGTCCCCAACCTTGACATCTTTGATGGGTGCGAGATGGCGGACCGATCACCCTTAACCAGTATTCATGACAGCTTGTCAGGTGTGATTTCACGGCCCGTTCGACGAATGAACAGGAACGTCAGGGCCGGGTACTCCACGCCGGTCCCCAAGTCGAGGCCTTGGTGCCGGAACCCCGGCGCGACACTCCGGCGCAGGGCTCTGACACGGGAATTCGACGCCGGACCTCCCAGGCAGGATGAGTCGGGTCAGAAGGGCGGAAGCCCCGAACGGTGTGAGCGTATTCGTTTCCGGCCTTGTGTTCCGATCCATGGGTATCTCGCGCACCTGTTGCCACAAGCCGTTCCTCCTGCGGACTTCTCGCGGAGGGTCTCTTTGCCATCGGCGGGTACTGCGGCTGCCAGCATCTTCGGAGTTCACGTCCATCGCATCAGTGACATGAGTGGAGACGCGCATGCTTGGAAAATTGATTCTCACCGGGGCGGTGGGGGCGGTCGTCATGCTGCCGGCCGCCGCCCACGCCGCCGGACCGTTTCCGGATACGGCGCGGTCCGTCACGGCGCTTTCCGGTGACACGCCGGTTTCCGGGATAACGGCCATCGGGAGCGCGTCGGCGTACGGAAACCCGTCGGTGCCGGTGTCCGCACCGGTGTCCGCGCTGTCGCCCTCGGTCGCGACGCCGCCTCCGCCCGCACCGGCGCAGGGAACCGCTCCGGTGCCCGCGGCCGCGGTGCCCGGGACTCCGCCTCCGCCCGACGAGTCGCTCACGCCCGGGACGACCCCGCCCGGTGTCGTCCCGCCCGGTTCCACTCCGCCGGTCGGCACGTCCCCGCCCGGCACGACTCCGCCGGTCGACACGACCCCGCCCGGCACCACCCCGCCGGTCGGCGTCGCGCCGCCCGTGACCGTCCCGCCCGTGACCGCCCCGCCGGTCCAGGTCGTATCGACGCCGGTGATCTTCGCCGCGCCGGGCACGCCGCTCGCGGTCACGTCGGCCGTCGCCGCATGGGCGGGAACGTTCTGTGCGCCGACCGGCGTCGTGGCGGTGGCCGGTTCGTGTCTGTAACCGGTTCGCGCCGGTGCTCGTGACCGTCCCGTGCCCGCACCTGTGATCGGCTCGCGCCGGCGACGGTCCCATGCCCGTGACCGTCCCGCGCGAGGGAGACGCGGATGAGAGGCGGATAAGACACGGCGACGTTACGGATGATCGCCTCGACGACCGTGCCGGTGACCGGCCGTCGCGCCACTCCGGCAGATTCGCGCGGCCGTGCGGCCCGCGCGAAACCCCTCCCGGCCCCGGCCGGTCTTCAAGCGCCCTCCCGCCCCTGGGCGGGAGAAGGCATCTTTGCCGATGCGCGCCGCAAAACAGGAAGAGTCTTGTGAAAGCGCTCCCCTTTTAGCGGACGGACTCGGAGAAGGATGGAAAGGAGCGACGCGGGAGAGGAGCCGCCATGCCGGTAAGGGACGAAGGGCGATCGGTGGTCGTCGGATACGACGGCTCGGCGGAGAGCCGGTTGGCCCTGCGTTGGGCCATCGAGGACGCCCGCCTGAGATTTCTCCCGCTGCTCGTCTGCCACGCCTGGCAGTGGCCCTACCCCAGGCTCTCCCTCGCCCCCGAGACCACCGAGGTCGTACGGCGGATGGGCAGGCGCGTCCTGGAGAGCGGGCTGATGACCGCGCGTGAACTGGCGCCCAAGGTGCCCGTACACGGGCGACTGGTGGAGGGGACTCCGGCCGTCGCCCTGGTGGGCCTGTCGAACGACGCGGATCTGATCGCGATCGGCCCGCGTGGCGCGGGCGACTCCGAGGAACTGCGGATCGGCTCGACCGTCGAGGTCGCCGCGCACGCCCGCTGCCCGGTGGCCGTCGTCAGGAGACCGGGCCACCCGCGCGCCGGCCGCGTGGCGATCGCGGTGGAGGACGCCGCCGTCGACTCGCAGGAGCTGGCCATCGCCTTCGAGGAGGCGAGGCTGCGCAGGGCGGCGCTGCTCATCATCTGCCTCTGCTCCGAGGACACCGGCGATCTCAGGTCGGTGGCCGTCCACTTCAACACCAGCGTCGCGGTGTGGGAGGAGAGGTATCCCACGGTCGTGGTGGAGACCATGATCGAGACACGCCCTCATGTCGAGGTGCTCCGTCGCGCGGCCGACCGTTCGGACCTTCTGGTCGTCGCCGACCGGGAGCACCACGATCCGCTGGATCCCGCGATCGGCCCGGTCTGCCGGGTGATGCTGAGCGAGGCGCCGTGCACGGTCGTGGTGACCCCCTCGCAGGCGTGGAGCCCGTCCACCCGATCGGAACTGTACGTCAGGGGTTAGCGATCCCTAACTCTGGGGCGGCCAGCGCCGCGCGTGCCATACCGCGCAGCAGGTCGGCCATCGCCGCGGGCGACAGTTCGCCCGCGCTGTGCGGGGTGGAGTTGAGCAGTCCGAAGACGGCGTGGGTCGCGGCGCGCAGCCCGGCCTGGGAACGCGCGGGGTAGAGCTCGCTCAGCACGGTGACCCATTCCTCGACGTACAGCCGCTGCAGCCGGCGGATCCGCCGGCGCGCGGGCTCGGGCACGTTGCCGAGCTCCCTGTCGTGCACGGTGATCAGTGCGGGGTGGCTGAGCGCGAACTCGATCTGACAGCTGAGCAGGGCGTCCAGTGCCTGCTCGGCGTCGGCGGCCTCGGTCACGCGGCGCGCGCCCGAGGTGTGCAGGCGCTCGCTGACATCCAGCAGCATCTCCGCGAGCAGGGCGTCCTTGCCGCTGAAGTGGCGGTACAGGGCCGGGCCCGAGGTACCGACCGCGCCGCCGATCTCCTCGATCGAGACGCCGTGGAAGCCGCGGGCGGCGAACAGCTCCGCCGCGGCGTCCAGGATCTCCGCGCGCCGGGAGCCACGGGTGCGTGCAGGGGACTGAGCAGTCGTCACCTCTCGCATGGTAGACGGTAACGTTAATAATGACTAACATCTGCGGTGAAGTCGGGCATCGGTGCCCCGGCGGTGGCAGCGCCGGGGCAGATCGGATGGTCCGGGCGGAGCGGACGGGGAGGCTCGTATGAGTGGCTGGCCGGTGCTGCGGAGTGCCTGTGATCCGGGCGGCGAGGGCTTCAAGCGCAACGCCGAGGTGAACGAGCGCCTGGTCGCCGACCTCCGGGAGCGCCTCGCCGTGGCGGGGCTGGGCGGCCCCGAGAAGTCGCGCGCCCGGCACGTCTCCCGGGGCAAGCTGCTGCCCCGCGACCGCGTCGACTCGCTGCTCGACCCCGGTTCGCGCTTCCTGGAGCTCTCCCAGCTGGCCGCGGGAGGGATGTACGGCGACGTGGCCCCCGCCGCAGGGATCATCACCGGGGTGGGCCGTGTCTCGGGGCGCGAGTGCGTGGTCGTCGCCAACGACGCCACCGTCAAGGGCGGCACCTACTATCCGATCACCGTCAAGAAGCATCTGCGGGCCCAGGAGGTCGCCCTCCACAACAACCTGCCGTGCGTCTATCTCGTCGACTCGGGGGGTGCGTTCCTGCCCAAACAGGACGAGGTCTTCCCCGACCGCGAGCACTTCGGCCGGATCTTCTACAACCAGGCGACCATGTCCGCGCGCGGCATCCCGCAGATCGCCGCGGTCCTCGGCTCCTGCACCGCGGGCGGAGCGTACGTCCCGGCGATGAGCGACGAGGCGGTGATCGTCCGCAACCAGGGCACGATCTTCCTCGGCGGCCCGCCGCTGGTGAAGGCCGCCACCGGCGAGGAGGTCACCGCCGAGGAACTGGGCGGCGGCGACCTGCACGCCCGCGTCAGCGGCGTCACCGACCACCTCGCCGACGACGACCGCCACGCGCTGCGGATCGTCCGCGACATCGTCTCCACCCTCGCGCCGCGCACGCCCGCCCCCTGGGAGCGCGTGCCCTCCGAGGAGCCCGTGCACGACCCCCGCGACCTGTACGGCATCGTCCCCGCCGACACCCGCACCCCGTACGACGTCCGCGAGATCGTCGCCAGGATCGTCGACGGCAGCAGGTTCGGCGAGTTCAAGGCCGAGTACGGCGCCACGCTCGTCACCGGGTTCGCCCGCATCCACGGCCACCCCGTCGGGATCGTCGCCAACAACGGCATCCTGTTCGGCGAGTCGGCGCTCAAGGGCGCCCACTTCATCGAGCTGTGCGACCGGCGCAACACCCCGCTGGTGTTCCTGCAGAACATCAGCGGCTTCATGGTCGGCAGGGCGTACGAGGCGGGGGGCATCGCCAAGCACGGTGCGAAGATGGTCACCGCCGTCGCCTGCGCCCGGGTGCCCAAGTTCACCGTGGTCGTCGGCGGCTCGTTCGGGGCCGGCAACTACGCGATGGCCGGGCGTGCCTACTCGCCCCGGTTCCTGTGGATGTGGCCGGGGGCACGCATCTCGGTGATGGGCGGCGAGCAGGCCGCCAACGTCCTGTCCACCGTGGGCGACGCCGACCCCGACGCCATCCGCGCGCAGTACGAGGAGCAGGGCAACCCCTACTACTCCACCGCCCGCCTCTGGGACGACGGGGTCATCGACCCCCTCGACACCCGTACCGTCCTGGGCCTGGCCCTTTCGGCCTCGGCCAACGCCCCCCTCGAACCCGTCGGCTACGGCGTCTTCCGGATGTGACCGCACCCATGACCCACTCAACCCACCCGGCCCACTCGAGCCGTCCGGTCTCCTCGGCGCACATGTCGCCACCGCGCGAGGGACGGATGTTCGACACCGTCCTCGTCGCCAACCGCGGCGAGATCGCCCTGCGGATCACCCGCACCCTCCGGAGGCTGGGCATCCGTTCGGTCGCCGTCCACAGCGACGCCGACGTCGGGGCGCGGCACGTCCGCGAGGCCGACGTCGCGGTGCGGCTCGCCGGCGGTTACCTCGACGCCGACGGCATTCTCGCCGCCGCCGCAGCGACCGGCGCCCAGGCGGTGCATCCCGGATACGGCTTCCTCGCCGAGAACGCGGACTTCGCCCGGCGCTGCGCGGAGGCCGGGCTCGTCTTCGTCGGCCCGCCGCCGGAGGCCGTGGAGGCGATGGGCGACAAGATCCGAGCCAAGGCCACCGTCTCGGCGGCCGGGGTGCCGGTCGTCCCCGGCGGCGCCGAGCCCGGCGACGACCTGGCCGAGGCGGCCGGGCGGGTCGGCTTCCCCGCGCTGATCAAGCCCTCGGCGGGCGGCGGAGGCAAGGGCATGGTGCTCGTGCGCTCCGCGGCGGAACTGCCGGAGGCACTGGAGTCCGCCCGCCGCACGGCCGCCGCCGCGTTCGGCGACGCGACCCTGCTGATCGAGCGGTTCGTGGAGAACCCCCGGCACATCGAGATCCAGGTGATGGCCGACGCCCACGGCGGCGTCATCCACCTGGGCGAGCGCGAGTGCAGCCTCCAGCGCCGCCACCAGAAGATCGTCGAGGAGGCGCCGTCGCCGCTCCTCGACGCCGAGACCAGGGCCGCGATGGGCGCGGCGGCGGTCGAGGCCGCCAGGTCCGTCGGCTACACCGGCGCGGGGACGGTCGAGTTCATCGTCCAGGGCGCGACCGGCGACTACTACTTCATGGAGATGAACACCCGCCTGCAGGTCGAGCACCCCGTCACCGAGCTGGTCACCGGACTGGACCTCGTCGAGCTCCAGCTCAGGGTCGCCGCCGGTGAGCCCCTCCCGCTCACCCAGGACGAGGTGCGCCTCGTCGGCCACGCCGTCGAGGCCCGCGTCTACGCCGAGGACCCCTCCCGTGGTTTCCTGCCGACCGGCGGCCGGGTCCTCGCGCTGCGCGAGCCGCCGGGGGTGCGGGTCGACTCGGGACTGATGGCCGGGGGCCTGGTCGGCAGCGACTACGACCCGATGCTGTCGAAGGTCATCGCCTGGGGCAAGGACAGGACGGCCGCCCTGCGGCGGCTCGACGGCGCGCTCGCGGCGACGGCCGTGCTCGGGGTGCCCACCAACATCGCCTTCCTGAGGGCCCTGGTCGGTCACCCCGCCGTCCTCGCCGGAGACCTCGACACCGGTCTCGTGGAGCGCCACCTCGGCGAGCTCGTCTCCCGCGAGGACGCCCCCGCCGACGTCCTCGCCGCCGCCGCCCTGGTCCTGCACCGCGAGCACGCGCCCGCGAGCACGCCCGCCGATCCGTGGGACGTCACCGACGGCTGGCGGCTGGGCGAGGCGGCCTGGACCGTCTACCGGCTGGAGAGCCGCGACGAGGTCTGCGAGATCAGGGTCCGCGGCCTGCCCGCCTCGGGAGCCGAGGTCCGCCTGCCCGGCGCGGAGGCCGTGCGGGCGCGGCTCACCGAAGAGAGCGGCGGCGAGGGCGGCGACCTGCTCGTCACCCTCGGCGAGACCGCGAGACGCTACGCGGTCGCGAGGGACGGCGACGTCGTCTGGCTCGGCCGCGACGGCGACGCCTGGGCGCTCACCCGCCACCACCTGGGAGACCCCGGTGACCGGGCCGGCGCGGGCGGCCCGGGTGACGGGCTGGTCCGCAGCCCGATGCCGGGCACCGTCCTCGTGGTGAAGGCGGGCCTGCGGGAGCGGGTCGCCGAAGGGCAGCCGCTTCTCATCGTGGAGGCGATGAAGATGGAGCACACCGTGACCGCCCCGATCGGCGGGGTCGTCGCCGAGCTGCGGGTCCGTGCGGGCCAGGCGGTCGCGATGGACGCCGTGCTCGCCGTGGTCCGCGAGGAGGAGCCGTGACAATCTCCGCTCCGGTCGCGGAGGCCGCACGGGAACGCGGGAAGATCGCGACACAGGCGGCCAGATGGGTCGTGACGCACGACGACGGCGGAGTCACGGCCGGATGGGTCGCCGAGATCGGGCCACCGGCTACGGGGACCGCGAGGCACGAACCGGTGAGGAGGGCGTGATGCGCGAGCCACAGAGGGTCAAGGCCGAAGGGCTGCCGGAACGGGTCACGATCTACGAGGTCGGGCCGCGCGACGGGTTGCAGAACGAGGCCGCGGTGATTCCCGTCGAGGTCAAGGCCGAGTTCATCGCCCGGCTCGCCGCCGCCGGGCACCGCGTGATCGAGGCCACCAGCTTCGTCCACCCCAAGTGGGTGCCCCAGCTCGCCGACGCCTCGGAGCTGCTGGCGGGCATGAAACGGGTTCCCGGCGTGCGCTACCCGGTGCTCGTCCCCAACGAGCGCGGCCTCGACCGCGCGCTCGAACACGGCGTCGAGGAGATCGCGATCTTCGCCAGCGGCACCGAGACCTTCGCGGGCAGGAACCTCAACCGGACGCTGGAGTCGCAGTTCGCGATGTTCGAGCCGGTCGTCGCGCGGGCGCTGGAGCACGGCCTGAAGGTGAGGGCGTACGTCTCGATGTGCTTCGGCGACCCGTGGGAGGGGCCGACGCCCGTCGCCCAGGTCGTCTCCGTCGGGCGCAGGCTCCTCGATCTGGGCTGTTTCGAGCTGTCGCTCGGCGACACCATCGGTGTCGGCACCCCCGGTCACGTCGCCGCGCTGATCGAGGCGTTCGGCGGCCCCGACCGGCTCGCGGTGCACTTCCACGACACCTACGGCCAGGCCCTCGCCAACACCCTCACCGCCCTGCGCGAGGGCGTAACCGTCGTCGACGCCTCCACCGGAGGCATCGGCGGCTGCCCGTACGCCGAGAGCGCCACCGGCAACCTCGCCACCGAGGACCTGGTCTGGATGCTGCACGGCCTCGGCGTCGAGACAGGCCTTGACCTCGCCGCGCTGGTGGAGACCAGCACCTGGCTCGCCGCGAGGCTCGGCCGCCCCAGCCCGTCGCGGGTCGTCCAGGCCCTGGGCGAGAACCCGTCCCGCACCACCGCAGAGAACGCCGAGGAGTGATCATGCCCAAGCTGACCGAGGAGTACGAGGAGCTTCGCAAGACCGTCGAGGCGTTCGCCCGCGACGTGGTGGCCCCGGTGATCGGGGACCTCTACGAGCGTGAGCAGTTCCCCTACGACATCGTGCGGCAGATGGGCGCGATGGGCCTGTTCGGGCTGCCGATCCCCGAGGAGCACGGCGGCATGGGCGGCGACTACTTCGCGCTCTGCCTGGCTCTGGAGGAGCTGGCCAGGGTCGACTCCAGCGTGTCGATCACCGTCGAGGCCGCGGTGTCGCTGGGCGCGATGCCGATCTACCGGTTCGGCACGCCCGAGCAGCGCGCCCAGTGGCTGCCCCGGCTGGCGTCGGGCGAGATGCTCGGCGCCTTCGGCCTCACCGAGCCCGGTGGCGGCTCCGACGTGCCCGGCGGCATGCGGACCACCGCGGTGCTGGACGGCGACGAATGGGTGATCAACGGTACGAAGGCGTTCATCACCAACTCCGGCACCGACATCACCGGGGTGATCGGCGTGGCCGCGATCACCGGCGAGCGCGCCGGAGGGAAGAAGGAGATCTCCACGATCCTGGTGCCGTCCGGCACGCCGGGCCTCACCGTCTCGAAGAAGTACTCCAAGGTGGGCTGGAACTGCTCCGACACCCGTGAGCTCTCCTTCGAAAACTGCCGCGTCCCCGCGGGCAACCTGCTCGGCGAGCGCGGACGCGGTTACGCGCAGTTCCTGCAGACGCTCGACGAGGGTCGCGTCGCGATCGCCGCCCTGTCCACCGGCCTGGCCCAGGGCTGCGTGGACGAGTCGCTGCGCTACGTCCGCGAGCGCGAGGCGTTCGGTCACCCCATCGGCCACTACCAGGCGATCCAGTTCAAGATCGCTGACATGGAGGTCCGCACCCACACCGCCCGCCTCGCCTACTACCACGCGGCCGAGAAGATGCTCGCGGGCGAGCCGTTCAAGAAGGAGGCCGCGATCGCCAAGCTCGTCGCCGGCGACGCCGCGATGGACAACGCCCGCGACGCCACCCAGATCTTCGGCGGCTACGGGTTCATGAACGAGTACCCGGTCGGCCGTTTCTACCGCGACGCCAAGATTCTGGAGATCGGCGAGGGCACCAGCGAGGTCCAGCGGATGCTGATCGCGCGGGAGATGGGGCTTTCCGGCCTCTGACCCCGTTGGCGTCGCACGGGCCCACGGAGGGAGACCGCGACCGCACCCGGCGAAGTGACGTGAGGTGAGCAGGGGGTCGCCCCGACTGGGCCGCGCCGGGGGCAGGTCTTGTGGCCCCGCACCGAACGTCGACCGGGAAAGCCTCGGCGGGGAGCAGCCGTCGCCGAGGGAAACCCGGCCAGGGATGGGAGACGCCCCACTGCCGGGTCCACCGGTTTCACCGGTGCAGGGGGCCGGGCCGTCGCCTCGCGGATTTCGTCGGTGTGGGGGACCGGCCGTCGCTTTGCGGAAGTTTGACGAGGCGGCCCGGCGTGGCTCCGGATCCCGTCGGGCACGCTGCGGGTACAGCGGTTGTGAAGTGTTCGTGAACATCACTGCGAAGTGATGGGAGAACCACATGCTGACAGGGTTGCCCGCACTGGGATCAGGGCTGGGACATCGCGTGGAGCTGGCCGAGGCGATCGAGGCGCACGCCGGCCGGATCGACTGGCTGGAAGTGATCACTGAGCGCTTTCTGTTCGCCCCGGCCGACGAGCGTGAGTGGCTGAGAGGGCTGACCGACCGGTTCCCGGTCGTGCCGCACGGGCTGGAGCTGTCCATCGGCTCGGAGCGGGAGCCGGACGCGGCGTACGTGGAGGCGTTGGCCGCGCTGGTGGCCGACGTCGACGCGCCGTGGTTCAGCGACCACCTGTCCTTCACCCGCACCGACAGCGTCGACGTGGGGCTGCTGGTGCCGCTGCCGAGGACGAGGGAGGTCGCCCGGCGGCTGGGACGCAGGGCGGAGCGGGTGCGGGAGGCGGTGGGGCGGCCGTTCCTGCTGGAGAACATCACCTACTACGTGGACATGGCGACCCCGCTGACCGAGGCGCAGTTCATCACCGAGGTGATGGAGCACTGCGAGTGCGGCCTGCTGCTGGATCTGGCCAACCTCGACATCAACGCGCGCAACCACGGCTTCGACCCGCTGGAGTTCCTCGACGCCATCCCGGTCGAACGGGTCGTCCAGGTGCATCTGGCCGGAGGCGTCGACGAGGACGTCGACAATGACGTCGACAATGACGGGGGCCGGCTGTCCCTTGACAGTCACGGCGCCGCGATCCCGGCCCGGGTGTGGGGGCTGCTGGCGGAGCTGGTGTCACGCACGCACGTCAACGCCACCCTGGTCGAACGCGACCAGAACTTCCCCGACGACTTCGATGACCTGCTCGCCGAGATCGACCGCGCGCGAACCGTCCTGCGCTCCCGCCCCGCCGGCGATCCGGCCGGCCGACGACGGATCGCCCGAGGGGCGGCACAACCGGCGGGAGGCGCCTGATGGGCGTGCAGGACGCGCTCGCGGCGATGCTGACCCGCGAGGGTGAGGCCGCGCTGCTGCGCGAGGACCCCGAGAGGCTGCGGCTCCGTTACGGGCTGAGCGAGGCCGAGCTGGCCATGCTGGCCGGTGCCGCGGCGGGCGGCTACCGGGTGACGCGCGCCGGCGTGCTGGGCAAGCTGCGGTCGGCGATCGCCACCTGCCTGCCGGAAACGGTCGCCGAGCTCGTCGGCGGTCACCGCGCCCTGTGGGAGGAGTTCGCCCGAGGTGTCGTACGCCACCCGCAGCCGGTGGAGCGGCCGTTCGGCATCTGGGAGTCCGAACGGCTCGCGGCCTGGCTCGCGATCCACGCGACACCGCGGCTGACCGCGTACGCCCGTTACGAGCTGGCGCGCGCCGCACTGGTCCACGACCGCGACGCGGCGCTGGCCGCCCGTGAGGCCGCCACCATGGCGGAACCCGGCGGCCGGGCCGTGACCGGGGCGCTGCGGCTGTCGGCCGCTGTCCGGATCGGGACGTACACCCATGACGTCACCGCGGGGCCACCGATCGGTGAGCTGCCCGCCGCGGCGACGCGGGTGCTGTTGCAGCGCCGATGGCGGGCGCCCTTCTTACGTGCCTACCGGATCGGGGACGGCACCGCCACGCTGCTCGCCCGCTGCGACGGCAGCCGCGACGCCGTTCAGGTGATCGCGGCGGCGGCGGTGGGCGGCGACCGCGGCCGAGCCGCGGAAACGCTCGCCGAGCTGGTAGTGGCCGGTCTGGTATGGCCGCGATCCTGACTCCTCACGCGTCGCCCGGCGGGAGGGTTCGTATCCACTCTCGCGGGATCGCGACGGGTCGTCACCGCGAGGTGGAAGGCGGTGCCGGTCGTGACCGACCGGGCTGGACGAGATGCGCGTGCGGATCCCGCTTCCCGTTCCGCCGATACCGGTCTCCGCCCCGACCTCGGGGCGCGGCCGCCCGCGGGCGGCCGCCATCGATCCTCCGCGTCCGGGCACCCGATGTGCCGGATCGCGGAGAAGTCGGCCCGGCATCGGGTCGTCATCCCGGCCTGCTTCCGGCAGGCGTCGGCGAACGGAGGAACATCGTGAACGATGACACCACTCGCGAGGACAGGGGACCCGAGTTCGTGTTCGAGGCCGTCACCGGACCCGACGACCGGGAGAGCACGGGCCGCTCGTGCTGCGGCGGTGGTCGCTGCGGCCACGACGACCCCGAGGTGTGAGCCGGCCGTCTGAGACGGACGGTGGGAGGCGGGGGAGTACGGCCTCTCGTGGCCCTCCCTCGCCTCCCGCCCTCTTCGCGGACACCGGCTGCGGCGATCCCGCCGCAGGGCGTCTCGGCCTCGCGAGATCGCCGGGTCCGACCGGGGTGTCAGCGCGAGGGGATCGTCGTGGTGAAGCCGCGCCCCGCGAAGGTGCCGGAGACGGCGGTGTCGTCCTCGGTGAGGAAGGGCTTCCACGCGCGGGATCCGCCGTCGCCACCGGCGACGGTGAGCCGGGCGGTGGCGTCGCCGCCGCTCAGGCGGACCTCGCCGTTCACGGTGAGGTCGCCGACGAAGCGGACGTCTCGCGGTCTTCGCGCCCTGACCGGTGTCCCGGGCTCGGGGCGGGCGCTCACGGTCTTTCCGTGGTGTCGGGAAGTCCTTCCAGCTCGCGTACCCGCTCGATCATCTCGGTGATGGCGTTCAGGCTCTTGGGCGAGAGTCCGGCGGCGCGGAGTGCGAGCTGCCGGACGGAGGAGTCCCGGATGGCGGTCAGCAGTGCGAGCTCGGCGTCGATCCGCTCGGCGGCGGTGTCGTCGAAGAAGTAGGCCGGTGGGACGCCGAAGAATTCCGCCAGGGCTTCAAGGTGGCGTTTAGTCGGGTTGTCGCGAATACCCTTTCGCAACTGCCAGATGTAGGTGGCCGAGATGGTCGGCTTGCCGGATGCGCGGAGGGCTTCGGCGACCTCCTCGAAGCTGTACTCACCGCCGTCTCGCGGATGGACGGTGCGAAAGAGATGATCCAGTTTCGCCGCGAGGGTCCGCTTCGCATCCGGCGGGGTGTCTGGCATGTGTCCTTCCCATGTGAACCGGCCCGGGCGTGATCGGATCACTGGTCGCAGAATACCAGAGCGTCAACTGGGATGGCTGGCGGTGTTTTTTTGTATCAATACCAGTTTATCACCTTCGCGAATTGGTTGTTGGGAGGCATGTCAGGCGAGAGGGTGAATGATCTTCCGGGTGAGGCGTCGAGTGAAATGCCGCCATATTTTCCCGCAGGACGGTGGTTGTCTGGGAAATATTCTTCGTGTCGGTGGGGGCGGGAAACCTGGAACGTGGAGAGGCCCCCTCGCCTGCCGCCTGCCGCCTGCCGCCTGCCGCCTGCCGGGCCTCGGCGCCGCGGGAGCGCGGAGCCGTCGTCACATGGTGTCACCGATCAGCGGTCGGCCGTGGTGCAGCGTCTCTGCGTAGGAGAACACGTAGCCCGCGCCCACCTCGACGGGGGCGAGGCCGGCCAGGTCGACGTCCGGTCCCTCGAGGAGGCGGAGGTCGGCCGAGCCCGTCCAGATGTCGGAGAACTCGATGTCGGTGACCTCCGAGACGACGAGCTGGTTCAGCGGCGGCTCCGACGGTACCCAGGAGGGGAACAGCCGGGTGTGCACGAGCGGGACGGTGTGCAGGAACGGCGGCCGATCGATCCGTCCTTCCAGCGTGACGGTCGCCTCGGCGGTACGCCGGCCGTCCACCGACAACACCCCGCCGAACCGCCCCCCGCCCGCCAGCCGGGGACCGGCCCGGCCGACCTTCGCCGGCCGGATCTGGTGGACGGCGCCGAACTGCTTGGGCATCCCCTGGATCCAGCCGCGCATCAGCGGGACCGGGCTGTCCACCCAGGCGTACGGGCAGCGCGCCAGCTGCCGCCCCTCGTACCGGCAGGCGATCAGGATCAGGAACTCGGAGAACCGGCACCGTGCCGGGTCTGCCAGCTCGGCTCCGGAGTCCGAGCACCACTGCCACTCGGCGAAGATGGCCGCGGCCGCACCGGGGTCGGGCCCCAGATCCAGCTCGGGTGGCAGGAAGCGCCCGGCCGAGGCCGGGTCCACGCGGTAGTCGACCATGATGACGTCGCCAGAGAAGTGCCAGGGTGGGGGAGTGACCATCGCCGAGTTACCGGAGGGGGACAGCGGCAGGGAGTAACCGGAAGGGCCCGCCGCCCGTGTGGAGGCAGCGGGCGTCTCGCCCGTCGTGACGGTTGATCGCATGAGCTAGGTCCGATCCGTGTGCGCCGGTACCGCGTGCCAGGCCGTGGTCAGCCGCTGGGCGGCGGCGGCCAGCCGCGGGGGGGAGTTGAAGCTGTAGGCCATCCGGACGGCCGGACGCACCGTGCCGCCGAAGCGGGA
The DNA here is from genome assembly GCF_044459525.1 of Streptosporangium sp. NPDC050284. Classification (NCBI taxonomy): domain Bacteria; kingdom Bacillati; phylum Actinomycetota; class Actinomycetes; order Streptosporangiales; family Streptosporangiaceae; genus Streptosporangium; species Streptosporangium sp. NPDC050284. The sequence goes on from NZ_JBITIZ010000001.1 coordinate 533,322, forward strand.
GCCCGCCGCGACCTCGACCCCCGCCCCGCTCGCCGCGGCGAGCAGGTCGCACTCGCGGTATCGGCGAAGGGCGCGGAGCCAGACGAAGAAGCCGCCGTCCGGCCGGTCGAGCTCGAAGTCGTCGCCCAGGCCGGCCAGCAGGGAGTCGACGAGTGTGTCCCGCCGCTCCCGCAGCCGCTCCCGTAACCAGCCCAGGTGTCTGTCGTAGTCGCCTGCCCGCAACAGGGCGGCCATCGCGAGCGCCGAGGTGTGGTTCAGGCAGCCGCCGCTGCGGAACAGCCCGTGCCCGGCGAGCCGGTCGATCATCGGGGTCCCGGCGAGTAACCAGCCCAGGCGCAGCCCGGGGGCGAGCGTCTTGGAGAACGTCCGCAACCGGATCACTCCGTGGTAGCCCGCGAGCCCCGCCATGGAGGGCGGAGTGGGTTTCCCGTCGAGGTTCAGTTCGGCGTAGGCGTCGTCCTCGATGACCGGTGTCCCGTGGCGGGCGGTGACGGCGAGCAGTTCGCGCCGCCGCTCGACGGGGACGACCCGGCCCGTCGGGTTGTGGAAGGTGGGATTCAGGTAGACGAACGCCGCCTGCTCTTCGGCCAGAGCGTCGCGCAACGCGTCCGGGTCCATGCCCTCGGAGTCCGAGCGCACCTCGCGCGGTCGCAGCCCGCAGTCGGTGAGGATCAGGCGTCCCAGGTCGTAGCAGGTCTCCTCGACGAGGACGAGGCTCCCCGGGGCCGCCAGGGTGGTGGCGATCAACTGAAGGGCGTGTGAGATGCCCGCGGTGACGAGCACGTTGCCGGGCTCGCAGGCGATGCCGTCGGCCACGGCGGCCCGGTCCGCCAGTGCGGCGCGCAGGTCGAGCGCGCCCCGGTCGTCGCCGTAGCCGAGGGCGGCCGAGCCGTACTCCTCCATCGCCCGCGCGTAGGCCGCTTTCAGCAGGTCGACCGGGAGCAGGCCGGGTTCCAGGTAGCCGGGTCCGAGGTCGAACACGCCGGGAGCGGAGACCGACTGCACGATTCCCGCCCGCCAGAGCCGCGCGTGCGACAGGGGACCGGCGGCCTTCGCCGGTCCCGCCTCGATCGACGTGGTCTCGCCCGGGGCGCTTCTCATCGTCCGAGCAGTACGGAACGCAGCGCGCGCGTCGCCTCTTCGAGGGGGGCGACGGATCTGGCCAGGGCGATCCTGAGGGTGTCGTCGCCCTCCTGCGGGTTCGCCCAGTGGAACTTGTGACAGGGCAGCACGTAGACGTTGTGGTCGCGCAGCTTGGACCACACCTCCAGCGACGATCGCTCGCCGACGTTCACCCGTTCCACGCTTCCCCTGCTGAGCGTGTCGGGGAAGTGGATTCCCGGCACTCCGGCCAGACCTTCCCTCACCAGGGCGCGGTTGCTCGCGACGAAGCGGTGCAGGTCGGCGAGACCACCGTCGGCCGCGTCCTCGGAGAATCTCTGGACCAGCGCGAGGACCAGCGGGGACACGCCGAGCAGGATGTCGGAGTAGACCTTGGCCACGGGAAGGCCGAGGTCGGCGGCCGTCACCAGCCAGCCGATCTTGAGATCGAGTGTCGGCCACAGCTTGCCGGTGTCCTCGATGACGACCCAGCGGCACCCGCTGTCCCGCAGCACCCGGTAGTGGTCGTAGTGGGCGGCGGGGTCGAACCCGCGGAACGACGTGTCCAGAGCCAGGACCAGATCACGCTCCGCGCACTGCCCGGCGAGCCTGCGCAGGCCCTCCTCCGACAGCACCCGGCCTGTCGGGTTGTTCGGCGTGGTGACGAAGACGCAGCCCACCGAGCCCAGGACGTCATCGAGCTCGTCCTCGCCGAGCCGTTCCTCGGCCACCGGGACCAGGGTGAGCCCGACACCGCGGAGGATGTCCGGGATGTTGTCGAAGGTGGGGTGGATCAGCGCGACCGAGTCCATCGCGCCGGCCAGGGAGCGGGCGAGGATCTCCATGGCCACGGAGGAGGAGTAGCAGGCCAGCACGCGGCCGTTGTCGTCACCCGGGTAACTGTGCTGGCCGAGAAGCCCGAAGTAGGCGCGGTGCGACTCTCGCTCCACCTCGTCGATCGGGAGTTCGGCGGCCTTGGCGAACAGGTTGGGCAGGTCGTCGATGATCCGGGCCTGTCCTGCGGTGAGCGCCTGGCGGGCGTGCGCGTCGGCGATGTTCAGCGGGCTGTTCAGGGCCAGATACTCGAATTGGGTGAGATTGCCGACGTCCAGGCCAGAACTGGCAGGCATCGTCCGGGTTTCCTGCATTCCGTTCACCTCGCATGGGTGGTTCGATCGTGTGGGGGCGGCCGGGTCAACCTGTTTTCCGGCATTCGAAAACTCCCTGTCGAATGCGGGGGTAGCGGTTTGTGAACCGCCGGTGCGCCGGCTCCGTCGAAATACGGGATCGGGTAACGCGACAACGACAGGGCATTGATGGAAAAATAATGCAAAAAAAGAATGGGCGCAAGCGCCTTGTTGCTCAATACGCGAGCTGCATATTTTCCCGAGGATTCAATGTCGTTGCCCTCTCGGGCACCCGCCGTCATGCTGTCACCAGCGGCCGTCCTGCCGGCTCGGTGATTTCACGCGGAACGCCTATTTAAAGCATAAGCAGGTTCTTCCTGTCGTGGCGGGTCGCGGATCGAGAATGAGAGGTGCCCTTCCATGTCGACCGTGACGGCCATTCAAGAACCGTATTCGGAAAAAGGCGCGGCACCGGTCACGCCGGTGCGCCGAGGGCCACTGGCGGCCGTGTCCGGCGGGGTGACGGCCCTGTTCCTGCTGCTTTCCGGCGGACAGGGGTACTACGTCGACGAGTTGTATTTCCGGGTCGCCGCGGGACATCTCGACTGGGGGTACGCGGACCAGCCGCCCCTCATTCCGCTGCTGGCACGCGTGCAGATCGCGCTGTTCGGGGACAACCTGGTCGCGATTCGCGTCGTGCCCGCGCTGCTGGCCGGGCTCGCCGTGCTGGTCGCCGGGCTCATCGCCCGCGAACTGGGCGGGGGCGGCAGAGCCCAGGTGCTCGCGGCGTGCGCGACGGCCGGTTCGCTGGCGTCGTTCGCCGCCGGACACGTGCTCCACCCCACCGCCGTGGACCACCTCGTCTGGGTGACGGTGTGCTGGGCGGTGATTCGTGTCATCCGCAGCGGCGAGCGAAGGTGGTGGCCGATCGCCGGACTGGTGGCCGGGGTCGGTCTGCTCGCCAAGTACCTCGTGGTGCTGCTCGTGATCTGTCTCGTGGCGGGACTGCTGGTCGCGGGGCCCAGACGGGTGCTGCGTGACCGGCACCTCCTGGCGGGCGTCGCGGTCGCCGCGCTGGTCGCCGCGCCTGGCCTGATCTGGCAGGCGCTGAACGGCTGGCCCCAGATCGCGATGACCGGGACCCTGTCGGAGCCGTTCGGGGTCGCGAGCGTGATCAACTTCGTCGTGGGGCAGGTGCTGATGATCGGCCCGTTCCTGACCCCGGTGTGGGTCGTGGGACTGCTGGCACTGATGCGCCGGCCCGAGTGGCGCGCCTACCGCTCGCTCGGCGTGGCCTACCTGGTCATGGTTCCCGTCCTGCTCCTTGCCGGTGGCGCCCCCCGCTACACCGAGGGCCTGCTGACCGTGCTGCTGGTGGCCGGGTGCGTCAGGGCCGACGGCTGGGCGGCGACGATCTCGCGCCGGGTCCTGGTCTGGGCGGCGCTGGCCGGAAACGCGCTGCTGGCCATGGTGATGGTGCTGCCGGTCCTGCCCGCCGAGGTCTACGCCCGCGACCCCGTGCTGGCGGCGCTCGGTGAGGAGCAGTTCGGCCAGACGGGCTGGGACGGCCTGGCGGCCCAGGTGGCCGAGGTCTATCGGTCTCTGCCCGAGGCGGACCGGGCGCGAGCCGTCGTCTACGGCCACAACTACGGTGAGGCGGGAGCTCTCAATCTGTACGGGCCCGGTTACGGGCTGCCGCGAGAATACAGCGCCCACAATTCCTACGCCGATTTCGGTCTTCCGGCAAATGATAAAACGGTCATGGTGGCCGTCGGTGTGGACCGGTCCTCGTTCTCCAGGCTGTTCGGCCAATGCGAGCCCCGCGGCGAGCTCACTTTCGAGTTTCCCCATTTCGAGCAGGGGAGGGAGATCCTGGTGTGCCGTGACCCTCACGAACCGTGGTCGCGGACCTGGGCTGAATTGCGCTGGCTGGGGACATTCTGACACCGCGACTTGATCTCCGGCCTGCTAGGCTCGGTGCGGAGACAATACCAAGACCTCACGGGGGTGGGTCGATGGAGATGTTCACGCGCGGTGGCCGGACTTTTCCCGGAAACCATATTCGACCGCGTGAATGGCTTGGAGCCTCCCGATGACCCGTCCGGGGGCGAGTTTCAAGCGGATACGCCGTCGCTGCGACGAGATACTGCGCGATCTCCCGCTGCCCACGCCGTTCGACGCCGTGGAACTGTGCGAAACGGTGGCGCGAAGGCGCGGCAGGGCCATCCGGCTGGCGCCGATGAGGAACGGGTTCGGTGTGATGGGCCTGTGGGCGGCCGTGGGCGACGTCGACATGATCTTCTATGAGGAGGCGACCACGCCGCCGCACCAGGAGCACATCATCCTCCACGAGCTGGGCCACCTGCTGTGCGGGCACGACAAGGCACAGCTGCCGGTCGCCGAGTACGCGCTGCCGCTCATGCCCGGCCTGGACCCGCGGATGGTGCGCACGGTTCTGGGACGTACCTCCTACTCCGCCGCCGAGGAACAGGAGGCGGAACTCCTCGCCTCGCTCATCCTGCAGCGGTTCAGCCGGGCAACCGCTCCCGTGCGACTCGGCGGGGTGGCGGCCGGCCGAATAGACGCCGCGTTCGGCTGGACGCCAGAGGACTCTCCCCGATAGCCCGCCGGCCGAGGTGGTCGCATGGGTCTGTACGTCCCGCCGCTGCTGGCGTGGATCTGCCTGGTGTTCGCGCTGCTCAAGTCGGACCTGCGCGCCCGCGACCCGGCGAGGCGGGCGATTCTGAGGGTCCTGCTCGCCCTGGCACTCTCCTTCACGGTGCTCGCTCCCGCCCCCTACGACGCCGTCGCGCGGTTCACGGGCGTGCCGAACCTGGCCAGGTTCCTCGGGCACGCGGCGCTGCTGGAGGCCGCCCTGATGGGGCAGGTGTTCCTGCTGTATCTGGACCCGGCGGTGGATGATCCCCGGGCGCGGTTCAGACGCCAGGGGTGGTGGGCGGCGGGTGTCCTGGCGGCGATGGCCCTCGCCTTCGCGCTCGCCGACACGCCGGTGAACGACCGGTCGTTCACCGGCCGCTACGGGGGCGAACTCTGGGTTCTGGAGTACTGGGTCATCCTCGGCGCGTACCTCGTGCCGGCTTTCCACAGCATGGGCAGGATGGCGTGGCGTTACTCCCGCCTGAGCGGCAACGTCTTCGTCCGGGTCGGGCTGCGACTGGTCGCCGCCGGGGTGATCGCGGCCCTGGTCCACCACGTCAACAAGGCGTTGCTGCTCGCCGTGGACCGCCTGGGGTATGACCGGGCCCCGGGGGTCGGACGCCTGCTGGACGCGTTGCTGCCTCTCGCGGTTCCCGTTCTCATCCTGCTGGGCGCCACCATGTCGGCGTGGGCACCCTTTCTGCGGCTGCCCGCGCTGCTGGAGTGGCTGCGGCGCTACCGCGTCTACCTCGTGCTCCGCCCGCTGTGGAGAGGGCTGTACCGGGCCAACCCCCAGATCGCCCTCGTGCGGCCGCCGCATCTCCTGGCGGACCTGCTGACGCCGCGCGACCTCGGCCTGCGCCTGTACCGGCGGGTCATCGAGATCCGGGACGGCCGGATGATCCTCCGGCACCGCCTCGATCCGGACGTCGCGGCCGCGGCGCGAGAGCGGGCCGTGCGGGTGGGGGTCACCGGCCGCATGCTGGACGCCGTCGTGGAGGCGGCGACGCTGTCGGCCGCGCTGCGCGCCGTCGGCAACGCCGACGCGGCCGGCGACGCCGGCGATGGCGAGGCGCGGGCCGGGGAGCCGCCCTCGGTTGCCGTACCCGGCGGCGACGACCTGGCCAGCGACATCGCCTTCCTGTGCGACGTCGCCCGTGCCTACCGCCGCTCGCTGTGGGCGTGGAGGTTGTCCCGGCTGCCAGGCGCGCGCCTCCCGCGGCGCCTCAGGTGAGCATGCCGCCGGCCGGTCGCGGTTCCTCGGGCCGGGGGGCGGGCGACCAGGAGGAGTACTGCCTGAGCCCGTACAGCAGGGGCACCGCCCGCGTGCGCTGTTCCACCCGGAACACCTCACCGAACACCACCGTGTGGTCGCCCACCTCGACCGTGCGGGTGACCTGGCAGTCCGCGAACGCGTGGGCCTCCTCCACGAGGTGTGGCCCGCCGAAGGAGGGCTCCACGTGCCATCGGACCCGTTCGAAGCGGTCCTCCGCTCCCGAGGCGAAAAGTTCCGCGGCGTACCGCGCGCGGTCGTGCAGGAGGTTCACGGTGAAGGTGGACAGCTTCAGCATCGCCTGCAGTGTCGGACTGCGCCTGCGGACGCACAGGAGCAGCGTCGGCGGGTCCAGCGCGACACTGCACACCGAGGAGCAGGTCATCCCCCACGGCCGGCCGTCGGGTTCCGCCGTCGTCACGATGGCGACCCCGCTGGGGAAGGCCGACATCAGTGACCTGAACAGCGCGGGCTCGACCGGCGGCGTCGTGGGGGGAGGTTCGAAGGGGGCGCCGAAGGGGGGCTCGAAAGGGGTGTCAAAGGGAGAAAGGCCGAGGAGTGGGTCCTTCACCGCGGCGCTCCTTTTCCGGCGGCCGTGCCCTCGGGACCCGGCGCCTCGTAGTTCGCTCGATCGGGGCTTACGACGGGCTGGTCGCGGTCACCGGCGTCGCTTGCGGTGTGGCCGCGGCTCATGGGCCCGGACCGGGCGGCGTCGGCGCAGGACCGGCGTGCCCCGCCGTCCGCCGCCCGGCCCGTCGCCGCGGCGTGGTTCGTCACGCCGTGCTGAACGCGTTTCGCCCTTCGGAGGACAGGTCGTGCAGGTGCGCGAAGTACTCGTACTGGCTGGGCAGTTTCTCGACGAGTTCCCTGGCCTGCTCGCGGACCAGGCGCAGCTCCCTGGCGGCGGCGGTGCCGTCGAAGAGCTTCAGCGCCGGGGGGGCCTGTACGGGGAGGCCACCCAGCCCGAGGAGCATGGCGGTGTAGGAGTAGGGCTCGAACCCGTGGTAATGGGGGAAGATCGTCTCGGAGTCGGGCAGTTTGACCTGCCACTGCTCCAGGCGTTCGGCCAGCCCGTCGGGGACCGGCCGGGTCGTGGCGTCCTTCCAGTAGTCGTTGTCGGCGCGCGCCGCGGTATGGTAATGCAACACCAGGAACTCGCGTACGCCGTCCATCACGTTGGCGACCTGGCGGTTGTACGACTCGCGCAAGCGGTCGTCCCACTGTTCGCCGGGGAAGTGCTTGACCAGCTGCTCGACGGCGTTCTGGATGAAGAAGATGCCGGTCGACTCCAGCGGCTCGACGAACCCGCTCGACAGTCCGATGGCGACGCAGTTGTTCATCCAGGAGTTCTCGCTCCGGCCGATCCGCATTCGGATGTGGTTGGCCTCCAGGTCGTCCGCGGCCGGGCCGACGAACTCGCGGAGGGTCCGCTCGGCCTCGTCAGGTGTGCAGTAGTCGCCGGCGTAGACGTAGCCGGTGCCGACACGGCCGAACAGCGGGATCGTCCAGATCCATCCCGCGTCCTGCGCCGTGGCCGTGGTGCAGGGACGGATACCCCGCTCGGCCATGTTCACCGGCACCCGCAGTGCCACCGCCCTGTCGTTGGGCAGTGCGTCCTGGTAGGACCTGAAGGGCACGGAGAGCGCCTTGTTCAGCAGCATTCCGCGGAAGCCGGTGCAGTCGATGAACAGATCGCCCCGCAGCGTGCCGCTCTCCTTGGTGACGACGTCGGCGATCCAGCCGCGCTCGTCGAGGTTCACGTCCACGACGTCGTCGAGGACGTGATGGACGCCGCGGTCGGTGCCGTACTTCGTGAGATACCTCGCCAGCAGCGCGGCGTCGAAGTGATAGGCGTAGGGGAACTGGGTGTCCTGCTCGGTCAGCGTGGTGCGGTAGCCGCGCTCGCCGCCGGCTTCGGTGAAGTCCTGCTCGAACAGGGCGCCGGAGAGATAGCGGGGAGACTTCTTCGCGTCGCAGAGCGAGGCGATGACGAAGCAGTCCTTGTCGAACCGGTCGCCGGAACGCTCGTTCAGCCACCAGTCGGTGATCGGGAAGCCGTTCACCGTGCGCAGACGCTCGAACGGGTGGTAGAAGTGGTGGCCCTGGGCACGCCAGTTCTCGAACCGGATCGCCAGCTTGTAGGTGGCTTGGCACTCCGGCATCCACTCGCGTTCGTCCAAGCCCAGATAGTCGAAGAAGTGGCGGATCGTGCTGAAGGTCGCCTCACCGACCCCGATGGTGGGGACGTTCTTCGACTCGACCAGCGTCACGCTGATCCGGTCGCCGAAGGCCGCCCGCAGGTACGAGGCGGTCATCCAGCCCGCCGTGCCACCTCCGACGATAACTACGCTTTTGACCATTCTGAACCCTTATCCCTGCGCGTGAGAATGGAACATCGGGAGAAGACCGCGAGACGCCGGGGAGTGCGGAAGATTTGGCCCGATGGCGTTACCCGCCCCAGCCTTTCGAAAAGCCTGCACCGAAAGAGCGGGTAGATTCCACATCATTGACTCGGTAGCTAAACAGTGGGGTCAGGCGCGCGTTCCGTGCGCTGTGCGGCGGGTCGGCGGCCGAACCGGTAAGGGGCCTGCCGCCGCTTGCCCGCCCGCCTTCCGGTGTGCTCACCCATCCGACCCGAAGCCCGTGGCCGAGGAGGGGCCCGAAACTTAGGGGCAATGTCGCAGGTCAGGGGCTATTCGGTTGAGGTGCATAAGCTGGCGTGTATGGAGTTTCCCCTCTCCTCTAACGAGAGTTGACTTCCGCTCGACGTCGCAGTTAGGTTGTTAACGGGCCATTTCGGAGTGGTGAGAATGTCACTCTCGGTTTCCGATTGGATTCTCTCGGGTGGCCTCGAGTGTCGGCCGGCGCTCGACGAGATCAAAACGGGCCAGGTTCCGGGGCGTAGGGGACCATTATTCGATGGCGCCTTCCCCTTGGAGGCGCCGACCACTTCCAACAGGAAGAACAACTAATCTTTCTACAACGCTGGGGGCGCGGTGTTGAGGATTCATTTCACTGTTGAGGATCTGGCGCGCCTGCGCATGGTCGCGAGTCTCGGACCGGTGGCCGAGAGCGTGTTCGCGCTCGACCTCTTCGGCCGCACCGGTGGCGCGTTCTTCAACGTGTGGCGCAGGCACGTACGCGACCGGTTGGGAGAGGGCGTCCGCAACGTGGAGCAGTTGATCCGCGAACGCCGGGCGTCGGCGGAACTGCTGGAAATGGCCGGACGCTCGCCGGACCGCGCCGCACCGCGCTCTCCTGCCGAGGAGTGGACCAGCAGGCGGGTGACCGCCACCATGCTGGGGTTCTGCCAGGTGGCCGTCCTGCCGTACTGGAGCAGGGTGCGCGGGCACCTGGAGTCGGAACGCGAGGTGTACGGCCGGATAGCGATCACCAACGGTGTCGAGTGCCTGCTCGAGACGCTGCATCCCAGGCTGTGCTGGAACCCTCCGGTGCTGGAGATCCCCGACGCGGAGGACCGCGACGTCCACCTGAACGGGCGCGGCCTGCTGCTGAGTCCCTCGCTGTTCCTGCAGGGCAGGAACCACCTATTCCTCGACAGGGAGAACGAGACAGGGCTGCCCGCCCTGGTGGTCTCGGCGCCGTGCACCTCGGCCGTCATGTCCGACCTGATGGAGACGCCGGCGCCCGACGACGAGGCGCTCGGCGCACTGGTCGGGCACACCAGGGCCGCCGCGCTCCAGGCACTCACCGAGAGCTGCACCACGGGAGGGCTTTCCGAGCGGCTCGGGATCTCCCTGGCCGGGGCCAGCAAACACGCCACCGTACTGCGCAAGGCAGGTCTGATCACCACCGCGCGCAACCGCAACACGGCCCTGCACACTCTCACGTCCCTGGGCATGGCGCTGCTGCACGGGGAGCCCTTCACAGCCCCCCAGCCCCAGCGCAACTGACCTCGGTGCCGTCTCCCGCGCCCTTTCGCGTCGCTTCCTGACAACACCTCGCGGACGCAGAATCCCGGAAAGGAGAGCAACATGAGCTCGAACCCCTTTGAAGATCCCGAAGGCACCTACCTCGTGCTGGTCAACGACGAGGGGCAGCACTCCCTGTGGCCCTCGTTCATCGACGTGCCCGACGGATGGACCATCGTCCTGCCTGAGACGGACCGGCAGGCGGCACTGGACCACATCACCGCGAACTGGACCGACATGCGCCCGAAGACCCTGGCCGAGGCGATGCGGAACCAGGCATGACCGGCCACGAACTGCCCCTCGTCATCGAGGGGGGCGGTACCCGGATCACCGACCGGGTGAGGAGCGACCGGCAGCAGATCCGCAAGAGCCTCACCGTGCACGGAGCCGTGCTGTTCCGCGACTTCGAGGTCGGCGGTGTCGACGGCTTCGACGAGGTCGTGCGCGAGCTGTCCGGGGCGCCGCTGACCTACGAGGAACGTTCGTCCCCGCGCAGCGTGATCAAGGGCAACGTCTACACCTCGACCGACTACCCGCCGCAGGAGGAGATCTTCCTGCACAACGAGAACTCCTATCAGGCGGTCTGGCCGATGGTGCTCTACTTCTACTGCCTGGAGCCGCCGTCGACCCAGGGGGCCACGCCGCTGGCCTCCACCCGTGCCGTCCACGACACGATGGACCCGCAGGTCCGCGAGGAGTTCGAGCGGCGTGGGTGGATGGTGGTCCGCAACTACGGTGACGAGCTCGGCATGTCGTGGCGCCAGGTGTTCAACACCGACAGCCGGGACGAGGTCACGGACTACTGCCGGCGCAACGGCGTGGAGACCGAGTGGCTCGACGGCGACCGGCTGCGGACCAGGGCCGTTCGCCGGGCCGTGCACCACCACCCGGTCACCGGGGCCCCGGTCTGGTTCAACCACGCCACCTTCTTCCACATCAGCACCCTCCCCGAGGGAGTCAGGCTGGGACTGCTGGAGATGTGCGGGGAGGAGAACCTGCCGAGCAACACCTACTACGGCGACGGCGGGACGATTCCCGACGACGTCACCGACCACCTGAGGGAGCGCTACCGGGCGGCTTCCGTACGGTTCGACTACCGTCGTGACGATCTGCTGGTCGTCGACAACATGCTGGCCTCGCACGGCCGTGAGCCGTTCACGGGACCGCGGAAGATCGCCGTGGCGATGGCGGAGCCGTCCTCGGCCTGATGCCCGCGCCTGCTGTCGTTCGATCCCCTGTCACGTCCCCCGACCGGAGCCTCGTATCTCCGAGCCCGGTCCCGGTCCGGTTCAACCGGACCGGGACCGGGCTTTTTCGTCAGTCCAGTGTGCGCAGCCGCCGCGACTCGGCGGAGACGACCGCCAGGATCAGCAGGTCGGCTCCAAGGCCGGGGAGCGCGGAGAACTGGTTCACGACGAACGCGAAAGCCTGGCCGAAGAGGATGTCGATCAGCATCGCGGTGCCGAACAGCCGGAAGGCGGCCGCGCGGTCCCCGCGCAGCCGCACCGCTCCCCACAGTGCCAGCACCACCGTGGCCGTCGCCGAGGCCGCCATACCGATCACCGCCCCCCACTCCTGCTCGCCGTCGAGTGAGTCGTGGGCGTTCTCCAGGGCGAGGCCCACCAGGGGGAGGAGCGCCTGGACGACGAGGTAGACCACTACGAGGGCGACGAGCAGGGGACGGCGGGTCAAGCCGTCGAGGGTGGCGCGGGCTCGGGCCCACCAGGTCCGGATCCGCCCGGGAGCCGCCTCTCGGGCCGGCACCATGCCGAGCAGCCGGACCGCCGCCGCGTCAAGCGCGTCGTCGGAACCCTGGACCAGTCGCACGGCGGCGTGCCGCTGCTCCACGGTCAGCCCCGAGGTCACCCCGATGAGCGCCGCGTAGACGGCGTTGGCCGTGCGCTCCTGCCGGGAGTAGTCGGTCCGGCCCTTCAACCACTGGGAGAGCGTGACCAGCGTGGCGAAGACCAGGTAGATGATGCCCGCGGCCGGCCGGTAGAAGTAGTCGGTGGTCTGGGTGACGAACTTGCCGACCTCGTCGACGAACAGCCCGAACCCGACCCCGCCGAGGACCGCGCCCCATGTCCGCGCGGCCTGACCGAGGAACGCGAGCGTGACGCCCAGGCCCACCATCATCAGCAGGCCGCCCCACAGGACGTGTGCGATGTGCAGGTTCCCGCCGCCGAGCTGGGGATATCCGGCCTGTTGGAGATAGGCCCTGGTGACCAGCACCGCGCTGATCCCGGATATCGCGAATACCTGCAGATGTGCGGCGGCGCTGGTCACCCGCGTCAAACCTGACAGGCGCACTGTGAATCTCCTCGTCGTGCCGGTGACGTTCTGGAAACGGCTGGCCGAAAAGGTGACGGCCTCATACCCGGAGAGATATGACCTCCGCTGCTCCGCGTCGGCGGATGGAAAGCACGGCGACGTGGGGGAAGGCCGATCCGGAGAATAGAACCTCCCATGACCGTAGCACGAGGACCGCGCTGACTGTGCTGTTTAGCCTCCAAGTCAAAGACGTTGAACCCGGCCCTCACGGTGATGGAGGCTCGATTAGGGCCGGGGACGAATAGCCGTCGCCGGGCGCGGTGATTCTCAACAAGCGATTGCCGTTGGCAGAGGGAGTTACTTGTGCTGGCACTACACCTGCGAAACGACGACGTAATGGCGATCGAAGAAGTCGTCCGCGAGCTCTCCCGGCGTTACGAGACGGTCGAGTCCGTCGATTTCCAGCGAGAGAGCCGGACGTACGCCGACGAGCTTCCCCGGCGTCTTCGCGCCGCGCTCAACGATTTCCGCCTCACCGAGCCGTCGGGAATCCTGGTGATCTCCGGGCTTCCCGTGGACGACGCGGGGATCGGCCCGACCCCCGCCGACTGGAAGAACAAGCCGGTGCCCTCGCCCACCATCGGGCAGGACATCGCGTTCTTCCTCATCGCGTCCCTGCTGGGGGACCCCATCGGGTGGGCGACGCAGCAGGGCGGATACATCATGCACGATGTCTTCCCCATCAAGGGGTACGAGCACGAGCAGATCGGCTGGAGCAGCGAGGAAACGCTCGTGTGGCACACCGAGGACGCCTTCCACCCGCTGCGCACCGACTATCTCGCACTGATGTGCCTGCGCAATCCCGACGGGGTCGAGACGACCTATGCCGACGTTTCCGACGTGCGTATCGACGATGATGTCCGCACCGTTCTCGCGCAGGAACGCTTCTATATTCTTCCGGACGACTCCCACCGTCCCGCCAATCGAGCTCCGGTGACCGACGACGACGCGAAAGTCGCGGATCTGCGGAAACGCAGTTATCGTCAGGTCGATCGGGCCCTGGATAATCCGGAGCCGGTGGCGGTTCTTTTCGGCGACCCCGACGAGCCGTATATCCGCGTCGACCCGCACTATATGGACGGGATTCAGGACGAGGACGCGGGGAAAGCGCTCGAGGCGTTCGGCGCGGCGATCGATTCCACGATGACCGGTGTCGTCCTCAAGCCCGGTGACATCTGCCTCATCGACAACTACAAGGCCGTCCACGGTCGTAAGCCCTTCAGTGCGCGCTTCGACGGGACGGACCGCTGGCTGCGCCGGCTGAACGTGACGAGGGACCTGCGCAAATCGCGGGAGTTCAGGCTGAGCGCCTCCTCCCGAGTCATCTACTAGCCCGTCGGCTCCGTCACCGGGCCGCCGAGGGCGCCACCCGGTCGCGGCCGGACCACCGCCGATCCGCCGCGGGACCGTCACCGGACGCCCTCGCCCCACCCTCGATCCAACGTCGATCCACCGCCGGACCGCCACCGGACACGTCTTCGAAGGCAGGAGTCAGCGTGACTCACGACGCATCGTCCGTACGCGCGCCCGAGGGCGCCGCCGCACAGCCGTTCCCGGACACCGCCGGGCAGCCGGGAGACCGGGACCTGCTGGAGTTGTTCGCCGAGCGGGTGCGCCGCGCCCCCGAGGCGACGGCCGTCGCCTCGGGCGGGGAGTCGCTCGCCTACGGGCGGCTCGACGCCCGCGCCAACCAGCTCGCGCACCACCTCCGTGCCCGCGGTGTCGGCCCTGACACGCTCGTCGGTGTCTTCGCGGAGCGTGGCGTGGAGCTCGTCGTGGCGCTGCTGGGCGTGCTCAAGGCGGGTGGCGCCTACCTGCCGCTGGACCCGGACAACCCGCCAGGTCGCCTGGCGTTCGCCCTCGCCGACGCGGGCGCCGCCGCCGTCGTGACCCAGGCGCACCTGCGGGAGCGGCTGCCCACGACGTCCGCGCGAGTGGTCTGCCTGGACGGCGACGGGCCACTGATCGCGTCGCAGCCGGTCACCGCTCCCGGCTGCGAGGCGGGTCCGGCGAACCTGGCGTACGCGATCTACACCTCCGGTTCCACCGGCCGTCCCAAGGGTGTGCTGGTCGAGCGCCGCCAGCTCGCGAGCTACCTGGCATGCTGCGAGCGCGACTACCCGGGACTGGCGGGAACGGCGCTGTTGCACACGTCGACGTCGTTCGACCTGACGGTGACCACGCTGTGGGGGCCTCTCGCGGCCGGAGGCAGGGTCGAGGTGGGCGAGCTGGACGGCGGTCGTCCCGGCGAGGTCCGGGAGCGGCCGTCCTTCCTGAAGATCACCCCCAGCCACCTGCCGATCCTGGAGAGCCTGCCCGAGGACCGCTCACCGGTCGCGGAACTGGTGATCGGCGGGGAGGCGCTGTGGGGCGAGGTGCTCGACCGGTGGCGGACGCGGCATCCCGGCGTGACGGTGGTCAACGAGTACGGCCCGACCGAGGCGACCGTCGGCTGCGTCTCCTTCAGGGTCGAACCGGGGGCCGGGCCGCTGTCCGGACCCGTCGCGATCGGCAGGCCGATGCGCGGCACGCGTGCCTACGCGCTCGACCGCTTCCTGAGGCCCGTTCCCGAGGGTGTGCCCGGAGAGCTGTACGTGGCCGGTGCCGGGCTGGCCCGCGGCTACCACGGCAGGCCGGACGCGACCGCCGAGCGGTTCGTCGCCGACCCGTACGGCGGGCCCGGCGAGCGGATGTACCGCACCGGCGACCTGGTGCGGCGCCTGCGCGGAGAGGACCTGGAGTACCTGGGGCGCACCGACGACCAGGTCAAGATCCGGGGGCACCGTGTCGAGCCCGGTGAGGTCGAGTCGGCGCTGGCCGGGCACCCCGGGGTCGCCCAGGTCGCCGTGGTGCCCTCGGGGGAGGGCTCGCCGGACACGCGCCTGCTTGCCTACTTCGTCCCGGCGGGTGAGACGGTTCCCGCGGCGGAACTGCGCGAGTTCCTGGCACGGACCCTTCCCGAGCACATGATCCCCTCGGTGTTCCTCGCCCTGGAACGGCTGCCGCTGGCGGCCGGCGGCAAGCTCGACCGCGCGGCGCTGCCGGCGCCGACACGGCAGGACGGCACCGACGCCGGCTACGGCGCACCGCGCGACGACAAGGAGAGGGCGATCGCCGAGATCTGGGCCGAGGTGCTCGGCCTCGACCGGGTCGGAGTGGAGGACGACTTCTTCGAACTCGGCGGCAACTCCCTGCTCGCCTTCCGGGTGCTCCCGCGGATCAGGGCGGCCCTCGGCGCGGAGCTTCCCGCCCGCGCCGTCTTCAAGTCGCGGACGATCGCCGCGCTGGCGGCGTCGGTCACCTCGGGCGGGGGAGAGGCGGGTGGCCTGGGCACGACGGAGGGCTCCGTCGTGCCGGTGTCCCGCGACCGGGACCTGCCGCTGTCCTTCCCCCAGCGACGGTTCTGGTTCTTCCACGAGTTCGACCCCGACGCCACCGAGTACAACGTCCGGTTCGGCTACCGGCTGCTCGGCGAGCTGGATCCCTCCGCGCTGGAGGCGGCCCTGCGCGGGCTCGTCGCGCGGCACGAGTCGCTGCGCACGACCATCTCCTCGACCGGCGGCGAGCCGTTGCAGGTGGTACACCCCGCCGGGCGTCTCGCGGTCCCGCTGGTCACGATGGACGCCTCAGGGTTGGGGGAGGAGGAACTGGATCGCCTGCTGCGTCGCGAGGTGAGCCGGCCCTTCGACCTGGCACGCGGACCCGTGCTCCGGATGGTCCTGCTGCGCAGGGCCGAGCGCGAGCACCTGCTGGTGCTGACCGTGCACCATTCGGTGATCGACGCCTGGTCGATGGGCGTGCTCGCCGACGAGCTGAGCGCGCTGTACGAGGCCGCAGGAAACGCCGCAGGTGAAGGTGCCGGAAGTGCCGCCGCGGACGATGCCGCGGATGCGGGCCGGGCCGGGCCGGCGCCGCTGGCCGTCCAGTACGCCGACTACGCCGTCTGGCAGCGGGAGCGGTGGACCGACGAGGCCCTTGAGGGGCAACTCGGCTACTGGAGGGAGCAACTCGCGGGGCTGTCGCCCCTCGAACTGCCCACCGACCGGCCACGTCCGGCGGTGCGATCCTCCGCCGGGGCGGCCCACCGCTTCACCCTGTCCCGCGAGCTCACCGCCGCGCTCAACGGGCTCGGCGCGCGCAACGACGCCACGCTGTTCATGACGTTGACCGCGGTCTGCAAGGTGCTGCTCGCCCGCCACTCCTCCCAGCGGGACATCGCGGTCGGCACCCCCATCTCCGGACGCGACCGCCCCGAACTGGAACCGCTCATCGGATGCTTCATCAACACCCTGGTGCTCCGGTCGGCGGTCGACGGGCGGGTGTCCTTCACCGAGTTCCTCGGCCGGGTGCGTGAGACGGTGCTCGGTGCCTTCGGCAACCAGGACGTCCCGTTCGAGCGCCTGGTGGACGAGCTGAGCGACGGGCGTGACCCGAGCCGTACCCCGCTGGTGCAGGCGATGGTGGCGCTGCAGAACGTACCGGAGAGGCGGCTGGAGTTCACCGGCGTGCGCACCGAGGGCTTCCGGCTCCCCCACGTGTCGTCGATCTTCGACCTCACACTGGAGTTCGTCGAGCGCGACGGCGCGCTCGACGTGATGATCGAGTACAGCACCGACCTGTTCGACCGCGCGACCGTCGAGCGCATGGCCGGCCACCTGCAGGTCCTGCTGACCGCCGTGACCGAGGATCCCGACCGGCCACTCGCCCGGCTGCCGCTGCTGACCGAGGCCGAGCGGCGGTCCGCGGCCGGGTGGAAAGGCGTGCTCAGGGAGCGCGGCGCGGACCTCCCCGTCCACCGCGCGTTCGCCGAGCGGGTGCGGCTGGCGCCGGACGCCGTCGCGTTGGAGCACGGGAGCGGGACGCTGACCTACGCCGAACTGGACGGACGTGCCAACCGGGTGGCCCGCCGCCTGCGCGCGCTCGGGGTCGGTCCCGGAGTGCCCGTCGTGGTGTGCGCGGAGCGCGGCCCGGAACTGGTCGCCGGCCTCCTCGGCGTGCTGAAGGCCGGTGGCGCGTACGTGCCGCTCGACCCCGAGACTCCGGCCGGTCGGCTCGGCTACGTGGTGGCGGACACCGGCGCGCGGGTCATACTGGTCGACCGCGCGACGGCGGCCACGGCCCGTGACCTGGACGCCCTCGACGCCGTGACCGTGCCGCTGGACGTCGTCGCGGCGCGGCCGGACACCGGAGGGCCGGGTGACGCCCACCGGCCGGTCACCGAGCCGCCAACCGAGCCCGACACCGTGGTGGACGGCGCGGACCTGGCCTACATCGTCTACACCTCCGGCTCCTCCGGCCGTCCCAAGGGCGTGATGGTCGAACACCGGAACCTGGCGGACCTGTGCGCCTGGCACAACGAGGCGTTCGAGGTGGTCCCCGGCGACCGGGCCTCCCAGGTCGCGTCGCTGGGATTCGACGCCGCCGTGTGGGAACTGTGGCCCTACCTCTGCGCCGGTGCCAGGGTGGCGCTGCCGGACCGGGAGACGCTGGACGACTCGGCCGCACTGGTGGAGTGGTTCGCCCGGATGGGCACCACGATCTGCTTCCTGCCGACCCCCAGACTGGACGCGGTCCTGGACGAGACCGCCCTCACGGGCACCCGGCTGCGCACGATCCTGACCGGCGGGGACGTTCTCCGCCGCCGCCCGCGTCACGGGACGACGTACCGGCTGGTCAACAACTACGGTCCCACCGAGGCCACGGTCGTGGCCACCGCGGGTGAGGTCGCGCACCGCGACGCCGGGCGAGCCGGGGCGCTGCCCCCCATCGGCTCGCCCGTCGCCAACACCGCGGCGTACGTCCTGGACGACTACGCCAACCCGGTGCCCGTGGGGGTCGCGGGGGAGCTCTATCTCGCGGGTGCGGGACTGGCCAGGGGCTATCTGAACAGGCCGGACCTGACCGCCGAGCGGTTCGTCGCCGATCCCTTCGGGGCCCCCGGCGGCCGGATGTACCGTACCGGGGACCTCGTCCGCCGGTTGCCCGGAGGCGACCTGGAGTATCTCGGCCGCACCGACCAGCAGGTGAAGATCCGGGGCTTCCGGGTGGAGCCCGGGGAGATCGAGAGCGCGCTGCAGGGTCACCCCGGCGTGGCCGAGGCCGTCGTCGTGGCCACCACGGCCAGGCCGGGCCACGATCGTCTGGCGCTGACGGGATACGTGGTCCCCGCGGGAGACGCCCGGCCCGACCCGGACGGGCTGCGCGCCTTCGCGGCCTCGATCCTGCCGGACCACATGGTGCCCGCCGCGATCGTCGTCCTTGAGGAGTTCCCGCTGACCGCGCGGGGCAAGGTGGACCGCGCGGCACTGCCGGAGCCCGGCGCCGCCGGGCGCCAGAACGGTGGCTACGTCCCGCCGGGCGACCCCGTGCAGCGGGAACTTGCCGTGATCTGGGCCGAGGTGCTGGGCGTCGACCGGGTCGGTGTCGAGGACGGTTTCTTCGCCCTCGGCGGCGACTCCATCCTCGCCATCCAGCTCGTGTCCAGGGCCCGCGCGGCCGGGCTGCGATTCACCTCCAGGGACCTGTTCCGCCGGCAGACGATCGCCGCGCTGAGCCCGCACGTGACCGAGGCGCGCGGCACCACGACCATCGGCGGGCCTGGGAACGCGGCGGGCGCCACCGCGGGCGGTAGGGCACCGCTGACGCCCATCCAGCACTTCCTCTTCGAGAGATTCACCGTCCCCGAGGTGTTCAACCAGTTCGTCACCGTGGAACTCGCCGGCGACGTCGACGAGACGGCGCTGCGGGCGGCGGTCGCGGCGTTGGTCGAGCGGCACGACGCGCTGCGGGCACGCTTCGAGACCTCCACAGGAGGCGGGGGCGGCTGGTCACAGCGGGTCGTCCCCGCCGAGGACGGGGAGATCCTGCGCCTGGCGGACCTGTCCGGCCTCACCGGCGCGGAGCTGGACGCCGCGGTGGAGCGGGAGACGGCGTCCGCGCAGGCCCGCGTCGACTTCGGCGCAGGACCGCTGGTCGCCGCCGTGCTGTTCAGGACCGGGCGCGGGCCGCGGCTGCTGCTGACCGTCCACCACCTCGTGGTGGACGGTGTGTCGTGGCGCATCCTGCTGGAGGACCTGCGCACCGCGTACGGCCAGGTGCTCCGGGGAGAGAGCGTCGACCTGGGCCCCGTCACGACCTCGTTCCAGGACTGGAGCCTGCGACTGGCCGAGCATGTCCGGGCCGGTGGATTCGACGACGAACTGGACCACTGGGCCGAGGTGAGCCGCGAGGGCACCGCCGCGGACCTGCCTCTCGACGGGCCCCTCGGCGGGTCCTTCCGCGAACTCCTCGCCCGTCCCTCCGGCGGCAGCCCTTCCGAGACGCCCTCCGCAGGACAACTCGGCGAGGCGCGGCAGGCGCCTCCCGGGGGCGGGCGCGGGCTCAACACCGTGGAGAGCACCCGTGAGGTCTCCGTCGAGCTGGACGAGGCCACCACCCGGGCCCTGCTGCGCGAGGTCCCCGACGTCTACCGCACCGAGATCACCGACGTGCTGCTGGCGGCCCTCGCCCGCGTCGTCTCCGGATGGACCGGGCGCGACCGCCTCCTGCTCGGGCTGGAGGGCCACGGACGCGAGGAGATCCTCCCCGACGTGGACCTCACGCGCACGGTCGGGTGGTTCACCAGCTACTTCCCCCTGGCTCTGGAGGTCCCCGGCGACGACGAACCGGGCGTTCTCCTCAAGGCGATCAAGGAGCAGGTGCGGGCGGTCCCCCGGCGCGGGCTGGGGTACGGCGCGTTGCGCTACCGGGACGGTTCCCCGCTCGCGGGAGACCCGGTCCCCCAGATCTGCCTCAACTACCTCGGCCGGTTCGACACCGAGGCCGCGGAAGACGACCTCTACCGCGAGATCTCCGGTATCGAGCTGTTCCAGGACCCGCGCGACAACCGCCCGCACGTACTCGACGTCGTCGGCTCCGTCAGATCCGGGCGACTCCAGGTCACCTGGTATTACTCGCCCGATCTGCACCGGCCCGCCACCGTCGAGCGGCTGGCCCACGAGTTCGCCGCGACCGTGGAACGGATCGTCCGGCACTGCGCCGAGCCGGGCGCGGGCGGACGCACCCCCTCGGACTTCCCGCTGGCCCGGCTCGACCAGGCGAGCCTCGACGCGCTGGTCGGCACCGGCCGGACCGTGACGGACGTCTACCCCCTGACCCCCACCCAGAGCGGCATGCTCTTCGACGGTCTGATGGCACCGGGCTCGGACGTCTACACGGCCCGGTTCGAGATGGTGGTCGAGGGGGTCACCGACCCCGAGGCGCTCGGCGAGGCATGGCGGCTCGTCGCGAAGCGGACCCCGGTCCTGCGCACCTCCGTCGCGTGGGAGGGGCTCGACCATCCGCTACAGATCGTCCACCGGCGGGCGCGGCCTCCGGTGGCCCACCACGACTGGCGCGACCTGCCGGAGGCGGAGCGGCGGCTCGAACTGGAGCGGCTGCTCACCCGGGACAGGGAGGCCGGGCTGGACCTCACCGCGCCCCCGCTCACCCGGCTGGCGATCATCCGGCTCGACGACACCCGGGTACGGGTCCTGTGGACCCTGCACCACATCCTGCTGGACGGGTGGAGCGTCCACCGGCTGCTCGCGGACGTGCTCTCCTGCTACGCCGCGCGCGTCGAGGGACGTGACTGGCGGCCCGAGGCGCGCCGGCCCTTCCGCGACCACGTCGAGTGGCTACTCGGCCGGGACGAGGCGGCCGCCGAGACGTACTGGCGCGGGACGCTCGCCGGGTTCACCGAGCCGACACCCCTGCCGTACGACCGCCCGCCCACCCCGGACCACCGGCCCCGCGCGGCCGGGCGGGTGAACGTGAGGCTGCCGGCCGCGGTCTCGCGGAGGCTCGCCGAACACGCCAGGCACGGGGGGATCACGCTGAACACCCTCGTGCAGGGCGCCTGGGGGATCCTGCTGTCCCGCTACGGCGGCGCCCCCGACATCTGCTTCGGCGCGACGGTCTCCGGCCGTCCCGCGGACCTGGCGGGCGCGGAGTCAATGATCGGCATCTTCATCGAGACGCTGCCGGTCCGGGTCGTCGTGGACGAGAGGGCGCCCCTCGTGCCGTGGCTGCGCGAGCTGCAGGAGGAACAGGCGCGGGCGCGCGAGCACGACGCCGTGTCGCTGCCCCAGGTGCGCTCCTGGAGTGAGTTGCCGCCCGGCGCGCGACTCTTCGACAGCATCGTGGTCTTCGAGAACTACCCGGTCGACCACGCCCCGGCCACCGCCGCCGGAGTGCGGCTGCGCGACGTCGACGCCGCCGAGGTGAACGGCCACCCCCTCAACCTGGTCGTCTACCCGGGGGAGGAGCTGTCCTTCGTGCTGCTCCACGACGAGGCACTGTTCGACCCCGCCACGGTGCGGCGCCTCGGGGAGAACCTGGCCGCGTTGCTGGAGGAGATCGCGGCCGACCCGGAGCGGAACATCCGGTCGCTGCCCTCGCAGTCGCCGCGCGAGCGCCGCCGGATGCTGGTGGAGTGGAACGACACGGCCGGAGACGTCCCCGGATCGTGCGTTCACCGGCTGTTCGCCGACCGGGCGCGCGCGGTCCCCGACGAGGTGGCCGTGGTGTCGGAGAGCGAGACTCTCACGTACGCGGACCTGGACGAGCGCTCCGACAGGCTGGCGCGTCACCTGGCGTCCCTGGGGGTGGCCGAGGAGTCGCGGGTGGCGGTGTTCCAGGTCCGCTCGGCCGACGCGTTGGTCTCGATGCTCGCCGTGCTCAAGGCCGGGGGCGCCTACGTCCCGCTGCACCCGAGCTACCCGCCCGACCGGCTGCGCTGGATCCTGCGGGACACCGAGGCGGTGGCGGTGCTGACGGACCGGGCGACGGTCTCGCAGACCGCCGGGATCACCGGGCCGGGGTCCGCGGGCGGCGACACGATCCACAAGGTTCCCCCGGTGGTCGTGGTGGACGGCGACGAGGTCCTGGACGGACCCCCGCTCGGGGAACGGGCCGTCGGGGACCCCGACCGGCTGGCATACGTGATGTACACCTCCGGCTCGACCGGGGTGCCCAAGGGCGTGGCGGTCACCCACCGCAACATCGTGAGCCTGGCCGCGGACCGCCGGTGGCGCTCGGGAGGGCACGAGCGTGTCCTGTTCCACTCCCCGCACGCCTTCGACGCCGCCACCTACGAGATGTGGGTACCGCTGCTGGCCGGTGGCCGGGTGGTGGTCGCCGAGGGCGAACTGGACGCGAGGAGCGTGTCGCGGCTGGTCGCCGCGCACGGGGTCACCGGGATGTTCCTCACCACGGCGCTGTTCAACCTCTTCGCCGAGGAGCTGCCCGGATGCTTCGCCGGGCTGCGTGAGGTGTGGACGGGAGGTGAGGCCGCTTCGCCGGCGGCGTTCCTGCGGGTGATGGAGCACTGCCCGGAGACGGCGGTCCACCACGTCTACGGCCCCACGGAGACCACGACCTTCGCCACCTGCCGCGAGATGACGCCGAGGCTCGCCGGCGCGGGTGCCGCGCCGATCGGCCGCCCGATGGACGGTATGCGCGTCTACGTGCTGGACCACGACCTCGCGCCCGTGCCGCCCGGCGCTCCCGGCGAGCTGTATCTCGCGGGAAGCGGCCTGGCCAGGGGATATCTCGGCCGGCCCGCGCTCACCGCGGAACGGTTCGTCGCCGACCCGTTCGGTACGGGGGGCCGCCTGTACCGCACCGGCGACAGGGTCCGCTGGAGCGCGAACGGCGGGGGAGGGGACGGCGGTGACGGCTGGGACATCGAGTTCCTCGGCCGGGCCGACGACCAGGTGAAGATCCGCGGGTTCCGCATCGAGACGGGCGAGGTCGAGGCCGCGCTGCACGCCCGCCCCGACGTGGCCGAGGCGGTGGTCGTCGCCCGTGAGGAGGCCGCCGGGCGCAGGTACCTCGTGGGCTACGTGGTGCCGGCCGCAGGACACACCCCGCCCTCCCCGGCCGAGTTGGCAGGGGCGCTGGCCGAGCGGCTCCCCTCCTACGCGGTCCCCTCCGCGTTCGTCTCCCTGGAGCGGCTGCCGCTGAACGCCAACGGCAAGGTGGACCGCCGGGCGCTGCCGGAGCCGGAGGCGAGGGGGGGCGCGAGCGCCGGCTACGTGGCTCCGCGCGACCCGACCGAGGAGGCCCTTGTCCGAATCTGGGCGGAAGTGCTGGCGGTCGAGCGGGTCGGGGTGCACGACGACTTCTTCGACCTGGGCGGTGACTCCATCACCAGCCTGCGGGTGGCCTCCAGGGCGCGGCGCGCGTTCGACGTCGAGATCTCCCCGAGGGAGCTCTTCGCCGCCCCGACCGTCGCCGCCCTGGCGGAGGTCCTTCAGGACAGGATCCTGGCGTCCTTCGAACAGATCGCCCAGAGCCGGAACTCGTGACCAGGCCAGCCGACCCCGAAAGGGAGAACGCCATGAACGCCCCTTCTTCGCGCGACGGCCGCGTGGCCGCCCTGCCCGCGCACCTGCGCGAGGCGATGCGACGGCGGCTGGCCGGTGAGAGCCCGGCCTCCCCGGAGGTTGAGGAGATCCCGCGCACCCCGCCCGGAGGGACGTCGCCGCAGTCACCCGCCCAGCAGCGGCTCTGGTTCAGGTACGAGATGGAGCCGGAGAGCGCCGAGTACATCGTCCCTCTGGTGCTCCGGCTCACCGGCGACCTGGACGTCGGCGTGCTCAGGCTCGCCGTCGACCGCCTGGTGGAGCGGCACGAGTCGCTGCGCACCACCTTCGACTCGGTGAACGGCCTGGGCGTGCAGACCGTGCGTCCCGCCGCGCCGGTGCCGATCCAGGTCACCGAGGCGCGCGTACCTCACGGGGGCGACCGCGAGGCCCCGCTGCGCGAGTGGCTGCTGCGGGAGGCGGGGCGCCCCTTCGACCTGCGCCGGGGGCCGGTGTTCCGGGCCGGCCTGCTCAGGTTCGGCCCCGACGAGCACGTGCTCGCCCTCAGCACGCACCACATCGCCACCGACGGCTGGTCCATGGGCGTCTTCGCCGACGAGCTGAACGCGCTGTACGCGGCCGAGATCAGGGGCGAGCCGTCGCCGTTGCCGCCGCTGCCGCTGCGCTACGCCGACTTCGCCTCCTGGCAGCGGGACCGCGTGTCCGGCACGGCGCTCGACGGCCGGATCGCCCACTGGCGCGAGCGGCTCGACGGGCTCGCCCCGCTCGACCTGCCCACCGACCGGCCGCGGCCGCCGGTCAGGTCCTCCGCGGGCGCGGCCCACGTCTTCGAGGTGCCCTCCGACGTGGTGTCGCGGCTGCGGGAGGTGGGCCGCGGGCACGGCGCCACCCTGTTCATGACCCTGGTCGCCGGGGTGCAGATCCTGCTCGCGCGCTACTCGGGGCAGCGGGACGTCGCGGTCGCCACCGCGACCAGCGGCCGTAACCGGGTCGAACTGGAGAAGTTGATCGGCTTCTTCGTCAACACCCTGGTGCTGCGCTGCCAGGTCGACGAGTCCGTGCCGTTCACCACCTTCCTCGGTACGGCCCGTTCCACCGTGCTGGACGCCTTCGACAACGACGAGGTGCCCTTCCAGCGACTCGTGGAGGCCCTGCGGCCCGAGCGCGACCCCAGCCGGCTCCCGCTCGCCGAGGTCGCGGTCAA
Organism: Streptosporangium sp. NPDC050284; assembly: GCF_044459525.1. NCBI lineage: Bacteria > Bacillati > Actinomycetota > Actinomycetes > Streptosporangiales > Streptosporangiaceae > Streptosporangium > Streptosporangium sp. NPDC050284. Next base: position 558,314 of record NZ_JBITIZ010000001.1, read on the forward strand.
CCTGCAGAACGCGCCCGGGGGGAGGGTCGAGCTGCCGGGCGTACAGGTCGAGGAGATCCGCCCGCCGGTGCTGGTGGCGCCCATGGACCTCTCGTTCGACTTCTACGAGCGCGACGGCGCGCTCGTCACCCACCTCGGGTACGGTACGGACCTGTTCGAGGCGGAGACCGCCGAGCGGATGGCCGCTCATCTGCTGACGCTCCTGTCGGCGATCGCGGACGCTCCCGAGCGGCCGATCGCCGACCTTCCCCTCCTGGACGCCGCCGAGTACCGCCTGCTGACCGACACGTGGTGCGGCGAGGGCGGCGGTCCCGAGCCGCGTACGGTCTCCGAGATGTTCGCCGAGCAGGTCACGGCTCACCCCTCGGCCGTCGCCGTCGTCCACGCCGGGCGGAGCCTCACCTACGGCGAACTGGACGAACGGGCGGACCGGCTGGCCCGGCTGCTGGCGAGCCGGGGCGCCGGGCCGGAACGCATCGTCGGGGTCGCCGTTCCCCGGTCGGCCGAGACCGTCGTCGCGATCCTCGCCGTCCTGAAGAGCGGTGCCGCGTACCTGCCGCTCGACCTGGACTACCCCGCGGAACGCGTCCGGACGATGGTGGAGGACGCCGAGCCGATCCTCACCCTGACCACCGCGGAGGAGGTGGACCGGCTGCCGGCGGGGACTCCCCTTCTCGTGCTGGACGCGCCGGAGACCGCCCTCGCCCTGGCGCACGCGGCTCCTCCGGACCGGACGGGGGAGATCCGCCAGAACCCCGCGCATCCCGCCTATGTGATCTACACCTCCGGCTCCACCGGCCGCCCCAAGGCGGTCGCGGTCCCCCACACCGGCCTGTACGACATGGTGCTCACCCAGCGCGAGCGACTGGGCGCGGGCCCGGGGACGCGGGTGTTGCAGTTCGCCTCCTTCAGTTTCGACGGGGCCTTCTGGGAGCTGATGTTCGCTCTCCTGTCCGGTGGCACGCTGGTCGTCGCCACCTCCGAGGAGCGGGCGCCCGGGCCTCCGCTCGCCGAGCTGATCGCCAGGGAGGGGCTCACCCACCTCACCCTGCCCCCGACCGCGCTGACCGTGCTGCCCGGCGACGCCGTCCCCGACGGTACGGTCCTGGTCGTCGCGGGCGAGGCCTGTCCTCCGGGGCTGGTGCGGACCTGGTCGGCCGGACGGCGGATGTTCAACGGCTACGGACCGACCGAGTCCACGATCGGCGCCACCATGACCCAGGCGCTCACCCCCGGTGACGGCCGCACGGGGACGGTGCCCATCGGCCGCCCGTTTCGCAGCGTCCGCGCCTACGTGCTGGACGAGCGGCTGCGGCCGGTGCCCGTGGGGGTCCCCGGCGAGCTGTACCTCGCCGGGCCCCGCCTGGCCCGCGGGTACCTGCGCCGCCCCGGGCTGACCGGCGAACGTTTCGTCGCCGACCCGTACGGCCCGCCGGGCACCCGCATGTACCGCACCGGCGACCGTGCGCGCCGACTGCCCGGCGGCGAGTTGGAGTACGCGGGCCGCACCGACGACCAGGTCAAGATCAGAGGCTTCCGGGTCGAACTCGGCGAGGTCGAGGCCGTCCTCGCCGGGCACCCCGGCGTGGAGGAGGCGGCGGTGGCGGTCAGGTCCGGCGCCCGGGACGACCGGCGTCTGGTCGCCTACCTCGTTCCCGCCCCCTCCGGCGCCCCCGACCTGGCGGAGCTGCGCGCCTTCCTGCGTGCCACGCTGCCCGAGCACATGGTGCCCTCGGCGTTCGTCGTACTGGAACGCCTGCCGGTGACCGTCAACGGCAAGGTGGACCGGCGGGCGCTGCCCGCGCCGACCGGGGATCGCGAGGCCGGGACCCGCTACGTCGAGCCCCGCACGCCCGCCGAGAGGATCCTCGCCGAGGTCTGGTCCGAACTGCTCGGTGTGGACCGGGTGGGTGTGGAGGACAACTTCTTCGACCTCGGCGGCGACTCCATCCTGGGCCTGCGGGTCGTGGCCCGCGCCCGCGAGGCCGGGCTGCGCGTGACGGCCAAGCAGACCTTCCTGCGCCAGACCGTCGCCGAGCTGGCCGCGGAGGCGGTCGCGGAGGAACCGCGGCGCGCCGAGCGGCGAACGGTGTCGGGGGAGGTACCGCTCACCCCCGTCCAGCACTGGTTCTTCGAGAACCTCACCGAGAGTGTGGACCGGTTCAACCAGGCGGTGTTCCTCGAACTCGCCGAGGAACCCGACGAGGAGGCGCTGCGCGCGGCCCTGACCGCGCTGCTCGCCCACCACGACGCCCTGCGCCTGCGCGTCGTGCGCGAGGGCGGCCGGTGGCGGCAGTACAACGCCACCGCGCAGGACGGCGACCCGCTGCGGCGGATCGACCTGTCGGGAATCGGCGACGCCGACCGGGAGGCGCGGATGCGCGAGGCCGTGCTGGCCGCGCAGGAGGGATTCCGGCTGGACACCGGCCCCCTGTTCAGGGCGCTGCTCTTCGTGCTCGGCGAGGGGCGCCGTCCCCGGCTGTTCCTGGTGGCCCACCATCTCGTGGTCGACGCCGTCTCCTGGCAGATCCTGCTGCCCGACCTGGAGGACGCCTACCGGCAGGCCGAGGCGGGCCACGACGTCCGGCTCCCCGCCAAGACGACCTCCTTCCAGGAGTGGGCACGGCGTCTCGCCGACCACGTGGCGGCGGGTGGCCTCGACCACGAGCTGGACCACTGGACCCGCCTGGACGAGGCCGCGACCGGGGGCGCCGCGCTGCCGGTGGACATCGCCGACCGGAACACCGGGCACGCCGGGCACGCCGGGCACGCCGGGCACGCTGAAAACACTGTCGCGTCCATGCGCACCGTGACCGCGCGCCTGGGCGCGGAGAGCACCCGGGCCCTGCTGCGCGACGTTCCCGAGGTCTACCGGACCCAGATCAACGACGTGCTGCTCGCGGCGCTGGGCAGGGTGCTGTGCGAGTGGACCGGCGAGGACACCGCCCTGGTCGAGGTGGAGGGGCACGGCCGCGCCGATCTGTTCCCCGACGTCGATCTCTCACGGACCGTCGGTTGGTTCACCACCGTCTTCCCCGTCGCGTTGAGCCTCCCCGCGGAGCCCGGCTGGGGGGAGACGCTCAAGTCGGTCAAGGAGCAGCTTCGCGCGGTGCCGGGCCACGGACTGGGGTACGGCGCGCTGCGCCACCTCGGCGCGCCCGGCCGCGTGCCGGGCGCGGGCCGCGGCCCCGAGGTGGGGTTCAACTACCTTGGGCGGCTCGACACCGGGTCCGGCGGGCGTGGAGGGCTTGTCGCCGGGCGGCTTCCCCACCCTGGCGCCGAGCGGAGCCCCGAGCAGGTCAGGCGGCATCTGCTGGAGATCACCGGGTTCGTCGACGGCGACGAGCTGGAGTTCCGCTGGACCTACTCCGCCGCCGTCCACCACGAGGAGACCGTCGAGGCGCTGGCGGCGCGGATGACGTCCGCCCTGGAAGGGATCGTCGGACACTGCGCGGAGCCGGGCGCGGGCGGCTGCACTCCCTCCGACTTCCCGCTCGCCGCGCTCGACCAGGCCACGGTGGACAGGCTGGCCGGGGACGGCCGGTTCGTGGAGGACGTCTACCCGCTGACCCCCATGCAGAGCGGCATGCTCTTCCACTCGCTGGCCGAGCCCGACGCCGACATCTACGCCGGTCACTTCTCGATGGTGCTGGAGGGGGTCACCGACCCGGAGAGGCTGGCCGAGGCCTGGCAGCGGGTCGTCGACCGCACGCCCGCCCTGCGTACGGCGGTGATCTGGGAGGGTGTCCCCGAGCCCGTGCAGGTCGTCCGCCGGGGTGTGCGGGTCCCCGTCACCCATCACGACCTTCGCGACCTGCCGGAACCCGAGCGGCGGGAAGCGGTGCGGAGGCTGTGGGAAAGCCGTGCCGAGCGGCGGCTGGACCTGGGCGTCGCTCCGCTGACCCGGCTGGACCTCGTACGGCTGTCGGGCACCGAGGTGCAGGTCCTGTGGGCCGCGCACCACATGACGCTGGACGGCTGGAGCTCCTCGCACGTGCTGTCGGAGGTGTTCGAGCAGTACGCGGCCCTCGTCGGCGGGCACGCGAGGGCGGTGACGTCCCGCCCGCCGTACCGGGACTACGTCGGGTGGCTGGCGCGCCAGGACCGGGCCGAGGCGGAGGGGCACTGGCGGGAGGTGCTCGCGGGCATGACCGCGCCGACCCCGCTGCCGTTCGACCGGCCGGTGGCGCGGGCACACGGAGCGCGCTCCTCCAGGGAGATCCGGCTGCGGCTGCCGAGGGAACTGTCCGGCAGACTGTACGAGTGCGCCAGGCACGCCCGGCTGACCGTCAACACCCTGGTGCAGGGCGCGTGGGCGCTGTTGCTGTCCCGCTACGGCGGAGGTCGGGACGTCTGCTTCGGGGCGACGGTCTCCGGCCGCCCCGCCGGGCTCCCCGGCTCGGAGTCGATCATCGGGCTGTTCGTCGGCGTCATACCCGTCAGGATCGACGTGGACGGCGCCGAACGGGTGACGTCCTGGCTGCGGCGTCTCCAGGACGCGCAGGCCGGATCCCGCGAGTACGAGTACCTGTCGATGGCGCAGATCCACGCGTGCGCCGACGTGCCCAGGGGCACCAACCTGTTCGACAGCGTCGTGGTGTTCGAGAACTACCCGTACGACCCCGACGCGGCGGCCAGGCACGGGCTGCGCGTGCGTGACCACCGGGGTGACGAGCAGACCAACTACCCGCTCACCCTCACCGCCCACGCGGCGGAGGAGCTGACCCTGGCACTGGGGTACGACCCCGCCTCGTTCGACGAGCCCACCGTGGAACGCATGGCCGGTCACCTGGAGACGGTCCTCGGCGCGATCGCCGCGGACCCGGCGAGCCCGGTGGCGGACCTGCCCCTGCTCACCGCGTCCGAGAGGGAGCGGTTCCTGGGGGAGTGGAACGGCCCCGTCGTGGAGTTCCCGCCCGCCGGGTGCGTCCACGAACTGTTCACCGAGAGGGCCGCTCTCACCCCGGACGCCGTCGCCGTCAGCTGCGGTGAGGACGCGCTGACCTTCGCCGATCTGGAGGGGCGGGCCAACCGGCTGGCCCACCGCCTGGTGGAGACGGGGGTGGCTCCCGGCATGTTGGTGGGGGTGTGCGTCGAGCGCGGCGTGGACGCGATGGTCGCGCTGCTGGGGGTGCTGAAGGCGGGGGGCGCGTTCGTGCCGCTCGATCCCGGATACCCGCCCGCGATGCTGGCGACGATGCTGCGGGACGCGTCGGCGCCGGTGGTGGTGACCCAGGAGCGGCTGTTGGAGCGGCTCGCGCCGTCCACCTCGTCCTCGTTCGCAGCTGAGACGCACCCGATGTCCGTCGTGTGCCTGGACCGGGACCGGGCCGCCCTCGACCGGCTGCCCGCGTCGCCGCCGGACGTCGCCGTGACACCGGCCGACCTGGCCTACGTCGTCTACACCTCGGGATCCACCGGCCGCCCGAAGGGCGTGATGGTCGAGCACCGCAACGTCCACCACATGGTGCGCGCCTGGGACGCCCGCTACGGCCTGTCCGGTACGCGGCCACGCTCCCTGTCGGTGTCGAGCCTGTCGGTGGACCTGTTCTTCGGCGACTTCCTGCTGTCCGCCCTGTTCGGCGGGACGATGGAAGTGTGCCCGGCCGAGGCGGTGGCGGACCCGCCCGTCCTGCTGGAGATCCTGGCCCGCACCGGCGCGGAGATCCTGGTGACGGTCCCGTCGCTGGCCAGAGCCCTCGTCCAGGAGGCCGGGCGGCGCGGAGTGCGGCTCGACTCGCTGCGCGTCCTCATGGTCGGCTCCGAAGGCTGGCCCGCGGGAGACGCCGAGGAGGTGCTGCGCGGGGTGGGGCGGGACACCGTGGTCGTCAACGCCTACGGCGCCACCGAGACGACCGTGGACTCCACGGTCTTCCAGCTCGGCGGCGACCCCGTGGGAGACGCCGCCTTCGTGCCCATCGGGCGCCCGCTGGTCAACACCCCCGTTTACGTGCTGGACGGGGAGATGCGTCCGGTGCCGCTCGGTGTCGCCGGAGAGCTCCACATCGGCGGCGACGGGGTGGCGCGGGGTTACTGGAACCGCGCGGAGCTGTCCGCGGAGCGGTTCACGAAGGACCCGTTCGCCCCCGGCGGCCAGGGCCGGATGTACCGCACCGGAGACCTGGTGCGCCGCCGCGCGGACGGGAACCTGGAGTTCCTGGGCCGGGTCGACGACCAGGTCAAGATCAGGGGCTTCCGTGTGGAACTGGGCGAGATCGAGTCGGCCCTGGCCCGTCACCCCCGCGTCGCCGCCGCGGCGGTCGCCGCCTGGGAGGACGCCCCGGGACGTCTCCGACTGGTCGGCTACGCGGTGCCCTCGGGGGAGGAGGTGGACGCGGCGGAGCTCAAGGCCTTCCTCACCGGAATCCTTCCCGGGCACGCCGTGCCGTCCGCGTTCGTGACCCTGAAGGCGCTGCCGCTGAACCCGAGCGGGACGGTGAACCGCCGGGCGCTGCCCGACCCCGGCAGGGCCGCCGACACCGGCACGGTGTACGTCGCCCCGCGCGACGCGACCGAACGCACGCTGGCCGCCATCTGGGCCGAGGTGCTCCAGGTGGACCTCGCCCGGGTCGGGGTGGACGACAACTTCTTCGACCTCGGCGGCGACTCGATCCTCAGCATCCAGATCATCTCGCGGGTCCGGGCCGCCTTCGGCTCGGCGCCGCCACCCCGGCAGCTCTTCGACACGCCGACCGTCGCGACGCTCGCCCCGCTGCTCCGTGCCGGGGTCCCCGGCGACGGGCCGGACACGATCGGGGTGGTGGACCGCGACGACGACCTCCCGCTCTCGTTCGCCCAGCAGCGCCTGTGGTTCCTCGACGCGTTCGATCCAGAGGGCACCGGATACAACACGGTCCTCGCGCTGCGGCTCCGCGGCGAGCTGGACCTCGACGCGGCGTCGGCCGCCCTGCGGAGGCTGGTGCGGCGGCACGAGTCGCTGCGCACCACGTTCGGCGACGTCGAGGGCCGGGGCTTCCAGACGATCCACCCGCTCTCCGAACCCGTTTCCAGGGCGGCCTCGGGGGCGGTCCTCGAATCGGTCGATCTGCGGGGGACGCCGACGGGGCAGCGCGAGGCCGGGATGTGGCGGCGCCTGGAGGAGGAGGCGTCACGCCCCTTCGACCTGCGGCGGGGTCCGCTGTTCCGTGCCGTGCTGATCCGTCTCGACGACGCCGACCAGGTACTGGCGCTGCTCATGCACCACATCGTGACCGACGGCTGGTCGATGGGAGTGCTCGCCGAGGACTTCGCCGCCTTCTACTCCATCGAGACGAACGGCTCCGCCGGATCCGGTGGCGAGCGAAGGGAGCCGGCACCGCTTCCCGTACGGTACGCCGACTTCGCCGCCTGGCAGCGGGAACGGCTGGAGGGGCCGGCACTCGACGAGCACCTCGGCTACTGGAGGCGGCGGCTCGACGGGATGGTCTCGCCGGCGCTGCCCGTGGACCGGCCGCGGCCCGCCGTACGCGCCTCCGCGGGCGCGACGCACACGATGGAGATACCGCCCGAGGTCGTGGACCGGCTGCGGGCCGTCGCGCGCGGGCACGACGCCACCCTGTTCATGGTCCTGACCGCCGCCACACAGGTGCTGCTCGCCCGTTACTGCGGCCAGCAGGACGTCGCGGTGGGAACGGCGACCTCCGGCCGTAACAGGACCGAGCTGGAGGGACTGGTCGGGTTCTTCGTCAACACCGTGGTGCTGAGGTCCCGGGTGGAGGAGTCCTCCTCCTTCGGCGAGCTGCTCTCGCAGGTCCGCGCGACGGTGCTGGAGGCGTTCACCCACGACGACGTCCCGTTCGAGCGGCTCGTGGAGGTCATGCGGCCCGAGCGGGACCCCAGCCGCACCCCTCTGGTCGAGGTCATGGTGGTGCTGGAGAACACCCCGACGGGGGAGACGGACCTGCCGGGAATCCACGTCGAGGCGCTGCCCGTCACGAGCGGGGAGGTCAGCCACGACCTGATCGTGAACTTCTACGAGCAGCGGGGCGCGCTGACCGTGGCCGTCGCCTACAGCACGGGCCTGTTCGACGAGACCACGATCGAGCGCATGACCAGGCACCTGGCGATGCTCCTCGACGCCGTCGCGGCCGACCCTGGACGCCGGCTTTCCGAGGTGCGTCTGCTGACCAGCGCCGAGCGCGAGCGATCGCTGGTGAAGTGGAACGACACCGACCGCGAGATGCCTTTCGCCGACCTGTCCCGCCTCTTCGAGGACCAGGCGGCGGCCACCCCGGACGCGACCGCGCTGGTCTGCGAGGACGTCACGCTCACGTACGCGGATCTGGACGAGCGCGCCGACCGGCTCGCCCACCTGCTGCGCTCGCGGGGCGCCGGCCCCGAGACCCTGGTGGGGCTGGCGTTACCCCGGACGGCGGACCTGGTGGTGGCGATGCTCGCGGTGCTCAAGTCGGGCGCGGCCTACCTGCCTCTCGACCTGGAACACCCACGTGAGCGTGTGGCGTTCGTGCTCGGCGACGCCGCTCCGGCGCTGCTGCTGACCGGCGGCCCGGAGCCCGAGGCCCTGGCGGACATCTTCGAGGCGGTGCCCCGGGTCTCCCTCGACGACCCCGAGGTCCTCGCCGCGCCGGACACCCGCCCCACCGGCGGGTTCCGCCCCGAGTTCCACCCGGACAGCGCGGCCTACACCATCTACACCTCCGGCTCCACCGGCAGGCCCAAGGGAGTGGTGGTCTCCCGGGGCAACCTGCGCAACTTCCTGGTGGACATGCGGGATCGGTTCGGTCTCGGCTCCCGCGACCGCCTGCTGGCGATGACGACGGTCGGGTTCGACATCGCGGGCCTGGAACTGTTCGTGCCGCTGATCAGCGGTGCGGCCGTGGTCCTGGCCGGGCGCGACCTGGTCCACGACCCGCGGCGGCTGCGGCGGGTCGTCGCGGAGGAGTCCGTGACGGTCATCCAGGCCACGCCCAGCCTGTGGCGGGCGGCCGTCGAAGAGGCCGGTCAGGTCCTCGGGGACGTGCGCGTCCTCGTCGGCGGGGAGGCGCTGCCGCCGGACCTGGCGAGGGCGCTGGCGGGGTCGGCGCGGTCGGTGACCAACCTGTACGGGCCGACGGAGACCACGATCTGGTCCACCGCGGCGGCGGTCGAGGCCGGGGACGCGGCGGCGGCCATCGGCGTGCCGATCGCCAACACCAGGGTGTACGTGCTGGACCGCTTCTGCCAGCCGGTGCCTCCCGGCGTGCCCGGGGAGCTGTACATCGCGGGGGACGGTGTGGCCCGCGGCTACCTGGGTCGCCCCGCGCTGACCGCGGAGCGGTTCGTGGCCGACCCGTTCGGCCCCGCCGGCGCGCGGATGTACCGCACGGGCGACGTGGTCCGGTGGCGGGCCGACGGCGTGCTGGTGTTCGTGGGCAGGGTCGACGACCAGGTGAAGATCCGCGGGTTCCGGATCGAGCTCGGTGAGATCGAGAGCGTCCTGCTCGCACACCCGGGCGTCGCGTCCGCGGTGGTGGTGGTCAGGGAGGACAGACCGGGCGACCGGCGGCTGGCGGCGTACCTGGTGCCCGCGGGGGAGACGCCGCCGACCGCCGCTGAACTGCGCGAACACACCGGTCGGTCCCTGCCGGGTTACATGGTGCCCGCCTTCTTCGTCCCGCTGGAGGAGCTTCCGCTGACGTCGAGCGGGAAGGCCGACCGGCGCGCGCTGCCCGCTCCCGAGGAGGTGGCCTCAAGCGCCGGCCGCGTCGCCCCGCGCGACGCGACCGAGCTGTCGCTGGCCGGGATCTGGGCCGAGGTCCTCGGTGTCGAGGTGGACCGGATCGGAGTGGAGGACAACTTCTTCGACCTCGGCGGTGACTCGCTGCTGACCATGCAGGTCATCCACAGGGCCAGACGAGCCGGGCTGCGCGTCTCACCGAGGGACCTGTTCCTGAACCAGACCGTGGCGCGGCTCGCGACCGCGACGGGACCGGGGGAGGCGGCCGGCGCGCGGGTGTCGGGCCCGGCTCCCCTCACCCCCGGCCAGCGCGAGTTCGTCCAGACGCACGGGCCGTCCCCGCACCGCCTCGCCCGGCCCCTGCTCGTCGAACTGGCCGAGGACACCGCGGAGGAGGGACTGCGCGCGGCCCTGGCCGCGCTGGTGGCACGGCACGACGCGCTGCGCTCGCGCTTCGGGTACGCGGACGGTTCCTGGTGGCAGCACGCCGCGCCACCGGAGGCCGGCGGCGACCCGCTACGCCGGTTCGACCTCTCCGACGTCGCGGGACCCGGAACACGGGAGGCGGAGAGGCCCGGTGCGCGCGCGGTCACGAGGTCCGGTGGGCGGATGGCGGCGGACGGGGGACGGGGTGTGGACGCGCGAGAGGTCGTGGACCGGTTCGCGGCCGGTGAGACCGCTCGCGGCCTCGATCCGGGCGGGTCGCCGCTACGGGCCTCGCTGCTCGATCTCGGGCCGGGAAGGCGGCCGTGGCTGTGCCTCACGGTCCACCCGCTGGCGGTCGACGCGCGATCCTGGCGGATCCTGCTCGACGACCTGGAGCGGGCCTACCGGCAGTGGGCGGCCGGAACGCCGGTGGACCTGGGGCCGGAGCCCTTCCCCTTCCATCGCTGGGCCGGCCTGCTGGCCGGATACACCTCCGAGGGAGGATTCACCGAGGAGATGACGTACTGGACGACGTTGCCCGAGGCCGTGCCGCTGCCCGTCCCCACGTCGCCGCCCGCGGCCTCCGGGCGCGTGTCCGTCTCCCTGGAGGAGCATGAGACCCGGTTGCTCCTGCGCACGGCGCCCTCGGCGTTCCGCGCGGGGATCGGGGAGGTGCTGCTCGGCGCGCTGACGTGGGTGCTGTGCCGCTGGACGGGCGGTGACAGTGTGCTGATCGAGCTGGAGGGCCACGGCAGAGGGGAGATCTTCGACGAGGCCGACCTGTCCCGCACCGCAGGCCGGTTCGCCACCACCTTCCCCGTCGTGCTCGGCGCGCGCGGCGTTCCCGCAGCCTCCGCGGTCCCGGACTCTCCCGGCGGCTCCGGCCGCAGGGACGTCCCCGGTGTCGCCGGCGAGGGCAGCCCCGACTGGCCGGCGATCGTCAGGGCCGTCCGCGCACGGCTCCGCGCCGTTCCCGGCGACGGCCTGGGCTATGGAGCGCTGCGCCATCTCACCCCGGCGGGATCACCGGCCCCCGAACCTTCCGGGGGGAACCGGCGAGGGGTGGCCTTCGCCTTTCACGAGCAGCCCGATCCCGGCGAGAGCGTCCTGTATCGCTCGTTTCTTTCGGCGTCGCCCGCCGACGGGCCGGGTGCCCGACCGCTGGAGGTCGCCGCCTCGGTGGCGGACGGCAGGCTGAGGTTCGACTGGAGCCACGCGGCCGGCGCGTACGACGATGCCACGGTCACGGGACTGGCGGAGGACCTCGTGGCCGCGCTGCGCGCCGTCGCCGTACATCTCGACCGGGTCGCCGGCCAGATGGAAGGGGAGTGAACATGGACATCGACCTTCCCGCGCTGCTGGCGGGACTGGCCCGCGAGCATCGCGTACCGGGGGCGCAACTCGCCGTGCACCACGCGGGCGAGACCGTCACCGCCGAGATCGGCGAGGAGACGTACGGGTCCGGCGAACCGGTCACCCGCAGGTCGGCCTTCCCGCTCGGCTCGCTGACCAAGCCCTTCACCGCGACGCTGGTGATGGCGCTGGCGGGCGGCGGGGACATCGACCTCGACGCGCCGCTGGCCGAATACGTCCCCGAGGTGGGACCCGGCGGGAGGATGACGCCGCGGGGACTGCTCAGCCACACCGGCGGGCTGGCCTCCAACATCGACGAGGGCGGGGAGCACTCCGAGGTCCGGCGCCGCTGGGTGGCCCGGCACTGCCGCGAGTCCGCTGCCGTGCATCCGCCGGGGACCGTCTTCTCCTACTCCAACATCGGCTACATCCTGGCGGGACACCTCGTCGAGGTGGTCACCGGGATGAGCTGGTGGGAGGCGACGGAGGCGATCCTTCTGAAGCCGTTGGACATCGCGCCGGCGTTCGTCGTCGGCCCGCCCTCGGGGTTCCGGCCGCAGGCGACCGGGCACACCGTGCGGCAGGGGCGCGACCGGCCACTGCCGGTCACCGGGCAGACCCTGCCGAAGGTGGCGGCGCCGAGCGCGGGGCTCGCCCTCGGCGCCGCCGACCTGGTCACGTTCGCACGTTCGCATCTCGGCGCCCTCTCGCTCCAAGCGGCGATCGACCGTGACTGCGCCCGCGAGATGCGCCGCGACCAGCTCACGGACGTGAAAGCGGGGCCGTTCGGCATGGCCGACTCCTGGGGGCTCGGCTGGGCGATATACCGCGACGCCGGGACCGACTGGTTCGGACACGACGGCACGGGTGAGGGAACCTCCTGCCACCTGCGGTTCGAAGAGGCCGCTGGGACCGTGGTCGCGCTGACGACGAACGCGGCCACCGGAGTGGCGCTCTGGGAGGACCTGCTGGAAGAGCTGCGTCCGGCAGGACGGGCCGTGGGAGGCCGTGGCCTGTCTCGGCCTCCGGAGCCGGGGCCGCGGACGCCGGGGTCGCCGGAGTGCGCGGGCCGGTACGTCAACGGGGAGATGGAGTTCACGGTCGTCGCGGACGGCGCGGGCGGGCTCGGTCTGACGACGAACGCGGCGGAGCGGTTCGAGCTGACCTGCTTCGAGGGACTGCGCTTCACGATGCGAGAACCCACGGGCGGGCGCACCACCTACACCGGCCGGTTCCTGCGCGACCCGGAGACGGGAGGGGTCGATCTCGTCCAGGTCGCCGGTCGGCTGGCCAGGCGGGCGCGTGACGACGGCAGCGCTCTCGCCGCCCTCGCCGCCCCCGGCGAGGGGGGCTGACACCGCAGATGGGGACCGTACGGGTACCGGCGGGGAACGTGGGCGGTGGCGGGCCGGTCCGCCTGTCCCGCAACCGGAACTACAACATCCTGTGGACCAGTCAGCTGTTCTCCGAGCTGGGCAGCGAGATCACCTTCGTCTCCTTCCCGCTGCTCATCCTGGCCATGTCGGGCTCGCCGCTGGACATGGGCCTGGCGTCGTCGGTGCTCGCGACGGCGCACATGGTGGCGAACGTGCCTGCCGGGGTGGTCGCCGACCGGTGGGATCGCAAGAAGGTCATGCTGCTGTGCCACGGCGTCCGTGCCCTCGCGATGGGCAGCGTGGCCGTGACGCTGCTGCTGGGCACGTACAGTTTCCCGCACATCCTGCTGGTCGCCGCCGTGGAGGGCTTCTTCAGCTCGGTTTTCCAGCCGGCCGAGCAGGCCGCGCTCCCCCAGGTGGTGCCCGAGTCACAGCTGTCGCTGGCGATCGCCCGCAACACCGCGCGGCCCTTCATCGCCACCCTGCTCGGTCCCGCCCTGGCGGGCTTCCTGTTCGCCCTGCACCACACGGTGCCCTTCGGCGTCGATGCGATCATGCTCGGAGCCTCCTTCTTCACACTGCTGTTCCTGCGCCTGCCGCGACAGGCGGTCGCGGCGGGTCCGCCGAGCGGATGGGGGGCCGGGAGCGGTGTCGCCGAGGGGTTCCGCTGGGTGCTGGGACACCGGGTCATCAGGATGACGCTGGTGTGGATGGGCCTGTCCAACCTCGTCTTCGGCGCGCTCGTCATCATCGTCCTGGCGATGACGGGTGAGGGGGTGAGCGCGGGAGAGGTGGGCCTGACGATGGCGTGCATCGGCGCGGGCGGCCTGCTGGGAGCCCTGTCCGCGGCCCGCCTGCACGCGGCACTCCCGGCGCCCGTGACCATCATCGGGTTTCCGCTCGTCGCCGCCGTGATGACCGCACTGATGGCGGTCGTGCCGAACGGCATCCTTCTCGGGGTGCTCCTCGGCGGTGCCGCGTTCCTCGCCCCGGTCGCGAACACCACGGTTCTCACCTACCAGCTCACGGTCACCCCCGACCACCTGCGCGGCCGTCTCTCCGGCATCGCGGGGCTCTTCTCCGGGGGGGCCGCAGCCCTGGGACCGATGGTCGGAGGCCTCCTCATGACGGCCGGTGGCTCGACCGCCGTACTGGTCTGCGCGATCGGCCTGGCTCTCGTCGCGGCGGGTACGGTGCTCAGCCCGACGCTGCGCCGGTTCCCGGCGGGGAAGCGCTGAAATTTTCATCCGGTACGACAGGTGTTCGCACAGGTCAGCGCCTCGGGAAGTGAGGCGTCGGTGACGGGGACTACAGCGGGACGGGCGCGCCACCTATGGTGGGAGCGCTCCCATGCCTCCCTCGAAGGAGCCGATCCATGCCAAGAAGATCAATCCTGGCCACGCTCTGCGCGGCTTTGGTGATCGCGTCAGGTGCGGCGATCGCCGGCGCCTCCGGCGCGTCCGCCGCCGATTCCCCGTTCTACGTCGACCCGGACACCGGTGCCGCCAAGTGGGTCGCGGCCAATCCCAACGACTCCAAGGCGCAGGTGATCCGGACCCGGATCGCCTCCGTGCCGCAGGCCCGGTGGTTCACCACCACCAACACCTCCACCGTGCGCGGTCAGGTGTCGTCGTTCGTCGGAGCGGCGGCGTCGGCGGGCAAGATCCCCATCCTCGTCGTCTACAACATCCCCAACCGAGACTGCAGCGGCGCCAGTACAGGTGGCGCGCCCAACCACACGGCCTACCGTCAGTGGGTCGACGAGGTGGCCGCGGGTCTGCAGGGACGCCCGGCGACGATCATCCTGGAGCCCGACGTCCTCCCGATCATGACCAGCTGCATGAACTCCTCCCAGCAGCAGGAGACGAACGCCTCCATGGCGTACGCGGGCAAGAAGCTGAAGGCGGGCTCGTCCTCGGCGAAGGTCTACTTCGACATCGGGCACTCGGGATGGCTGTCGGCGTCGGAGGCCGCCAACCGCCTGAGGGCCGCGGACATCGCGAACAGCGCGGACGGTATCTCGCTGAACGTCTCCAACTACCGGTGGAGCTCCACCGAGGTCCCCTACGCCAAGAACATCATCTCCGCCACCGGGATCTCCAGGCTCCGCGCGGTGATCGACACCAGCCGCAACGGCAACGGCCCGCAGGGCAGCGAGTGGTGTGACCCGCCGGGACGGGCGATCGGCACGCCGAGCACCAACGCCACCGGCGACTCGATGATCGACGCCTTCCTGTGGATCAAGCTGCCGGGCGAGGCCGACGGCTGTATCGCCGCGGCCGGGCAGTTCGTCGCGCAGCGCGCCTACGACCTGGCCATGGCCGCTCCGCCCGGCCCGGATCCCACACCGACCCCCACGGTGACGCCGACGCCGACTCCCACTCCGGGCGGCGGCAAGGCCTGCACGGCCACCTACCAGCTGGTCAGTTCCTGGCAGGGCGGCTTCCAGGCCGAGGTGATCGTGCGGAACTCGGGCGGCGCGGCCCTCACGGGCTGGACGGTGAACTGGTCCTTCCCCAACAACCAGAGCATCACCCAGCTCTGGAACGGGCAGCACACCCAGAGCGGCGCGAGCGTCTCGGTGCGGAACGTGTCCCACAACGGCAACCTCTCCGCGGGGGCCACGGCGAACTTCGGGTTCACCGGCAACTGGTCAGGAAGTAACGGTGCTCCCTCCTCGGTCAGCTGCACCGCCGCCTGACCCGGTGATGCGGCCCTGATCCGGTACGGCTCGCGCGGTATGCCCCCCGCGCGAGCCGTACCGGATTCTTCCGTCTTCCCTCCGACCGCGTAGCCGAAAGGGAGAACCGGTCTCATGGGTCCGTTCCGCGCCTTACCCTGGGATTTTGCCCGGCCGGAGCGGGCCCGCAGGGGCCGCCCGCATGGCCGCGGCGGCCTTCGTCATGATCTGTCGCATGCTCTCGACCTCCTCGGGAGTGAGCTGGTCGATCAGGAAGGCGCGCACGACGGCCACGTGCCCCGGCGCGGTCCGCTTCAGGCAACGCTTGCCCTCCTCGGTGAGCACGGCGAGCACGCCCCGCTCGTCGGAGGGACAGGCCTCCCTGGTGACGAGCCCTCTCCGCTCCAGCTGGCCGATCTGATAGGTGAGGCCGCTCTTCGAAACGATCAACCGGTTGGCCAGCTCGGTCATCCGCATCCGCCCGCCGGGGTCCTGGGAGAGTTTCGCCAGGATCTCGTACTGGGCGTGGGTCAGATCGGCATCGACTTTCAGCTGGTCCTCGACGCGTCGCTCCAGGAGGTGTGTCGCGGCCACATAAGCCATCCATGCGGCCATCTCGCTCTCGTTGAGCCATTTCACGTCGCTCACCGGAACATTCTACTGCTTGTTCAAATTTGAACTAACCGCTATGGTTTGTACAAATTCGAATGACAGGAGGAGTCAGAATGCTTGACCAGCTAAGACCGTATGTCCTGTTAGTGGCGAGGATCGCTCTCGGCGTAATCTTCGTGTTTCACGGCTCGCAGAAATTCCTGACCTCGGGACTGGCCCAGACCACCGCGGCCTTCGACGCCATGGGGATCCCCCTCGCGGTCGTCTCCGCACCGGCGGTCGCCATCATCGAGGTCGTGGGTGGCATCGCGCTCATCCTGGGCGCGGCCCTGCCCGTGTTCGGCTTCCTGCTCACGCTCGTCATGCTCGGTGCCCTCGTCTTCGTTCACCTCTCCAACGGCTTCTCGGTGAGCGAGGGCGGCTACGAGTACGTGCTCGCCCTCACCGCGGGCACCATGGTCATCGCCCTCAGCGGCGGCGGAGCCCTCGCCGTCGACGCCCTCTGGCAGCGCCGCCGCCAGCCGGCCACCGTCTGACCCTGTAGGACCCTGTAGGACCCTGTAGGACACCGTCGGACCCTGTCCGACACCGCCGTCACATCCGACCGGCCGTCGTACGGAGCCGGCTCCTGGAGCGGTCACCGCTCCGGGTGGTTCGGCCGGTCGCCGGAATTACGGATGCCGGGTCTTTCCCCAGCGGGAAGGCCCGGCCGACCGGAACCAACGACATCGAACATTACGAGGTCCCGATCCCGGACAATGGGCATAGCTGTTCTCGACAGCGCCCAAGAGTTGGGGGTCGGTGTGCGTCTGATCCAGAGAATCGGCAGGGATTTCAAGGCCCGGCAGCATATCGACGCGTATGCCCTCACCGTCGTCCTCTTCGGTTTCGCCTTTCTCTCGATATTCGCCGACAAGCTGGAAGACGACCTCAGATGGGCGGCCCTGTTCTCCGGGGTCGGGCTGCTCCTCTACCGGCTCACCCTGACCGATGAGCCCGCGGAATCGCGCACCGACCTTCTGCACGACCGTTCCGTGTACGACAGGGTGCCGCTCTCCTCGCTGCTCGCCCAGGCCCGTGACGTGCGCGTGTTCGCGCCCTCCGCGGTCAACCTGCTGTCGGCGCAGACCTGCGAGCTGATACGCAACACGGTCCTCGCGAGGGAGCGGGGAACCGCCAGGATCGTCGTTCTCGACCCCACGGAGAAGGCGGCGGTCCGGCAGGCCGCGAAACAGCTGGACGATTCGGTCGAGTTTCCCGTCCAGCGGCTTCCCGCCGCGCTGGAGAGCACGATGGAACGCCTACGGTTGATGAGCGGCTGGAAAACGGCGGGCCGGTTCGAATACCGCCTTCTTTCCTACAGCCCGGGATTCAGCCTCGTCCTTGTCGACCCGGAAACCCCCAGGGGCCGTGTCATCGTGGAGATTCACGGCTTCCACAACGCGTCCACCTCCTCACGCATGCACCTGGAGCTGACCCGTGGCCGCGACGAACGCTGGTACACCTACTGGGTGAGCCAGTTCGACCACATGTGGGAGGCGGCGAGAGCGGACGACGTCACGCCGTCCTCCGTAGAAGCTCCTCGGCCTGCGCCCGCAGATGCGCGGGAAGCCCGGGAGTGACCGCGCCGAGCGCCCGCGAGGCGAACTCCTCCGACAGGGCGGGCCGCCCCAGCAGGGCGTGGACGCGTGCGGCCCGCACCAGGAGGGGGCCGCTGTCGGAGTCGCCGGCGAGGGCGTCGAGGATCTCCTGCTGGGCGGCGTCGAACCGCTGCTCCAGGGCGAGGGCGAGCGCCCTGGCGGCGATCGTGCCGGGTCGCTGGTGCCTGCGTACCCGATCCAGGTCGCGCAGGGCCTCCGCGGGCTTTCCGAGGTCGGCCAGGATCTCGCCGCGCAGCGCGAGTGCCTCGGCGGGAGGCTTGTCCGCGAGCGCCAAGGCCCCGTTGAGCAGGGCGAGGGCGGCGCGCGGCTGTCCCAGATGCCACAGGGCCTGCCCGAGCGCCAGATGCGCCGGCAGGTCGTTGGGAACCCAGGAGAGGGCGGCGCGCAGCCGCTCGACGGCGCTGTCGTAGTGTCCCAGCGCCAGCAGGAGCCGTCCTTCCCCGGTCAGCGCGGAGGCCACCCCGTTGAACCGCTGCAGCGTCGCGAACAGGTCGGCCGCCTCCTCGAACCGGCCGCGTGCGCTCTCCACCTCACCTTCCGCCGACGCCACCTCTCCCAGGATCAACAGGGCTTCGGCACGCACCCACGTCTCGCCGTTCCCCGAGGCGCGGACCGCCTCCTCCGCGAGGCCGCGGGCCGTCTCCCAGCTCTCTCTGGCCAGCGCGAGCCTCGCGTCGCCGAGATAGGCCGCCGGGGGCCGTGACTGGCGCACCGACCCGATCAGACGGTCGTGCTGCAGCTCGTACCAGCGGATACCCAGCCGGTGTTCACCTCGCAGGATGTGGGAGTCCTCCAGGGCGTTGGCGACGGCGTTCGGCATGCCGGCCGTCTCGTGGAGTCCCTCGTAGACGGTGTTGCGCGTCCCGTGCTCGGTGACGAAGGTCCTGCGCAGCCAGGAGCGGATCTCGCTCGACGTGACACCGGATCCGGCCGAGACGCGCGCGAGCATCCGATCGCAGAATCCGGTGAGGAATCGATCGACGTTCACGTGCAGGTTCACGTGGTCCACGCTGATCTCCCTGAGCCCGGAGGGCAGCGACTCCCACAGCGCGGAGCAGACGACCTGCAACTGGACCGGTTCGATCGTGTTCAGCGTCAGCGTGGTCGTCTGCCCCTCGTCGTTGGAGATCGGGACGGTGCGCAGGTCGTCCACGAGCCGTTCCGCGGCCCCGGGGGCGAAGAACCTGCCGGTGCGCTCAAGCGGCCTCGTGGTGGCGTCGAGCGCCGCGGCGCGCGTGAGCGGCGGCAGCTGGAACCGCGCCCGCGAACCTCGGCCCAGCGGGCGCTCGTGCGGCAGGACGGAGGCCAGATACTCCTCGCGCAGCGACAGCAGCAGATGGAGGCCGTCGTGATCCTCCACCGCCCGCGCCAGCTGGCGCAGGAGCTCGTTGCGGTCCTCCTCGCGGTCGAGCGGGCCGCCGAACAGCTCCTCTGCCTGGTCGACGGCGACCAGGACGGGCACCGGGTCGCCGTACCTGTCGGTGCGTTCCGGGCGTTCGGCCAGGAAGTCCGAGATCGTGAGCCCCGCCAGCGCGGGCAGCGGCCGGTCGGGGACCCAGGCCGACAGAAGCGCCAGCACGTAGGGGTTGCCGGGCATCTTCGGACGCAGTGAGGTGATGCCGTGGGGTGAGACGCGGGCGATGGGCAGTACGTCGGCGCGCTCGGGCTCCACGCGGGGCAGGACACCCGCGTGCAGAAGGGACGTCTTGCCGACCCCGGAGGCCCCGAACAGCACGGTGAGGCCCGTGGCCTGCCAGATGGTGGCGATGTCGCGGGCCTCGCGTTCTCGTCCGAAGAACAGGGCATGCTCGCTCCGGTCGTAGGGACGCGGCCCCACATAGGGCCGGATGGTTCCGTCGCCGGCGCGCGTCGCGGTCGTCATGACGTCCGTCCCATTCTCCGCCGGAGCTCCGCGCAGAACTCCGAGGCGGTCCCCAAGAAGATCGAGATGTTCCAGCGGTCGAGATAGTGGGTGATATAGCGTCTGGCCTTGCTCTCCGCGCTCCCAGCGCTCCCAGCGCTCCCGGTGCTCCCAGCGCTCCCGGTGCCGCCCGCAGGGCGGCTCACCTCGGGCATGAGCTGCACGCTCACGTGCCGCCGCTTGTTGCTGCGAGGTGTGTTGCGCACCAGGCCGTGAAAAAGCACCCGGAACGTCCAGTCCTGCAGGCTGTAGCCCACGAAGAGCAGCGGCCGGGCGGTCATCGCCCGCAGGATCGGGGTCGGCAGCGGATGCCGCCCGTCGCTGGCGACGGCGTCCACCATGTTGACGAGGTACGTCAGGTAGTCGGCTTCGGTCAGCACCAGCGACGCGGGCTCCGCCCAGCTCCCGTGGAGGTGGTAGACGACGGGCCGCTCCACCGTCGGCTCCGGCAGGAGGGGGGTCGCGCCGGGGTCGGCGTCCCACCAGGGGGAGACGGCGACGTGGGGATCCTTGCCCTCCGCCCGCAACGCCTCGGCCAGGAAGTCGTCGTAGTTCGTCGTGAGGAACGTCGTGAGCGGGAAGCCGGCGAGCAGCCGGTGAGGCTCGCCGGGATCGCTCACGGGAGGTCGGCCGTGCGAGCGCAGGTGGCCGCAGACCGCCTCCTTGAGGTCGACCGGATCGCGCACCACGGCCTCGCCGTACTGCATCACCCGGGCCAGGTCGCCCGAGTCGGAGAACGGATAGCCGTAGCGGAGGGCGTACTGGTTGCTGAGAGTGGTGCCGGTGGGCAGGGTGCCCGCACAGGCCCCCGCCCCGAGAAAAGGGGCGCAGTCGCCCCTGCCGAGCTGGTTGATCAAACGTTCCCAGTCGACATCGTCCATGGGCCACCCTGATCATTGGGAAACGGTCCCTTATAGGACTCTATTTCCCGTCATGCCTGCGCGAAAGTCAAGATCTTTCATATGGACGATGTGAATCCGGCAGCCGGTCCTGCGCTGTCGTCCTCAAGTATCCGCCTTAATGCGCGCTTAAGGCTGGGATTATCTATATGATCAAGGTCGGTCAAACTCAGTCCGGTGACGTCGATGAGATTGCTCTTGATGGAATCGATCTCGCCTGCGACTTCCTCGCCCATGCGGACTCCCCTGTCCGTGGCCTGTTCACGCGAGCCACTCGCAGCGCGCGCATCACTTACACCGTAATCTTTCCACGTTTGCCGAGCACTTCTAACCCAGGGTAGCCGGTTATCTTGGCATCACAAAGATAGAAAGTCCTTCATGTCTTATCCTTCGTTTGGTATGCCGCCATGAGAGTCTGACTTCTCCGTCCATGCACCCGGCCTGGCCGGGAGTCTAGGCTGAACGAGAATCGGGCGAGTGGAGGCGGTCGGGTGTCCATTTCAGAGTCTTCGGGAATTCCCGGGGTGCCGGGACGTCAGCCCCGAATCTGGGGCAAGATCCCGCAGCAGAACAGGAATTTCACCGGTCGTGAAGATCTCCTCGAAAAGCTGCACGCCGGGGTCACCTCCGAGGTCACCGCGGTGGTGCCGCACGCCCTCCACGGTTTCGGGGGGGTCGGCAAGACCCATGTCGCGATCGAGTATGCCCATCGCTTCCGCCACGAGTACGACCTGGTCTGGTGGATCCCCGCCGATCAGCCGATTCTGGTGCGCTCGTCGCTGGCCGCGCTCGCCCCGCATCTGGGCATATCGTCATCCGCCACGATGGGGGTGGAGGAGGCGTCCAGAGCCGTGCTGGACGCCCTGCGCCTCGGCGAACCGTACTCCCGGTGGCTGCTCGTCTTCGACAACGCCGAACAGCCCGAGGACATCAACGAGATCATCCCGCGGGGCCCGGGACACGTCCTGATCACCTCGCGCAACCACGCCTGGCAGGGTGTGGTCGACACCCTGCCCGTCGACGTCTTCACCCGGGCGGAGAGCATCGAGTTCCTCAGCAAACGGGTTCCGAGGTCGACCAGCCTCGACGACAGAAACCGGCTGGCCGAACAACTCGGTGACCTCCCGCTCGCACTGGAGCAGGCGGGGGCCCTGCAGACGGAGGCGGGGATGTCCGTCGGGCAGTACCTCAGCCTGCTCGAAGAGCAGACCGTCCAACTGCTCGACGCCAACAAGGCGGCCGACTACCCGCTGTCCATGACTGCGGCGTGGTCACTGTCGGTGTCCCAGCTCAAGGCGAAGCTGCCCGAGGCCGTGGAGCTCCTGCGCTGCTGCGCCTTCTTCGGCCCGGATCCGATTCCCCGCGACGTCTTCGGAGTGCTTCCCGAGGATTTCGCGTCGGAGTCGCGTCTTGGCTCGCTCCTCGCCGACCCGATCCTGTTGAGCAAGGTCATCAGGGAGCTGGGCCGCTACGCTCTCGTGCGGATCGACTCGGAGAACCGGACGATCCAGGTGCACCGGCTGGTCCAGGCGCTCCTGCGTGACGAGCTGAGCGAGGAGGAGCACCTGTCCTTTCGCCGGGAGGTCCACCTCCTGCTGGCGACGGCGACACCGGGCCTGCCCGACGACAACGCCTCCTGGCCGAGGTACGGGGAGTTGCTCAGTCACGTGAGGCCCTCCCTGGTGGAGGAGAGCCGCGATCCCCGCATCCGCGGGTTCGCTCTCGACATCGTCCGCTACCTCTACTCGTCGGGCGGCTACCAGTCGGCGGTCGATCTCGTGGGAAGCCTCATCCGGACGTGGCGGGCCGACAGCGGCAGCGATGATCAGGCCGTGCTCTCCGCGCAGCGGCATCTCGGCATCGTCCTGCGGGAGTTCGGCGACTACCGGGCCTCCTTCGAGCTCAATCGCGACACCCTGGCACGCATGCGGACGACCCTCGGGCCCGACCACGAGGAGACTCTCCTGCTCGTCAACAGCCACGGCGCCGACATGAGGATGCTGGGCGACTTCGCGGCCGCGCTGGAGCACGACAGGGACTCGTTGCGCCGGCACCAGGAGGTGTTCGGCCCTGACCACCGCCGGACGCTGCGCGCGATGAACAACCTCTCCGTCGACTACATGTTGCTCGGCGACTACCGGCAGGCGTTCGAGCTGCAGAAGGTGCTCTACACCAAACAGCCCTCCTCGGCCTCGAAGTCGAGTTCGCTGTTCGTGCTGGCGTCACGGAACGGCCTGGCCCGCATCGTCAGGCTCAGGGGCGACTACTCCGAGGCGTGCGACCTCGGTGAGGACGCCTACGAGCTGGGAATGCAGGAGCTGGGGCCCGACCATCCGTGGACCCTGCGGGTGGCCAAGGACCTGTCCATCGCCAAGCGCAGGGCGGGACTCGCCGACGAGGCGTTCGAGATCGCGCAGCGGACGTACGAGCGGCAGGAGCGCATCTTCGGCCGTGACCACCACGACACGCTCGCCGCGGCCCTGTGCCTGGCCAACGCCCAGCGCACCAGGGGGCAGATCACCGAGGCACTGGAGCTGCTGCGCGACACCGCGGCTCGCTACCCCAGGAGATACGGCGACGAGCACCCCTTCACGTTCGGCTGCGACATGAACCTGGCGCTGCTCCTGCGGGTCAACGGGGAGATCGAGGACGCGAGCCGGTTCGACCGCAGATCCCTGGACGGCTTCGATCGCACGCTTGGTCGCGAACACCACTACTCGCTCACCTGCGCGATCAACCTCGCCAGCGACTTCGCCGCGAGGGGGGATGTCCCCGTTGCCAGGGAGCTGGGCCAGGAGACCCTCGTCCAGCTGCGCGAGCTTCTCGGGGCGGACCACCCCCTCACCCTGGCCTGCGCGAACAACCTGGTCATAGACCTGCGGGCGGAGGGTGCCGTGGAGGAGGCCGCGGCGCTCGAAGCCGACACCTACGAGCGCTACGAGCGGGTGCTCGGCAACGACCATCCCGACACGAAGGTGGCTCTGCGGAGCGAGCGGCTCGACTTCGACTTCGACCCGCCCGTGCTGTGACCGCCACGTTCCGGCGCGCGGGCCGTGACTCCCGCGTGCCGGACGTCACATCGTGGCCGGCCCGCTCCGGGCGCTAGCCGTTGCGTTCGAGCCAGCGCGCGCGGTGCTCGTCCGCGCGCCGCAGGCCCATGGCCCGAGCGCGGGCGGGCACGCTCTCCCGCGACCAGTCGTCGAGGCGCCGCGCCATCCCGGCCGCGAAACTCTCACCGGTAGGGGTCAGCCGCCCACCGGTGAGCAGGGTGCCGGTGACAAGGCGCGCGGCCTCACGCCACTGGAAGAACTCCGCGTGCGCGCGCAGGGCCGCCTCCCCCGACTCCAGGGTGCGCTGGCGCATCCAGTGGCCCGCCACGCCGAGGAAGGCGTACGCCCCCTGAAGGAGTCCCGGCACGGGGCGGGGGTCCTCACGCCAGGGGGCGTAGTGGCGGGAGCCGTCGTCGGGGAGGGTGAGAGGTACGAGGTCGAGCAGGGCCGAGAGCTTCGCGTGTTGTGTCTCGTGCGTCAACGTGACCGCGAGAGAGAGCGCGTCCGGTGGTGTCGACAGGGCCACGCAGCCGAAGGTCTCCCTGGAGGTCGAGCTCGACTGGCCCCCGGCGGGCGCGATCAGCGGTGTGAGGACCGTGATCGCGGTGGACACCTCCTCCGCCACGGTCCGGTGGTGCCGTACCAGCAGATCCCAGGCGGTGTGCAGCGTCGACTGCCATCGCTCGGTCTCGGCCTCGCTGAGCCGCTCGCCGATGTTGGCCGTCTCCGGCATCCTGTAGGGGTCGAGGTCGTCGATGACCAGGCGCAGCGGTATGCCGTCCGCCTCGGCGGACAGCGTGCGCAGGCCCCGCCACCCCGGCGCGTCCCGGCGGGGGTCGTCGGGGATCCGGACGATCATCCGGTCCGCGGTGACCTCCGCGCCTTCGGCGGCGCACTCGACCGTGGCCCAGGAGACGGTCGGCGACAGGATCGCCTGCCCCAGTGACGGCAGTGTCACCACTCCGTCCGCCGCGGGCACGTCGATGTCGCAGGCCGTGCGGGAGCGGATTGCCGCCGCGGCGGCCAGCGCCGAGAGCTGTCCCGGTGTCGCGCGGGTGTCGCCCGCACGGAGCATTCTGATCGTCCGGCGCGCCCAGGCGCCCACCGAAGAGTGCCGTAGCACGGCGTCGACGGCGCCGGGATGACGGCGCTGGACGGTGGCGAGCAGATCGTAGGCACGGCGGGTGGCCGACGACTCCGTGTGGCCGGTCGTGCGAGCCGTCTCCACCACCGCTCGTACGAGAAGCGTGTGCTTGCTGTACTGGGCGGCGGAGAGACGGCCGACCGCGGGGGCGCCACCACCGCCGTGGGCCAGCTCGGAGAACACCTTCGCCGGAATCCGGTGCTCGGGTAGATTCATCGCGCCCCTTCAATCTCCGCGCTTCGTTCGGAGGGCCAGATCGGCTCCGACCCTGTTCTTGATATGCCCGATGAGACGGAACAGGTCGACGCAGTAGACCGATGGATTGGCGAAACCGTGGCCTGCCCGATAGCGATGGGCGTAAAGACCGCCTCCGCACACCCTGCCAACCGGGCACGCCCGGCATTTCTCCGACAGGGCCGGCTCGCCGGCCGGACCCGCGTGACGATCTCGCGGATCGGCTCGCCGCCGTGCGGCACGATCTCGACGTTGCCGAGGTCGTGCGTATGAACGCGTTCGGCGATCCTCGCGGCCGTGGCGGTGAAGGTCTCGCGGCATGCGCTTCGGACGGTTGCGCCAGCCGGAGTCCGCCATTTCGTACATATAGCAATATCTACATGCGAGATCGCACCTGCTGTGGATCTTCAAAATGAACTGCCGAAAAGGGATGGCTCTCCGGCCGGTGGTGACAAGCCCGCCGACGTCCGGGTCCGAGGGCCAATCGCGCACGGTTGATCGGCCTCCACCTCGGCGTGGCGTTATACAAGGTACCGAAAGTCAGCTACAGGGTAGATGGAGGGCGGGGGACGTCGCGGTCGAAGAAGTCATCTCGCTGTACGACCGTTAGGTGCTACTGAAGAAAGCTTTACTGGCTTTAATCTTGACTAACGGCACAAAGTGGTGCGAGATGGGAATGGCGCAAGAGAGGCGTGCCGCATTTGTTAGAGAAGCCGGAACCCAAAATCCTGTCGGCCGAAAACGTGTTTCCGGCCACACTCGATGTGGCCGAACTACTGGCTTCCGGATGGAGGCCCTTCGCCTTCCGACAGTTCATTCTGAAGATCCACAGCAGATGTGACCTCGCCTGCCGTCACTGTTACATCTACGAGATGGCGGACCAGTCCTGGAGGGCCCAGCCGCGGCGCATGTCCGAGGCGATCGTCCAGCGAACGGCACAGCGCATCGCGGAGCACGCCCTCGCCCACGAGCTGGCGGAGGTGGAGGTCATCCTGCACGGGGGAGAGCCGCTTCTGGCCGGACCGGAACTCATCTCCCACGCCGTGCGCACCATCAGGGGAGCGGCCGCCGACGTCGGGACCCGGGTCCACGTCGGCGTGCAGACCAACGGGCTGCGCCTGGACGAGGCCTACCTGCGGCTCTTCGGTGACCTGGAGATCCGGGTGGGGGTGAGCCTGGACGGCTACGAGGCGGCCCACGACCGGCACAGGCTCTTCACGGGCGGAAAGGGAAGCCACGCCATGGTCGCCGCCTCGTTGCGGAGACTGACGGCCGGTCCCTTCCACCATCTCTTCAGCGGTCTTCTGTGCACGATCGACGTCCGCAACGATCCGCTGGCCACCTACGACGCGCTCCTGGAGTTCGACCCGCCGGCGGTCGACTTCCTCCTGCCGCACGGAAACTGGCTCACACCTCCGCCCTTTCGCGACCCGGGCTCGGCCGCCACCCCGTACGCCGACTGGCTGCTGCCGATCTTCGACCGCTGGTACGGGGCGGCGGTGGAGGAGACCGAGATCCGGTTCTTCAACGAGATCGTCCGCCTGCTCACCGGGCGTGCGTCCCGTACCGAGGCCATCGGCCTCTCCCCGGCGAGGATGGTCGTCATCGAGACGGACGGCAGCATCGAGCAGTCGGACATCCTCAAGTCCAGCTATCACGGCGCTCCCGCCACCCTGCTGCACGTCCTTCGCGACTCCTTCGACACGGTGCTCGGGCACCCGTCCATAGCGGCCCGTCAGATCGGCGAGCTCGCGCTGGCACCCGTGTGCCGGGCCTGCGACCTTCGTTCCGTCTGCGGCGGCGGACTCTACCCGCACCGCTACAGCGAGACCCACGGATTCCTCGGCCCCTCGGTCTACTGTCCCGATCTCTACCGGCTCATAGATCACATTCGCGCGCGGCTCGTACGCGACGTCGCCCGGCTGAAGGGAAACGCATGAGGTTCACCTTGCGTCCGGTGTCCGACGAGACGTTCTCCAGGCTCGCGAAGGGCGGGGGCGGGACCGAGGCCATGGCCGAGCTGCGCGTGCGGCAGTGCCTCAGGACCAGGTTCTTCATCCGCGGGCTCGTCCTTGAGGCGAAGGCGGCGGGCCATCCGCACGCCGATCTCTCGGCTCGCGCCTACGATCTCCTGGCCGAGATGGAGAGCCAGGGGAGAGAGCGGGTCGACCCGGAGCTGTGCCACCCGGCCGTGGGCGCGTGGGCGCTGCGGACGTACCGCTCGCTCAGGGCCGGTACGGGGGCGAAGGACGATCCCGGTCGGCTGGCAGCCCTGGTCGTCGCGATCGCGGTCAGAGCGCGGATCGCCTGCGAGGTCCGCCTCGCCGTCGAGGAGGACGCCGTCGTCCTGCCGGGGCTCGGCCGCCTCACCGTTCCCGCAGGTGCGCGGGGAGTGCTCGCCGTCACCGTGCGGCCGGACGCGAACGGGGCCGAGCTCGACATCGGCCGCTCGACGGTCCGTGTCGACCCCCTTCGCGACGGGGCCGGCTGGCAGATTCTGCGTCGGCTGCCGGTGGATTCCGGGCTCAGCCTCGTCGTCGACGACGTGGACCCCTACCGGTGGCCCACGGGACATGTCACCGAGTCGCGGCTGAGCGAGCCTCGGCTGAAGCACTGGGCGTCGTGCCTGCGCGACGCGTGGCGCGTCCTGACCGCCCGCCACTGGACCGTCGCCGCGGAGTTGACCTCCGGCATCACGGCGCTCACCCCCATACACGCACCGGCCTTCGGCCAGAACAGCGCCACCTCGCGCGAGACGTTCGGGACCGTCGCCCTGTCGGAGCCGCAGCACGGCCTGGGAATGGCCGCGACGTTCGCCCACGAGATCCAGCACGCGAAGCTGACGGCGCTGACCGACACGGTCGAGCTGACCCTGCCCGAGAACGGGCGGCGGCACTACGCGCCGTGGAGGAACGACCCCCGCCCCGTCAACGGGTTGTTGCAGGGAGCGTACGCCTACCTCGGGGTGGCGGGATTCTGGAGGCGCCAGCACGCTTCGGAGCGGGGAGCCCGCGCCTTCCGTGGGCAGGTCGAGTTCGCGCGCTGGAGAGAGGCGGCGTACGGCGTCACCGGCACGCTCATGGCGAGCGGGGGCCTGAACGAGCGCGGGGCGGAATTCGTGAAGGCGATGAGGGGCACGCTGGAAGCCTGGCTGGACGAGCCGGTGGACCTCGCGGTGGCGGCGCAGGCCCGTCGCGAGGCCGAACAGCACCTTGAGAGCTGGAGGCGCCGCAACTCCTGAGCCGGGGGTGGTCAGATCGGCGGGGGGTCGAAGTCGCACTCGATGCGACGGCCCTCGCTCGCGAGCAGGGCGTCTGGGTGACCGATCTCCAAAGGGCGTTCGTATCGCCGCATCGTGTCGGCGTACAGGAGATCGGCCTCCTTCTCGGCGCCCGTCGCCCGCAGGTCGAGGGCGAGGTTGCCGGCGCAGGCGAGGCTCAGGAAGTGGTTCTCGCCGAGGAGCTTGCGCAGCAGGCCGAGGGTGTCCTCGCCGAGCTCGCGGGCACTGTCGCTCTCTCCCATCGCGGCCAGGTCGCTCTGGAGGCTGATGGCGCAGCTCAGCGGGTAGTGGTGGTTGCGACCGACCTTCGCGATCAGGGCATCCCTGGCTTTCTCGTTCAGGGCGCGGGCCTTCGCGAGGTCCCCGCGCAGGCGGTGCAGGATCGCCAGGTTGCCCTCGCAGGCGTTGGTGTAGGGGTGGTCGGCTCCGTACACCTTCGGATAGCGGCTGATCGTCTTCTCCGCGATCGCGTACGCCTCGTCGAGGCTGCCCGCTGCCCGCAGGGCGTTGGAGAGGTTGATCGCGGCCGCCATGGTGTCGGGGTGAGCGTCTCCGAACAGCCGCTGGAAGCGGGTGTGCGTGTCGTGCGCGAGCTCCAGGGCCTCGGTGATCTCTCCCGCCCGCCGTTTCGCGATGGAGAGGTCCTTGGCGGCCAGCAGGGTGTAGTGGTGATCGAGGGTCAGCTCCTGGACGCCGTAGGCGTAGGCCTCCTCGCCCAGGTCGCAGGCCTCCGTGTAGTCGCCGCAGAGTCGCACGGTCCTGGCCAGGCTGTTCCACGACAGCAGCAGGGTGCCCTTGCTGATCCCCTCCGCCATGTAGCTCTGCTCCAGGTAGGTCTCCTGGTGCAGCCTGCGCGCCTCCGCGTAGTCACTGGTCAGCGCGTAGTCGAGGGCCAGGTTGTACACCACGCGCAGGGTGGAGGGGTCGGAGGGGCCCAGGCCGTTCATGTGGGTGACCCGCGACTCCTGGTCCAGTGTGCGAGCGGCGAGGAAATCGCCGCGGGCACGCAGCGAGGCCGCGTAGCCGTTGACCGTCGCGAGGGTCTCCGGATGCTCGGGACCGAGGATCTCGGTCATCTTGTCGAGGGTCGCGTGGTCGATGTCGTACGCCCTGGCGTACTGCCCGAGACCTCGCAGGATGTTGCCGAGGTGTCTGTACGCGACGAGCACGTCCAGGTGGTCCGGCCCGCTGACCTGGCTCCATCTCTCGATGAAGCTCGTGATGAACGAATGGGCCGACTGGTAGTTGCCCGACCGGTACAGGTAACGGGCCATGGACAGGGCGAACGACCTGGCCCGCGGATCCGTGCACTCCTCCAGGCCCGAGGGGGCGACGTGGGCGACCAGCTCCTCGAAACCGCGCCACTTGTCGGTGTCGTCGGGATCGTTCGGGGCGCTGCCGGCGAGCAGCACGTGGACCTCGTGCCTGACCTCCTGCTGGTCCTTCTCCGGCAGGTCGTCGCGCAGGAGCGCCTGGACCAGGCGGTGGACCTGGATGGTGCGGGTCGCCGGCTCGATCCTGGCCAGGGCGAAGCGTCTGAGTTCGCTCAGCGCCGTGGCGAGCAGGATGGGGTCGGACAGGATCGCGCTCAGGCGGGGGACGACGGCCTTGTTGCTCCTGCGGAACACGTCGCGCGGGATGGGCTCGGGCCCGAAGAAGGCACAGCAGCGCAGAACCGTGATCGCCTCGGGGAGGCGGTCCTGCAGGAGCGACACCGACACCTTCCAGGCCGCGGTCATCGACAGTGGGTATCCCGGCGCCCGGTTCGCGCCCAGCAGGCGGCTCGCCTGCTCTTCGAGCTGCTCCAGGTATTCGTCGACCGACATGCCGGTCTCGTACTGCAGCGCTCCGGCCTGCTCCAGGGCGAGGGGGAGGTCGCCGAGCTGCTCGGCCAGTCGCGAGGCGTCGTCGTCGGGAACCTCCCTGCGCAGGCGCTTCTTCAGGAACGCCACGCTCTCCTCGCGGGTGAAGACGTCGACCTGGAGGGTCTCGAAGTGGTCCTCCCACTTGGGATTGCGGGAGGTGATCAGGACATGGCCCGGCCCGCGCGGGATGAACTCCGCGACCTGCCCCGGCTCCTCGGCGTTGTCGAAGATCAGCAGCCAGCGGCGGTAGGGGTCGCCGCTCTGCAGCGTCCTGCGCACGGCCTCCGCGGCCTCCTCGACGCCGGTGGCCGAGACCGCGGGCAGGCCCAGGTGCGGGGCCATCGCGGCGAGGGCGGACGGCACCAGCACGCGCTGGTCGGCGGGGATCCACCAGACAAGGTCGTAGTGCGAGCGGTAACGGTGGGCGTACTCGATGGCCAGGTGGGTCTTGCCGACGCCGCCCCATCCCTGAAGAGCCTGGGGCTGGGGGACCACGGCGGTGACGGTGCTGATGCCCTGGCGGAGCTTGAGAAGCAGGTCGTCCCGCCCCGTGAAGTTTCTGTTGCGGGGCGGGACTTTCTCCCAGATCTCGGGCTGACGCTCCGGCACCGTGTTCGCGGCGTGTGAAAGCTCCACCACCTCTGGCCTCCGCCCTGTTCGATCCGAAGGATTCTGCCGCCATCTTAGAGCTTGATTCGAGAAGCCGGGCAGAACAGAATCAAATAAATGAACGGCGCATCTTGAATTCTGCGGGCACGGCAGATGGGTGTCACGCCCGTTTGGGGTGGCCGAAAACAGGTCGGCGGCAGGGTCGTTTAGTAGGGAGCGCAAATGCATTATGACGGTGCGGCGTCGACGGTCTCCATCGACATCACCGATCTGTCGTTCAGGGATCTTGAGAAGGTCGGGAGCGCCTCCCTCAGGAGAGTGCTGGAGGAGTTTTTCGAGCACGGTGCGGATCTGGAGCCGAGCGCGGGTTTCGACAGCTCGATATGAGCGATCGCCTTGCGATTCCGGGCAGAGTGCGACAGAAAGATAACCGTGAAGCATCCGCCCGTTTCCCGTCGGTCGGTGAGCCGGGCATCAAGGTCCTGCTCGCTGGGGGTTGACCGGGGCAATAGAGTCATTCGGCATCGGGTCCGTGGTCCAAACGGGCCTTCTGCCTGTGAGGTGGTGCCCTGCGTGCACGACATGGGGGAGGCCGAGTGGGAGCGCCTGCTCGACCAGCTGAACAGCGGAGACTGCACGCCCTTCCTGGGATCGGGGGCGTGCGTGGGCACCCTGCCGACGGGGACGGCGCTGAGCCGCGACATGGCGCGCCGATGGGACTATCCCTTCGCCGACGACCACGATCTCCCCAGGGTGACGCAGTTCGCGGTGATGAGATACGGGGATTCGGTATATGTGAAGAGGCGGATCTGCGACGAACTCGATGCCGGGGGAGCTCCCGACTTCCTCGACCCGCTTGAGCCGCACGCCCTGCTGGCGAGTTTCCCTCTTCCGGTATACCTGACGACGAACTACGACGACTTCATCCTGCGCTCGCTCGAAGCAGTAGGAAAAAGGCCGAATGTGGCAATTTGCCCATGGAACAAAGGGGTCGCCTACGCGGAGGATCTGTTCAGCAGTGAGGCGGGCTGGAACCCCAGGCCTGAGGCTCCGCTCATCTACCATCTGCACGGCAACCTGCAGGATCCGGCGTCGATCGTGCTGGCCGAGGACGACTATCTGGAGTTTCTCACCAACCTCGCGGTGGACGGCGTCGCGGGCGGCCAGCGAATGCTGCCCACCTCCATTCTCGCGGCGCTGACCAGGAGACCCCTGCTGTTCATCGGCTACAGCCTGCAGGACTGGACGTTTCGCGTGCTTTTCCACGGGCTGTTGAAAGCCGTTCCCGGGATCAACCGCCGCAGGCACGTGAGCGTCCAGCTCGCCCCCTCGCTCGCCAGCACGAAGGCGGACGTGCTGGAGGTCCAGCGCCAGCTGGCCAGATACTACGAAGACTGGCGGATCTCCATCTTCTGGGGGACGGCGGAGGAGTTCTGCCGTGAGCTGCGCCGGCGGATGGGACCGGTGCCGTGACCTCCGAGGTGACCCCCGATCGCGACCGGTCCGACGCGACCGGTCAACCGTACGTCGGCCTGCGGGCCTTCCGCCGCGAGGACGGCTCCAAGTTCTTCGGCCGCGACAGGGAGGCTCGCGAGGTCTCCGACCTGTGGCAGGCCGGGCGCCTGACCGTGCTGTACGGGCCGTCCGGCGTGGGCAAGACCTCGCTGATCCAGGCCGGGGTGCTCCCGCTGCTGGACGCGGGCAGGACCGACGTCCTGCCGATAGGACGGGTCTCGCACGGCTCGCCCTTCCCCTCCGCCGCGCTCTCACGGCACAACCCGCACGTGTTCGCGCTGCTGTCGTCGTGGTCCCCGTCGGAGACGCCCACCCGGCTGGCGGGGCTGACGATCCGCGAGTTCCTGGGCCGGCGCCCGCCCCGCCAGGATCCGTACGGAGATCCGGTGCTCACCCTGGCCGCGATCGACCAGGCCGAGGAGCTCTTCGGCGGCTTCGCCCACCGCCAGCCGTACCGGGAGTGGTTCATCGGCCAGCTCGTCGAGGCGCTGGACGACGACCCGAACCTGCGCCTTCTCGTCTCGATCCGGGAGGACCACCTCGCCGCGATCCTTCCCCACGAGCCGAAACTGGCGGGCATGGCCAGAAGCCGCTTCTCGCTGACCGCCCTCGACACGGCCGCCGCGGTCCGGGCGACCGAGGGGCCTCTCGAGGGGACGGGCCGCTCCTTCGCCCCCGGCGCGGCACGGGGTCTGGTGGACGACCTACGCATGATCAGGGTCGGCAGGGCGCTCGGCGAGGA
Organism: Streptosporangium sp. NPDC050284; assembly: GCF_044459525.1. Taxonomy (NCBI): domain Bacteria; kingdom Bacillati; phylum Actinomycetota; class Actinomycetes; order Streptosporangiales; family Streptosporangiaceae; genus Streptosporangium; species Streptosporangium sp. NPDC050284. Next base: position 591,357 of record NZ_JBITIZ010000001.1, read on the forward strand.
GGTCGTCGCCGACGCCAAGGTGGTCGAGCCCGTCCAGCTGCAGGTCGTGTGCTCGGCCATGTGGCGCTCCCTGCCCGAGGAGGTGCGGGTCATCTCCTCCGACCACGTCCGCAGGTTCGCCAACGCCGACCGCTCGCTCACCGACTTCTCCGAGCGGATGATCTCCGAGGTGGCCCATGACCACTTCGGGGACGACGTCGCGGAGCTCAGGAGCTGGCTGCGCCGCTGTTTCATCACCGAGCTCGGCACCCGCGAGGTCGTCTACCAGGGGGAGACCGTCACCGCCGGCATGCCGAACGCGGTGGTCAGGGCGCTGGTCGACCGCCACATCCTGCGTGAGGACATCAAGGCCGGCACGCGGTGGTGTGAGCTCTCGCACGAGCGTCTCATCCAGCCCATCCTCCAGAACGACCATCTCGTCGTACGGGCCGAGAGCGGGTCGTTCCCCGACGACTACCTGCGCGCCGCCGAACTCTCGTTCCGCGACGGGGAGTTCGCGCTGGCCGCGAAGCAGGCGGAGGAGGCTCTGGAGCGCTGCGGCGACAACACCAGGTCGCGGGCGGAGATCGAGTCCTTCCTCGGTAACGTCGCGCACCGACGCGAGGACTTCGAGAAGGCCGTCTCCCACTACCGCACCGCCGCGGTCCTCTTCGAGTCGCTGGGGGCGACCTCGGCGGTCGGCGGCCTTCTCGCCGGGATCGGCAGGCTGCGGCTGGCCCAGGGACGCCCTTCGGCCGCGGTGCGGGAGCTGTACTCGGCGATACGCCGCGTGCCCGATGACATGCACATCCAGACCGAGCTCGCCTGGGCGCTCTGGTACGACGGCCATCCCGACGCGGCGCGCGACGTCCTCAACGACGTGCTGGGCAGGGAGGGAAATCTCGCCGAGGCGTTGCGCGCCCGCGGTGAGATCCTCGCCGGCCTCGGCCAGGCCAAGGCCGCGCTACGCGACCTCGACAGGGTCCGGCCGCTGCAGTGGCCCTCCACCAGGGCCGCCCACGCTCTCGCGCTGGCCACGCTGGGCCGTTTCCCCGAGGCGGAACGGGAGATCGGGGCTGTGCGGGCCGAGGCGGGAGATCACGGCCCGGTGCTGTTGTACGCCGCCCGTATCAAGGCACTGGCCGATGAGACGGGGGAGGCGGCCGCACTGGCCCGGCGGGCCGGCGCGGCGAGGTCGCCCGGGCTCCCCGCCCACCTGGCGGCGGAGGCGGAGCGCCTGGTCGGGCTCAGCTGAGCGGGCGGTTCAGGAGTGGGGGCAGGAATGGGGGGCAGAGTGGGCGGGTCAGGAGTGGGCGGGTCTTTCCTCTCCGGGCATCAGCCTTTCCGCTCCGGGAATCAGGCTGCCGCGTAGAGCGGGAACGGCCGTCACGACTATCGCGACCGCGACCATGGTGACGAAAAGGATCACGGTCGCCCCGTCGCCGCCGAAGCAGGTGACGAGAAGGGCGCCGAGCGGCGCCGCCACCGAGATCGCCACGCGGCTGGTGAGCCGGGACACGCTCGCCACCCTCGCGATCTTGTCCGAGTCGAACGCGTGAGCCTCGAAGGTCCTGATGCTGATATTGCTGAGGGCCCCGCTGCACCCGGTCACCAGCGTCGCCACGGCGAAGGAAGCGGGGTGTCCACCGAAAGCGGCGATGAACAGCGCCAATGCCCACACCCACACCTGCGCGAACAGCATGTAGGACGGCGGTGTCACTCGCAGGACGACAAGGGATCCCACGACTCCCCCCAGCCCGCCCCCCGCCAGCACCACCCCGACGATCAGCGGCGACAGTTCCGCAGAGCTCGCGAGAAAGACCATGGTGAGCGCGTTGACCATCAGATTCGTGAAGGCGGTGAGCGCCATCGCGGTACGAAGAAAGGGTTGCTGGGCGACCTCACGCAGCCCGTCGCCGACTTTGACCAGCGGGCGCGCGTCTCGTCGGACGCCCTTCGCGTCCATTCGCATCAGAAGGCCGAACGAGAGAAAGAAGAGCACGGTGTTGACGGCGGACGGTATCGCCTGCCCGACTCCCAGCAGGAAACCGCCGAGAGGCCTTCCCGTCAGGACGGCGGTGTGGAAGCTCATCTCGCTTCGCGCGAGCGCGCGGCGAAGTCCGTCACGGCCGGCCAGCATCGGGATCAGCGCGTTCTCCGCCAGCGAGTGCAGGACCCACAGGGCTCCCTCGACGAGGGCGGCCACCAGCAGCTGGGGCAGTGAGGCCGAGCCGCAGAGCAGGGCGAAGAAGACGCTGGCCGCGGCGATCCCCCGGATCGCCTCCGTCCACAGCATGACCCGGCGCGGATCGAAATGGTCGATCAGAGCACCGGCCGGAATGTACAGCAGCAGGCCGGGAACGGTCGAGGCGAACCCCACCCATCCGGCGGCCATGGGAGAACCGGTGAGCGCCAGGGCGATGAGCGGATAGGAAACGCCGAGGGTCCGGAACGCGGTCATGGAAAGCGCCGAGCCGACCCATGCCAACCTGAGGTTCCTGGCGTTGCGTGCCTGAGGCGCCCTCGCCGGTCCGTCCCCCACAGCTTGCGTATTCCTGTTCTCGTTGTCAGCCGTTGGACAACAGCTGACAACTGATTTGTGAGGTGGGCCGTCAAAATCGCCAGCAGAAGCGGAGAAATGGGACTTTGTTGACATGAAAACGACCAATGGGACCCCTGGAATACGGGTCCCATTGTTAATTCCAGCCTCGGGAGGCCCAAGCATAGCGCCGATTCACATAAACGAAATCAAGCCCGCTCTCCCCGCCGGATTCCCGTGCCTCACGCCCGTCCCTTCTCCGTAGCACGGGGAAGGGAACAGGCGGAATGCCGTCAGGCGGGCAGCTGGGCGTCCAGGCGGTAGCCGTCGACGGTGACGTAGACCTGGTCGCCGGGACGGGCGTTCAGACGCATCAGGACGGGCTGCAGCGAGTCGAAGACAGGGTGGTCCCGCCAGACCAGGACCACCGCGTTGTCGCCGGGGCCGGTGACCGACAGCAACGTGCCGGGACGCATGCCCAGCCGGGTGGCGTATCCCTCGGGCACGGCCACCGGGCCGCCCCGCAGGTGGTCGCTGGTCACCTCGATGCGCTGCCAGCGGCCCGGGTCGGACGACGGGCTCGCGGGCGAGTGAAGCGGGGCCCGCTGGCTGGTGATCAGGTGCGGCCTGGAGTTTCCGCCCGCCAGGGCCGACAGCGTGGCCAGGGCCGCGCGAGGGTCGATGGCGCCGGTGTTCACCTGCGGGATCGGCTGTCCGCCGCGGTGATGATGGCCGTTGGCCCCCGGGGTGCGGCGCGGCAGCTGCCTGACCTCCTCGGAGGCACCCTCCTGCGGGGCCGCCTCCTGCGCGGTGCTCGCGGCGGCGAGGGCGTCCAGCCAGGGCTGGGCCGAGTGGGCACGGATGCCGAGCTGGTGCTCCATGAGCCTGAGCGAGTCGCTGTCGATCGGCTTGTTCGACAGGAGCTGGCGGGTCCGCTCGCGCAGGCCGCCCAGGTCGCCCACGACGAGCCAGTCGTCCTGGAGCCGCCGGTCCGGCATGAGCGTGACGAGCACCCTCCACAGCGGGGTCCGCAGGGTCGGGACCTCGATCGGATGCGCGGGGTCGGCACCGATGAGCTGGTCCTTGGTGGCGGCGGCGCCGAGCCACTCGGTCAGCCCGAACATGTGCCCGGTGAGCGGGGCGGACTCCGGGGAGCGCAGCCAGAGCAGAATGCGTTCCTCGGCGGCACGCTGGGCCGTCGAGAGCGCGTCGCGGTCGGCGTTCAGCTTGTGCGCGAGCGCGCGCAGGCTGATCGGGTCGACCGCGAAGAGCCGTTCCACGGCGACCGCGCGCTCCAGCGGGCTCCAGTCGCGGAACATGTTGTCGACCAGGCGCACCAGCGGGTAGTCGTTGAGGTTGACCGGGGGCGCGGGGGCTGCAGGTTCGGGGGCCGCCGGTTCTGTGGCCGCGGGCTCGGAAATCGGCGCCTGCGGCGCCGACGGCTGGGCGGGGATCTGCGGCGCGGGTGTCTGCGCCGGGTCCTGGTCGCGCTCCTGGAGCGGGACCTGGGCGTGGACGGCGGCCGGCGCGGCCTGCTCGACGAGGCCGGGGATGTGGCTGAGCACCTCGCGGAAGACGGCGGTGACCACGATCTCGGGGGAGGGCGTCGCGGGCGCGCTCAGGTCTCCCGCGGTCAGGCGGCGCAGGCGGCTCCAGCCGCCCAGGCCGGCGATGGCCGAGCGCGCGGGCTCCGGCCAGTCGGGCAGGGTGGGATCGACCGTGTGCACGTGCAGCGCGGGCAGCACGTCGCTCAACGGCAGATGGTCCCAGCGTGACAGCGAGAGCCGGGCCAGCCTGTCGCAAACCCAGTCGAGCCCTGCGGCGCCGAGGGCCTTTGGCAGGGTGACCGACGACCACCAGCCGGCGGGCAGCCGGGGGTCGGCGAGGGCTTCGGCGACCTGCTGGGGACGGCTCCAGCGCAGGGCCGGGACCAGATCACTCAGGCAGATCGATGACTCGGCATCCATCGGCGGACCGTAACCTCCCCAAAGTGACGCGTGTGGCTAATGGTGCAGCTTACGCCGCAAGCTATCAATTGGCATTAAGAGGGTAAAGCTCCCTGGTACCCAAATCAGACGGAAGGACACGTGGACGGCCACCCAGAACCGTCACGGCCTCCGCCCCGGCACGGCGTCCCGCGTCCAGCGCGACCTCGTCGGTGGCCCCGCTCAGCAGGGCCGTCAGCAGCCCGGCGGCGAACGCGTCCCCCGCTCCAATGGAGTCAATCACCTCGGTGGTGAGCGCGGGAACCCGGGCGGCCAACTTTCCTTCCCTGGCCATCAGCGCGCCGCGGGATCCCAGCTTCACCGCCGCGGCACCGTAGCGCAGGCTCAGGCTCTCGGCCGCCCCCTCGGCGGTCGCCTCGCCGGTGAGCAGCAGCGCCTCGTCCAGATTGGGGATGACCAGCTGGGCGGGGAGGGTCTCCCGGACGAACCGCTCGACGCCGAACGAGCGCAGGAAACCGGTCGAGGCCGGGTCCACACTGATCGAGACCCCGCGCAGGGACGCCTCGGCCATCGCCAGCCGGGAAAGCTGGAGCCCAGGCTCGGCGAACAGTGTGTATCCGGACAGGTGGAGATGACCCACACCGTCGAGCAGGGTCTCGTCCCAGTCGCCCGTGCCGATGTGCCCGCCCGCGCCCCGATTGGTGAGCATGGAACGCTCCCCGGTCACGTCCACCATGGCGATCACCACCGCGGTGGGCCGGTCGGGGTCGACCCGCAGGTGTGGCCGCACCCCGAACCTCCGCAGCTCGGCGGCGTGCCAGTCGGCGGTGTCGAAGCCGGCCCGGGTCAGGATCCGCGCGTCGGCGCCCAGCCAGGCGGCCCAGGAGGCCGTGTTGGCGCCGGAGCCGCCGGGGCGCAGCACGATGTCGGCGGCGGTGTCCGTCCCGACGGCCAGACCGCTCCTGGCGGACCCGCCGTGAAGCGCGACGACGTCGGTCACCACGTCGCCGATGATCAGCAGCCCCGTTCCGGCCACGGTGCCCTCAGTCTCCCCGGCTCCAGGAGGCCGCGATCTGCCCGGCGACACGGGCGTTGCCCCGTACCGCGGCCAGGTTCGCCTCCAGCGAGGCGCCGTCGGTGCCGCGCACCAGGTAGCCCAGGAGGAACGGGGTGATGGCCTGACCGGTGATCCGCCGCTGCTCCGCCTCGGCGAGGGCGCCGGCGAGGATCCGGTCGTGCAGCTCGGGGTCGAGCTGCTCGGACAGCGGCACCGGGTTGGCGACGATGAGCGCGGTCTCCGGGCCGCCGAGCGCGTCCTGGGCCCGCATGATGCCCGCCGCCTCGTCAGGGGTCTCGATGCGCCAGTCGATCGGCTCGCCGGAGGAGTGCAGGTAGAAGCCGGGGAACTCGTCGGTGCGGAACCCCGCGATCGTGACGCCGCGCGTCTCCAGCCGCTGCAGGGTGGCCGGAACGTCCAGGATCGACTTCACGCCCGCGCAGACCACGGTGATGCGGGTCCGGCTCAGCATGTCGAGGTCGGCCGACTCGTCCTGGCTCTCGGTCCATCCGCGGTGCACGCCGCCGAGGCCGCCGGTGGCGAAGATCCGGATGCCCGCCCTGGCGGCGAGGAACGAGGTGGCGGAGACCGTCGTCGCCCCGCTCGCCCCGAGCGCGGCGGCGGTGGGCAGGTCGCGAAAGCCCAGCTTGCGAAGCCCGGGCTCACCGGCGACGCGCTCCAGCTCGCTCTTGTCGAGGCCGATGCGGGCCACGCCGTCCAGCACCGCGATCGTCGCGGGCACCGCCCCGGTCTCCCGGACGATCCGCTCCAGCTCCACCGCGACCTCGAGGTTGCGGGGCTGTGGCAGGCCGTGAGAGATGATCGTGGACTCCAGCGCCACGATCGGGGCACCCCGCTCCAGCGCTTCGGCCACCTCGTCCGAGGGGCGGAGCACATTGGAGAGGGACTGTCGGGTGGTACGCATGAGCTGGTTCTGTCTCCTTGTCCGAGGTCGTAATCATTGCTTGCTTTTGGAACGGTGTAAACGACACCGTCTTCCCCAAAAAGAGCACGTTACGACGGTTGCGAGGAGACGTCCACTTAAAGATCAGCCAATGACCAGCACCCCGAACAGTGAGATCCCGCCGATGATGGCCGTGGCGATCCCGCCCAAGAGCAGCGATCGCCCGCCCCGCGCGAGCTTTCTCAGATCCACACCGGTCCCCAGGGCGAAGAGCGCGGCGGCGAGCAGCACCGCCGTGAGGCCGGGAATCACCTGGACGATCTCGGGCGGCACCGCGCCCATGCTCCGCGCCGCCACGGCCGCGACGAACCCGGCGACGAACAGCGGCACCACCGGCGGGCGCCGCACTGTGTCCCCGGTGTCCCCGGTGTCCCCGGTGTCCCCGGTGTCCCCGGTGTCCTTGACGTCCCGAACGCTCCCAGCACTCCGGGTGCTCCCGGCGTTCCGGGCGCTTTCGCTCCTGGAGCGGTCCGTCGCGGCACGGCGCAGGGAGACGGAGGTCAGCCCGACGATCGGGGCGAGCAGGACGACCCGGGCCAGTTTGACGGCGATCGCGCTCACCAGGACACCCGCTCCGGCCGCCGCGCCGATGGCCGCCACCTGCGCGACCTCGTGCACCGAGGCCCCCGCCCACAGTCCCAGCTGCTGCGGCGTCAGTCCCAACGCCCCCGCGAGCAGGGGAAGCATGACGATCGAGGCACTGCCGTACAGGACGACCACGCCGACCGCGGCCGCCACGTCGTCGTCGTCACTGTCGGCGACCTCGTGCATCGCGGCCACCGCCGCCGCCCCGCAGACGGACACGCCGGTCGCGATCAGCAGGGACCTGCGCGGACCCACCCCGAGGCGACCTCCGATCCGCCGTGTCGCGATGAACGTGACGCCCGTCGCCGCGGCGACCACCGCGAGCGCCTGCCAGCCGAGCGCCAGTAGTTCCGGCAACGCGATCTGCAGGCCGAGCAGCACGATCGCCAGGCGGAGCACCCGGCGGGAGGTGAACCCGAGCCCGGGGACGAGCGACCGGTGCAGGCCGCCGAGGTTGGTGAGCGCGACCCCGAGGAACACCGCGATCACGCCGGCGCTCACCCCCGGAACGACCCTGGTCGCGGCCGTCGCCAGGACCACCGCGACGGTCACGGCCCCGAGCCCCGGCGCGAGCCTCCCGAGAGTTCCGGACCACGCGCCCGGTGCCGACGTCGGTGCCGCAGCCGAGCTCGCTGCCGGGCGTACGGACATCGTCGGGGACCGCGTGGCGGAGCCGGGAGGAGGGGGGGAGTGGGAGACGGGCATGCCCCGAGTGTCGGTGTGACGCCGGGAGGCCGGTAGCCGTCACCTCTGTGGCAGGTCATAGCCTGGCGCTATGAGTGAGCTGCCCGACCTCGAATCCCTGCGCCTGCTCGTCGACGTGGAACGCCTGGGCAGTCTCGGCCAGGCCGCCCGGGCCGCGGGCATCGCGCAGCCGTCGGTGAGCAAGCGCATCTCCCTGCTGGAACGCCGTCTCGGGCTGCCCCTGCTGGAGCGCACCCCGCGCGGATCCACTCTCACCCCGCAGGGCGTGATGGTCTCGGCCTGGGCCGCGCAGGTGCTGGCCGCGGCGGAGGAGCTCATGCGGGGGGCGGAGGCGGTACGGCACGGCCGGGCCGCGCACCTGCACATCGCCGCCAGCATGACGGTGGCCGAATACCTGCTGCCTCGATGGCTGGGCGAGCTCCAGGATCGCGAGCCCCAGGTCCAGGTCGGCCTGGACGTGCAGAACTCGGCCGAGGTGGCGAGGCTGATCGGAGGGGAGATCGAACTCGGGTTCGTGGAGGGGCCCTCGGTCCCGGCAGGGCTGGTGTCGCGGGTGGTGGCCACCGACAGGCTCGTGGTGGTGGTCGCGCCGGGGCATCCGTGGGCGCGTCGCCGCACCCCGCTGCTCGCCGCAGAGCTGGCCGCCACCCCGCTCGTCGTCCGCGAGCGGGGGTCGGGCACCCGCGAGACGCTGGACCTCGCGCTCACCGGCCACACGGCCGCCCCCCCGAGACTGGAGCTCGGTTCCAACGCCGCGGTCAAGGGCGCCGCCCGCGAGGGCGCCGCCCCGGCCGTGCTCAGCGGCTACGCGGTGGAGGCCGAGCTGGCCACCGGCCGCCTGGTCGAGGTGCCCACGAAGGACATCGACCTCACGCGCCGCCTGCGGGCGGTGTGGCGCCACGGGCGCGTCCTCACCGGCCCCGCCGCCACCCTCCTCGACATCACCCTCTCCGCCGCCCGCGAGCGGCGATGACTCCGGACCTGTTCCCTCACCTGTTCACCCACCTCACCTACTCACCGATTGGGAAGTCTCGTGCTCCGCTCTCGCTACGAAGCCGTGATCGTCGGAGGCGGCCACAACGGCCTGGTCGCCGCCACCTACCTCGCCCGCGCCGGACGACGCGTCCTCGTCCTGGAACGCCTCGGTCACGTCGGCGGCCTCGCCGTCTCGGCGAAGGCGTTCCCCGGGGTCGACGCGAGGCTCTCGCGCTACTCCTACCTGGTCAGCCTGCTGCCCTCGAAGATCGTCACCGACCTGGGGCTCAAGATCGCGTTGCGCCGCCGCAGGTACGCCTCGTACACGCCGGTGGGCGACACCGGGCTGCTCGTCGACAACGGCGACGCCGCGCGGACGGCCGCCTCCTTCGCCCGGGTCACCGGAGGCACCGGTGAGCTGGAGGCGTGGCGTCGCTTCTACGGGATGACCGCCGAGGTGGCCCAACGGATCGCGCCGACGCTGCTGGAACCCCTCGCCGACCGCGCGGCGACGCGGAACCTCGTCGGTGAGGAGGCCTGGCGCGACCTGTTCGAACGCCCGATCGGCGAGGTGGTGGACGAGCGGTTCGCCGACGACACCGTACGCGGCGTGGTCCTCACCGACGCCCTCATCGGCACCTTCGCCGACCCCGCGGGCCCGGACCTGCTCGCCAACCGCTGCCTCCTCTACCACGTGATCGGCGACGGTACCGGCGACTGGAACGTCCCCGTCGGCGGCATGGGCGCGGTCTCCGGCGCGCTCGCCGACGCCGCCCGCGCCGCGGGGGCGGAGATCCTGACCGGCGCCGAGGTCCTCGCGGTCGACCCCTCCGGTGAGGTCTCCTTCCGCGACGCCCTCGGGGAGCACACGGTGACGGGCGAGCGGATCCTGGCCAACGTGCCGCCCGCCGTGCTCGCCCGGCTGCTCGGAGACGCCGAGCCCTCCACCCCCGAGGGGGCACAGCTCAAGGTCAACATGGTGCTCTCGCGGCTGCCGCGCCTGAGGGACACCGGTGTGGACCCCGCGGCGGCGTTCAGCGGCACGTTCCACATCAACGAGGGCCGCGACCGGCTCGCCCGCGCGTACCAGGAGGCGTCGGCGGGGCGGATCCCCTCGCTGCCCCCGGCCGAGGTCTACTGTCACTCGCTGACCGACTCCTCCATCCTCGGCCCGGAGCTGCGCCGGACCGGAGCCCACACGATGACGTTGTTCGGCCTGCACATGCCGGCCAGGTTGTTCCGGGAGGACCCGGCGGGGGCGCGCGAGGCGGCGCTGCGCGCCACGCTCGCCTCGATGAACGAGGTGCTCGCCGAACCCGTCGAGGACTGCCTGCTGCGCGCCCCCGACGGCAGCCCCTGCCTGGAGGCCAAGACCCCGGTCGACCTGGAGAACGAGGCGGGCCTGCCCGGCGGTCACATCTTCCACCGCGACCTGTCCTGGCCGTACGGGGAGCCGGGGCGCTGGGGCGTGGAGACCGCCTTCGAGCGCGTCCTGCTCTGCGGCGCGGGCGCCAGGCGCGGCGGCGGCGTCAGCGGCATCCCCGGCCACAACGCCGCGATGGCACTGCTCACCTGAGGCGTTCATCTCGCTCTCATGGTGTGCGTCTACCGTGGAGGTCATGGCTGAGGGTGAGGCGGCGCGGGTGCTGGTCGTGGACGACGAGCCCGCGCTCAGGGAGGCACTGCAGAGCAGCCTGGAGTTCGAGGGCTACCGGGTCGGCGTCGCCCCGGACGGCCAGGCGGCGCTGGAGGCGATCGACCAGGAGCCGTACGAACTGGTCCTGCTCGACGTCATGATGCCCCGGATGGACGGGCTGACCGCCTGCCGCAGGCTCAGGGCGGCGGGCAACCACCTGCCGGTGCTCATGCTCACCGCCCGCGACGCCGTGGGCGACCGGGTGTCCGGCCTGGACGCGGGGGCCGACGACTACCTGGTCAAGCCGTTCGAGCTGGACGAGCTGCTGGCCCGCGTCCGGGCGCTGCTGCGGCGCGGCGCCCTGAGCGCCCCCGCGGCACAGGACGACGCGGTGCTCGCCTTCGGCGACCTGCGGATGGACACCGCGGGTCGCGAGGTCACCCGCGCGGGCGAGCCGCTGGAGCTGACCCGCACCGAGTACCTGCTGCTGGAACTGTTCATGATCCACCCCCGCCAGGTGCTCACCCGGGAGCAGATCCTCGGCGAGGTGTGGGGCTTCGACTTCGAGCCGTCCTCCAACTCCCTCGACGTCTACGTCATGTACCTGCGCCGCAAGACCGAGATCGGCGGGCGCCCCCGGCTGATCCACACCGTCCGGGGCGTCGGATACGTGCTGCGGACCTCCGCGTGAACGGGCGCCGCTCCCTGCGCTCCCGGCTCACCCTGCTGGTGGCGGCGGCCGTGGCGCTCGCGATCGCGGTGTGCGCGGTGCTGTGCTGGTTCGTGGTGAAGGCCGAGCTGCTGCGGCAGGTGGAGCGCTCGCTGGAGGGACGGCCGCAGGGCATCGAGTGGATCGGTCCGTACTGCCACGAAGGGCCACGAGGGGTGGGGGTTCCCGGAGGCCCGGACCACCCGAGAGAGGTCCCCGGTCGCAGGCCGCTGCCCCGGCTCACGCCCATCCAGCTGGTCTACGCCGACGGGGAGAGGTGCGTGGCCGGCTCCACCCCCGTCAAGGTCACCCCGGCGGACCTGGCCCTGACACACGGCCCCCCGGGCCGGCAGGTGTTCAGGAACGGCGTCACCGACGACGGCGAGGAGGTCCGGGTGCTGACGAGGAACGTCCGCCCCGGTGTCGCGGTCATGGAGTCCCGATCTTTGGAGGAGGTCCGCACCACCCTCGCCACGCTCGCCTGGATTCTCGCCGGAGTCACCGCGCTCGGTGTGCTCGGCGCAGCCTCCGCCGGGTTGCTCGTCTCCCGTACGGCGCTGCGCCCCGTCGGCCGGCTCACCGAGGCCGTCGAGTACGTCGCCAGGACCGAGGACCTCGACACCAGGATCCCGGTCGAGGGCAACGACGAGATCGCCAGGCTCGGGGTCTCCTTCAACGCGATGACCACCGCGCTGGCCGGGTCCCGCGAGCGCCAGCGGCGGCTGATCGCCGACGCGGGCCACGAGCTGCGCACCCCGCTCACCAGCCTGCGCACCAACATCGACCTGCTGCTGCGCAGCGAGAACGCCGGGCGCCCTCTCGACGCCGCTCCCAAGCGCAGGCTGCTGACCAACCTCAAGGCCCAGTTCGAGGAGATGTCCACGCTCGTCGGGGATCTGCTCCAGCTCTCACGCGTCGAGGACGAACACGAACCGCACGTCGAGGTCGCCTTCCACGACGCCGTCGAGGCGGCCGTACGCAGGGCGCGGCTGCGCGCCCCCGACACCTCGATCGAGGTGGAACTGAGCCCCTGGTACCTGCAGGGCGACCAGGCGGCCCTGGAACGGGCCGTGGTGAACCTGCTGGACAACGCGGTGAAGTTCTCCGGCGACCGGGCCGAACCCGTGGAGGTGCGGCTCGGCGACGGCGAGCTGACCGTGCGGGATCACGGCCCCGGCATCGCGGAGGAGGAGCTGCCGTACGTGTTCGACCGGTTCTGGCGGTCCTCCTCGGCCCGCAGCATGCCCGGTTCGGGACTCGGGCTGGCCATCGTGGCCAAGGCCGTGCGCGACGCCGGGGGAGAGGTGAACCTGGAGAACGCCGCCGGAGGCGGCATCCTCGCCCGCGTCCGACTGCCCGGCTCTCCCACCCGCTCTCCCGCACCTCCGGGAGTGTGAGCGGTCGTCGCCGTATTCGGTCACCGTCTTCTTCGCCCGTACGGTGACCGAATACAGCCGATGAGACAGGCGTGGAGGTATTGACTGATCTGCTGATCAGGAGTAGTGAGCGGCGGTCCGAGCTGCTGTAGTCTTGCGCCGTGCATAGCGGAGGAGGGGCGCGCAGCAGCCGCGCCGACCAGGCCGACCAGCGTCGAGCGGAGCTCCTTGAAGCCGCCAGGCGGGTCGTGCTGGAGCGCGGGCTGGCCAGCACCCGCGTCGCCGACATCGCCAAGGCGACGAACGTGAGCGGTGGGCTGATCCACTACCACTTCGCCACCAAGGACGATCTCATCACCGAGATGCTCCGCAGCACCAGCGACTCCGAGGTCCAGCGGCTGAAGGAGATCGTCGCGGGTCCCGGCACCGCACTCCATCGCCTGGATCGCGTCCTGCGCTTCTACATCCCCGCCTCCCGCTCCGACCAGAGCTGGATCCTCTGGGTCGACGCCTGGGCCGTCGGGGTGCGCGAGGAGCACGTCCGCGCGATCTTGCTGGAGCTTGAGGGCGCCTGGATCGAGATCCTCGGCCAGGTGATCTCCGACGGCGTCACCTCGGGTGAGTTCACCTGCGACGACCCCCTGGGCTCGGCCGAGCGGATCGACGGCATGCTCGACGGCCTCGTGGTCCGATACACCCTGCACGCCGGCAACATGTCGCGGAGCCGGATGCTGCACCACGCCCGGGTCGCCGCCGCCCGCGAGGTCGGCCTCGACCTCGCCGACTTCCCCGACGTGCCGGCCGAGAGCTGACTTTCGCGGCGAGGGGCGATGCCGTCGTGACAGGGAACCGGCCCGGTGCCGGGGCGCTCAGACCCGGGGAGTGGGCATGGCGGCGAGGAGGAAGGCGAGCCGGGCCGCGGCGTCGTCGATGTCGTCGCTGGTGCCGAGCCGATATCCCCACGAGGTGATGAAGCCGCCGTCCTGGGCGCAGGTCACGGTCTCCGCCAGGGTGTTGCTGAAACGGTTGCGGACGTAGACGTACGCGGGGTCGCCGAACGAGATCCGCTGCACGGAAAGGTCGGCGTGCAGCCGTATGGCGGCAATGAATCTCTCAAGACAAGACAGCGTGTCCAGCATCGTGAGTCACCTCCGTCTGGACAGAGAATTGCACGATCTTGGGATGCTAATCAAGCAATTGCAGTGTTTAGTCCTCTAATTGTCCTGATAAATCGCTGAGTACTCGGACGATTACCGATCTGGCGCCCTGGCCGAAGGCCGCGACCTCGCGGAGTTCCTCGAAAGTCTGCGCGTAGAAGGCGACGTCCTCCGGGTCGCGCAGAAGCAGATCCTTCGTCCTGGTCGGCACCGTCACATGGTCCTCGTCGTACACCCAGAAACCGTTGAGCGGCGCCGAGGGCAGGGGGGTCTCGAAGGGGATCACGCCGAACTCCACGTTCGGCAGCGCGGTCACCGCGAGTAATCGGTCCAGCTGGCCGCGCATCACGTTCAGCGGGGCCAGCCGGTAGCGCAGCGCCGCCTCCGGGACGACGAACCTGAAGTGCTTGCTCTGGTCGTAGAGGACGTCCTGACGCTGCATGCGCACCCGGATGGCCGCGTCGATCTCGTCGGGCTCCCGGTAGAGGTGCTTGATCCGAGTGAAGACGCTCCGGGCGTACTCGGTGGTCTGCAGCAGCCCGATGATCACGCCGGGCTCGAAGGCCCGTAGCAGGGTCGTCCGCGCCTCCACGTCGCGGATGTCCTCCTGGAGCGTGACCAGCGCGCCGCGGTGCCGTTGCCGCCAGGAGTCCTGACGGTCCAGCAGGCCCGCGGCCTGCTCCAACAGCACCTCGACGACCTCGGGGGAGGCGTCCACCGCCCGCGCCCACCGGGTGACGTCGTCCTCGGTGACGGTCTGGCGGGCGTTCTCGATCCTGGAGACCTTGGACGCCTGCCACCTCAGCCGCTCGGCCAGGTCCTTGCCCGACAGGTGGGCGGTCTCTCGCAGGTGCCGCAGTCGCATGCCGAGCTCGGTCCTGGCCTGCTGGAACCCACTCACCCGATCTCCTCGGCCGTTCCTGCGGGCCGTGTGCCGAGGCTGTGGTCCGTCCGTTGTTCCCGCGTGCTCACGCCGCCTCCCCCATGGTGCTGCACGACGCTAGCCCCGAGCATGTGGATCAAACCATAGAGCACTCCTAATCGTGACCAATATTTACAGAAAGTACTCGGCGGGCGATGTCCACGAGAAGCTCACGTGGTACCTCGACGGCGGTTTCGCCGTCCAGGACGTGGCGCAGGTCGGCCGTCGCCTCGGCGTCGGTCACCCGGAGACCCTGCACCACGATGGTCCCGCGATCGGTCTCGTAGAGGGAGGGACAGGCCCCCGCCTCAGAGGTGGAGCCAAGAAACCGGAGGCGCATGTTTGAGTCCTTCCTGAATCACACTCGTGGAGCAATTGCGTGCAATCCTAGATTTCGGAAGGTTGCATGAAGGTTTCAATGCCAGACAGCGCGTATTCCGCCTATTTCACCGCACGGCAGCTGAACATCTCCCCGTATGTGACATGAATCTGCGGACGCGGGCGAACCGGTTCAACGGGGTGGCGTGGAGCACGACCCCTGCTGCCGGACCCCTGCCCGCGCGGGCGCCCTCGGGACGAGCCGAGCCTGCGGCAGGCCGTCACCGCGTACTTCCGGCCGGCGTGATGAGAAGGTCGTCGTGGCGGGGCGAGCGGATCAGAGAAGGCGCCGGGGGATGTCGGCGAGCCCGGCGCGGAGCTCTTCCCCGAGGGCCTTGGCCTGGGCGTCGAGACGGGGACTCGCGGCCACACCCCGGCCGAGCAGGCCGTGCACGACGAAGTTGAGGGCGAGCAGGTTGGGCAGCTCGAAGCGCTCGACCCGCAGGCCGGCGGTGAACGGCAGGAGCTCCGCCAGGCGGTCGACCGTGAGGTGGGCCTCCAGCCACTCGAACCGCTCCGGCGTGGCGACCCAGACCCCCAGGTTGGCGTTGCCGCCCTTGTCGCCCGAGCGGGCGCCCACGATCGTTCCCAGCGCGACCCGGGCGGTCTCACCGTCGCCGGATTCGGTGTCGCCGCGCTCGCCGTGCCGTCCGAGGTCGGCATCGTCCACCGAGCCCGCCACCTCACCTCCACCGCCGCTCGCGGCCGGCGAGGCCGTGACCTCCGAGGATCCGGGCACGTCGGGCTTCTCGTCCGTGCCGGGTACGTACGTCCCGGACGCCTCGCCCGCGCCTGACGCGGCGTGTGTGCCGGACGCGTCGTCCGTACCGGGTACGGCGGGAAGCTCGCGGCCGTCGAGCCAGACGCGGGCCCGCACCGTCTCCGCCGGGACGAGCGTGGGCCAGTAGACCCCGTACGGCGAGGCGTCACCGGGAGGGGTGAGGCCGTAGAAGCCCGGATAGCTCGCCAGGCCGGTCTCGACCACCGCCGAGGAGAAGGCGCGTCCAGCCTTCCGCCGGTCGGCGTCCATCACGGTGACGCGCAGCAGGGCGGTCCCGGCGAGCGGGGTGAGCTCCACGTGGACCTCGTCGAACGACTCCCTCGGCACCCGCGACCAGATGGCCTCCTCGGCCAGCCGGGCCTTGGCCTCGATGTCCAGGCCGGTCAGTACGAGGGTCATGGTGTTGCGGTAGCCCGCCAGGTAGTTGACGGCGACCTTGAGCGTGTCGGAAGGCGCCTCGCCGCGCACCCCGAAGACGCGGACCCGGTCGGGGCCCTCCTGCTCCAGCCGGATCGTGTCGAAGCGCGCGACCACGTCGGGACCGAGGTAGCGGGGTGAGGCGATCTCGTACAGCAGCTGCGCGGTGACCGTGCCCACCGAGACCAGCCCGCCGGTCCCCGGGTGCTTGGTGACCACGCTGGAGCCGTCGGCCTCCAGCTCCACCAGCGGGAACCCGCAGTGCGCCAGGTCGGGCACCTCGCCGAAGAACGCGTAGTTGCCGCCGGTCGCCTGGCAGCCGCACTCGATGACGTGCCCGGCGACCACCGAACCGGCGAGCGCGTCGAAGTCGTCCGGCCCCCACCCGTACCGCCAGATCCCCGGCCCGGTGACCAGGGCGGCGTCCGTGACGCGGCCGGTCACCACCACGTCCGCCCCGGCCGACAGGGCGGCGGCGATCGGGCGGCCCCCCAGGTAGGCGTTGGCGGTCAGGGCGGGGGCGGGCAGCGGCTCACCGGTGTCGGCGTTGGGCGCGCCGCCCAGGTCGCGGCCGGTCAGGTCGTCACCGGTGACGTGGGCGACCCGCACCGGCAGCCCGAGACGTCCGGCCAGCTCGCGCACGGCCTCGGCGCACCCGGCCGGGTCCAGACCGCCCGCGTTGGAGACGATTTTGACGCCCCGTTCCAGACACGTCCCGAGCACCTCCTCCAGCTGCCGCAGGAAGGTCGGCGCGTAGCCGGGACGGCCCTTCGACCGGTTCCCCGCGAGGATCAGCATGGTCAGCTCGGCGAGCCAGTCGCCGGTGAGCACGTCGATCGGACCGCCCTCCACCATCTCCCTGGCGGCGGAAAGCCGGTCACCGTAGAAGCCGGAGCAGTTGGCGACGCGCAACATCAGCTCTCCTCGGGGCCGGACGTCTCGGGCACCTCGCGCGCCGCGAAGTTCGGCCGGTGCGGTGAGGCTCCGGCGCGTGTCATCGCGCGCCTCTCCCTCCCCGTCCGCCATGGGGAGGGCGGCATCAGCTCTCCCTCCCCGTCCGCCGTAGGGAGGGCGGCATCAGTTCGCCTCCGGCACGGGAATCCACGACGCGGGCCGCTTCTCCATGAAGGCGGCGATCCCCTCCTGACCCTCGGCGGAGGTGAAACGCCTCGCGGACAACTCGGCCATCTGGCGCATGCCCTCCTCGACGCTCAGCTCGGGCACGGTCCGCACCAGCTGCTTGGTGAGGGCGAGCGCCTCGGGGCCGCCGCGCAGCAGCATGCCGGTGTAGTGGGCGACCGTCGCGTCCAGCTCCTCCTCGGGCACGGCGCGGGTGAGCAGCCCGATCCGCGCGGCGCGGGCGGCGTCGAACGTCTCGCCGGTGAGCAGGTACTCGGCGGCGGCGCGCGGGTCGAGCCGCCGCAGCACGGTCACCGAGATCATCGCGGGCACCACGCCGAGCCGCACCTCGCTGAACGCGAACGACGCCGAGTCGGGGGCGATCGCGAAGTCGCAGGCCGCCACCAGGCCGAGCCCTCCGGCCCGAGCCGTACCGTTCAGTCTGCAGACGACCGGCTTCGGGCTCTCCCAGATCAGGCTCATGATCTCCGGGAACGACGCGGTCACCGGCGCCTCGTGCGCGTCGCCCGGCGCGACCCGCTGCTCCTTCAGGTCGGCGCCCGCGCAGAACACGGGCCCGGTCCCGGTGAGCACGATCACCCGGACACTCTCCTCGGCGAGCGCCCAGTTGAGCCGGTCCTCCAGGTCGCCGAGCAGCCGCACCGACAACGCGTTGCGGTTGCGGGGGGAGTCGAGGGTGATCGTCGCCACCCCGCCGGACACCTCTTTGTGCACCAGGCGTTCCACCGGCCAGCCGCCGTCGGTCCTCATTTCGGTCCTTTCATCCAAGACCCTCTTCCGTTCCCCGGGGCTCCACGGAGCCCGTCGGGGACCTGGAAGGTCACGTCCGCTCCTCGATGACGGCCAGCACGGCCCCCGCCTCGACCTGGCGGCCGGGCGCCACGTTCACCGCCGCCACCGTACCCGGCGCGGGCGCGGCGATCCGATGCTCCATCTTCATCGCCTCGAGCACCACGACCACCCGCCCCTCCTCGACGGCCTCGCCGACCTCGACATCGACCCGCAGCACCGTACCCGGCATGGGCGCCACCAGGGAGCCGGGCAGCACGCGTTCCACCGGTTCCGGCAGGCGGGTCAGCGGGGTGAGCCGTACGGAACCGAGGGGGGAGTCCACGTGCGTCACGTCGTCGTAGCGGGCGACGGCGAACCGGTGCCGCACGCCCGAGGTCTCCAGCACCACGAGCGAGGGCGTCGCGCCGATCAGGACCGTATCGGGAAACCCCTCGGCTCGCAGGCCGTCCCTGGTGATCCGATACGAGATCTCCGCCTCCGCGAAGGCGGTGCGCTGCGGCTGCGACACCACATTGCGCCACCCGCTCGGCAGTCCCGCCTGCACGGTCGCCGCCGCCCGATTCGCCGCCGCCCCCGCGAGCGCGGCGGCGAGGGCGGACAGGCGCACGAGCCCCGGCCGTCCCGCCGGGGGGCCGTGGTCCGGTACGGGGTCGCTGTCGTGGTCATCCCGTTCGGGGGCGGTGAGTCCGGTGCGGGTGTCTCGTTCGAGCCCGGCGCCCTCGTGCTTCGAGGTGATGTGGGCGTCTTGCCCGGATTCGGGGAGAGCGGGGTGGGTGTCTCGTTCGGACCCGGTGAGCCCGTGCTCCTCCAGGAATCCGGTGTGGGTCTCCCCGGCGAGGAACGCCGGGTGGCGCAGGACCTCGACCAGCAGGTCCCGGTTGGTGACCGGACCGTGGATCCTCGCGCCCGCCAGCGCGGCGGCGAGCCTGCGCACGGCGTCGGCGCGGCTCGCGCCGTAGGAGACGACCTTGGCGAGCATCGGGTCATAGTGGACGCCGATCTCCGAGCCGTCCTCGACCCCGGAGTCCAGCCGCAGGCCGTGGCGCCCGCCCGGCAGGGGCGCGAAGCGGGAGTCCACCCCGAAGACCTCGAAGCGGTGCAGGACGCCGCTCTGCGGAAGCCAGTCGCGGGCCGGGTCCTCGGCGTACAGGCGCACCTCGACGGCGTGCCCGGACGGCTCGGGCGGTGACGCGGGGAGCTGGGCCCCCTCGGCGATCCGCAACTGCCACTCGACGAGGTCGACGCCGTACACGCACTCGGTCACCGGATGCTCGACCTGCAGGCGGGTGTTCATCTCCAGGAAGGCGACCGTCTCCTCCCTGACGAGAAACTCGACGGTCCCGGCGCCGACGTACCCGATGGCCCGCGCGGCGGTAACCGCCGCGTCGAGGAGCCGCGCCCGCATCGCGGGGGAGACCGCCGGGGACGGAGTCTCCTCGACCACCTTCTGATGCCGCCGCTGGATCGAGCACTCCCGCTCGCCCAGCGCCCACACCGTCCCGTGCCCGTCGGCCAGGATCTGCACCTCGATGTGCCGGGCGCCCTCCAGGAGGGGTTCGACGAACACCGTGCCGTCCCCGAACGCCGACGCGGCCTCCCCGCGCGCCGACTCGACCGCCTCCGGCAGGTCGCCGGCGCGTCGCACGACGCGCATCCCGCGCCCGCCGCCACCGGCCGACGCCTTCACCAGCAGGGGAAAGGCCCCTTCGGAGGTCGATCCACCCATCCGGGCGAACACGGCGTCCAGGTCGTCCGTGGAGTGGTCGGGACCCGCGACGAAGCCCGGCAGCACCGGAACCCCCGCCTGTGCCATCAGCGCCTTGGCCTCGATCTTGGAGCCCATCGCGGCGACGGCCTCGGCCGGAGGACCGACCCAGGTCAGCCCGGCCTCGGTCACGGCCCGCGCGAAGGCGGCGTTCTCCGACAGGAAGCCGTAGCCGGGATGGACCGCGTCGGCCCCCGCCAGGCGGGCCGCCTCGATGATCTTCTCCGTCGACAGGTAGGTGTCGACGGGCCTGACACCTTTCAGCCGTACGGCATGGTCGGCCTCGGCCACGTGCGGCGCGTCCGCGTCGGCGTCGGAGAAGACCGCGACGGTCTCGATGCCGAGGTCGCGGCAGGTGCGGAAGACGCGACGGGCGATCTCACCGCGGTTGGCGACGAGCAGGCGGCGGATCGACGCGGCGGCGGTCATGGGCGTGGTCACGGTCACATCCGGAACATGGGCGTGGTCATGGGCATGGGCATGGTCACGATCACATCCGGAAGACGCCGAAGCCCGAGGGCCGCGGGGCGGTGGTGGGGCCGGCCGCCGCGCCGTGGAGGGCGGCGTCGCCGGTGGCGTTGCCGATGACGGACAGGCACAGGCCGAGGACCGTCCGGGTGTCGCGTGGGTCGATCACGCCGTCGTCGTAGAGGCGGCCCGACAGGAAGAACGGCAGCGACTCGGCCTCGATCTGCGCCTCGACCAGCTGTCGCATCGCCGCGTCGCCCTCCTCGTCGTAGACCTGACCTCGCGCCTGGGCGGCGGCCCGGCCGACGATGGACAGCACCCCGGCGAGCTGGGCGGGACCCATCACGGCCGACTTGGCGCTGGGCCAGGTGAACAGGAAGCGGGGATCGTAGGCCCTGCCGCACATGCCGTAGTTGCCCGCGCCGTAGGAGGCGCCCATCACGATCGTGATGTGCGGGACGGACGAGTTGGACACCGCGTTGATCATCATCGCGCCGTGCTTGATGATGCCGCCCTGCTCGTAGTCCTTGCCGACCATGTAGCCCGTGGTGTTCTGCAGGAAGACCAGCGGGACGCGGACCTGGTTGGCGAGCTGGACGAACTGCGCCGCCTTCTGCGCCTCCTCACTGAACAGCACGCCGCGGGCGTTGGCCAGGATCCCGATCGGATGGTCGTGCAGGCGGGCCCATCCGGTCACCAGGCTCGCGCCGTACAGGGGCTTGAACTCGTCGAACTCGCTGCCGTCCACCACCCGCGCGATCACCTCGCGCGGGTCGAACGGGATCTTCAGGTCCTCCGGCACGATGCCCAGCAGTTCGTCCTCGTCGTACAGCGGGTCACGCACGGCGCCGGGGGAGCGGCCGGGGCGGCGCCGGTTCAGGCTTTTGACGATTCGCCGTCCGATCCGCAGCGCGTCGTGCTCGTCGGCGGCGAGGTGGTCGGCCAGGCCGCTGACGCGGGCGTGCATCTCGGCGCCGCCCAGCGACTCGTCGTCTGACTCCTCCCCGGTGGCCATCTTGACCAGCGGAGGACCGCCGAGGAAGACCTTCGCGCCTTCCCTGACCATGACCACGTGGTCGCTCATCCCCGGCACGTACGCACCACCGGCCGTGGAGTTGCCGAAGACCAGGGCGATCGTGGGAATCCCGGCCGCCGACAGGCGGGTCAGGTCGCGGAAGATCCGGCCGCCGGGGATGAAGATCTCCTTCTGGGTCGGCAGGTCGGCACCGCCGGACTCCACCAGGTTGATCAGCGGCAGCCGGTTCTCGAAGGCGATGTCGGCCGCCCTGAGCGTCTTGCGCAGCGTCCACGGGTTGGACGAGCCGCCCCGCACGGTCGGGTCGTTGGCGACGATCACGCACTCGACGCCCTCGACCACCCCGATCCCGGTGACCACACTCGCCCCCACGGGGAAGTCGCTGCCCCAGGCCGCGAGCGGCGAGAGCTCCAGGAACGCCGAGTCGGGGTCGACGAGCAGCTCGATCCGCTCCCTGGCCAGGAGCTTGCCCCGCGCGCGGTGCCGGTCGACGTACTTCCCGCCGCCGCCCGCCACGGCCTTGGCGTGCTCGGCGTCGAGCTCCGCCAGCTTGGCGAGCATCGCCTCGCGCCGCGCCCGGTAGTCGTCACCCGTGGTGTCCAGGCGGCTCATGACTCCGCTCCCTCGCTTGACACGGACGTCATATCCGCGCCCCTGATCACGCCAAGTAAGGTAGCCCACAACCGGTGCCCCCGCCAGGGACGGTGTTCACGCCCGAAGGGCGTTACGCCCGGTAGTTCTTGCCCGGAGGCATACCGGGGATCGGCTTGGCGATGAGGGCGACGGGGATGAAGAAGCAGATCTGGCCGATCGCGAGGATGAGCGTCCAGAGCGCCTTGTCGTCGTAGTGGGCCGATGCCCTGGCGTACAGCTCGTCGGGGACGCGCTCCCCGAACGGGTTCGGGGTGAGGACGGCCTCCACGAGTTCCAGTGCGACCCGTTCGGCGTCGGTGAAGTAGAGGGCGTCCCGCCATGACGCCACGGCGGTGATGCGCTCCTCCGTTTCACCGGCTTTGCGGAGATTGTCGGTTTGCCGGACCGCGTGGTAGGTGCTGCCGACGATCTGTCCGGCGCGGAGCTGCACCAGGCCGATGGTGATCTGCGGAATCGCACCGTTCTGGACGGCCTTGATCATGGCTCCGGCGATCGACATCACCTCGGGAAAGAACTGGGAGGGATCGGGCAGACGCGACCTGAGGTCGTCCTGCTCGGCACTTCTGGGGGTGGACGTCACGATGTCTTCCTCTCGATGTCAGCGGTGTTTCCGAAGCTCACGCCCCGACGGCGGGCCGTCCTCGACCCCGTGGAGGACGGCCCGTCTTCCGAGGTGAGACTTCCGACGGTGACCCGCGTCCCGGGTTGGGGTGCGGAGTCCTCCCGCGTGCTGGACGGTGTCCGGGAACTCCGACGACACAACCGCCGAGAATGTGAGGCGACGCGACCGGCCTCACAGTTCGGCGCGCTGTCTCGTCGATCCGGTGAGCGCAGCCACACCAGCAACCACACCGAGGGAGCCGACGACACCATGACCGTCCCGTCCGAGCCAGGAGACGACCGGACCGACCCGAGCCTGAGCGCGGTCATGAGCGAGCGGCGTCAGCTGATCAATCTCGCCTACCGGCTCCTCGGCTCCCTGGCCGACGCCGAGGACGTCGTGCAGGAGACCTACGCCCGCTGGTACGCCATGTCGCGGCAGCAGCGGGAGGCCATCGAGTCGCCCGGCGCCTGGCTGACGACGGTCGCCGGCCGCGTCTGCCTGGACCTGCTCGGTTCGGCGCGTGCCCGGCGGGAGCGCTACGTGGGCGAATGGATCCCCGAACCGCTGCCGGACCGTACGGAGTGGTTCGGCGGGCGGCCGGGCGGCCCCACGGCTGATCTGGCCGACCCCGCCGATCGGGTCACTCTCGACGAGTCGGTCAACATGGCCTTCCTCGTCGTGCTCGAATCGATGACCCCGGCCGAGCGCGTCGCGTTCGTCCTGCACGACGTCTTCCGTTACTCCTTCGCCGAGGTGGCCGAGATCGTCGGCCGTACCCCGGCGGCCTGCCGCCAGCTGGCCTCCTCGGCCCGCCGCCGCATCCGCGCACAGGTCCCCGCGACTCCGGTGGCCCGGCGCGCCGACGTCGTCAGGGACTTCAAGCGGGCCTGGGAGGCCAAGGACATCGACGCACTCATCGGACTTCTCGATCCCAAGGTGACGATGGTTTCCGACGGGGGCGGCGTCGTCAGCGCCCTGCTCCGCCCGATCGAGGGCGGCGAGCAGATCGCGCGCTACGCCATGGCGATCGCCGACA
Source organism: Streptosporangium sp. NPDC050284 (assembly GCF_044459525.1). NCBI lineage: Bacteria > Bacillati > Actinomycetota > Actinomycetes > Streptosporangiales > Streptosporangiaceae > Streptosporangium > Streptosporangium sp. NPDC050284. The sequence goes on from NZ_JBITIZ010000001.1 coordinate 614,978, forward strand.
TGGCGCCCGGGATGACGATCCTGGAGCGAACGGTCAACGGTCAGCCCGGTCTGGTCGCTCAGCGGGACGGCGTCACCGAGGCGGTGATGGCGTTCGAGGTCGCGGGTGATCGGGTCACCCGGATCTGGGCCGTACGCAACCCCGAGAAGCTCCGGCCCTGGACGACGGCATAGAAGGCACGCCGTCGTCGCCGTCTTCCTCCGCCCCGCAGCCGTCAAGGAGTCATCCGTGTTCTTGCGTGTCGTGATCGCTCTGCAAACCCTGGTCGTCTTCACCGCGCCGATCACCGCGGGCCTGTTGCTGTCCTCGCCCGGCGGACGGGCCCTGCACAGCGCTTCGGCGTACGGGGTGTTCATCGTGGCGGTGGTGCACCTGGCCACCGCGATCCTGTTGTGGCGTCCGGGTGGCGGTTCGCCCAAGCCCATCCTGTACGCGGCCGTCTTCCTGGGGCTCACGCTGGCGCAGGTGGCGCTGGGCATCGCGGGGATGACGACCCTGCACCTCCCGTTGGGGGTGCTGCTGTTCGGGATGAGCGTCCTTCACCTCAGCCGGGTCCTGACCGGCCAACGCACTGCGGTATAGCTGATTGGGCCGGTCTCCAATGCCCCCACCTGGAGAAATGACAAATCACGACAATTCGCACGGTGTTGTGAAGTTTCCTTCCCCCTTGTCCGGTTTGCTGCTTTCTAATACTGTTCGCCGTGAATTCATCCTTTCCTGGCCGGGGCTCTCCCCAGAGTCACCCCCCGCCCCCTGTCTGGAGTTGAAATGCGGTTTCGCACGACGGCGTGCAGAAGATCCCCCTATGGGAAGGTGCTAGGCGTCGCGGTCCTGGTATCGGCCGTGCTCGCCCTGACACCGACCTCGTCGGCGCAAGCCGGTCCGATCGGCGACAAGTGCAGCACCGACCCCACCGCCCACGCGGCCAACGTGCCGAGCCCCGAGCAGTTCTTCGGCTTCCCGCTGGGCCAGGGACAGCCCAGGATCCTCACGACAGAAGAGATCGACAATTACCTGAAGGCCGTGGGAAGCGCCTCGAAGCGCGTGGTCACGGGAACGATGGCGCACAGCGTCTCCGGCCAGGAACTGCCCTATGCCATCGTGTCTGACCAGCACCACATGGTTCCCGGCCAGCTGAAGAAGATCGCCGACCAGGTCGGATCGCTGCGTGACCCGCGCTCGCTGAAGGCCGACAAGGCGGCGCGGATCGCCAAGGACTCTCCCGCCATCGTCTGGATCACGGGCAACGTGCACGGTGGTGAGAAGAGCGGCGCGGACGCCGCGCTCAGGACCCTGTACGAACTCGCGAGCGGCCTGTCCTGCGATGTCGCCAAGCGCAACGACAACCTCGTCACGGTCATCGTGCCGACCCAGAACCCGGACGGCCGCGACGCGAACCGCCGCCAGAACGAGTACGGCTTCGACCTGAACCGGGACTGGTTCGCCCGCACCCAGCCGGAGACCGACGGCAAGATCGAAATGCTGCGGAAATATCCGCCGCAGGTCTTCGTCGACGCGCACGAGATGGGCGGCCGGCAGTACTTCTTTCCGCCCAACGCCGACCCGATCCACCACGAGATCGCCGATCAGCCGGTGAACTGGATCAACCGGATCGGAGCGGCGAACGGCGAGGGCTTCGGCTACAACGGCGCCTGTGGCCCCGGCGTCACCACCGAGTGCTACTTCAACTACGCGACGTACGACCTGTTCTACATGGGCTACGGCGACACCGTGCCGGCCGCGGGCTTCGGCGCCGCCGGCATGACGTACGAGAAGGGCAGCGCCTCGGCCGTGCAGGACCGGGTGCAGCAGCAGTTCAACACCCAGTGGGCGACGATCGGCTGGGCCGCCGACAACAAGCGCGAGGTCCTCGACGGCTACTACTCGATATGGCGGACCGCGATCGAGGAAGGTGCCGCCGGCACCCTTCAGCCGAACGAGGTCGTCCAGCCGACCAACACGGTCCAGTTCCCGGTGCCCGACATCAAGATCCGTTCGTACTTCCTGCTGCCCGACCGGCAGATCGGCGACGTGCGCCGGCTGGTCGAGCGGCTGCGCGACATGGACGTCGAGGTCTACCGGCTGAAGAACCCGGTCAAGGTACCCAGCGCCCAGATCCTCGGCGGCCGGAGTGCCGCCAACCTCACGGTTCCCAAGGGCGCCTACTGGATCCCGATGAACCAGCCGCAGAAGCACTGGATCCAGGCACTCATCGGCGAGAACCCCTACGCGCCGTTCCCGTACTTCTACGACGTCTCCTCGTGGAGCAACCCGCTGCTGATGGGGGTCGACACGATCTACACCGGGGATGAGCTGTCACCCAAGGCCGACCTGGTCAAGGACATCGACGGCGGGATCGCCTCCTCGGCTCCGCCGAAGGGCTCCTACTCCTACCCGCTGGACTCGGCCGCGGCCTCCGAGCTCACCTTCAAACTGCTCGCCTCGGGTGTGCCGCTCTCGCGTGACATGCAGAGCGGTGTGGTCAGCCTGCCCGCGGGCGCGCTCACCCCGAACACGCTGGACAAGCTGGCCCGGTCGCTCGGCGTCACCGTCACGGGTGGTTCGGCGGCGGCCTCCGGCAGCCCGCTGCGCACCCCGGACGTCGGCCTGTTCGCCGGAACCGGCATCAGCACGACCTCCGGGTCGTACGGCGAGGCCCGCTACGTGCTCGGCAACCGCTGGGGCCTGGACCTCAAGCCGGTGACCACGGCCGACATCAACGACAACACCCCGGCCTTCACCGAGCGGACCGTCGTGCTCGTTCCCGACGGGAGCAACTCCACGGGCGGCCTGACCGCCACGGGCCAGGCCAACCTCAAACAGTGGGTGGCCGCGGGCGGCACCTACATCGGGCTGCGCAACGAGGGGACCCGGGTCGCCCGTGCCGCGGGGCTGACCTCCACGACCGAGAAGCCCAAGCCGACCGGCTACCAGGTCATCGGATCGCACTTCCGGGTGGACGTGGCGAGCGACAACCCGGTGGCACTCGGCCGTCCCCTGGAGGATTTCCAGTTCAACAACGGTGACCCCATCCTGAACCCGAGCACCACCGGCAGGAACGTCCTCACCTACCCGTCCGACGGCAGGTTCTGGTCCAACGGCTACACGGTGGGGGCCGACGCGCTCAAGGGCACGGCCGCCATCGTCGACGAGCCGACCGGTGCCGGACGCGCCGTCCTCTTCGCCTACAACCCGCTGTTCAGGGCGTACAACGAGAACGGTATCCACCTCGTCGCGAACGCCCTGCTGTACCAGGGGGGAACGCCCGCCGCCCAGCAGCGGACCCTGCGTGCGGAGCCCTCGCGCAGCGCCGCGGAGCAGGCGGAGGAACTGCCCAACCTGGGCGGGGAGTGGCGGCCGATCACCATCGAGGTGGCCGACGCCGACCTCGCGCGGGCACAGGCGGTCATCGAGAAGTACACCGACACGGCACAGACGGCGTCCGCCGCGGGCTCGACGTACATCACGATCCCCAACCCCGACGGCCTGACGGCCGACGAGCACCCGTACGTCCGCGACCTGATCCGTGATCTGGACGGCGCGGGCGTTCCGCTCCGCTCCGTCGTCGCCTGATCCCGGTATCCGTCTCATAGAGCACGGCGGGCCCGGCCGGATTCGTCCGGCCGGGCCCGCCGTCGCGCGCATGCCCGCTCGTGAGCGAGAAAGGCCGACGCGCCAAGATATCGGCCCGACGGGGCGCATGTTCCACCGGAGCGGGGGAAGCGGCAGGCACATGGATGAGAAAGACGAAGCGTCGAAGGCTGCCACCGGACTCTCCATGGGCATCGCCGTCGGCGTCGCCATCGGCGCCGCCCTGGGAGTCGCGCTCGGCAACCTGGCCATGGGCATGGGCATCGGTATCGCCGTCGGCGCCGGTTTGGGAGTGGCCTTCACGACCGGCAAGAAGAACAACAACAAGGGATGAACGACCGGCGCGTACGCCACGTGAGGGAAACCATGGCCACTCGGGCCGGGTGACGCCGCTCGCGCCCTGTGAGACGACAGGCCGCGCGGCGGCCTGGCTCCGGCAGGGAGACGGCGCCTCGGTCTCGTGGGCAACGGCTATCAAGGCTTGCAAGCGGATCGTACTTCCTGAAGTTCTTCGCGAAGCTCGTCCCAGGGGAAGGTGGCGGCTCCGGGCTCGCCCGAGTTGGGGGCGGGGAGCCGTTCCACGTCGAAGATGACCCGCACGCCCCACTCGCGCAGCAGGGCCAGGCTGTTGGCGAAGGCAGGGTGACGGGCGAGCGCGACGTTGGGCCAGGGCACGGCCACGAGCGGCAGTCCAAGCCCGAGCGCCTCGTTGAGCAGTCCCAGGGCGAGGGTGTCGCTGATGCCCTGGGCCCATTTGTTCATCGTGTTGAAGGTGGCGGGAACCACGGCCATCGCGTCAGCCGGGGGAAGGACGTCCGGCTCCTCGGGGCGCTTGTAGTCGCTTCGCACCGGATACCCGGTGAGCTGTGCGAGCCGCGTCGTGTCGACGAACTTCGTCGCCGACGGTGTGGTGACCACGCAGACGGTCCAATCCTGCGCCTGGGCGTGCCCCACGAGACGGGGAAGCTCCGCGGCCGGTCGTCCTCCACATGCGATCACATACAGAACCGGCTTGCCGCTCGTCATGTTCCGCCGTACTCCTCTTCTGGCGAATACACGTAGCGCCTTTCGGCGCACTCACCTCTCGCATCGCCGCGCTGGACCTCCGGGCGGAACTTCGGCATGCCCGCATCACCATTCACCAGCACGTCTCGGCTTTGACCAGTCGCCGGCCGGGCTCCTCAACGAGGTGAGGGCCCTGGCCGGGCGACTGGTCGCGGTCATGCCCGTAGCGGGGTGTCCGTCAGCCGAACTCGCCGTTCCTGACCCCGCTGATGAACGCGGACCACTCGCTCGGGGTGAACTTCAGAACGGGGCCGCCGGGGTTTTTGGAGTCCCGTACGGCCTGGCCCCCGCCGGGCAGCGCCGCGACCTCGACACAATTGTCACCTGAGCCTGAATAGGAACTCTTGCGCCAGGTAAGGAGGTGAGACTGGGGGAGATCCATGGTTTCCTCTCGGCTGTAGCTGTGCGGCGGGTTTTGGTCAGTCGAACTGGCCGTTCCTTATGCTTTTGACGAAGGCGGACCACTCCGAGGGCGTGAAGATCAGGCTTGGCTCATCGGGGGCCTTCGAGTCACGTACCGCGACGATGCCAGGAAGGTTGCGGGCGACTTCCACGCAGTTGTTGCCGCCGCCCTGGCTGAGGGTGCTCTTGCGCCATTCGGCGCCGGACAGATCCATCGGTGCCTCACAACCGTTCGATCAATTCGGATAGGTAAGCGATCGAAGCGTCAGCTCCAAGTGCGTCGGCGACGAGGCGCTGCATCATCAGATTATAACGTTCGAGATGTTCTGGCTCTTCGAGATAGAGACCGTCTGTCGGGGTTTCAACGTAGACAACATCTCGGTCGGTGGAATCAGGGAAGCTGAGAATGACGAATTGACCCCACAGTCCGATATGCGGACCGGCTGACATCGGTATGATCTGGACCGTCACATGCTCAAGCGGATGGGTGTTGATCAACTTGCGAAGTTGGCCGCGCATGACCTCTGCATTGCCCACTGGTCGCAGAAGAGCTGCCTCGTCAATGATCGCCCGATAGCGGGGTGAATTCGGCCGCCGCAGAATTTCCTGCCGACGCATCCTTGCTTCTACATGCTTGTCGATCTCTGTGGGGTCGCAGGCCAGAGAAGCCCGAGTCAGTTCGGCTGTGTACGCGGAGGTTTGCAGCAAGCCCGGGATCACGAGGGGTTCGAAGGTGTCGATTGAGGAGGCCTCCGCTTCGAGACCCACGTAGCTGCCGGTGAAGACGCCTTTGTACTGCTCCCACCATCCTCGCTCGCGGGCACCCCGGGCGAGGTCCATGACCGCTTCCCGGTGAGCGTCCTCTGTCCGGTACAGAGCAAGGATGTCCCGGATGTCGCGAGGTCGTGGTCGGGCTGTTTTGCCGGTTTCGAGGCGCGAAATCGTGGCCCGTGACATGTCCAGCGCCTGAGCGACCTCCTCCATGGTCAGGCCGGCAGCCTCGCGCAAACCCCTGAGTTCGGCAGCCAGACGCCGTCGGCGCACCGTCGGACTCTGGCCACTGTATGTCATCGGTTACCTCCAGGGCGTAGGGATGTCGATCGTAGAGCACTCGGTGTAAGGGGAGACATATCGGTCGAGTTTCAGAATGAGAGTTGCAGTTTGGGCCGTGCAGGCCACATCATAGGGCGCGTCAGACGAGCACGCTTTGTAAGGGAAACGTGATTCTGTGTGACACCAGCCGTTGGCTGGGTCGGATTTCGGTCTCGCGTCTCTGGGCTCGCGCACGCCAAGTGCGGCACTCCCTCTGTCGGCCTCGCCCTCGCTGGAGCACTCATGAAGACACCTCGAAACGCCCTTGAGGCGTACTGGGATCTGCCCGCCGATCCCGAAGCGGTCGGTAAGGCGCGCGGCCTCGTACGGGAGGCCCTCGCCGCCTGGGACATGTCCTCCGTGGAGGAGAACGTGACCATGGTGGTGTCCGAGCTGGTGAGCAACGCGATCCTGCACGGCAAGGCGCCGATCACCCTCGCCCTGTACCGGTACGGGCGGGTCGTGCGTGGGGAGGTCACCGACCGCAGCGCTGTGTGGCCGAACCCGGTCCCGGCCGGTCCGGAGGAGGAGCACGGTCGGGGGCTGGCGATCGTTACGGCCTACGCCGACCGGTGGGGCGTCGTACCGGCGTCGGAGGGAAAGTCGGTGGACGGCAAGACCGTCTGGTTCGTCTGCGCGGAGTGGAGGGCTCGGTGAGGGGTCCGCTGCCCATCCTGGACCTGTCCGACGAGGTGCGCCTGTGCGCGGGGTGCGGCACCCACATCGTCACGCTGGCCGCTGCGGTACGCCTGATCTGGGCCGACGTCACCGACGACGTGATCCCGGCCGAGACCGTCAAGCAGATCACCGCGCCGGTCGCCGACATCTGGGTCGACGTCCTGTGCAACCCGTCCTGCCCGCCGGGCGACCACGAACCACACCCGAGCTGAGTACGCCGTCACCGCGCCGTACGGCCGTCACCACCGAACTCATTCACTGCCACCGGCACCCGGTGGACCCGCCCGCGCGGTACCGGCCAACTCGGCACCGCCGTCTGCTTCGACCTGCCCCGTCCCCACCGGCCCTGAACCCGCGACCTCCGGGTTCAGCGGGATCGTTCTCACCGATCCCTTGAACCCGGAGCCGGTTCACGCTCGCGGTCCCCCTTGCCGAGCGTGAACCGGGAAACAGTTGTCGTCCGAGCCGGAGAGTGAGCTCTTTCACCAGGTCAGTTGGTGGGGTCGGGCGAGGTTCAAGTTTTCCTCTCGGAGCATCGCGGTTGGGCGGCTCAGGCGAGGTGGTCGCATTCGCCGGACGTTTGGCGTGCATGCTCGGGCTGATCTGACTACCGTCGTCGCCGTGATGACTGATGGAACTTCAGCGGTACCGGATGCCTTCCGTGATGGGCCGGACACCGATGACCTGAGGAGGGTACGGCAGGAGTTCGGACTGGGAGAGATCCAGGACGCGATGTTCCTCGCACAGGGGCTGATGAACCGTAACTGGCGCCTGGACACCGTCACGGGCGTGTACGCGCTCAAGCTGTTGTGTGACGTCCCCGCCGAGATCGCGCGTCGCAATGCGCTGGTGCTGGGCGCGCTGGCAGCGGCAAAGCTTCCCGTCTGCGCCCCGGTGAGGACCCGAGACGGAGCCGCCGTACTGGAGGTCGACTCACGTCACTATCTGCTCTCTCCATGGGCGCAGGGCACCCACGTCGAAGGAGTCGATCTGCCCCTCAACGAGGTTGCCGATCTCGGGGCGCTGGCGGCCGGCCTCCATCAGGCTCTGAGCGATCAGACGCCCGTGCTTCTGCCGGTGGTCGACATCCGGCCCCGCGTGAAAGTGACCAGCCCGGACAGGGCGCTCGACAAGGCCGACCGGCTCCTGAGCTCGATCAGCGCGGTCGGCGAGCCGAGCGCCTTCGATGACCTGGCCCGCCGGCTGCTCGAAGAGCGCAAAGTTCTTATCGACAAACACCGGGCATCCCCGCCCGCCGAGGGCGAGGCGCCGGGCCCGTTCGGCTGGACACACGGCGACCTGCAGTACCGCAACATCCTGCGTCGTGAGGGGAAGGTGACGGCTGTCCTGGACTGGGATCGGGTCGCGGTCAAACCTCTGGCCGAGGAGGTGGCCAGGACCGCGCAGGTGCAGTTCGGCGGCGAGCACGGTCGTCTCGACCTGGACCGTGTGGCCGCCTTCGTGGGTGGCTACCGCACAGTGCGGCCATTGACCCGTGCTGACCTAGCCGATGCGGTGAACCGGTTGTGGTGGAAGCGCATGTCCGACTACTGGATCTTCGAGTTCCACTACGACCGCGACGACCACGGTCCGGATGCTCTGATGGCCCCCAGCGAACGGCTGCTGAGCTGGTGGACCGACCACCGTCAGGATGTCGAGGACGCCTTCGCCGTAGGAGCCTGACCCACCCGGCCCCCCGCTCGGAATTCGATCATCGCTCGGATGCCTCGCCGGGCGGCAGCATGCTCGAAGGCGATATTGACCTCCTCCAACGGCTGGCGCGAGGTGGCCAGCTCATCGGCGACCAAGTGACCGTCTGCGATCATGCGCATGTAGGCGGGGATGTCGTGCCGGGTACGGACCTCGCTCATGTCACCGGTTATCTACAGAGCGTTTTTCATCGCAGACAGGATGGGAATAGCCTTGATCTTTTCTTGGCTCAAGCTATCCCAATAGAGTCCTTGCGGTCGGCGCTGTGGTCCGCACTCGATGACCTCGTCCGGAGTCACGATCAGATCGACGCTGAAGTCATGCTTGGTTTCCGGCAGTTTGTCGTCAACCACCTGCAGAGAGTGCACCGTCGTCACGATGGTCGTCTCCGGCCCGATCAACCCCGCCTCCTGTAGCAGGGCCACCTCGATGTCGGAGTAGCCAGCGCCCTTACCCAGTCGGACGCCATGCCGATTGACCGCGACGCTGCCGCACACGATCAGATCGACCGGCCGCATGTCGTCCACGCCGATCTTGCGCGACACGGTCGCGGCCACCTCGCTTGACGCGGCTTCGGCCAGGGGCACGGTCAGTGTCGCTGGATCGAGCAGGTAGAACGGCAGCTCCTCGGCCAGCTTTGGCACGGCCATATAGACCAACCGGCCCTCAGTGAGTGCCCGCACCCGGACCGGGAGCTGTGCCTTGTCCGGCACGGACTTGATGACCCGGGCAGCTTGCCACACGGGCAACTCGGCTAGGCGGTCGGCGGCGGCCTCGGCTCCGAAGAAGGTGGGGATACGGCCGTGGACACCGGGCGGTGCGGCCCGCTCCTGCTCCAGCAACGCCCATACTCGTTCGCGGATCGCTTGTTTGGCCTGGTCGGTGCCCGAATTGGTCAACTTCGCTCCCTACGCCGCCGCCATAAGGGTGAGCAGACGGTCGTACACGTCCTGGACGACCGGCATCCGTCGCCAGGGACGCAGTTCCCGGCCCGCTCCGAAAACGATGCCGAGCCCACCGCCACCCCAGGTCCTCTCTACCACTTCTATAGCGATGTGCAGCCAGGCTGCGGCCTCGTCGATCTTCTTCTGACGGATACAGGAGAGGGCCAGATTGCCGAGCACGATCGCTTGGGACTTCGACCGATCGTGTAGGGCTTGCGCCGTATCTTCAAGAATCGACTCAGCGCGCTCGGCGTCGTTGAGAAACAGATAGCAGGAGCCTGCCAGCCGACCATGCTGGGTCGGTGAGAACAGATCTGCCGCCGTGTCCGCGGTGCCGATCTGTTCGAAGTGCGCCTGTGCCAGGCACAAGGCCTGCTCGCAGTCCTGCCGTTGCCCGAGCATGGCTCGCGCCTCCGCCGCGTGCAAGATGGCGAGGCCCGTCAGGACGTGGCTGTTGCCTTTGACCGCTTCGGCTGTCTGCATGGCGAGTGCCAATCCGGCCTGCGGCTCTTTCTCGCCATAGAGGGCAACAAAGCTCGTTCGTAGCAAGGCCAGTCCTTCGGCCGTTGGGTCGTGAATCTGCCGCGCTGCTTCTACGGCTTGCCCAAGGTAGGCACGGGCCGTGGTGTGATCGCGGCGCTGTGAGGCGTCCCAGGCAAGCTGACCCATGAGTGTTGCCGCCTCGGCCTCGACCGCGAACAGTTCGCGGCGCACTCGGCTTGTGGCGGCGTGCGCCTTGAGGAAGCTGACCTGCCCCAGACACTGCCCGGCGTCGGCCAGTAGGGAGGTGGACGGTGCCCTGTCGTAGCGCACATCAAGCTCTTGTACGCGCTCGCGCAGCCGAGCCACGGCCACCAGATCGACGCTGCCGGGGTGTTTGAGGACGTGGTTCAGTCGCTCATCGGGAACGGCTTCGGCTTCTCCGGCCTCGGCGAGCAACTCGTCAAGCTGTTCGATGGACACCTGGAGGACGCGTGCCAGCTTCGGCCGCAACCAGGGCAACGGCTCGGTCTCGCCCGCCTCCCAGCGTGTCACCGTTGACCTGTCGATGCCGAGCCGTTCAGCCAACCGTTCTTGGCTGAAGCCCACGCTTTTCCGGCGCTGCGCGAACCGCTGTCGTCGCGATGCCATCCCCCGCTCCCTTCCGCCGGTCCGGAACGCATTTCAGCTGGTCAGAGGGCTGAACGCCGCAATCCTGAGACAACAGTGCAGCGCTTCTGCCCTGGCGTACATCCGTTACTCCCTGTTGCATTCAGATTACGGTGCGCAGATGCCGGAAGGGAAGCGGTTATGAAAAAGAAAGGGAGTAGCTCCGCTTTCTGGTTTTTATCCGTTTTCGGAATTTTGTAGCACGGCGGCCATGAGCAGTCGCAAGGAGTGTTCGTGAACCAGGACGTTTCTTGTCATCGACAACAGCCGATTACTCGTAGAGGGGGTGAAGGTGATCATTGAAACTATCTGTACTTGGCTGGCCTCGTCATCGCGAAAGGGTTAACGAAGATATGGCGGTGCTACCCGTTCCCAAGGCAATGCCAATCGCTAAGATTGACAATTTCACGAAAGGTCGGCGACCGGTGAGACTGCGAGCCGGTGTGGTTGGCCTCGGCAAGCAAGCCTTGGAGGACCACATTCCAGGGCTCTGTTCGTCCGATGGCGCTGAGTTGGTGGCCATCTGCGATGAGAACCCCGAGATCGTCCGTGAGCATCAGTACCGACTCCGGGTCAACGGCTACACCGACTTCCGGGAGATGTTCAGGGCTGAACAGCTCGACATGGTGATCGTCACTGTGCCGCACCACGTCGGCCGGGCGGTTATCGAGACTGCTGTCGAACATCGCATTCATGTGCTGAAAGAGAAGCCGTTTGCCACCAGCATGAGCGAAGCGCAGGAACTCGCCAAGCAGTGCGAGGAATCCGGCATTCAGCTCATGGTCACGCTGCAACGCCGCTTCAATCCGATCTACACCAGTTTCACGCAACTTGCCGACCAAGTTGGCATGCCATTCGTCGTGGACGCGCAGTACACACTGTTCATTGACGACCCCTCCGAGGGATGGCGTGGCCTGAACGCCAAGGCCGGTGGCGGCTGCATCATTGACATGGGCTACCACCTGATCGACATGATCCTGTGGTACTTCGGCCTACCGGATCGTGTGCTGGCTGACGTCTCGGTGGCTGCCCGGCCAGATCGTGAATACGACGCCGAGGACACCGCACTCATCCACTTCGGCTACGACAGCGGCTTATACGGCTCACTACTGCTATCGCGCTTCATCGGCCCGAAGACCGAACGGATCCGCTTGGTCGGCAGCAAGGGCATGGTGCACTTGGAGCGCGGCCGTATCCAGAGGCTCACCAATGGCGGCGACGTCATCGAATCGCTGTCGCGTGAACAGGCATGGCCATCGGCGGCTACCTGCCAGATCGACTACTTCTGCAGGGTCATCGAGGGCTTGCGGCCGAACCTCAGCGGTCCGAAAGAGAATTTGGCGCACATGAGCTTCATCGCCGCTTGCTACGAGTCAGCCAAGACCCACGTCTACATCAACCCCAAGGAGATGCTGTGAACTCACCCCTGGCGCTGCTCGGTGGTGCACCAACCATCACCCAGTCCGCACCGCATTTCACCTGGCCGCCGAGTGAAACCACCACGGCGGCCGTGCTGAGCCAACTCGGGAAAGGTATCTCGATCTACAACCGTTCGGGTGTCATCGAACTGCTGGAGAACGAGCTGTGCAACTACCACGGCATCGCGCACGCCATCCTCACCAGTTCGGGGACGGCGGCACTTCATTCGATGTACGCGGCCTGCGAACTCGGGCCGGGGGATGAGGTGATCGTGCCCGCGTACACGTTCTTCGCCACGGTTACGCCACTGCTGCACCTGGGTGCGGTCCCTGTCCTGGCCGACTGTGACGAGTCGGGCAATCTCGATCCGCAGGACGTCGTACGACGGATTACTCCGAGCACCAAAGCCATGGTCGTCACGCATATGTGGGGACAGCCGGCCGCGATGCAGGCGCTCAAAAGCATCACGGATGAGCACGACCTGATCCTCCTGGAGGACGGTTCGCATGCCCACGGCGCAACCATCGATGGCCAGCGGATCGGCACCTTCGGACGTGCCGCCGCTTTCAGCATGAACGGACCCAAGCCTCTCTCTGCCGGGGAAGGTGGCTTCGTCCTGACCGCCGACGATGAGGTCTATTACCGCGTGCTGCTGCACAGCCAGTACAACAAGCGGTGTCGCAGCGAATTGCCATCCGATCATTCGCTCTACCGCTACGCCACCACCGGCATGGGGCTCAAGTCCCGCATCCACCCCCTGGCAGCCGGCATCGCTCTTGACCAACTTGGGTATCTGAACGGCTACCTGAAAGGACGTGCCACCACTGCGGAGTATCTGTGCGAGCGCCTGGCCGAGTTGCCGGGCATCATCGTGCCGGAACGGCCGCTCGGCGTGCGTGCTTCCTGGTACGGCTTGCCGCTCCGCTACGCCATGAACGAGCTTGACGGCCTGCCTATCGAACGCTTCTACAAGGCGCTGCAGGCCGAGGGGTGCCACGAGGTAGATCGGCCCGGTTCGACCTGTCCACTCAATCTCCTTCCGCTGTTCCAGGAGCCGGGGCCATTGTTTCCCGAGTACAGCGAAAGGATCAACTATTCGCCCGGCGATTTTCCGAATGCCGAGGCGATTCACCGAGACACTCTCAAGCTTCCGGTATGGCACAGGGAGGAGGAAATTCCGCTGGTCGATAGCTATATCGAGGCGTTCCGCAAGGTGACCGAGAATTATCGCGACCTCCTCTAGGGTAAGGAATCATGGATCAATCTGCTCTCCTCGAAGAACTCAGTGCCGAGGCCGAACGTGACGGCGTTCAACAATTCGTCGTTGGCGCGGTCGTGCAACACGACGGCAAGGTGCTTCTCCTTCGACGGCCGGAGGACGACTTCATGGGCGGCATCTTCGAGCTGCCCAGCGGCAAGGCCAAGGTGGGTGAAACGCTGGACTCGGCACTGATCCGGGAGGTCGAGGAGGAAAGTGGCCTCGACGTCGTCGCTATCCGCGACTACCTGGGAAGCTTCGACTACACGTCCGGCAGCGGCAAGAAGAGCCGCCAGTTCAATTTCGTCGTGGACGTGGCCGCTCCCAAACCCATCAAGCTCCAGGAGCATGACGCCTACATCTGGAGCGCGCTCGCCGGCGAGCAGCCCGTGACGGACGCGGTGAAGGGCATTATCGGAAAGTATCGAAAACTACAGGGTGATTAGCTGGATTTTCTTAGTGAGATTGTGGCGTCACATCGGAAATTCGATATCAATTAACGCAATACGCTCGTTTCGGTCATGGCGAGCGGAGGCAATCCCCGGCGTCCTCGGGCCTGGTGACGCAACCACCGGCCCGAGGACTGGATCAGGAACTCGGAGCCCTCTGACCTATGAAGAACCCTAGCTCCATCCCCCCACATCTCGTAAGAAATGACAAGAACACCCGGGAGGCGTACTGGGATCTGCCCGCTGATCCCGAAGCGGTCGGTAAGGCGCGTGGCCTCGTGCGGGAGGTCCTCGCCGCCTGGGACATGTCCTGCGTGGTGGAGAACGTGACCATGGTGGTGTCGGAGCTGGTGAGTAACGCGATCCTGCACGGTAAGGCGCCGATCACCCTCGCGCTGTACCGGTACGGGCGGGTCGTGCGTGGGGAGGTCACCGATCACAGCGCCGTGTGGCCGAACCCGGTTCCGGCCGGTCCGGAGGAGGAGCACGGTCGGGGGCTGGCGATCGTCACTGCCTACGCCGACCGATGGGGCGTCGTACCGGCGTCGGAGGGCAGGCCGGTGGACGGTAAGACCGTCTGGTTCGTCTGCGCGGAGTGGAGGGCTCGGTGAGTGGTCCGCTGCCCATCGTGGATCTGTCCGACGGGGTGCGCCTGTGTGCGGGGTGCGGCACCCACATCGTCACGCTGGCCGCAGCGGTACGCCTGATCTGGGCCGACGTCACCGACGACGTGATCCCGGCCGAGGCCGTCGAGCAGATCACCGCGCCGGTCGCCGACATCTGGGTCGACGTCCTGTGCAACCCCTCCTGCCCGCCGGGCGAACCCCGAGCTGTACCGTGACTGACCCATCGTCCCTGTAACGGCAACACCACCCGATGGCGTTCTGTCACCGCGACCTCAGCGGCCCACACCGCGGCTACAAGGCGGCGTGGGCCGGTCCCCTCTGGCGAACGTCGATATCGGCGAACGGCTATGCCCAACGGCGAAGGGCGTCGACCGTCGTTTCCGGTGAGGTGTTGAAGCAGAACCGGATTCCGGGTGCCGTCTCCACCAGCACGTTGATCAGCCGTTCGAACAGTGGGGTGTGCTCGGGTGCCATCCGTACACCAGCCCCGATCATGACCAGATCGAAGGCGCCCTCGGACAGCCGTTCACGGACGGTCCTCTCCGCCGCGTCCGGATCGGTGCCGATCAGGCACGGCACGGCGTCGAAACCCGCCGCCCGCAGAGCCGCGTCGCCCTGTTCGATGCGTGCGGTGAGCGTCGCCTCGTCGAGGCCGGGATACCGGGTGTAGTCGATCACGTTCGGGTGTAGCCCGATCGTCAGGATCGTCGCCATCTCGCTCCTACCAGGGGACGGGGCCGTTGCGGTCGAAGAAGCCTCCGGTGGGCCCATCAGGGTCCACAGTGGCCAACTTGATGATCGCATCGGCCCCCTCCTCGACGGTGTGGACACCGGTGTGATGGTTCATGTCGGTGGCGGGGTTGCCCGGATCGGCGGCGTTGACCTTGAACTCGGGCAGCGCTCGGGCGTACTGGGACACGATCATGTTGAGCGCCGTCTTCGACGAGGCGTAGTCCAGGGCGAGGAAGCCGGACTCGGGGCGGGTGGGGTCGCCGGCGTGTGTCAGCGAGGCGAGACCGCTGGACACCACGACGACGCGGGGTCGTTCTGACCTGCGCAGTAACGGCAGGAACGCGTGGGTGACCCGTACCTGGCCGAACACGTTGACCTCGTACAACTCCCGTAGCGCGTCGGCGCGCATCTCGGCCGGGTCCAGCAACGGGCCACCGACCCCGGCGTTGTTGACCAGCACATCCAGACGATCCACGCGCCCGGCCACGGTTTTCACGGCCGTCGCCACGGACTCGTCCGAGGTCACGTCGAGTTCGACGAACTCGACGTCGAGCCCTTCGGCCGCCAGCGTGTCCGCGGCACGCATGCCGCGTTCCCGGTCCCGGGCACTCAGCAGGACCAGCCATCCGCTCCCGGCCAGGCGGCGCGCGATCTCCCGGCCCAGCCCTTTGTTCGCTCCGGTGACCAACGCCACCGTCTTCATGTCTGTCATGAGGGCGATCGTCGAGGCACGCGTCCGGGCACGCCAGGGCCGCCGGGGCATGGGACCGGCGGTACCACCCGGCCCTCGCGGTCCGTGCGGCATCATCGAGGAGTGGACCGCGCCGAACTCGCCGAAGTACTCCGCACAGCCCGAGCCCGTGTGCGACCGCAGGACGTCGGGCTGCCGTCGGGAACGCGCCGTCAGGTGCCGGGCCTGCGCCGGGAGGAAGTGGCCCTGCTCGCGAACCTGAGCGTCGATTACGTGGTCCGCCTTGAGCAGGGGCGCGGGCCACGGCCTTCGAGGCAGGTCGTCGCCGCGCTGGCCCAGGCTCTGCGGCTCGACGACGACGACCGCGACTTGGTGTTCCGGCTCGCCGGTCATGAGCCGCCTCAGACCGGACGCGTCGCGACGGTCATACGGCCGAGTGTGTTCCGGCTGCTGGACCGCATGGCGGACCTGCCCGTGATGGTGCTGTCGGCCAAGGGAGACGTGCTGGCCTGGAACCCCCTCGCGGCGGCGCTTCAGGGCGACATGTCCGTGTGGCCGCAGCGGCAAAGGAATCTCATCTGGCAACGTTTTCTCGGCAGTAGTCGCTGCCAGGTCGCCGCGGGCCCCGACGAGGACGACGCGGCCGCCCGTGCCTCGGTCGGCACGTTGCGTGCCGCCCAGGCCCGGTATCCCAATGACCCCGAACTGGCGCGAATGATCACAGAGCTGCGTCGTGGCAGCCCCCGGTTCGACGAGCTGTGGCGGGAGGGACGGTCCTCCTCATGGCGTACCGCGACCAAGAGCATCGCCCACCCCTCGCTGGGGACCGTCACCCTCGACTGTGACACTCTCCTGCTTCCGGACAGCGACCAGACCGTGCTCGTGTACTCGGCCGAGCCGGGAACCCCCGAGGCCACGGCGCTCGACCTGCTGCGGGTGACCGGACTGCAGCATTTCTGAGGCGCAGCCCTGTCGCATACCGACCGAGGTGCGCGCCGTCACCGCCGTCAGCGGTCCGAGCGCGTCGGCGACCACGAACCGTTTACCGATGATGCTCATGGAGTGTTACGTGAATTCGACGAGCTGCCGTCTCGTGATGGCGCTGGCCCTGTCCATCTCCATGACCTCCGGCTGCGGCGCTCGGCAATCTCCGGCCGAGGGAAACGGACAGGCAACCGGAACGACATACCGCATAGACACATCGGTGCTTCGGGCGATGATTGTCGACTACGACCACAAGAGTTCACCCGAGGAACTGGTTAAGTCCAGGAATCATGACGCCATCGTCATCGGAAGTGTCGAGGGGTTCGAGCAAGGGCGAGACATATATGACATCGAGGGTGACCCCTATCCGGAAAAGCGTGTGGTCATGCACGTTCGCGTCGACTCCACCGTAAAGGACAACGGGATTGTCAGTGGCGGCCGCGTCTATGTCGACCTGGACCAGGGAGGGCTATATCACGATGGGACGCCCAGTAGGTCTCTTGACGATTTCCGAAAGGCCGTACCTGCCGGTGTGAGAGTGATGCTCTTCCTCTTCTCGGATCGGCGAACGGCCCTTCGAATCGAAGGGGCTGAGAACGGCCTACCGAGCGGTGCCGTTCTGGCGGCCCCGGACCCCCAGGGGATGGTCTTCGACGACGGCTCGAAACTCGTGGGCGGACAGGAGGACCTGGAGGGCGAGTGGAAGGCGATGGGGAGCGTCGACGAAGTCGCCCTTCGGGTGAAGAAGGCGCTGGGCGTCGAATGACCCGATGACAAACCATCGGTGTCCGGACTGCAGGGGGAGCTCGACTGTGACACTCTCCTGCTTTCGGATAGCGACCAGGCCGTGCTTGTGTACTCGGCCGAGCCGGGAGCCCTTGAGGCCACGGCGCTCGACCTGCTGCGGGTGACCGGAGTGCAGCATTTCTGAGGCGCAGCCGTATCGCATGCCGGCCGAGATGCGCGCCGTGGCGGGCAAGGGTGATCTCCCGTGGTTCGGTCAGCAGCAGCCGGTGCTCGCCGCGGCGCCGACCGGCTGACCCGGGGCCTGCTCGGAGGCAGGGCCGCAGGCGCACGGGGCCGCGGGGTCCTGGTCGGCGGTCGCGGACTTGCCCAGGACGTCGGCGTCGGCCTTGACCACGTACACCTCCCACGGCTCGGCGCCGGGACCGGTCACCCACACCTTGTCCTGCAGGGCGTAGCAGCATGAGGTGTCGTTCTCTTCGAAGGTGGCGAGCCCGGCGTCCTTCAGTCGCCGGGTGGCCGCCTCCACCTGGGCGGTGTCGGTGACCTCGACGCCCAGGTGGTCCAGGCGGGTGTCGTGGCCTTCCTCGCCCTCCAGGAGCACCAGCTTCAGCGGCGGCTCGGCGATGGCGAAGTTGGCGTAACCGGGGCGCCGTTTGGCGGGCTCCACGCCGAACAGCTTGGAGTAGAAGGCGATCGAGCCCTCCAGGTCGGCGACGCGCAGGGCGAGCTGGACACGGGACATGGTGATCCTCCGTGAGGTTCCGGCGGGCGGTGGCGGTCACCACCCGCACCGCTGTTTCGATGAACATCTATTCAGCGGGCATCGCCAGCTTGCAATACTGCTTAGAGATCTGTCAACTTAGAGCTATGTCGAAACAAGCGTTGCCGATCGTGGACCTGGCCGGGACCGACGAGGCCGGGCAGGCGTGCTGCGCGCCGCTGGTGTGCGAGCCGCTGAACACGGCCGAGGCCGAGGAACTGGCGCCGTTGTTCAAGGCGATCGCCGATCCGGTGCGGCTGCGCCTGCTGTCGCTGATCGCCTGCCATGAGGGTGGCGAGGCGTGCGTGTGCGACCTGACCGGCGCCTTCGAGCTGACCGGGCCGACCATCAGCCACCACCTGAAGGTGCTACGCCAGGCCGGACTGATCGACTGCGAACGGCGCGGCACCTGGGTCTACTACTGGGTCAACCCGGGCGTGCTGGCGCGGCTGTCGGCGATCCTGGGTCCGCGCCTGCCGGCGATGGCGTGAGCGGCACCGCGCAGGCACCGTCCACCCCGGCAGGGGCCGAAGCGGTGCCGCCGGTGCGGTTGTCGACGCTGGATCGGTTGCTGCCGGTCTGGATCGCCGCCGCGATGGCCGCCGGGCTGGTGGCGGGCCGAACGGTCCCCGGCCTGGGCGCCGCTCTGCAGGTCGTGCAGGTCGACGGCATCTCGCTGCCGATCGCGCTGGGCCTGCTGGTGATGATGTATCCGGTGCTGGCCAAGGTCCGCTACGACCGGCTGGAGACGGTGACCGGTGACTGGCGGCTGCTGGTCACCTCGCTGGTGCTGAACTGGGTGGCCGGCCCCGCGCTGATGTTCGCCCTGGCCTGGCTCTTCCTGCCCGACCTGCCCGCCTACCGCACCGGCCTGATCATCGTCGGGCTGGCCCGGTGCATCGCCATGGTCGTCATCTGGAACGATCTGGCCTGCGGGGACCGGGAGGCCGCCGCCGTGCTGGTCGCGCTCAACAGCGCCTTCCAGGTGATCGCCTTCGCCGGGCTCGGCTGGTTCTACCTGGTCGCGCTGCCGGGTTGGCTCGGCCTGCCCGCCGCCGCACTGGACGTGTCCACCTGGGACATCGCCCGTTCCGTGCTCATCTTCCTCGGAATCCCGCTGGCGGCCGGATACCTCACCCGCCGTCTGGGGGAGAGGACCAAGGGCCGCACCTGGTACGAGACCCGTTTCCTGCCGAAGATCGGCCCGGTGGCGCTGTGGGGGCTGCTGTTCACCATCGTGATCCTGTTCGCCCTGCAAGGCGACGCGATCACCTCCAAGCCGCTCGACGTCGCGCGGATCGCGCTGCCGCTGCTGGTCTACTTCGCGCTCATGTGGATCGGCGCCTTCGCCCTGGGCCATCTGGTCGGTCTGGGATACGCGCGCACCGCGACGCTGGCGTTCACCGCGGCGGGCAACAACTTCGAACTCGCCATCGCGGTCGCGATCGCCACCTTCGGCGTAACCTCCGGCCAGGCCCTGGCCGGAGTGGTCGGCCCGCTGATCGAGGTCCCCGTCCTGCTCGCGCTGGTCTACCTCTCCCTGGCCCTGCGCCACCGCCTCGCCCGCGGGTGATCGGAGAACCCTCATGTCCCTGTCCTTCGACCGGCTACGGGCCGCCCGCGTTCAAGGAGCCTTCATGTCCACCGTCCCCGAGGTTTTGTTCGTCTGCGTGCACAACGCCGGACGCTCCCAGATGGCCGCCGCCCTGCTGCAGCATCACGCAGCCGGAGGTGTCACCGTCCGCTCGGCCGGATCCGCCCCCGCCGACTCCATCAACCCGGCCGTCATCACGGTCATGGACGAGCTCGGCCTTGACCTGAGGCGCGCGTTCCCCAAACCGCTCACCGGCGAGGCCGTCCAGGCCGCCGACGTGGTCGTCACCATGGGCTGCGGTGACGCCTGCCCGATCTTCCCCGGCAAACGCTACCTGGACTGGCAGCTGGCCGACCCGGCCGGCCAGGGCATCGAACAGGTACGCCTCATCCGCGACGAGATCGACGCACACGTCCGCGCACTGCTGGCCGAACTGGTCCCCGCCGCGGGCCGAGCATGACCACCACCGCGGGGCCGCGCGTCACGGCCATGACCGCGAGGCATGGCGCGCAGGTGCTGGACATCTACCGGCTCGGCATCGACGAGGGCCAGGCGACCTTCGAAACCACCGTCCCGGCCTGGGAACACTTCCTGGCGGCCAAGCTGCCCGCCCACAGTCACGTCGCGGTCGACAGCGACGGTGACCGGGCCGGTGACCGGGTGCTGGGCTGGGTCGCGGCGACGGCGGTCTCCGACCGGTGCGCCTATGCCGGGGTGGTCGAGCACTCGGTCTACGTCCACCCCGAGGCCCGAGGCCGCGGTGTCGGCTCCGCGCTGCTCGCGGCGCTGATCGCCTCCACCGAGGCCGCCGGAATCTGGACGATCCAGTCCGGTGTCTTCCCCGAGAACACCGCGAGCCTCGCCCTGCACGCACGCGCCGGGTTCCGGGTGATCGGCACCCGCGAGCGGATCGGACGCCACCACGGTGTCTGGCGTGACGTCGTACTGATCGAGCGCCGCAGCCCGGTCGTTTCCTGACGCGGCCCCCGAGTTCGTCGGCTCGCACCGGACGTCCCGTACTCACCGGGTGCGCCGGTCAAGCTCCGCCGGGTTCGGCCCGGGGAGTCCGTCCGTGGCGCGCAGTGCGTACAGGTTGCCGTTCGAGCTGCCGACGTAGACGAGGCCGCCGGCCACGACCGGCCGGGTCTGGAAACGGCCGCCGGTCTGAAAACGCCAGCGGGGCGCGCCGGTGGCCGCGTCCAGCGCGTGCAGCGTGCCGCCCTCGTCCTGGGCGAAGACGGTGTCCTCGTGGACCGACACCTGGGTGGTGAGCGGCCTGCTCCACCGTTCCTTCCCGGTTTCGGGGTCGAGGGCGTGCAGGCTCTGGCCTGCGACGTAGACATTCCCTCGTGACGCGGTGACGTTCCACCGGCCGCTGTCGCTCTCGGTGGTGAGCCTCCATCGCTCCCGGCCGGAGGCGGCGTTCAGCGCGTACGTGCGCCCGGTGAGATCGCGGAGGTAGACGGTGTCGCCGATCACGACGGGGTCGTACCGGACGGCGGTGTGTACGCGGGCGCGCCACCGTGTCTTCCCGGTGGCGGGATCGAGCGCGGACACCTTCTCATCGGTGACCACGAAGACGGCCTTCCCGGTCGCGGCCAGGTAACCGGCCGGGTTGATGTTGCCGGTGCCCACGCGGGAACGCCGGCGAAGCGTGCCCGTCCTGGCGTCGAGGGCGTACAGCATGCCTTCCCGGCTGCTCACGTGGACGGTGCCGGCGGCCACGGCCACGCGGCCCAGGGTGCCGGGGACGCGGAAGCGCCACCGCCGCTTGCCGGTGGCGGCTTCCAGCGCCACGACGTGGGTGAATCCGACGCCCGCGTACACGCCGCCGTCCTGGATGACGAGATCCTTGATACCGACGTACTGGGTGCCGAAGCGGCGGTTCCACCGCATCCGGCCGGTGGTGGTGTCGATGGCCGCCATCCCGTCGTTCCTTACGCCGTAGAGCACGCCGTCCACGAGCATGGGTGTGGCCGGCCAGGATTTCCACCGTGCCCGGCCGGTGACGGCGTCCAGGGCGTACAGGCCGTCGTCGGCGCCGGCGTACACCGCACCGCCGTCCACCACCGGGTCGGCGCCGACCCTTCCGTCGGCGAGGTGGGTCCACCCGCCCGTCCGTGCCGGAGGTGGGACGCGTTCCCCCGGCCGATAGCGGGCCATCAGGTTGTCACGCACCTGGGCCGCGGCCAGGCGCAGCGCCAGTCGCGACGGCGACGTCAGATGGACGACGACCGGGCCCACGTTGACCAGTGCCGCGCCGAAGGTCCCCCCGGGGCCGTGGGCGGTGTAGGAGAAGACGCCCTCGCCCTCGATCGTGGGGTCGTGGTCGAAGCTCTCGTGACGCCTGGTCAGCTCGGCGGCGGCGGCGAAGAGGGCGCCGGCGTCCGGGGACACCCAGCTCACGGAGAGCGAGATGACCCCACGGTCGTCCTCGGGGGGCACCCAGTCGCAGGTCACGGGCCTGGGCAGCGTGAGGCGGCCCAGGGACCTGCCTCCCGGGACGCGGTGGAAGTCGTCGCCGAGGTCGCGTGAGGTGAGCAGGGAGCAGGCGTCCGGCCAATCGCCCGGCGGGACACCGCCGAGCGCGACGGGGCCGGTGGGACGTCCGTAGACGGGACGCAGGGCGGTGATGTGGGCGTCACCGTGGATGAAGGCCATGTGGGAGGTCGCCCCCACGAAGACGGTGGTGTGGGTGAGCGGCCTGTCGAGGGGGAGTGCGATGGGAGGGCCACTGTCCTGCTCTCGTGAGTTGAGGTAACCGGGCAGCGGCCACGTGTTGTTCCAGTCGAACCCGGGGCGGTCCTCGGCGTCGGGATGCCGGCCGAGGACCGGCGCCGGGATCCCGGAGGTGGCCCGCTCCAGGTGGGAGCGGGGCAGCGGTGTGCCGTCCCGCGTGAAGAGGAAATCGTCGCCGTCCAACGCCGCGATGACGAAGCCCTCCGACGCCTCCCTGAACCAGAGCCGGACGCCGACGCCCGGCGCGACGCGCCAGGTGGTCACCGGACGTGTCCAGTTCCGCCGTAGTGTGCGCGGATCGAAGGAGTCGAGCCGCACGCGGCCCTGCTCGCAGCGGCTCAGCAGCAGCAGAGCCCCGGAGGCGGAGTCGGTCTCTCCCTCACAGCCCACTGTCTCGGCGGCCCGCGCCCGGACGCCGCCGGTTCGTACGTCGAGCAAGAGCAGCCCGGACTCCCGGTGGAAGACGACGACGCCGTGCTCGGACACCTGGATCCGTGGGAAGTTGTACTCCCGTGGCCTCGACGGGGGGAGCGCGTGCCGCCACAGCGGTCCGCCGGAGGCCAGGTCGTAGCCGTACAGGGTCCGATCCGACGATCCTTTCCGGGTCCCGACCACGACGAGGGTGTCGGCCGCGGCCCACGCGTCGCCGAGGGAGTGGAGCGGGATGCGAACGGTGAGCCGGATCGCGCCGGTGTCGGGATCGCGCACGGTCACCGTCCCTGCCTCCGGCGCCGCCATGATCAGATTCTCGCCGGACAGGAAGGAGAAGGAGGCCTTCTCATCGGCAGGGGCCGACCACGCCGTCTTCCACCCCACGAGCTCCAGCGGAGGCCGCCCGTCGTCGGCGACCGCGAGCGCGGCGGCCACCGAGAGCGCCACCAGAACCCGGAGGCAGCGGGTGATCAGCATGTCCGGCGTTTCCCGCAGGAGACCGGCTGCCAACCTCCCTGCGAGGCTTGCCGGTAGTGGGACCGGTACCGGGCGGCCTCGCCGGTCAACCGGAACGGCCCTCCGTCCGGCCCTTTGACCACGACCTCTTCCGTGCGGCCGTCCGCGAGCACCGTGACCCGCAGGTCGAACTCGTAGTAGGCCTTCTTGCCGGTGAAGCTCAGGCTGAGTGTGACCGGCTCATCCCGTTTCAGGTCGATCTGCTTCTTCCGGAAGTACGGGGTGTCCCCGCCGGTCGTGAACCGAGGCGTGGGACGGTCAAGGTCGGCGGCCATCTCGACGGTGCCCGTCTCGCCGCCGCCGGTGACGGCGATCAGGCGGGCGCCCTCCGACACCGGTCTGCGGGCGAGGACCCGCGGCTCGATGTCCACGATGCGCAGGCTGCTGCGGTTCCCGGTCAGCGCGACGGTGACGTTCATGCTGTCGATCAGGGCCATCCGGTGGCGCGCCAGCATCGCCTCACGCTGCTTGTCCGCGTGGGCGGCGAGCATGAGCGCCCGGTCCTCGGGGGTGGTCACCGGTTCGCGTAGGACGGTGTCGCGCTCGGAGTAGTCGACGGCCACGTGGCCGACGATGATCGGGGCGGCGCCGCGTACCTGCTCGACCGTGTCGGAGCCGTGCGCGTTGTACCACTCGGTGAACACGACGCCGAACGCGGCCAGGATCACGGCGCCGACGATCCCCGCCAGCCACGCCAGCAACCCTTTCGCCCGGGCGGGATCGGACGCCTCGGCGTCCTCCTGCCGCTGGGCCGCGGCGTCGCGGCCGATCGATGTGCGCTTCTTCCGGCGCGCTCTGCCCATAGGAACGCATTCCTCCACGGCTGATCGTCGAGACCAGGGTAGGTACGAGCTTGAGTGCGAAGGAGCGGTTTCCGGTTATTCACGACTGTCGGCGAGCATGTCCGGCGCGTCCTGTGGGTCCGCTGCCCACTCATGTGGGAGGAGGGCCGCTCGTCCGAGCGGCCGGGCGCGGAGATCCTGGACCGCGCGATGCAGCCCCCGCCGCCCTGGAGTGAGGGCGGGAACTCATGCCGTCGAGCGTTGGCCACCCGGCCCTGGGGAACGTTCGCGAGGCCGCCGCGCATGCGCTCGGGTCGATGAGTGACCTCTTTTGAACGCGTTCAGCGTGCCGCGCTAGGCTGGTCTCACACGTTCTGGGGAGTCCGATGAAAATAGTGATACCCGGAGGAAGCGGTCAGGTAGGCGCGATCCTGGATCGTGCGATGACCGCCGCAGGACATGACGTCGTGGTGCTGACCAGGCGCCCGGTGCGGGAGCGCGACGTGCACTGGGACGGGGAGAGCCTGGGGCCCTGGGCACGGGAGATCGACGGCAGCGACGTCGTGGTCAACCTGGCGGGGCGCAGCGTCGACTGCCGCTACACCGCCGCCAACCTGAGGGCGATGATGGACTCGCGCGTGCACTCCACCCGGGTCGTGGGCGAGGCGATCGCCGCCGCCGCGCGGCCTCCCCGGGTCTGGCTGCAGATGAGCACCGCCACCGTCTACGCCCACCGCTTCGACGCGCCCAACGACGAGGCGACCGGCGTGATCGGCGGCGGCGAACCCGGTGTCCCGGACTACTGGGCCTACAGCGTCGAGATCGCGAAAGCGTGGGAGCGGGAGCAGGAACGGGCCGAAGCCCCGCACACGCGCAAGGTCGCCCTGCGTACCGCGATGGTGATGAGTCCCGATCGCGGCGGTGTCCTCGACGTCCTGCTGCGGATGGTGCGGCTCGGTCTCGGCGGCCCGATCGCGGGCGGCGCGCAGTACATGTCCTGGATCCACGACCGCGACTTCGTCCGCGCCGTCGAGTTCCTGGTCGACCGGGACGACCTCGCGGGACCGGTGAACCTCGCCGCCCCCGAGCCTCTGTCGCAGCGCGCGTTCATGCGCGCGCTACGCGCGGCATGGGGGATCCGGGTCGGCCTGCCCGCGACGAGGTGGATGGCCGGGCTCGGCGCGTTCGCGCTGCGCTCGGACACCGAACTCCTGCTGAAGAGCCGCCGGGTCGTCCCCGGCCGTTTGCTCGAAGCGGGTTTCACCTTCGAGCACGCCCGGTGGCCGGAGGCCGCCGACGATCTCGTGAAGCGTGTGCGAGGAGGGGACCGCGTCCCGGTGTGAGCCTCCCGGGGGCGCGGGCGGGCGTTTCGCGGCTCGTGCGGAGACGCTATCCCCGAGACGACGCCCCGCCGGTGTCCGAGGGAACCTCGAAGAGCGCAGGACGGTCACCTTGCTGACGGGCTGGAACACCGGAGAGCGCCGATCCCCTGCGCTGGGATCGGCGCTCTCCAGCGTCTCAAGGATCAGGCGCGCCGCCAGCGCCAGTACGGGTCGCTGCTCTTGTACAGGCACCGGTACTTGCGGTTGGTGACCTTGGCGTACCCGTACTTTCCGCGTGCGGCCTTCGGGCAGAAGGCGCCGGGGGTGATGCACCGCCAGACCTGCTTGTCCTGCCGATACTGGCAGGCGGCGTGACTACCTGCGGAAACGGCAGGGGCCTGGGCGTGGAGGGTCGCCGCCGAGGCGGGCAGCGCTACGGTGGCCGGTGCGATCAGGGCGCTGCCGACCAGGGCCGCCGACACGAGCAGGTTCTTGAGCAAGGGGAGGCTCCGAGGGGAGGGGATATGTACTCTTCCTATGACTCCTGGCAGCTACAGCTGGTTTGCCGGGCGATGTGGTGAGAATCCGGCTTTTTCCAGCACCCCTTCGGGCGAACGTTCAGCCGCAGTGGCTCCAGCCGCTCTTCCAGGACCGTGATCCGTACGAACCGCCCCAGATCACGCACTTCTTCACGGCGGGGAGTCGTACGGGGCCCGCGTAGGCGGTGAATTTACCGGGGTCGCTCGCGGCGGAGCCGCCCTTCACCCGGAGGATCGCGTTCATCGCGACCTTGGAGGATGTCACGTACCGGGACATGGTCACGACACAGTTCTTGCCCTGGGCGGTGTTGTAGAGGAGATAGACGGTCGCCACGCTGCCCAGAGCCCTGGAGTTGATCACTTTGTAACCGCCGCCGCAGAGGCCGGTGGCCGTGTGGGGGTTGGGCTTCTGCGGCGGCTTGGCGGTGGGCTTCGCCGTCGGGTTCGCTGTGGGTGTCGGGGACGACGAGGACGGCGAGGGCTTGGAGGGGGCGCTCGGCTGCGGCGAGGCCGTCGGTCCTGGAGTCTGTGCGGGGGAGTTGTCGGGTTTCGCCGTCGGCTTCTCCGTCCCTCCGGCCGGATCCTCGTCCGGCCGGGAGGAGGGCCGCGCGGTGCGCCGGGATGGGGAGGACGTGATCGCGGGGACCGTCTCGGTTCTCTCCTCCGCCTCGGAAACCCTCTCCGAGGGCTGGGAGGACTCCTTCGGAACCTCGGGGACGAGCGTCGGATCGGGCTCCGGCTCCGTGACCTCCGACGCGGTGGGGGTCGTCGCCGGCCGCGTCGCCGCGGCCTTCCCGTTGTCCTGGAGGAGCGCCACGGCCCCCGCGGTCGCGCCGAGCGCGGCCACGACCGCCACTCCGGCGAGCAGGAGCCCCGCGGGCCGGGGTCTCTTCCTTTCGCCGGGGTCGGGACCGTTCGGTGCTGATCCGCCCTGCTCCTGTCCGCCCTGCTCCTGTCCGCTCTTCCAGGGTCCGCTCTGCCAGGGTCCGGCCTGGCGCGGTCCGGCCTGGCGCGGTCCGGCCTGGGGTGGTGGGCCGTACCCGCCCTGTACGCCAGGTCGCGGGGGCGTCGCGGACGTGGGGCCGGTGGCGGGATCGGTCGTGGGAGTGGTGCCGGGTGCGGGGCCGAGATGGGGGAGGGCGGCCGGGCGCGGGACCGGGCCGGTGGGGGCCGCGCCCATCAGGTGGCTGACGAGTTGTTCGGCGGTGGGGCGTGAGGCGGGGTCCTTGGACAGGCAGGCCGCGACCAGGTCGCGCAGCGGTCCCTCAAGCGTGCCCAGTTCCGGCTGCGCGTTCAGGATCCGGTTGATCACGATCGCGATGGAGTCCTGGCCGAACGCGGGGCTGCCGGTCGCGGCGAAGACCATCGTGACGCCCCAGGCGAACACGTCGGCCGCGGGCGTCACCTCGCCGGGGCCGAGTTGCTCGGGCGCGAGGTAGGACGGGGTCCCCATCGCGACCCCGGTCGCCGTCATCCCCGGCGAGTCCAGCGCCCTGGCGATGCCGAAGTCGATCACCACCGGGCCCTCGGGCCCCATCAGCACGTTGGCGGGCTTGAAGTCGCGGTGCAGGATGCCCGCGCGGTGGATCGCCGACAGCGCGGTGGCCGTACTGACGGCGAGACGTTCCAGGGAGGCGCCGCGCCGGGGACCCTCCCGGTCGACCAGCAGGCGCAGGGACGGGCCTGGAACGTACTCGCTCACGATGTACGGGCGGCTGCCGGCGAGGTCGGCGTGGAGCACGACGGCGGTGCAGAACCTGGCGACCCGCTGCGCGACCGACACCTCGCGCAGGAAGCGGGCCCTGGCCTCGGGGTCGCCGACCAGCCCGTGGTGCAGGAGCTTGACGGCGACCTGCTCATCCTCGGGCCCCCGCCCGAGGTAGACGATTCCCTGGCCGCCCTCGCCGAGCCGTCCGACCAGCTCGAACGGGCCCAGTCGCGGTGGATCCCCCTCGATGAGCGGCGCCGTCACGATGTCCCCCCGAACACGATGTCTCCGAACCAACACCAAAAATGGTTTGGATGGGGCAGAACGCTACCAGCGTGAACGGTGACGGAGATCCCCTCCGGGGGGAGGCCCGCTCAGATCGCCTTGCCGGGGTTGAGGATGCCGAGCGGGTCGAAGACCTGCTTGATCCCGTGGTGGATCTCCTCGGTGACCGGGCCGGTCTCCAGCGCCAGCCAGCGCCGCTTGAGCAGTCCGACGCCGTGCTCGCCGGTGAGGGTGCCCCCCATCTCCAGGGTCTCCCTGAAGAGCTCGTCGGCCGCCGCCCACACCTGCGGCGGCGGCTCGGTCAGGGCGTGGTCGAAGATGAAGACCGGATGCAGGTTGCCGTCGCCCGCGTGCGCGACCGTGGTGATCAGCACGTCGTGCTTGACGGCGATCGCCTCGATCTTCTCGATCATGTGCGGCAGCGAGGAGCGCGGCACGCACACGTCCTCCACCAGGCACTTGCCCAGCCGTTCCTTCGCCTGGTACGCCATCCGCCGGACCCCGATCAGCTCCTCGGCCTCCTGCGCCGACGACGACACCGCGACGAAGGCCGCGCCGTTGGCGGTGCAGAGCTCGGCCATCCGCTCGGAGACGGCGGGGCCGTCGGCCGCGTCCGACTGCGCGATCAGCATCGCCCTGGTCGACTCCTCAAGCCCGATGTTCCGCCAGTCGTCGATGGCCTTGAGCGTGTTGCGGTCGAGCATCTCCATCAGCGACGGCTGGCATCCGGCCGCGATGATCGCCGAGACGGCGGAGGCGGCGTCCCTGAGCGAGGTGAACTCGGCCGCGATCGTCGCCGGGTAGACCGAAGGAGCCCTGCGCAGCCGTACCGTCGCCGCGGTGATGACCCCGAGGGTGCCCTCGGAGCCGACGAACAGCCCGGTCAGGTCGTAGCCGGTCACGCCCTTCACGGTGCGCCTGCCGGTGTTGATCACCCGCCCGTCGGCGAGCACGACCTCCAGGCCCATCGCCGAATCGCGGGTCACGCCGTACTTCACGCACCGCAGCCCGCCCGCGTTGGTGGCGAGGTTGCCGCCGATGGTGGAGATCTCGTACGAGGAGGGGTCGGGGGCGTACATCAGCCCGTGCTCGCGGGCGGCCCGGTCCAGGTCGGCGGTGATGACGCCCGGCTCGACCACGGCCATCTCGTCGGCGGGGGAGAGCTCCCTGATCGCCGCCATCCTGTGCAGCGCGAGCACGACGCATCCCTCGACGGCGGTCGCCCCGCCCGCCAGCCCGGTCCCGGCGCCCCTGGGCACGACGGGCACCCGGTGCTCGGTGGCCCATCTCATCACGGCGACCACGTCGTCCCTGGTGTGGGCGAGTACCACGGCGAGCGGTTTGCCCGGCTCCAGGAAGGTCCGGTCACGCGCGTAGGAGTCGGTCACGTCGGGATCGGTCAGCACCTTCTCCGGTGCGAGCGCGGCGGCGAGTGCGGAGATAGCAGTCACATATTGGACTTTACGGCCTATGCCAACGTGCCTTCTCCGGACAAAACGCGTTTTATTGCAGTTTCGCAACATCATTTGGTCTCTTGACTCTTCCTTTACTTTCTCGTCTAACGTCCCCGTTCGGCGCGCTCATACGGCGCGCCGGTGGTGGACGCGTCCGGTGAACCCGGGCGGCAGGAAGGGGACACGTTGTCCGGCAGAGTCAGGAGCGGGAGCGCTCGCAGGCGCCTTCTCGCGATAGTCCCCGTGCTCGGCCTGGCCGTCACGGGATTGGCCGTGAGCGGTGCGTCGGCCGAGAGCGACACCTCGGTCGCGCGGTACGAGCCGACCGCGGCCGACTACTACATCAACTACGCGCCCCCGAGGGATGAGCCGGAGGTCAAGGACCCCGCCGTTCCGTCGGCCAAGGCGCGCAAGGCCGGTCCCTCCAAGAAGATCGCCGAGAAGTACTCGCAGGGCAACCCCGTGGCCGCGCGGGTGCTGGCCGCCCGCGAGGCGCAGGCGATCAGGACGGGGATCAACCCCGCCGACTTCATCTTCAAGAAGTCGAAGACCGTCAAGACTGCCAAGCTCCTCACGCTGCTGGTGGAGTTCGACGACAAGGCCAACGACGACTTCTCCGGCTTCTCCCGCCCGGCCGACGTGAACAGCGAGGACCCGGCCGAGTGCGTCACCGAGCCGCCGGGCACGCTGCTCAACGGCCCGCTGCACAACAGGATCCCCAACCCGGCCACCCTGCCGCACAAGGACAACAACAGCTTCTGGGTGCCCGACTTCAGCCCCGACCACTTCAACAAGATGCTCTACACCAAGCAGGGCATCACCCAGCGCGTCCGCACCGACCTGACCGACCCCCGCGACGGTCGCAAGGGCATCGACATCTCCGGCTACACCATGAAGAACATGTACGAGGAGATGTCCAAGGGCGCCTACACGGTCACCGGCCAGGCCAGTCCGTGGATCAAGGTCCCGCACTCCGAGGCCTACTACGGCGCGCGCGCCTGCGGCCAGCCGGTGCAGGACATGAGCGGCCACCCGGACAACCCGCGCGGGGCCGGCCAGCTCGCCATCGACGCGGTCAACACCCTCGCCGCCTCCGACCCGAACTTCCCCTGGGCCGACTACGACCTCGAGGACGTCGGCGACGCCGACGGCGACGGTAACTTCGCCGAGCCCGACGGCGTGATCGACCACCTGGTCCTGGTCCACGCGGGCAAGGACAAGTCCTCCGACGGCGGCGCCGAGGGCACCTACGCGATCTGGGCGCACTCCAGCGCGGTGGCCGGCGGCTACCAGGTGCCCGGCCAGAACGTGAAGATCTCCAACTACATCGTGCAGCCCGAGGACTCCGGCGTCGGCGTCTTCGCCCACGAGTACGGCCACGACCTGGGCCTGCCCGACCTCTACGACACCAGCGGCCAGGCCTCCTCGGCCGTCGACTTCTGGGACCTGATGTCCAGCGGCTCGCACAGCGGCCCGATCTTCCAGTCGATGCCCACCCACATGAGCCTCTGGGGCAAGTGGGTCCTCGGCTGGGCCAACCCCAAGGTCTTCGACCCGGGCGACCGCGCCGGCCTGGTGACGATCGGCCAGGCCTCGCGCACGCCCAAGCTCACCCAGGACGGCGTCAGGGTGAACCTGACCAGCCCTCCGGTCACGATGGTCGAGCCGCACAGCGGCACCAAGACGTTCTGGTCCAACTTCGACCAGGAGTGGGCGAACGTCAAGATCGGCCGTGACGTCCAGGTGCCCGCGGGAAGCGACCTGAAGTTCTGGATGTGGAACAACTACGAGATCGAGGAGGACTGGGACTTCGGCTTCGTCGAGGTCTCCACGGACGGCGGCACGACCTGGGCACAGCAGAAGGTCTACACCGAGGGCGGCGCCCTGGTCTCCACCGGCGACGACTACCCAGACCCCAACGGCAACCTGGCCGCGTTCGGCAACAAGAAGTACGGCCTCGCCGGCGACACCGGCGGCTGGCGGCACGACTACGTCGACCTCACCCCGTTCGCCGGCACGACCGTCAAGCTGCGCCTGACGTACAACACCGACGCCGCCTACACCCCGCGCGGCTGGCACGTCGACGACTTCGCGCTCACCAACGGCGCCGAGACCGTCTGGAGCGACGACCTGGAGAGCGGCGCCGCCGGCTGGACGGCGAGCGGCGGCACCTTCAACGGCACCACCGGCAAGGGCTGGGTCGTCAACGACGGCAAGCGCGAGGTCTCCCGGTTCTATCTGGCCGAGTGGCGCAACTTCGACGGGTTCGACAAGGGCCTGCAGTACACCTACGCCACCAACTACTCCCGTGAGGGCTCCTGGAAGGTGGAGAAGGTCAAGTACAACGCCCCCGGCATGCTCGTGTGGTTCCGCGACTCCAACTACACCAACAACTCGGTGGCGAACAACCTCGACCTGGCGCCGAGCATCGGTTCCAAGGGCAGCCTGATCCTCGTCGACTCCCACTTCGACCCGCTGCGGCGGACCGGCACGGCGGCCGCGAAGGACACCACCACGCTCAAGAACATGAGCGGCCGCGTGCAGAGCTCGAACGCCGCCTTCTCCTTCGCCAAGACCTACCCCTTCACCGAGTGCTTCGAGGGGCCCGGTGAGCCCTTCAGCGAGTACTGCACCAAGGTGGCCGCGCAGAAGGGGGTCTCCGAGTTCACCGACGCGAAGACCTGGTACCCCGGGTTCGAGGTGCGCGGCACCAGCCTGTTCTACCGCGACTTCGACGCCTCCACGGTCGTCCCGTCCAAGGGCGACCAGCTCTACAGCACCCGGATCGTCAACGCCGACGGCACCCCGGCCACCGAGCTGTACGGGACCGACATGGGCAACGGCCACGTCCTCGGCTCGGGCAACCCCGGTGACGAGGGCAAGGCGCTGGGCGTGAAGATCAAGCTGATCACCCCGCTCCCCGGCGACCTCGGCGCGATCGTGCAGGTCACCCCGCCCAAGAAGTAGGGGCACCGGCCAGGAAGGTGAACGAGATCCCACAAACGGTAGGGCCCCGCCGTCATCGACGGCGGGGCCCTACCATTTGAAGGGGCGACCGTCAGATCGGACAGGGGCAGCGTGGGAGAGCTTCGAAGCAAGGCCGAGCACACCGAGGCCATCCGGACCAAGGGCAGGGTCTGCGTGGTCGTCAACACGCGCTCGCGCCGAGGCCGGCGCCACTACGCCGCCGTGGTCCGCGCGCTGCGGGCCGAGGGGTTCGACTCGATCCGTTTCCTGCCGGTGGTCGACCCCAAGCGCCTGCGCGCCACCCTGGAGGAGGCCCTCGCCTTCGAGCCCGACCTGCTCGTCGTGGGAGGCGGCGACGGCACGCTCAGTGCCGCCGTCAAGCACGTCGCCCACCGCGACGTCGCCCTGGGCGTGCTGCCCCTGGGCACGACCAACAACTTCGTCCGAAGCCTGGGCGTCCCCCTCGACCTCGCCGGAGCCATCCGGGTCCTGCGCACGGGGAAGGTCGCCGACATCGACCTGGGCGTGGCCGGAGACCGCGAGTTCGCCAACCTGGCCAGTTTCGGGGTCTCCGTGGAGGTGGCGGGCAAGGTCAGGCACGGGGTGAAGCGTCTTCTCGGCCGCGCCGCCTACCCGCTCACGGCCCTCACGATCCTGCCGGGCCACCGGCCGTTCCGTGCCTTCCTCACCGTGGACGGGCGCCGCCACGAGCTGCTCACCCACCAGCTCAACATCGCCAACGGCCGCTTCCACGGCGGCTGGCAGGTCGCCAGGGACATCAGCATCGACAACGGGCTCCTGGTCGCGTACCAGCTCGGCTCGGGCAAGCGCCTGCGCCTGCTGCTGGAGACCATGGTCCGCGCCGGCAGCGGCCGCTGGCGCAGCCTGGCGGGAGGCCCCTTCGTCGTGGGGCGCGAGATGCACCTGGAGACCGACCCGCCGATGGCCGCCGACGTCGACGGCGAGGTCCGCCTGATGACCCCGATCACGATCCGCACCATCCCCAACGGCCTGCGGGTGATGGTCCCCGACGACTTCGTCGACTCCTGAGCCCGGTGCGGCCCGGCGCCGACGACGATTGGAGCCGGCGTCACCGGGTAGTCGGAGATCTCCGACAGATGGAGGGCACCATGGCATCGCTGATCGACCGGGTCCGACGCTACCTGAGCACCCCGCAGGGACGGCGGAACATGGAGAAGGCCAAGACCATGGCCCGCGACCCGCGCAACCAGCAGAGGCTGCGAGGGCTCCTCGACCGGTTCCGCGGCGGTCCCACCCGTCGCCGCTGACCTTCGCCCGCGCCGGGTTCAGGTCCTGATGACGGTGGGCGGCTGATTCGCCTTCACGGCTTTTTGCCGGTTATGCGGCGTAGGCCCGTCCTGAGCCTGCCGAGCAGCGTCTCCGGTGCGGGCGGGCCCTCGTGGCGCTCGTCCCCGGGGCGCGCGGGAGCCTGGGGGCGGGTCTGGTGAGGGAGGTCTTCCTGCCCGCGATCCTCCTGCCGCCGGTCGCCCGCCACATCGGTGCCCGCCACGCCCGGCTCTGGGGTGCCCGGGGCTTGAGCGGCCGGGTTCCGAGGAAGGTCGGTGTGCTGTGGCCGGACCTCCCGGGGGCGGGCTTCCCGGGGCGGGATGTCCTGGGAGCGGGCGTCCGATCCGGCGGGATCCGGTGGTACGGCGAGATGCTGCGGGGCGGGGATCCGGCCGGCGGGCTCCGGCGGACGGGGCCCGCCGGGGGCCAGAGCCCGCCGCAGGTCGGCGAGGGCCTCGGCGGCGCTGGGACGCTTGTGCGTCGCGTGGTCGCGCATGCGCCGCAGCAGGTCCATCACCTCCACGGACGCCTCGCCGGAGGCGGGCTCGGCGTCGGGGGTGATCGGCGGGAGCCTCCCGGTCAGCAGCTGGAAGGCGATCACCCCGGCCGCGTACACGTCGGAGGCGGCCGTCACCCGCACGGGCATGGCCTGGCATTCGGGAGCGGCGTAGTGGGTGTCGAGGACGTTGGGCAGCTCGTTGGCCACGGTGTGGGCGCGGGGCCCCGGCTTGGCGTAGTCGAACCCGGTGAGCATGGCCCGGCCCTCCTCCGTCACCAGCACGCACGCGGGGCTGAGCGCCCGGTGGATCACGTTGTTGGCGTGGACGTGGGCCAGGCCGCGAAGCATGTCCTCCACCACGTCCAGCCGGGCGGCGGTGGAGAGCGTGGGCGGGGATGCGGTGAGGTGCAGGTGCAGCGCCTGGCCGTGCACGTCGTCGAGGACGAGCACGAACCGGCTCTCGTCGTCGATGGCGAAGAAGTCGCGGGCGCGCACCACGCACGGGTGCGGGGGAATCCTGGTGAGGGCCTGGTAGGCGTTGGTGATCAGCCGTCGCTCCGCCGCCCTCGGCTCCTCCTGCGCCAGCGGATCCGCCCGGTAGACGCGCAGCAGGACCGTCTCGCTGCCGGGGACCGTCGCGTTGATCGCGCGGTACTCGGTGACCCGGGTGTCGCCGCCCAGCTGCTCCTCCACCTCCCAGCTGCCGAAACGCGGCGGCGCCGTGGAGCGCCGCACGCTCCCGTTGAGCGCCTCGATGATCGCGGTGCCGTACGGCGCGGTGTCGGTGGTGTGGCCGCGCCTGACGCGGGAGACGTCGCTCAGCGTGTCGATCAGCCCGTCGAGGTCGGTGACGTGCCGCGAGTCGCGGCCCGCGGGGTCGACCAGTTCGGCGTCGGGGCCGGTGAGCACCACGAGGCTGTCGACGTAGACCCGGTCCAGCTCGCGGCGCTCCTGGGTGAGCAGGCCCTTCAGCGCGCGCCCGTTGCCGCGCAGCTTGGCGACGGGGGAGCCGAAAGCCTCACGCCGCAGCGGGAACCAGCGGGTCCCGGCGACCTCGATCCGGCCGCGGGTGCCCTTGACGTCGATGACGCAGAGCGAGTGGCCGGTCAGGACGATCGCGTCCACCTCGAAGATGTCGTCTCCGCGGGGCACCTCGATGTTGTGCAGCAGCAGCCAGTCGTCTGGGGCGTTGTCTCGCAGGTGTGCGATGACCCGTCGCTCGGCGTCGTTGACCGGGCTTCCGCCGCCGACGATCTGTGCCATCTCTAGCGTGCCGCCTTCCTGCTCGCGTTCATCGTGCCCCGCAGTATCCCAAGAGGCTCATCTTCGCCCGTACCTCTACTTTTCCACCACTCGGACACGCGGGCCTCCCTATGATCATGACGCATCCCGGGGGTGAGAGCGATCGAGGTGTCCACCCGCGCCGGACGCATGGGTGGCGGTGCCGCTCCGGAGGGTCGTCCGGCCTCGGTGGCTGAGGGGTGGCCGGGGGTGGCCCGGGTTTCCGAGCGGACCGCCGTGATCCCGGATCTCCGGACCGGGCCTTCATGATCGCCGCCGTGCCCGCCCGGGCCGCGGATGTCCCGGCTCGAAATCAAGAACGGATCAAATGCGGGCCATGGAGTGGTTCGCCATGAGATACGGCACGGTGACGCCCCCGAGCCCTCTGTGATCATCGCAGCCAGACCCATGTTTGCCGGGGGAGAGGAGGGTAGACGTCCCCTTGCTGTGAGGGAGGAGGCAGTCCATGACCAACACCAAGGAGTCACTGCCGACGTCCGAGCTGATCCGGCAGATGTCGGAGCAGGTCTCGCGTCTCGTCAGGGACGAGTTGCGCCTGGCCAAAGCGGAGTTGACGGAGAAGGGCAGGCACGCCGGGATCGGTGTGGGGCTGTTCGGCGGAGCGGGGATCGTCGCCCTCTTCGGGGCCGCGGCCCTGGTCGCCGCGGTGATCCTGCTGCTCGCGCAGGTCATGCCCCCGTGGGCGGCGGCCGCGCTGGTGGGCGGGGTACTGCTGGTCGTGGCGGGCGCGCTCGGGTTCTTCGGCAAGCGCCAGGTCGCCGAGGCCGCTCCGCCGACCCCCGTACGGACCATCGAGAGCGTCAAGGACGACATCGACGCGGTGAAAGAGAGGGCGCACCGATGACCGAGACAGACCCGGGCGGGAACCGGTTCGAGCCGGACGCCGGAACCACCGGATCCCGCAGGAAGGGCGTCGACGAGCCGATCACGCCGGACGAGAGCGGATCGCTGAACATCCCGCCGAACCAGCCGGAGGGCATGTCCCGCGAGGGCCTCGGCGCTTCGGGGTCCGAGCGTGACGGCACGTCCGGGTTCCGGGAGGGCGCGGCACCCGTCGCCGTCCCGGAGGCGACGGCGACCACCCCGTACGCCGACACCGGGGGTGGCGCGGCGGGAACGACGGGAGCGACAGAGATCGGAAAGACCGTCGGAGACGACGGGAACGACACGGAAACGTTGCGGCGGGACATTGAGGACGCCCGCCGCGAACTGGGCGACACAGTGGAGGCACTGGTGCACAAGACCGACGTCAAGGGCCGTATTCAGGAGACCGCCGCCCAGGTGGGCGACGACCTGCGCAAGGTGGGGGCGGCGACCGCCAGCACGGCCACCGAGATGGTGGAGCGGGTGAAGGTGGCCGCTCCCGAGATGGTCGGCCGGGTGAAGGAGGCGGCCCCCGAGGTCGTCGGCCGGGTGAAGGAGGCGACTCCCGTCGAGATCAAGGACGCGG
Organism: Streptosporangium sp. NPDC050284; assembly: GCF_044459525.1. Classification (NCBI taxonomy): domain Bacteria; kingdom Bacillati; phylum Actinomycetota; class Actinomycetes; order Streptosporangiales; family Streptosporangiaceae; genus Streptosporangium; species Streptosporangium sp. NPDC050284. The sequence continues at coordinate 652,172 of NZ_JBITIZ010000001.1, forward strand.
CGGGCAGGGTCACGACCGAGGCGAGCAAGCGTCCCGTCGTGACGGTCGCGGCCTTCGCCGCGCTCGTCCTGGTCGTCCTGCGTATCCTGCGGCGGGGCAAGAGGAAGTAGATGCCCGGTAGCACGGAAAGGGCCGCTCTCGGCGATTCGCGAGGGCGGCCCGCCCATGTCCCCCGAACCGTCCCCCAAACCCCCTCGGAACTGCCTCGCGGGGCATGGTGGGGGGTCCTCAAACGGACCGTCGGGGAGTTCCAGCGCGACGGTCTGCCCGACTGGGCCGCGGCCCTCACCTACTACGCGGTGCTGTCGATCTTCCCCGGCCTGATCGTGCTGGTGTCCGTGCTCGGGCTGGTCGGCCAGGACGTGATCTCCACGATCCTGTCCCAGGTCGCCGCCCTCGCCCCCGGCGACGTCACGAGGCTGGTGGAGGACCAGGTCGAGCAGGTGCGCGGCAGCGGCAGCGCGAGGGGTTTCCTCGCGATCGCCGGTCTGCTGGTGGCGCTCTGGTCGGCCTCGGGCTACATCGCGGCCTTCGTCAGGGCCGGAAACGCGATCTACGACATCAGGGAGGGGCGTCCCCTGTGGAAGCTCACCCCGCTGCGGATCGGGCTCACCCTGGTGTTCGTCGTCCTGATGGCCGCCGCGGCGGTGGCCGTCACCTTCACGGGAAGGCTCGCCGAAGTGGCGGGCGATGCCCTGGGGGTCGGGCAGACGGCGGTCACCGTCTGGGGGTACGCCAAGTGGCCGGTCCTGGTGCTGATCGCCGCGGGTCTGGTGATGCTGCTCTACTGGGCCGCGCCCAACGTCCGCCAGTCGGGCTTCCGCTGGATCAGCCCCGGCGGGCTGCTCGCGGTGCTGCTGTGGGTCGTCGTCTCCGCCGGGTTCGCGACCTACGTCGCCAACTTCGGCTCCTATGACAAGACCTATGGCGCGCTCGGTGCCGTCGTGGTGTTCCTGGTCTGGCTGTGGTTGTCCAACATGGCCGTCCTGCTGGGCGCGGAGTTCGACGCCGAACTCATGCGGGAGCGTCAGATCGCCGCGGGCCACCCGCCGGAGAGCGAGCCGTACGCCGAGCCGAGGGACGAGGCGGAGGGCGAGAACGTCACCCTTCCCGGTCCGGGCGAACGCTGACCCCCGGCCCCCTGCCACGCCGCGCTCCGGACGCGACGGGGGCCCTTTCGGCCTCTGGGAGGCGGCGTGGCCGTCGGGTCCGCGGAGATCGGACCGATACCTGTTCGCGCAAGCGAGCCAAACTCATGTCTGCCGGGGTAATCTGACCGTTTCCGGGTGGGCGGCGGACCCCCTCCTCTCCGCCCACCCGGAGCTTTCCGCCGCTGGATGTCCTGTCAGGTCCAGGGTGCCGGGCCGGAAGGCGAACTATCCTGATCTCGGGCACGCGGAGGGCCGCCGCCCTTTCCGCGACCACCGTTTCACCACGACCGTCACGACGACGCAGGCCCCCTGAGGAGACGAGTTGAACGCCGTACTGACCGGTGTGCACCACCTCAAGATCTGGGTGAGTGACCTGGAGCGGAGCCGTTCCTGGTACGAGAAGGTCCTGGGGCTGGAACACCACATCAGCTTCCAGGACGAGGACGGCGTGATCAGGGGCATGAGCTTCACGGTCCCCGGCGCGGCCTTCCAGATCGCGTTGCGTGAGAACCCCGACCTGGCCAGGGCGCTCTTCGACGCCGACCCCTTCGCGCTCCAGGTCACCCTTGAGGGGCTTGAGGCCTGGGTCGCCCGTCTCGACGGGCTCGGCGTCCCGCACAGCCCGATCATCAAGGCGTCCGCCGGCCACGCGATGGGCTTCGTCGACCCCGACGGCGTCCAGATTCGGCTGTACGCCCCCGACGAGCAGGTCCACGCCGCCCAGGTGGGCGCGGAAGGCGTCTACCGGCCGGATCAGGCCGCCGACTTCACCCCCGCCCCGGGGCGAGAGCGGGACTGAGAGGCGCCTCACCACCTGTGAGGACAGGTCCCCGTCCCCGGCGGACAGAATTTAATCTACATCGTAAAGGCGATGGCCGTGATCTCCATGAACGAGGCGCGGGCGTGACCGGACGTATAAGGTCCGGAACGTGGAACCCCTCGTCGCCGTGTTGGTGGTCGCCGCGCTGATCGGCGTACCCGCCCTGGTGCTGTGGCGGGTGCTGCGCGGCCGCAGGGAGCTGGGCAGCAGCCCCGCCGAGCGGGCCACGTTCGAGACCCTGCACACCGCGTCCCTGGCCGCGCCGCCGCTGCGGGCGGGGCTGACCGAGGCGGGGGCGCAGAAGGCCTCCCGCTACCTTCGGGAGTTGCTGGGCTCCCCGGCGCTGGCGGTCACCGACGAGGAGCGGCTGCTGGTCTACGACGGCGAGGGCGACCACCACGCCCGCGAGGCGTTCGCCCACGCCGCCAAGACACTGTCGGGGGGCCGGACCCGTGTCCTGGGCCCCGAGGTCGTCTCGTGCGACCTTCCCGAGTGCCCGATCAGGTTCGCCGTGGTGGTGCCGCTCACCACCGACGGCAGGGTGGTGGGCTCCCTCGCCGCGTACGGCGGGCACGCCTCGGCGGGGCTGGTCAGGGCCGCCCACGAGGTCGCGAACTGGGTCGACTCGCAGCTGGAGCTGGCCGAGCTCGACCGGTCGAGAACGCGTCTGATGGAGGCCGAGGTCCGGGCGCTGCGCGCGCAGATCTCCCCGCACTTCATCTACAACTCGCTGACGACGATCGCCAGCTTCGTCCGTTCCGACCCCAACCGCTCCCGCGAGCTGCTGCTGGAGTTCGCCGACTTCACCCGCTACTCCTTCCGCAGGCACGGGGAGTTCACCACGCTGGCCGAGGAACTGCGTTCCATCGACCGCTACCTCACCCTGGAACGGGCCCGTTTCGGCGATCAGCTGCAGGTGACGTTGCGCATCGCCCCCGAGGTGCTCGCGGTCGCGGTGCCGTTCCTGTGCCTGCAGCCCCTGGTGGAGAACGCGGTCCAGCACGGCCTGGAGAGCAAGCCCGGGATCGGGCGCATCTCGATCGTCGCCGAGGACGCCGGGGCCGAGTGCCGGATCAGCGTGGAGGACGACGGCGTGGGCATGGAGCCCGACCGCCTGCGCCGCATCCTCGCCGGTGCCGCAGACGAGCGTTCGGGGGCCGGGGGAGTGGGGCTGGTCAACGTGGACGAGCGGTTGCGCCAGGTCTACGGTGACGAGTACGGCCTGGTGGTGGAGACGGCGAAGGGGGCGGGGACGAAGGTCAGCGTCCGTCTGCCCAAGTACCATCCGGGTGTCTCCGTCCGGTGAGCCCGCGTCCGGTCCGGATCTTCCCCTCATCCCGTGAAGTTGACAGGCGATGTCTGATTCATCACCCTCTAGAAATTCCCTCGCGAACGACCCGGAGGAGTGAGCGTGACCGGCCTGCGTGTCCTTGCGGTGGACGACGAGCTTCCCGCGCTGGAGGACCTGGCCTACCTCCTTCGGGACGATCCCCGTATCGGAGAGGTCTCCCTGGCCAGGGACGGGGCCGCCGCACTGCGCGTCCTGGACCGGGCGATCGCCGACGGGAGGCCGATCGACGCGGTCTTCCTCGACATCCGGATGCGCGGCCTGGACGGGGTGGTGCTCGGCCGTCTGCTGTCGCAGTTCGCCAACCCGCCCCGGGTGGTCTTCGTGACGGCCTACGAGGAGCACGCGGTCGACGCCTTCGAGATCAAGGCCGAGGACTACCTGCTCAAGCCGGTGCGGCCGGAGCGGCTGGCCGAGGCGATCCGCAGGGTGTTCGTCTCCGCGGAGCTGCCGGAGGTCGAGGGCTCCGGCCGTGCCGACCCCGACACCATCCCGGTGGAGCTCGGCGGTGTCACCAGGTTCGTGGCCAGCACCGAGGTCCGCTACGTGGAGGCCCAGGGCGACTACGCCCGGCTGCACACCGCGGGTGGCAGCCATCTGGTGCGCATCTCGCTGGCGACGCTGGAGGAGCGCTGGTCCTCTGCGGGGTTCGTACGGGTGCACCGCAGTCACCTGGTCGCGGTCAAGCACATCGACGAGCTGCACATCGACTCGGGGCGCTGCGTGGTCCGCATCGGCGAGACCGAGATCCCGGTCAGCCGCCGCCACACCCGCGAGCTGCGCGATCTGCTGGTCCGCAGGGCGCGCAAGGGCAGGCAGGAGTGAGTGGCGACGCCGGGCCCGGGGAGGGGGGCGAGCCGCGCCAGAGGAACGCCGACCGGTCGCGCGGGGAGGCCGAACGTCCAGGCAAGGACGAGCGTCCGCGCAGGGACGGCGAGCGGTCCCGCAAGGAGGAGCGCCCGCGGCGCGAGGTGGTGACCAGCCCTCGCACGATGGCTCCCCGCCACCCCAGTTACCCGGTCACCCGCGAGATCGACGAGCAGACCCGCCTGGGTGAGGTCTACATGCGCTCGCTGATCCGTACCCAGTTCCGTCTGGCCCTGTTCGTCTGCACGGTGCTGGGGTGCGTGGTGGTGGGCCTGCCGGTGGTGTTCCTGCTGGTGCCGGAGCTGGGCGCGCTGCACGTGCTGGGGGTCCCGCTGCCCTGGGCGGTGCTGGGCGGCCTGATCTACCCGGCGTTCGTGATCGGGGCCTGGCTGTATGTCCGGCAGGCGGAGCGGAACGAGCGCCACTTCGCCGAGCTGGTGGACAGGGCCCGTTGAGTACCGCGTACGGGGTGACGGCCGTCGTGCTGGTGGTGCTGGCGGCCGTGCTGATCGGCGCGTTCGGGCTCAGGCTGTCGCGGACCACCTCCGACTTCTACGTCGCCTCCCGCACGGTCTCCCCGCTGTGGAACGCCTCCGCCATCGGCGGGGAGTATCTGTCGGCCGCGAGCTTTCTGGGCATCGCGGGGCTGATCCTCACCTACGGCGCCGACATGCTGTGGCTGCCGGTCGGCTGGACGGGCGGCTACCTGGTGCTGCTCGTGCTGGTCTCCGCGCCGTTGCGCCGCTCGGGCGCGTACACGCTTCCCGACTTCGCCGAGGCGCGGCTGGAGTCGATGGCGGTGCGGAGGCTGGCCGGGGTGCTGGTCGTGCTGATCGGCTGGCTGTATCTGATGCCGCAGTTCCAGAGCGCGGGCCTGGTCCTGCGGGCCATCACCGGGGCGCCAGAATGGGCGGGGGGCCTGCTGGTGGCGGCCGTGGTCGCGGTGAACGTCATGTCGGGCGGCATGCGGTCGATCACGTTCGTGCAGGCCTTCCAGTACTGGCTGAAGCTCACCGCTCTCGCCGTGCCGCTGGTGTTCCTGCTGCTGGCGTGGCATGACGACGGTGCGCCGGGGCTGAGCGCGCAGGACGCGGCCTCGTGGGCGCTGCCGCTGTCGACGGGCAGGGAGTACGGCCTCTACTCGACCTACTCGCTGATCCTGGCGACCTTCCTGGGCACCATGGGGCTTCCGCACGTGCTGGTCCGCTTCTACACCAACCCCGACGGCCGGGCGGCGCGGCGCACGACGCTGGTGGTCCTGTCGCTGCTCGGCGCCTTCTACATGCTGCCGGCGGTCTACGGCGCGCTGGGCCGGATCTACCTCCCGGAGTTGGAAGGCAGTGACACGGTGGTGTTGTCGTTGCCCGGACGGCTGGTCGGCGGTGTGGCCGGAGACCTGCTGACGGCGCTGGTGACGGCCGGGGCGTTCGCGGCGTTCCTGTCGACCTCCTCGGGGCTGATGGTCTCGGTCGCCGGGGTGATCGGGCAGGACATCCTCAAGGGAGGGGTGCGGTCGTTCCGGGCGGCGGCGGTGCTGGCCGTGATCGTTCCGCTGGTTCTGGCGGTCTTCGCCCGCTCGTTGCCGGTCGCCGACGTCGTCGGCCTGGCGTTCGCGGTGGCGGCCTCCTCCTTCTGCCCGCTGCTGGTGCTGGGCATCTGGTGGCGGCGGCTGACACCCGCGGGTGCGATGGCGGGGCTGCTCGCCGGTGGCGGTCTCGCCTGCGGTGCGGTCCTGCTGACGATCGGCGGGGGACCGTACACCGGCCTGGTCGGTGCCCTGCTGGCGCAGCCCGCCGCGTGGACGGTGCCGATCGCCTTTCTCGTCATGGTGGTGGTCTCGCTGCTGACGCCCGGGCGCATCCCGCCGAACGTGGCCCGCACGATGGTGCGCCTGCACACCCCGGAGATCCTCAATCTGGACCGGGGTGACTGGCGGCCGCGGTCCTCTTGACGGCTCTGATGAGCTGTGACGGAATGACGACTATGAACCGACATTTCGGTTGTTCTGACTAGTTTTGGTATGTGCCGGCTCCGGTGACGAGGCGGTCGCCGAGGCCGGCGACGCCACTGCCGTGCTACCCGGGAACCGGGCCGGACGCCGGTCGGCCGCGGGGCTCTCCGTGAGCGGGACGGCGCACCGGTTCACGGCGCCGCGCCGGGAGCGGGACGGTCCGCCGATCCGCCGGTCAGCCGGTCAGCGGTGATACCGGAGGTCCTGCGCCGATCCCGGTTCCGGCTCGTCTACTTCGGGATGGCCGTCAGCCTGCTGGGCGACGCCTCGCTGCTGCTGGTGCCCGCCATCCTGGCCAAGAGTCTCACCGGCTCCGACGCCGCCGCGGGTCTGACCCTGTTCTTCTTCACCGTGCCCCTGTGCTTCTCGCCCTGCTTCGGATACCTCATCGACCGGGTCGACCGCAGGAGGCTCCTCGTCGTCACCTGCCTGCTGTCGGGAATCTCGCTCACCCCGCTGATCGCGGTCACCGGGCAGGGCACGGTCTGGCTGGTCTACCCGGTGTCCGCGGCGATGGGCTGCTCGTACGCGGTGATCTTCTCCGCGCTCGGCGGGCTGCTCAAGGCCATCCTGCCCGAGCACCTGCTCGCCGAGGCGAACGGCGCCCTGCAGACCACCCGGCAGGGGCTGCGCCTGTTCGGGCCACTGCTGGGGGTGGGTGTCTACACCGGCTTCGGGATCGGCGCGCTCGTGCTGTTCGACATGATCACTTTCCTCGTCGCCGCAGGGGTCTTCGCGATGCTCCCCGCGCCGAGACCTCTCTCGCCCGTCTCGCCGGCACCTCCGGGGCGCTGGCGCGAGGAGTTCTGGGCCGGGGCCCGCCACCTCTGCGCCGACCCGCCGTTGCGCCGCGCGGCCCTGGCGCTCTGCCTGATGTTCGCGCTGGCCGGGGCGACCGAGTCGCTGATCTTCGCGGTCATCGAGCACGGCCTGGCCAGGTCGCCGGAGTTCACCGCGTTCACCTCGACCGCGATGGGCCTCGGGGCGATCGCCGGGGGCCTGCGGAGCTCCACGGTGATCGCGCGCCGGGGCGAGTTGTTCGCGATCGGCGCGGGCATCGGCCTGTACGGCATGGCGGTCATCTGCTGGATGGCGCCCTTGGAGGCGGTCGTGCTGGTGGCCATGATGGTCGCGGGCGCCGGGCTGACCCTGGAGGGGGTGGCCAGGACGACCCTGGTGCAGCGCCGCAGCCCGGGCCACCTCGTCGGCCGGGTCTCCACCGCCTTCGAGTCCCTCATCGGGTTCGCCCAGCTGTCGTCCCTGCTCGCCGGTGCCGTGCTGGTGTCGCTCGTCGATTATCGCGTTCTGCTCGCGGTGGTCGGCCTGACGGTCTGCGGCGCCGGGGCGTACGCCCTGCGGGCGAGGCGGTGGTGAGGACGGCCTCCCGGGGACCGTTCGTCGTGCGATACAGACCTTTCACCGCAAGCCCCACCCAACTGAACGCGACTCGGCGGCGCCTCGGCGAAGAGACCGCATGCGGGTCTCCTCCGAGGGTAGCGTCCAGCCCTACGTTGTCCGTGATCCAGATCACATTTTGGGAGGTCCCGTGACCGCCAGGCAACATGATTCGTCGGTCTACGAAGAAATTCAGGCCAGCGACCAGTTCCGGGAGTTGAAGAGGCGTTTTCGGGCCTGGGCGTTCCCGATGACCGCGGCGTTCCTCGCGTGGTACCTGCTGTACGTCGTCCTGTCGGGCTGGGCGCGCGACTTCATGGGCACGAAGGTCTTCGGCAACATCAACGTGGCGCTGATCTTCGGTCTGCTCCAGTTCGTGTCGACGTTCGGCATCGCCTGGGCCTACTCCCGTTTCGCTGAGAAGAAGCTCGATCCGCTGGCCGACGACATCCGCCACGGAGTCGAGGGGAAGACCGAATGAACCACCAGACCCTCTCCACCATCCTGTTCCTGCTCTTCGTCGCGGGAACGCTGGGCATCACCTTCTGGGCGAGCCGCAACACCAAGGACGCCACCGACTACTACGCCGGTGGCCGCTCCTTCAGCGGCGTGCAGAACGGCCTCGCCATCGGCGGCGACTACATGTCGGCCGCGAGCTTCCTGGGTATCGCCGGAATCATCGCCCTGTCGGGCTACGACGGCTTCCTGTACTCGATCGGCTTCCTGGTCGCCTGGCTGGTGGCGCTGCTGCTCGTCGCCGAGCTGATGCGTAACTCCGGCAAGTTCACCATGGCCGACGTGCTGGCCTTCCGGATGAGCCCTCGCCCGGTCCGCACCGCGGCGGGCGTCTCCACCATCACGGTGTCGATCTTCTACCTGCTCGCCCAGATGGTCGGCGCCGGCGCGCTGGTCGGCCTGCTGCTCGGCGTCACCTCGCCGACGGGCAAGGCGCTCACGATCGTCGGCGTCGGCGTTCTGATGATCGTCTACGTGGTCGTCGGCGGGATGAAGGGCACCACCTGGGTGCAGATCGTCAAGGCCGTGCTGCTCATGGGCGGCGCGACCCTGGTCACCCTGCTGGTGCTCGGCCACTACGGCTTCAACCTCTCGGGCCTGCTCGGCGAGGCCGCCACCCAGAGCGGCAAGGGCGCGGCCTTCCTGGAGCCGGGCCTGAAGTACGGCACCGAGGCGCAGGGCCTCGCCGGCAAGATCGACCTGATCAGCCTCGGCCTCGCGCTGGTCCTCGGCACCGCCGGCCTGCCGCACATCCTGATCCGCTTCTACACGGTCCCCACCGCCAAGGAGGCCCGTAAGTCGGTCCTGTGGGGCATCGGCATCATCGGCACCTTCTACCTGCTCACCCTCGTGCTCGGCTTCGGCGCGGCGGCCCTGGTCGGCGGCGAGGCGATCGTGGCGCAGGACAAGGCGGGCAACACGGCGGCCCCGATGCTCGCCGAGGCGGTCGGCCAGGCGATCTTCGGCGAGGTGGGAGGCACCATCCTGCTGGCCGTCATCGCGGCGGTCGCCTTCGCCACGATCCTCGCGGTCGTCGCCGGCCTGACGCTGGCGTCGAGTTCCTCCTTCGCCCACGACCTGTACGCGCACGTGTTCAAGCGTGGCAACGTCACCGACAAGGAGGAGGTCCTGGTCGCCAGGATCTCGGCCTTCGTCATCGGCGCGGTCTCCATCGGGCTCGGCATCCTCGCGCAGGGGCAGAACGTGGCCTTCCTGGTCGCGCTCGCCTTCGCCGTGGCGGCCTCGGGCAACCTGCCCGCGATCCTCTACAGCCTGTTCTGGAAGCGCTTCAACACCGCGGGCGCGGTCTCGGCCATCTACGGCGGCCTGGCCTCCGCGCTGATCCTGGTGATCTTCTCGCCGGTCGTCTCCGGCAGCGCCACCGCGCTGTTCCCCGACGCGAACTTCGCCTGGTTCCCGCTGAGCAACCCGGGCATCGTCTCGATCCCGATCGGCTTCCTCGCCGGGTTCATCGGCGCCCGCCTCAGCAAGGAGTACAACGCGAACAAGTACGCGGAGATCGAGGTCCGCTCGCTCACCGGCATCGGTGCCGAGAAGGCCAGCTCGCACTAGGACCCCGTACCGACCCCCCGTACGGCTCGTACGGAAGTACGGGGAACCAAGGGCCCGGCCGCATAGCGGCCGGGCCCTTTCTCATGTGTCCCCGGCGGGCCACGGGACGCCCCGTGGCCCGCCGGACGTCCCCGCCGGAAGCCTTACGCCTTCCGGCGGGACCTCGTCCCTACCGGGACCGTCGTGCTCCTACCGGGAGGCCTCGTCCAGCAGGGTCAGTTCCTCCTGCGACAGCGTCATGTCGGCGACGGCGAGCAGCGGCCGGAGCTGCTCGACGTTGCGGGCGCTGGCGATCGGCGCGGCCACCGTGGGCTGGGCGGCCAGCCAGGCGAGCGCGACGGTGGCCGGGGCGGCGCCGTGGGCGGCGGCGATCTTGTCCAGGGCGTCGAGCACCCGCGGGCCGCGCTCGGTCTCCAGGTAGCGTGCCGCCCCGGCCGCGCGCGGGCTGTCCGCCGTGACCCCCGGCCGGTACTTGCCGGTCAGGAAGCCGCTGGCCAGGCCGTAGTAGGGGGTGCTGGTCAGCCCGGCCTCGGTCACCACGTCGCGCAGCGCGCCCTCGTAGTCGCGCTCCAGCAGGTTGTAGTGCTGCTGCAGCACCCCGTACCGGGCCAGACCGGCCTCCTCGGAGATCGCGAGCGCCTGCGCGAGCCGCTCGGCACTGTGGTTCGAGGCGCCGATGTTGCGCACCTTGCCCTCGGTGACCAGCTCGTCGAACGCGCCGAGGGTCTCCTCCAAAGGAGTGTTCGCGTCGTCGATGTGGGCCCAGTACAGGTCGATGTAGTCCGTACGCAGCCGCCGGAGCGAGTCCTCGGCCGCCGCGCGGATGTTGGCCGCCGACAGCCCGGCACGGCTGCCCAGGGAACCCACCTTGGTCGCCACCACGATCCGGTCGCGGTTGCGGCGAGAGGCCATCCACTCGCCGATCACGGTTTCCGACTCCCCGCCGGCGTGCCCGGGGACCCACGCGGAGTAGGAGTCCGCGGTGTCGATGAGGTTTCCGCCCGCCTCGGCGTAGGCGTCCAGGACGGCGAAGGAGTCGTCCCGGTCGGCGGTCCAGCCGAAGACGTTGCCGCCGAGGCAGAGAGGAAACAGGTTCAGCTCAGAAAAGCTCATAGGCCAACTCTATTTCTTGACCGATCACGTGGGCACGGGGCCTTGGCACTCTCGCGCCGCGTTCAGGCGGGCACCATCTCCCTGACCGGCAGGGGCCGCTCCGTCTGGTCGATCCGCCCGGCCGGCGCGGGCGGATCGATCTGCGCGATCAGCTCGTCCATCGCCTCCCGCAGGTGGCCCATGAGCCGCCACACGTCGGCCACCCGGTCAGGACAGGACAGGATGCCGAAGTCGAGCGAGCCGTCGTAGGAGAAGCAGGTGATGTTGACCCCGCCGCTCACGTCGGTCAGCACCGACATGGGGTGGTAGGCGAGCACCCTGGCGCCGCACAGGTACAGCGGGAGCTGCGGACCCGGCACGTTGGAGACGATCAGGTTGATCGGCGGCAGCACGATCGAGGCCAGCCGGAACACCGCGGAGGTCGCCAGCGCGGTGACGGCCGAGGGCAGCAGCGACGACAGCTCGCCCAGCCAGGCCGTGGGGGCGCCGGCGAAGCGCCGCTTGGCGGCGAGCATGGTGCCCGCCATGACACGCAGGCGCTCGCGGGGGCAGGCCAGGTCGGTCGGGATCGGGGTGACCATGACGGAGATCTGGTTGCCGACCACCTGCCGCGCGCTCGCGGTGCGGACCGCGACCGGGACCGCGGCGATCAGCGGCCGGTCGGGCAGCGCGTCGCGCTCGTGCAGCCACGCGCGCAGCGCGGAGGCGCACAGCGTCATGACCACGTCGTTGACGCTGGCTCCCGCGCTCCTGGCCACCCGCTTGACGTCCGCGAGCGGGATCGACCCGTAGGAGAAGCGCCGCTCGGGGCCGATCGGGCCGTTGAACGGGGTGCGCGGCGCGGTCAGCATGGGCGGCTCGGACGGCTCCGACGCCCTCCCCGCGATCTTCCTGGTGGCGGCGGCCACCTGGCGGGCACCGGGCAGGGCCGAGGTGAGCGGCATCGTGTCGAGCTCGGTCGCCATGCGGCCCAGCGAGTACAGCGCCCTGGCGGGCTGGAGCGCAGTCCTGGCCACGGCCCCGGCGAGCATGCCGGCCAGGCCGGGGGCGGTGGTCCGCGGGCCGGGCGTCGGCGGCTCGACGGCGCGGGGCTCGGGTGTCAGGTCCAGCAGCGCCGCGAGCAGTTCGGCCCCCGACACCCCGTCGATGGCGCAGTGGTGGACCTTGGCGTACAGGGCGACCCGGCCGCCGGTCAGGCCGTGGATGAGGTGCATCTCCCACAGCGGGCGGGTCCGGTCGAGATGCCGCTCGTGGATTCTGGCCACCTTCTCGGCGAGCTGGGCCTCGTCACCGGGACCCGCGAGGGCCACCTCGTGGATGTGGCCGGCGACGTCGAACTCGGGGTCTTCCGTCCAGTACGGCCGGTCGAGGCCGAACGGCACGGTGGCCAGGCGCAGCCTCAGCGCCGGCGCCAGGTGCAGCCGCTCGCGGAGCAACCCGATCAGGCACTCGCGGGTGAGGGCTCCAAGCCTGGAGCAGGCGGGGTCGAGGATGGCCAGTCCTGCGACGTGGGCCGCCGTGGTCGCCGATTCGGCATGAAGGAACTGCGCGTCGAGCGCGGTCAGCTGGCGCATCGGTCGGGCCTCCTGGCGGAAAATGAGAGAACACGCGTTGCCATCATCACCTCGGCACGTTTCCCTCTCGTTTCCTCCGTAGGACCTCCGGCGTCTTTCGGACGTCTCCTCGACAAGGCGCGGAGACCCACCGATAGTCGCTCTGCGTAACCTTCCCATTTCACGTGGTAGGCACGCCTTCCGGGCGGGGTGGTCTCGGCGATCTTTTCCGAAGGTGATACTCGCCCATGGGCGTTCGGCGCCACCCTCCCGCCTTTATTTCCTACCACCAAAGTAGGTAATACGTGAAGGGTGACACACCTCGCACGCACCGGCCGTCATCTCAGCGGCCGAGGAAGGCGAGCAGCCGCTCCAAAGGCCAGGTGTTGATCACGTCGTCGGTGGTGAGCCACCCACGCTGGGCGACGCCGATGCCGAACCGCTGGTTGCCCAGGTGCGGAACCGCGTGGGCGTCACTGTCGACGGAGAACTTCACGCCGTGGTGGCGCGCCAGCCGCACCAGGTCGGCGGGCAGGTCGGAACGGTCGGGGAAGGAGTCGATCTCCATCGCGGTGCCGGTGCGGGCCGCGGCGCGGAACACCTCGTCCCAGTCGGCGTCCACCGGCGGGCGGATGCCGATCCTGCGGGTGGTCGGGTGGCCGATGATGTTCACCCCCGGGTTCTCGCAGGCGGCGACGAAGCGCCGGGTCATCTCCGCGCGCGACTGGTTGAAGTGCGAGTGGACACTGGCCACGCACACGTCGAAGCCCTCCAGCACCTCGGCCGGCCAGTCGACCGAGCCGTCGGGCGCGATGTTCAGCTCGCTGCCGTGCAGCAGCCGCGTCTTCGGATACTTCTTCTGCAGCTCGCGCAGGCGCTCGCGCTGCTGAAGGGCCTTTTCCAGCTTCATCCGGTGCATCGCCAGGTCGGGCGCGTGGTCGGTCACCGCGTAGTAGGAGTAACCGCGGGCCGCGGCGGCGGCGACCATGTCCTCCAGGGAGGCGATCCCGTCGGTCAGGTCGGTGTGGGTGTGCAGATCGCCCCGGAGATCCTCGACGGTGACCAGCCTGGGCAGCTCGTGCCTGAGCGCGGCGGCGATCTCGCCGTTGTCCTCGCGCAGGGTCGGCGGGATCCACTCCATGCCGAGCGCCCCGAAGACCTCCTCCTCACCGGCGGCCGCGATCACCCGGTCGCCGTCGAACAGGCCGTACTCCGACAGCTTCCAGCCCTTCTTCACGACGATCTCCCGCAGGTGCACGGTGTGCTCCTTGGAACCCGTGAAGTACATCATCGCGGCGCCCCACGACTCGGCGGGGATGAGGCGCAGGTCGACCTGGACGCCCTGGGCGGTGCGGATCGAGGTCTTCTTCTCGCCCGAGGCGACGACCTCCGCGACGTAGGGCTGCGCCTTGAAGTCGTCCATCAGGGACTCGGGGCCGACCGCGAGGATGTCGACGTCGCCGACGGTGTCCTTCATCCGGCGCAGCGACCCGGCGTAGGCGATCCGCTCGGCGCCCGGCAGCGAGGCGATGACCCGCTCGGCCAGGTCCATCGCCGTCCCGGTGTGCATCCTGGCGCTGTGCTCGGCGAGGTGCTCGACGCCCTTGAGGAGGTTTTCCACGGTCTTGGCGCCAAAGCCCTTGACGCCGTCGAGGCGCCCCTCCCCGATCGCCTTCACCAGCGCCTCGGGGGAGTCGATGCCCAGCTCCTGGAAGAGGAAGACGGCCTTCTTCGGCCCGAGCGAGGCCACCCGGGTCAGCCGCCTGACCCCCTGGGGGACCTTCTCCCGCAGGTCGTCGAGCTGCCGGAAGCCGCCTCGCTCCAGGTATTCCTCGACCTTCTTCGCGATCGCCTCGCCCACCCCGGGGACGCTCCGCACGGGCACGGCCCTGATGTCGTCGGGAAACCCCGCGATCGCCTTGGCGGCCTTCTGGTAACTGCGGACCCGGAACGCGTCGCCGCCGTTCATCGCGAACAGCTCGGCGTATTCCTCCAGGGCGGCGGCGACGTCATCGTTAGCTCGTGCCATGGGTCCAGCCTAGAAGATCGCACCGACATTTCCCGTCGGGACGCCGGGAGAACCGGGCGGCGCGCGCCGCCGCGCCGCCCGGCGGTTCGTGTCCCCCGGTGGCCCCGGTGGCCCCGGTGGCCCCGGTGGCCCCGGTATCCCCGGTGTTTCCCGGGGTGCCGTGGTCTCTCAGTCCCGGCCGTGATCGGGCCGATCGGGGAGGTCCGCGGGATAGGTGAGCAGGTGGCCGCACATGCCGTCGCGGGGCACGGAGGGCACCCGGGTCACCGCGGCCTCGCGCAGGTGGGCGAGGTCGCCGTCGCGCAGGGCCGCCAGCTGGGCGCCGGTCGTCTCGGCCGCGCGCAGCGGGCCGTCGCGCCAGCGGGACTCGAAGGTGTCCAGGCGGGGGGCGACGAGCCTGGCGGCGGCCTCCAGGAAGGCGGCGAAGCCGGGCCGCCCCTGCGCGCGGAGCCGGAGGAACCCCTTGACGGCCAGGTCGCGGCGCTCGCGCGGATCCGAGCGCACGGCGTCGGCGTACCTGGCGGGGTCGGCGAGGATCTCGGGGGGAAAGGTGAGGACGGCGTCCCCGGCCTCGGGCAGGCCGCTGTTCTGCATGAGGACCACGATGCGCAGGCCGCCGCCGTTGACCAGGCGGTGGATCGTGCCGGGGGTGAAGTGGACGACGGAGCCGGGAGCCAGCGCCGTCTCCTCGTACCCACTCCAGGTCAGGGTCTGGACGCTGCCGGAACCGGCCACCACGGCGTACGCCTCGGCGCACAGCGTGTGCAGGTGGGGCGACCCCCCGCGCAGGTCGTCCTCGGTGGGCCAGTCATAGACGGTCAGATCGCTTACGCCGGTACCGAACACGGGTGCTCCTCACTCCTCGAAACTCCTCGAAACTCCGCGGACGCCTCCGCCGGGCGCGGCTCGGGACCGGTCATACCCCGCCGGAGGCGACGTGAGGCCGTTTCGTCCGTTACGGGGATAGGTGTTCTCGCACGGGCGCGTCACCGTACGACGACGGTCGTCAGGGAGCGCGGGGCGAGGGTGAGGCTCCTGGAGGGCCTCAGCCCCACCAGCGGGGTGGCGGCGAGAGAGTGCTCAGCGTCGGTCAGATAGGCGGTGGCGCGGCCGGGCCGGGTGGTGATCTCGGTGGTGACGGGGGCGGTGGAGGTGTTGAGGATCTCGACGACCTCCGAGCCTCCGGCGCCTCCGATGCTCCCGGCGCCTCCGGCGTTGCGGAAGGCGGTGACCTTCAGCGCCGGGTCGGTCGCGGCGACGGAGAGCCGGACCGCGCCGGGGCGGACGAAGCGGCTGTAGGCGGCCAGTGCCCACAGGCGCTTGGAGACGCGGTAGGTCGCGGTGGCCTCGTCGATCTGGATCAGTCCCCGGGTGGTGCCGCGCGAGGCGCCGAACCAGAAGACGTAACCGCTCACCCCGCCCAGGGTGAGCGAGTCGTGGATCTGCCGGGCGACCGCGAAGCCGTCGTAGCCGCTGCCGTCGTCCCACGCCTCGTTCCAGGTGGTCCCGTCGGGCGACCACTCCGACATCCACACGGGCCGGTCGGTGGGCAGCGGGCCGTCCACCGGGCTGACGTAGGGGTGCCCGGCGTGCGTGGCGACCCACCGCCGCGCGGCGGGGTCGGCCTCGACGGCGGTGGTGTACTCGCGCTGCCGGGACCAACCGGCGGCGTCACAGCAGACCACCTTGAGCCCGGTGCGGGCCGCGACCGGGCCGAGCACCTTGACGAACTCGGCGGCCTCGGCGGGGGTGAACCGCATCGAGGCGTACGAGACGGTGAGGTCGGGCTCGTTGGTGAACCCGAGGTCGGTGATCCTGATGCCCTCCCTGGCGTAGAACTTCGTGTACTGGACCAGGTAGTTCGCGTACGCCTGCCGCCATTCGGGCAGCAGTTTCCCGCCGTTGCTGTCGGAGCCGTTGTCCTTCATGTAGCCGGGGGCGCTCCAGGCGTCGGCGTAGAAGCGGCTCACGCCGTAGCGCCTCGCCTCCTTGGCCAGCCAGACCTGGCCGCCGTCCTCGCCGTCCCAGACGTATCTCGGCGGCGCGGACGGCCCGCCGGGATCCTCGGGCTGGATGGAGGTCATCAGGTCGTACGGGCTGCCCGCCGGGGAGGAGCCGATGCCCAGACGCAGGATGCTGAGCCCCGCGCCCTTCTCGGGACTGAGCCACAGATCGAGGATCTCCCGCTGTTTGGCGACGGGCAGCGCGCGGACCAGCTCGTTGCGCCGGAACGCCTGTGAGAAGCCGAAGCCGTCGATCCGCTGCAGCACGTCGTGGTGGTCCACCCGGACGTGAGAGACGTTTTCCATGGTGGATGGGCTGATTCCGAGGAGGGGGAGCGTGAGGATCGGTGCCAGCAGCGCCCTGTGGCGTCGAGACATGCGGAAACCCGCTTTCCGAAACTTTCCCAATATTACCGAGATATTTCGTGGCAAGTAACGTAAATGTTTCGAGAGCGGTCGTCAACAGCCGGTCAGGGCACGGCGGGGGAGGAGATCGGCGAGGTCCGGCGGGGCCCGCGGCCGGAAAGCGGCGTCGTGGGGGGAGGGTGCGCCGGGTCGGGCGCGGGCGGGGGAGGCCGATCGCGGCGGAGACGGGGCGAGGTCAGCCGGCCGGCGGGGCGGTGCTCTCGCGGACGAGAAGGTCGGTGGCCAGCTCCACCCGCCGGGGCTCGTGCCCGCCTCGGTCGAGCGCGAGCACCATCCGGGTGGCCAGCTCCGCCATCTCCTGGAGCGGCTGGCGCACGGTGGTCAGCGGTGGCCACGCGGAACGTGCCAACGGCAGGTCGTCGAAGCCCACCACGGACAGGTCGTCGGGGACCCGCAGGCCGCGCTGCCTGGCCGCCTCGAAGACGCCGAACGCCTGCATGTCACTGCCGGCGAAGATCGCGGTGGGCGGCTCGTCCAGGGACAGCAGGTCGTGGCCGTGGTCGCGGCCGGAGCCGACCAGGAAGTCACCGTACCTGATGAGCTCCGTGTCCACCGCAATCCCCGCGGTCTCCAGCGCCGCCCGGTAGCCGTCGACGCGGGCCCTGCTGCACAGCATGGTGGCGGGGCCGCCGATCATCCCGATCCTGCGGTGGCCCAGTTCCAGTAGGTGGCGGGTCGCGGCCAGGCCGCCGTTCCAGTTGGTGGCGCCGACCGAGGCGACCCCGGGCGGCGGCTCGCCCTCCGGATCCACCACCACGAACGGGATGGCCCTGGCGGCCAGCTGGCCGTGCTGGTCGACGCTGATGCGGGAGCCGACCAGGATGGCCCCGTCGGTGCGCCGGGCGGCGATCCGCTCCACCCAGTCCCTGCCCGGCCCGGCGTGGCTGTGCAGGACCGAGACGACCACCCCGGCGTCGACCTCGCGGGCCGCGGTCTCCACGCCGCGCACCAGCTCCATCGCCCACGGGCTCTCGATCTCGGTGAAGACCAGGTCGACCAGGCCGACGGGGACGTCACCCTGACCGGTCCTGCGCTGGTAGCCGTGCTTGTGCAGCAGACGCTCGATGCGCTGCCTGGTCTCGGTCGCGACCTCGGGCCGCCCGTTGATGACTTTCGAGACCGTGGGCGCGGAGACCCCGGCCTCCTCGGCGATGAGGGCGATCGTCACGCGCGGCTTGGTTGGCATGTGGCGAATACTAACTGAAACCTTTCGGAGAGCCTCCGGTGGAGGTGGTCGTTGCTGTTCGGGATCACTACCGCCGGGCTATTGACGTGTAACCGCGAATTTACCTATTCTCCGGATCACGAAATATTCGGGGAAAATATGAAATCTTTCACCTTACCTCCCGAAAGGGGATCTCCATGTTGAGTCGGCGAGGCGTGGTGGCTCTGGCGGTGTCCGCGCTGCTTCTCGGAGCCTGCAGTACGACCGGAGACGGCAACGGAGCCCAATCTGGCGAGAGCGCCGGCTCGGACAAGGTCACCTTCGAGTTCTGGAACTTCGCGACGGCGGAACCCCTCAAGGGTTTCTGGGCCGATCGCATCAAGGAGTACCAGGCGGCCCACCCGAACGTCACGATCAAGAACGTCGCGATCGAGAACGACTCCTACAAGCCCAAGCTCGCCACGCTCACCCAGTCGGGCAAGGCGCCCGACCTCTACTCCACCTGGGGCGGCGGCGTCCTGAAGCAGCACATCGAGGCCGGCCTGGTGAAGGACCTGTCCTCAGAGGCCGGCGACGTCATCGGCGGCTTCACCCCGGCGTCACTGTCCGCCTACCAGTTCGACGGCAAGACCTACGGGCTGCCCGTCGACATCGGCATGGTCGGCTTCTGGTACAACAAGGCGCTGTTCAAGAAGGCCGGCATCACCACCCCGCCCGCCACCTGGACCGAGTTCCTGGACGCGGTGAAGAAGCTGAAGGACTCCGGCACCGCCCCGATCGCCCTCGCGGGCAAGGCCAAGTGGCCGGGCCACTACTACTGGGCCTACCTGGCGATGCGGGTGGCCGGGCTGGACGCGCTCAAGCAGGCCGGCACCACCAACGACTTCACCGGCCCCGACTTCGTCACCGCCGGGCAGCGGCTCAAGGAACTCGTCGACCTTCAGCCGTTCCAGAAGGGCTTCCTGGGCGCCGACTACTCCACCCCCGACGGCCAGGCCGCCAGCGTGAGCAACGGCAAGGCCGCGATGGAGCTGATGGGCCAGTGGGCCCCGTCCGTGCAGAACGACTCGGGCAAGGGCCTGGGCGACGACCTCGGCTTCTTCACCTTCCCCGCGGTGGAGGGCGGCAAGGGATCGGCGGGCGACGCCTTCGGCGGCGGCGGCGGTATGGCCGTGGGCGTGAACGCCCCGCCCGCCGCGCTGGACTTCCTGAAGTTCTCGCTCACGGCGGAGAACCACAGCAAGGCCGTGAAGGCCGGCGGGGTCCTGCCCGTGCTCAAGGAGGGCGAGGACACGGCCGTCACCGACCCCCACATCAAGACGGTCTCCGAGACGCTGGCGGCAGCGAGCGGCTTCCAGCTCTACCTCGACCAGGAGTACCCGCCGGCCGTCGGCCAGGAGGTCAACGACGCCGTGGCCGAGCTGATCGGAGGCACCAAGACGCCTGAGGAGGTCGTCCAGGTCATCACCGAGACGGCCAAGGCGGAGTCGGAGTAACCGCCCGGATGAAGACGATGACAGGGCCGGACGCACGTCCGGCCCCTCACGCAGAAAAACCCGCCGCCCGGCGGAGGGCCGACGGCCCCCGCCGGGGGCGCGGCTGGGTCACCGCGATCCTGTTCGTGCTCCCCGCGCTCGTCCTGTTCGTGCTGCTGGTGCTGGCACCGATCCTGGTGGCCGGCTACACCAGCCTCTACAAGTGGAACGGCATCGGCCCGCCGAGCAACTTCATCGGCCTGGACAACTTCACCCGGCTGTTCCAGAGCGACATCTTCGTCGGCGACCTGCGCAACGGCGCCATCCTGATCGTGCTGGGCCTGGGGGTGCAGCTGCCGCTCTCGCTGGGCCTGGCGGTGATGCTGAACCAGAGAATCCGCGGGCGCGCCTTCTACCGGCTGCTGTTCTTCGCGCCGTACATGCTCTCCGAGGCGATCACCGGCGTGCTGTTCTCGCTGATCCTGTCGCCCGAGGCGGGCCTGGCCAACCAGCTGCTCACCTCCTGGGGGCTGGAGCCGTGGCCCTGGCTGTCCGAACCGGACACCGTGATGTTCTCGCTCTTCCTGGTGATCACCTGGAAGTACTTCGGGTTCCACATGATCATCTATCTGGCCGGGCTGCAGGGTATCCCCAAGGAGCTGGGCGAGGCGGCCAGGATCGACGGCGCGGGCGGCTGGCAGGTGTTCCGCCACGTCACCCTGCCGCTGCTCGGCCCCACCGTCCGGGTCAGCGTGTTCCTGTCCGTCATCGGCACGATCCAGCTCTTCGACCTGGTCTGGATCCTCACCGGCGGCGGCCCTTCGCACGCCTCGGAGACCATGGCCGTCACCATGTTCGAGTACGGCTTCAAACGCACCCAGATCGGCTACTCCAGCGCGATCAGCGTCGTCATGTTCCTGATCAGCCTCGTCTTCGCCCTCGGCTACCAGCGGTTCGTCCTGCGCCGAGACCTGGAAGGGGCGAGTACCACCATGGGAGACCGTCGATGATCGCCCGGCTCAGGACGTACCCGACGCACGTGATCATCTGGGTCGCGGCCGTCTTCGTCGTCGTCCCCTTCCTGTACGGTCTGCTCGGCGGCTTCAAGACCTCAGGCCAGCTCTCCGGCAACCCGCTGGGCCTGCCCTCCCCGTGGGTCACCGAGAACTACACCGACGTGATCGGTTCCGGGGTGTTCTGGCGTCAGCTCCTCAACAGCCTGTTCATCGCGGTCACGACCACCGTGCTGGTCGTCGGCCTGTCGGCGATGGCCGCCTTCGCCTTCGCCAGGTTCGCCTTCCGCGGCAGGGAGTTCCTGTTCACGCTGTTCGCCATCGGGCTGATGTTCCCCTTCGCGGTGGCGATCCTGCCGCTGTTCGTCCTGCTGCGTACGTTCGGCCTGCTGGACAACCCTCTCGGGGTGATCCTGCCGCAGGCCGCGTTCGGACTCCCGCTGACCGTCATCATCCTGCGGACGTTCTTCCGATCCATCCCCAAGGAGGTCGAGGAGGCCGCCATCATCGATGGCTGCAGCCCCTTCGGCTTCTTCTGGAGAGTGCTGCTGCCGATAGCCAGGCCCGCCCTCGCCACCGTCTCGGTGCTGGCGATCGTGGCGAGCTGGAACAACTTCTTCCTGCCGCTGGTGGTCCTCAACGATCCGAACCTGTGGACCCTCCCGCTCGGTGTCCAGGAGTTCCGAGGACAGTACATGTCCGACACCGCGAGGATCCTCGCCTACGTCATGGTCTCCATGGTTCCGGCGCTCGCCTTCTACGCCGTCGCCGAGCGTCAGTTGATCAGCGGCCTCACCGCGGGCGCCACCAAGGGCTGACCCGAATTCCGTCGTCGTGTAGAGAGTGAGACAACATGACCCTGAGTGTCGCCGGATCCCGTCTCGTCGATTCGGCCGGCACCCCGGTACGGCTGCGTGGAGTAGGCCTCGGGGGCTGGCTGAACATGGAGAACTTCATCACCGGCTACCCGGCCAACGAGGCCGCGATGCGCGAGGCCGTGCGGGGGGTGCTGGGGGAGGAGCGGGCCGAGTTGTTCTTCGACCGTCTGCTCACCTCGTTCTTCGGCGCGGACGACGCCGCGCTGCTGGCCGGCCTCGGTGTCAACTGCGTCCGCATCCCGATCAACTACCGTCACCTGGAGTCCGACGACCGCCCCTTCGAGATCGTCGAGCACGGCTTCCGTCACCTGGACAGGGTGATCGCCCTGCTCGCCGAGCACGGCATCCGCAGCGTCATCGACCTGCACGCCCTGCCCGGGGCGCAGAACCAGCACTGGCACTCCGACAACCCCACCCACATCGCTGCGTTCTGGCAGCACCGGCACTTCCAGGACCGTGCCGTCCACCTGTGGGAGGTCGTGGCCGACCGCTACCGGGACAACCCCTGGGTGGCCGGATACAACCCGATCAACGAGCCGGGCGACTCCGGCGGGCGGGTCGTCGGCCCCTTCTACGACCGCCTGGTCAAGGCCGTCCGCGCCGTCGACCCCAAGCACGTGCTGTTCCTGGACGGCAACACCTACTCCACCGACTTCTCGATCTTCCGCGAGGTGTACGAGAACACGGTCTTCGTCTGCCACGACTACGCCCTGGCCGGTTTCGCGCACGGAGGCCCCTACCCGGGCCACACCCGTGGCGAGTGGGTGGACCGGGAGCAGCTGGAGCGCTCTTTCGAGCGACGGACGATCTTCCAGCGGGAGACCGGTACCCCCATCTGGGTGGGCGAGTTCGGCCCCGTCTACACCGGCACCCCGGAGATCGACCGGCAGCGCTACCAGATCCTGCGCGACCAGCTGGAGATCTTCGACTCCTACGAGGCCGGTTGGTCGCTGTGGACCTACAAGGACGTCGGGCTGCAGGGCCTGGTCAGCGCGGGTGAGCCGTACATGAGCCGCTTCGGTGCCTTCATCGCCAAGAAGGGACGGCTGGGCGCCGACCGGTGGGGCTCGACGATGGAGGAGTCGGCGAGCGAGCTCGCCCCCCTGCATCGGCTGATGGAGACCGAGTTCCCCACCTGGGATCCCTACCCGTGGGGTGCCCGCTACCAGATCGACGACCTGATCCGGCACATCCTCATCGCCCAGGCGCTGCTGCCCGAGTACGCCGATCTGCTGCGCGGTTGCTCCGACGAGGAACTCACCGCCCTGGCCGACTCCTTCGCCCTGGAGCAGTGCGTCCGGCGGCAGCCATTGCTGGACCTGCTCGCCGAGAACCTGCGCGGTGAAGCCCCTGGCGACGACGCCTGACCACCCCGCGGGGGTGCGATACCCCCGCGTGCCGGGGAGGTCGGTCAGGCGAGTGTCCGGCCGGTGCCGTTGAGCGCGTCGTTCAGTGCCGCCACCTGGTGCCGCATGAAGGCGCGTGAGACGGCGGCCCCGCTCTGGATCACGTCGAAGCTGTGGTAGGCGCCGGGCACCACGTGCAGCGTGCAGGGGACGCCGGCCTGCCGCAGTCGTTCGGCGTAGGCGACGTCCTCGTCGTGGAACAGATCGTTGGTGCCGACACCGATCCAGGCGGGCGGAAGTCCGGAGAGGTCCTCGTAGCGGGCCGGCGCGGCCAGCGGAGGTACGTCGCCGGTGGCCGCGGGGCCGAGGTAGGCGTGCCATCCGAAGCGGTTGTTCTCCTGGCTCCAGATGCGCAGCCCGCGCCGGTCGACGTCGGTCCGCGCCGTGGTCCGGTCGTCGAGCATCGGGTAGGACAGCACCTGCAACACCGGGTTCACCTCGGCGCGCTCCCTGGCGAGCAGCGTCAGTGCGGCGGCGAGCCCGCCGCCGGCGCTCTCGCCGGCGATCGCGATGCGCGCCGGATCGACGTCCGGCTGTCCGGCCAGCCAGCGCAGCGCCGTGTGGCAGTCGTGCAGCGGTGTCGGGAACGGATGCTCCGGTGCCCGCCGGTATTCCACCGACACCGCGACGACCTCCAGCCGCTCGGCGACATGGCGGCACATGCGGTCTCCCATCGCGGCGGTTCCCGTGACGTATCCGCCCCCGTGGATCCACAGCAGAGCCGGTGCGGGGTTCCTGGCCGACGCCGGCCGGAAGACGCGCACGGAGACGTCGGCGTCGACGTGCACGATCGTCCCCTTCGAGGGGGGCCTGCTCCCGCCGAGCCCTTCCAGCTTGCGGACCAGGCCGAGGGTACGCGGACTGACCACCGAGCGCGGCAGGAACCGCGCCATGCGCAGGTCGGGATTGAAGAGGGGCCCTGACATCCCTGACATCGCTGTCGCCTCCTTCTTTGGCGGGTCGTACCCGGTCGGCGCCTGCCGACCGAGTTCGGCCGCTCGGTGTCGGGAATGCCGCCCACGATAAGGTGGAATGTCTGGCGAATTAGGTAGATATCCGGTTGCTCGCCAGGCGGATGGAGACGAGAGCCTTACCCCGGCCGCCGGGGAGGACTCCTACTCCTCCTCGGTGAACACGAGTTCGCGGCGTCTGCGGATCGCCGGCAGGACGGTGACGACGAGCGCCGCCGCGGCCAGGGCGAGGAGCGTCGCGGAGATCGGCCGGGTGAGGAAGACCGACGCGTCGCCGCGGGAGATGATGAGCGCCCGCCGTAGGTTCTCCTCGAGCAGGGGGCCGAGGACGAAGCCGAGCAGCAGCGGCGCGGGCTCGCAGCCACACTTGATCAAAAGGTAGCCCAGGATCCCGAAGAACACGATCGCGTAGACGTCGTAGGCGTTGAACGCCAGGGAGTACGTGCCGATCGCGGCGAACAGGATGATCATCGGGAACAGCACCTGGTACGGGATGCGCAGCATGCGCACCCAGAGGCCGATCAGCGGCAGGTTCAGCAGCACGAGCAGCACGTTGCCGATCCACATCGACGCGATCAGGCCCCAGAACAGCGCCGGCTCGTCGGTGATGACGTTCGGGCCGGGGGTGATGCCGTGGACGATGAACGCGCCGACCATCAGCGCCATCACCGGGTGGGCGGGCAGGCCCAGGGTGAGCAGCGGGATGAACGATGTCTGCGCGGCGGCGTTGTTCGCCGACTCGGGGCCGGCGACGCCCTCGATCGCGCCGTGCCCGAACTCCTGCCGCCGCCTTGAGATCCGCTTCTCGACGGCGTACGAGGTGAACGAGGCCAATACGTGGCCACCGCCGGGCAGGACGCCGAGCGCGGAGCCGAGAGCGGTGCCCCGCAGGATCGGGCCGACGATCCGGCGCCGGTCCTCGCGGGTCGGCCAGAGGTTCCTCACCCTGTCGGCGATCGCCGCGGTAGTCCGCTCGTTCTCCAGGTTGCGCAGGATCTCGGCCACCCCGAACACGCCGACGGCGACCGACACGAAGTCGACGCCGCCGTACAGCTCGCGCCGGTCGAACACGAACCGGGGCGTGCCGGTGTAGATGTCCTGGCCGATCGTGCCGAACAGGACACCGAGCCCGATCATCGCCAGTGCCTTGAGCGCCGCGCCGCGCGCCAGCGCGATCGACACGATCAGGCCGAGCAGCACCAGCGAGAAGTATTCCGCGGGGCCGAACGTCAATGCGACGCGGGCGAGCGGCGGGGCCGCGACGGCGAGTACGACGGTGGCGACCGTGCCCGCGAAGAAGGATCCGATCGCGGCGGTGGCCAGCGCCGCGCCGGCCCGGCCCTGCCGGGCCATCTCGTGCCCGTCCAGAGCGGTGACCGCCGCCGACGACTCACCGGGCAGGTTGATCAGGATGGCGGTCGTCGAGCCGCCGTACTGCGCGCCGTAGTAGATGCCCGCCAGCATGATCAACGCCGTCACCGGCTCGAAGCCGAACGTGATCGGCAGCAGCATCGCCACCGTCGCCGTCGGCCCGATGCCGGGCAGCACGCCGACCGCCGTCCCGAGCAGCACCCCCACGAAGCAGTAGAGGACGTTCTGCAGTAGCAGGGCGGT
Organism: Streptosporangium sp. NPDC050284; assembly: GCF_044459525.1. Lineage (NCBI taxonomy): Bacteria > Bacillati > Actinomycetota > Actinomycetes > Streptosporangiales > Streptosporangiaceae > Streptosporangium > Streptosporangium sp. NPDC050284. The sequence goes on from NZ_JBITIZ010000001.1 coordinate 677,498, forward strand.
GGAGAGGCCCAGCGCGAGGTTTTCGAGAAGTTCCATGCCTCAATCCGGATGTCGCGTCAGAACCCCAGCCACGGGCCCCACAGCGGGATCCGCAGCTGAAGTCCGACGACGAAGATGAGCGTGGCGGCCGCGGTCAGCCCGGCGGCCACGGCGACGGCGGTGAGCAGCCGTACGCGCGAGTCGGCCAGCGCGGTGAGCAGGGCGGTCGCCGCCGAGGCCGGTACGAATCCAAGGCCCCGGGCGGTGAGGCCGAAGAACACGAGCGCGAGCGTGATGACGGCGACCGCACGCCAGGGGATCGGCCCGAACGAGATCACCTCGCCGGCGACGAGCCCTTTGACGACGATCGCCAAGCCCAGGACCGTCACGATCGCGCCGGCCAGCAGCGGGAAGGCGCCGGGGCCCATCCGCAGCGGGGTGCCCAGCTCGTGGCCGAGCGACCCCGCCACGAACGCGCCACCGATCAGGACGAAGACTCCCCCGGCGAGGACGTCGGGGAGGGACCTGCGGCGCTCCACTTCAGGAGGCCTTGACGCCGGCGTCTGCGATGACCTTGGCCCAGGTGCCGAGCTGCTCTTCGAGCTTGGCCCGCAGCGCCTGCGGGGTCGCGTCCTCGGCCGGGACCGGTACGGTGCCGAGTTTGGCCATCTGCTCGACGACTCCCTGGTCGGCCAGTGCCGTCTTCAGCGCCTCGGACAGCTTCTGGACGGCGTCCTGCGGGGTGCCGGCCGGGACGTAGAGGCCGTGCCACACGCTGACCTGGAGTCCGGGCAGCCCGGCCTCGGCCGTGGTGGGCAGTTCCGGCAGGCTCTTCACCCGCTCCGGGGTGGTGACCGCGTACGCCTTCACCTCACCGGCGGAGATCTGGCCGCTGGTGTTGGTCGTCTGGTCGCACATGAAGTCGACCTGGCCGCCGACGAGGTCGGTCAGCGCGGGGCCGGTGCCCTGGTAGGGGACCTCCTGGAGCTTGACGCCCGCGGCGGTCTGGAAGAGCAGGCCGCACAGGTGGGAGGCGGCGCCGATGCCGGCGTTGGCCAGCGTGACCTCGCCGGCGTTCGCCTTCACGTGGGTCACGAGGTCCTGGAGCGTCGCGGGCGTGAAGTCCTTGCGGGCGACGACCGTCATCGGCACCTCGGTGACGAGCCCGACCATCTCGAAGTCCTCAAGCGGCTGGTAGCCCAGGTTCTGGTAGAGGGCGGGCGCCGTCGACATGCCGATGTGGTGCATGAGCACCGTGTAGCCGTCGGGGGCGGCCCGCGCGACCTCGCCGGCGCCGACCGTGCCGCCCGCGCCCTCGACGTTCTGGACGACGATCTTGGCGCCGAGCTTGGCGGCCATCGGTTCGGCGATCATGCGGGTGACGGTGTCCGTCGGGCCGCCCGCGCTGAACGGTACGACGAACGTGATGTTCTGGTCCGGGTAGCCACCGGCGGCGGTGCTTCCGCCGGTGGCGCCCCCGTTGCCGGAGCAGGCGGCGACAAGTGAGACGGCGCCGATCGTGGCGATCAGCCGTGCGATGGCCCGGTGTCTGCCGGTCGTTCTCATGTCGAGGCCTCCTCGTTGGCGCACGCGCATCTGCCGGTATGCGCGCGGCCTCAGTCTCGACTGACGAGGGCGCGAATAGTGTCAGAGAAATCCAAAGAATGCGATGGATGTCAGAGAAATCAAAAAAAATGAAGGGCTGACCAGAAGGCGATTCACGCCGTAAAATCCGCCGGTATGCGGATCACCATCATCGAGGATGACGACCGCGTGGCGCGGGGTCTGGTCACCGTCCTGGCCCAGGCGGGCTTCGAGGTCCACCGCATCGCCACCGCGGCGGAGGCCGTACGCGCGGCCCCTTCCGACGTGGTTCTCGTCGACCTGGGCCTGCCCGACGGCGACGGGCTCGACGTGATCCGCAGGCTGCGCGACCGCCCGGAGACCGCGGTCATCGCCGTGACGGCACGATCGGAGGAGCACGAGCGGGTCCGCGGCCTGCGCGCCGGCGCCGACGACTACATCGTGAAGCCGTTCGGCATACCGGAGCTGCTGGCCAGGATCGACGCCGTCCTGCGGCGCACCCGGGTGGCCCGCGCGCTGAGCCACCCCGACGAGCCACTCGTCCTCGGCCCGATGCGGATCGCCGTCGGCACCCGCGAGGTCGCCGTCGGCGGCACGCCCGTGACGCTGACCCGCAAGGAGTTCGAGCTGCTCCTGCTGCTGGCCCGGCGGGCTCCGAACGTGGTGAGCCGCGACGTCATCCTCGACCAGATCTGGGGCGCGACCTGGGAGTCCTCCAGCCGCACCCTGGACACCCACATCGCGGCGCTGCGGCACAAGATCGGGCCGGCCGTGCTCATCCGCACGATCCACGGGGTCGGCTATCGGCTCCTGGCCGACCAGCCGGAGCTGATCGGCTGACGCGCCGTGCACCGTCGCCTGCTCGTCGTCCTCGTCCCCCTCGCGGTGCTACTCGTCGCGGCGCTCGGGGTGCCGCTCAGCGTCACCGTGGCCGAGCGGGAGATGCAGGAGACCTACGTCGATCGGCTCAACGACGTCGGCCGGTTCGCCTCGCTCGCCGACACCGCGCTGTCGACCGGGCGGACCGAGGCGCTCCAACAGGAGCTGGCGCGCTACCACGAGCTGTACGGCATCCCGGCCGCGGTGATCGACACCTCGGGCACGGTGCTGCTCGGACCGGCCGCCGCGTACCGGCGGGCGGCGCGGGCCGAGCGGGCGCTGCCCAGGATCGTGACCGCGGCGCTGGCCGGGGCGAGGTCCGAGCCCTCCGGGGAGTGGGCTCCGTGGGACGGCTCCGCGCTCGTGGTCGCGGAGCCGGTGGGCAGGGACAGCGAGGTCGTCGGAGCCGTCGTGACGATCTCCGGCCTGTCGAAGACGCACCGTCGCATCCTCGTGCGATGGGCCTGGCTCGCAGGGCTCGGGCTGCTCCCGCTGGTCGCACTGGTGGCCGTCGCCTGGCCGGTGTCGGCGTGGGTGCTGCGGCCGGTGCGGGAACTGGACGCGGCGAGCTCGCGGATCTCACGGGGCGACCTCACCATCCGGGCGGACGCCGAGGCCGGTCCGGTCGAGCTGCGGCGGCTGGCGGAGTCGTTCAACACCATGATGGACGCGGTCGAGAACGCCGTGCAGCGGCAGCGGGCGTTCGTGTCCGACGCCTCGCACCAACTGCGCAATCCGCTCACCAGCCTCCGGCTCGCCGTGGAGAGCCTGGAGCCGCACCTGCGCGAGACCGGCGGCGGGCGGCAGGTCTACGACATCGCCGTCGACGAGCTGAAGGCGATGCAGCGGATGCTGAACTCGCTGCAGGCCAGCGCGCGGATGGAGAGCATACGCACGGCGTCGCCGGTGGATCTCGACGCGGTGCTGGCGACCCGGGTGGACCGGTGGCAGGCGCTGACGGCGACGGCGGGGCAGAGGTTGGCGGTCGACGTGCCGTCGGGGCTGCGGCTGCTGGAGCCGACGGGCGGGCTGGGCAGCATCCTGGACGAGCTGATCAGCAACGCGTTGCGGCTCTCGGGCGCGCGGGTGGTGGAGGTGAGGGCCGGATTCGTCCCCGGAGGTACGGGCGCCGGCGACGCCTCCGGAGACGTGGTCACGATCACCGTCCGTGACGACGGCGAGGGAATCGACGCCTCCGAGCGGGCCCAGGCGCTGGGCAGGTTCTGGCGGTCACCGCGGCACCAGAACGTGCCGGGGACCGGCCTGGGGCTGGCGATCTGCGCCGACCTGGTCGGGGCGGCCGGGGGCGAGCTGCGGCTGGAGGACGGGTTGCCGCGTCCGGACGGGGCCGGGTGCGGATTCGCCGCGGTGGTCGCGCTGCCGGCCGTCTCGGGACAGGAGTCGCCGACCGAGGACCAGGCTCCTTCGTGCGCCTGAGGCTCCGGTTCCCTCGGGCGTCCGAGATGGTGCGCCTGGGAAAAGCCGGTTCCCTCGGGCGTCCGAGATGGTGCGCCTGGGAAGCCGGCTCCTTCGCGCGTCTGAGGTCGTGCGCCCGAGAAGACTCAGGTTCCGTCGCGGGCCCGCCGCCCGGGGTCAGCGCTTGCGGTCGCGGAACCAGGCGGCCGCTCCCGGATGGAGCGGGATCGACGCGGTGGAGATCCCGGTACGCACGTTGATCTGCCACGCCTCTGGAACGGCCTCGGCGTCGTCGCGGCTGGCGGAGATGATCGTGCCGGTGTGCGTGAAGATCGTGTCGGTGATGGCGTGGACCAGGCCGTCGGGCAGGTCGTCGCGCACGAGGAGCACGTTCGGCACGGCGACGGTGCGGGTGGCCGGGACGCCGGTGTAGGCGGTCGCGGGGATCGTGGCCGGAGCGTAGGGGCCGGGGAACGCGGCGAAGAGCGCGTCGGCCTGCGCGTCCAGCGGGATCAGCCGGATCGGGTGGCGTCGCGCCAGCTCCGTGACGGCGGGTGTCGGGACGCCGGTCAGGGAGAACATCGCGTCGATCTCGCCGTCGCGCAGCGCCGCCGCCGACTCGGCCTGGCTGAGGTAGCGGACGTCGGTCTTCATCCGGCCGAGCTCCAGAACCCGCAGCGACGTGAACTCGGTGCCCGAGTCGTGAGCGCCCAGGGACACACGCCTGCCGTGGAGATCCCGGAACTCTCCGATCTCGGAACCGGCCATGACCACGAGATGCAGGTGGCTGTCGTAGAGCCGGCATATCGCCGAGAGTCCCTCGGGCGCGCTGCCGTCGGTCGTGATCAACGCGTCCAGGCTCGTCAGCCCGAGGTGGACCTCGCCGGCCCGCAGCATCCGGATGTTGTCGGCCGACGCCCCGCTCGGCACGGTGACCAGGGTGACGCCCGGCACCCGCTCGGAGACGTGTTCGGCGAGCGCGCCGCCGATGCGCCGGTACACCGCCCCCGCCGGCCCGGTGGCGAGGCGCAGGTGGACCTTGTCGGCCTCGGGCTGCCGGGAGCAGCCGGCGAGCAGCCCTCCGGCGGCAAGGAGCACCGCCCTCCGGCTGAACCGCGGCTCCGGATTCAGCGCCATGCGGAGATGATACGGACGGCGGCCCCGGTCTGCGGATCTTTCCCTCCGGGCAACCGGAGAAGGAGGTTCTCGCCGGGCCGAGGGCTTCGGGAGGCCCCGGGAGGCTCCGGTCCGAGGATCTCTTCCCCTGGCCAACGGCTGGCCTTTCGCTCGTGTTATCGCCAACAATTGGAGTCGCCCGCCTTTGCGGTGATCCACGAGTTTGGCGATCTCGCGTCGGAGGCCGGCGCGGGTCGCGCATGAGTCGCACATGAGTCGCAGTATGAGTCGCACATGAGGAGACCTTCGTGCTGTCCGCGCACCTCACCCTCGACCCCGCGTTCAGGGTGGCCCCCGTCCACCGGCGCACCTTCGGGACGTTCGTCGAACACCTCGGCCGATGTGTCTACACCGGCATCTACGAACCCGGCCACCCCACCGCCGACGAGGAGGGCTTCCGGGGGGACGTGCTGGAGCTCACCCGCGAGCTGGGCGTGACCACGGCCCGCTACCCCGGTGGGAACTTCGTGTCCGGATACCGCTGGGAGGACGGCGTCGGCCCCAGGAGCGAACGGCCCCGGCGGCTCGACCTGGCCTGGCACAGCACGGAGACCAACGAGTTCGGCCTGGACGAGTTCGTCGCCTGGACGCGCAAGGCCGAGCTGGAGCCGATGATGGCCGTCAACCTCGGCACCCGGGGAGTCGCCGAGGCGCTGGACCTGCTGGAGTACTGCAACATCGAGTCCGGGACCCACCTGTCGGACCTGCGCGTCGCCCACGGCGCCAAAAGGCCGCACGACATCCGGATGTGGTGCCTGGGCAACGAGATGGACGGCCCGTGGCAGATCGGCCACATGAGCGCCCGCGAGTACGGGCGGCTGGCCGCCGGGACCGCCCGCGCCATGCGCATGATCGACCCGGCCCTGGAACTCGTCGCCTGCGGGAGCTCGGGCTCGGGCATGCCCACCTTCGGCGCGTGGGAGTCCACCGTGCTGGAGGAGACCTACGACCTGGTGGACTTCGTCTCCTGCCACGCCTACTACGAGGAGCACGACGGCGACCTGGCAAGCTTCCTCGCCTCGGCGGCCGACATGGACCACTTCATCGACGCGGTGGTGGCGACGGCCGACAGCGTGGGCGCCAGGCTCAGAAACAAGAAGAAGATCAACATCTCGTTCGACGAGTGGAACGTCTGGTACCTGTCCCGCTTCCAGAACGCAGAACCACCGCGCGACTGGCCGGTCGCTCCGCCGCTGCTCGAAGACCACTACCACCTGGCCGACGCGGTGACCTTCGGCGGGCTGCTGATCTCGCTGCTGCGCCACAGCGACAGGGTGACGTCCGCCTGCCTGGCCCAGCTGGTCAACGTGATCGCCCCCATCATGACCGAACCGGGCGGCAGGGCCTGGAGGCAGACCACCTTCCACCCCTTCGCCCAGGCCTCCCGGTACGCGGTGGGTCAGGTGCTGCGGATCGAGTCCGCCTCTCCCACCCACGAGACCGCGAGGTTCGGAGAGGTCGCCGCCCTCGACGCCGTCGCCACCCACGACGAGGAGAGCGGCGCCACCACGCTGTTCGCCGTCAACCGCTCGACCGACCGGCCGCTCACCCTCACCGCCGACCTGCGCGCCCTCGGTCCGGTGAGGCTCGCCGGGGCCACGGTGCTGTCCGGCCCCGACCCCTACGCCCGCAACACCGCCGACGCCCCGGACACGGTGGCCCCCCGTACGAACACCGAGGCCCGCCTCGACGCCGGGACCCTGGAGATCACGCTGCCCGCCGTCTCGTGGAACGTGATCCGTCTCCTCCGCGCCTGACCCGTCCGTCCGTTCGCCGTCCGCTCGCCGACGGCAAGGGGGGAGGGGCGCCGGACGGCAGGGTGCGGCTACTTGCTGAACCCTGCCGTCAGGCCGCTGAGCAGCTGGCGGCGGCCGACCACGTACAGGACCAGGATGGGCAGCGTGGTCAGCACGACCGAGGCGAGCACGGCCGGTACGTTCACGCTGTACTGCCCCTGGAAGGTCCACAGCGCGAGCGGAAGCGTGCGCTTGTCGGGGCTCTGGGTGAGGATGAGCGGCAGCAGGAACCCGTTCCAGACCGTCAGTGCGTTGTAGATCGTCACCGTCACGACGGCCGGCATGGTGAGCGGGAGGGCGAGCCGCCAGAGCGTCGCCATCTCGCTCGCGCCGTCCAGCCGCATCGACTCGAACAGCTCCTTGGGCACGTCACGGATGAAGTTCGACAGGACCAGCACCGACAGCGGGATCGCGAAGGCGATCGACGGCAGGATCAGCGCCGTCAGTGAGTCGTAGAGCTGCAGCCGGATGATGATCAGGTAGATCGGGATGATGGTCGCCTGCAACGGGATGGCCAGGCCCATGAGGAAGAGCGAGTTCACCCTGCGCAGGAAGCCGAAGATGGTGCTGCCCCGGACGATCGCGTACGCCGCCATGAACGCGACCGCGACCGCGGGGACGACCGCGCCGATGGTCACAATGAGGCTGTTGAGGAAGTACAGCGGGAAGTCGGACTCGACGACCATCCGGTAGTTGTCGAGGGTCGGCTCGGTGGGCGGCGCCAGCGGGTTGCTGGCGTAGTAGCTGCTCTGGGCCTTGAAACTGGTGATGACGATCCAGTAGATCGGCACGATCACGACCGCGAGCCACAGCCAGCCCGCGATCCCGCCCAGCCAGTTGGGGCGCTCACCGAGTGTCCGCGACTGCTTCCCGTTGCGTGCCGGCGGCCGGCGCCGGTGTCCCGCCCCGACTGTCTCGGTCCGCTTGAGCCCCGTGGGGGTCGTCAAGCTCATGGTTCAGGCCCCTTCCATCTGGCTGGCGTTGGCGTCGCGGCCGCCGAGCCTGCGCAGGAACAACGCCAGGGCGAGGCCCACGAGGACGAGGATGACGGCGATGGCACTGGCCGGCCCCATCAGGTTGGCCTGGAACCCGCGCTTGTACATGTCCAGGGCGAGCACCCGGGTGGCGTCGCCGGGACCGCCCGCGGTCAGTACGAAGATCAGGTCGAAGAAGGTCAGGGATCCGACGACCATGAGGGTGGAGGACGTGATGATCGTGTACTTGAGCTGCGGCAGCGTGATGCTGAAGAACTTGCGGGCGCGGCCCGCGCCGTCTATCTCGGCGGCCTCGTACATGGAGCGCGGGATCTGCCGCACGCCGCCCTGGTAGAGCAGCGAGTGGAAGGGGATGAACTGCCACGACACCACGAAGATCACGACACTGAAGGCGAGGACGGGGTCGCCGAGCCAGTCCTGTACGAGCAGGTCGATACCCAGCCCGGCGCCGAGCCCGAAGTTCGGGTCGAGCAGCGCCTTGTAGGCGATCGCGATGGCGGCCGAGCTCAGCAGCAGCGGGATGAAGTACAGCACGGCCAGCAGCGCGCGGTAGCGCTGCTGCCCGGCCAGGAACACCCCGAGCAGGATGCTGGCCGGCGTCTGGACCGCCCAGGAGGCGACCATCACCAGCAACGTCACCCAAAGGGCGTGCGGTAGGCCGGGGTCGCTGAGCACGGCCCGCCAGCTGGTGAGCCCGGACATCTGGATGTCGCCGACCTGGTCCCAGGTGCTGAAGCTGAGGAACAGGACCCCGAGCAGCGGGATTACCCCGAAGGCGGTGAAGATCAGCAGGGCCGGTACGGCCAGCCACGGAAGGATGGCGCTGTGGTTCCTTCGCGTGGCGGCCGACGGCCTCCCTCTTCTGGCGGGGGAGGTTAGCGCGCTCAACTGCCGATGACCGCGTTCAGGTTGGAGGCGAACTCCTCAGGCGTGATCGACAGCTGGAACAGCTTGGCGATGTTGTCCAGGAGCACCTCGGCCGCGGTGGGGCTGAGCGCCTGGTCCCAGGACTGGGCGAAAGCCTTGGCGTTGCTGGCGATGCCGTAGACGAACTTCAGGAACTCCTCGTCCTTGGAACCGGCGAACGCGCTGTCGGCGCCGTTGACGATCGGCACCGCGCCCGTGCCCGCCCACTCCTTGACGTCCTCGTCGTTCAGCACGGCGGTGGCGAAGAACTTCTTGGCGATCTCCTTCTGCTCGGGAGTCGCCTTGGAGGAGATCGACAGGTACTGGCCGGGGTTGCCGACGGTGTTGCCGGGGTCGCCCTTGCCGCCCTCGACCGGCGGGAAGTTCATGTAGCCGAGGTGGCCGCCGGAGACGAAGTCGCCGCCGTCGGCGGACATGCTGCCGTACGTCCAGCCGCCGTGCAGCATCATCGCGGCCTTGCCGGTGTACAGCAGGGCCTGGTCGGCGTTGGAGTCGGCCGTGATGGAGGAAAAGCCCTTGATGAACCCGTTCGCCTTGATGAGCTCCTGCATCTTGGTCAGGGCCTCGATGGCGGCGGGGTGGGACCAGGCGTCCTTCTCGCCGTCGAACACGGCCTGGAACACCTCGGGGCCGCCGATGCGGTCGAAGAGGAACTCCAGCCACATCATGTTCGTCCAGCGCGACTGGCCGCCGAGGGAGAACGGGGCGATGCCCGCGGCGTTGAACTTGGGGACGAGGGCCATGATGTCGCCCCACGACTTCGGCGGCTCCACGCCGACCTGCTCGAACACCTTCTTGTTGTAGAACAGGATGATGGGCTGCATCGTCTCGGCCGGCATCGCGTAGATCTTGCCGTCGATCGTGGCCGCGCCGAAGGAGGAGGAGAACAGCCGGTCCTTCACGGCCTTGTTCTCCTCGAACCACGGGGTGAGGTCCTCGACCTGGTTGGCCTGCACGTACGTGCGCAGGGTCCCGCCGCCCCAGCCCCAGATGATGGTGGGGGCCTGGCCGGCTCCGATCGCCGTCTTGATCTTCGTCTTGTAGGCGTCGTTCTGCATGGCCGTGAAGTCGATCTGACCGTTGGGGTTGGCCTTGTTGAACCGCTCCACGGCCCTGGTGCGCACACCCTCCTGCGGCTGGTTCGACAGGAACCAGTAGGTGGCCTTGCTCGCGGCGTTCCCGCCGCTGCCGCCGGTTCCGGTCCCTCCCGCCGGGGTGGGGCCGGAAGTGCCGCAGGCCGCCAGCGCGGCTCCCAGAGGGAGGCCCATGGAAAGGGCGAGGAAGGTGCGGCGAGATGGTGTCGTTGACTCCACGCTGATCTCCGTATGTCGAATGCCGAGGCTGGGCGAGGCTCCGTGTGAAAAATCGGTGGCGGCCGTAGGTCGTGGATCAGCACCCCCGCTGTCAGGCATCCGCTCTTGCGCCTGACATGTCGAAACATTTCCGAAACAGACCGCGTGGCACGTCAATTTAGATTTCAGATAGTTGCGTGTCAAGAGGTCATCGCATGTCGGGATGAGCTTGGTATGTGCGCTATGTAAGGTACTCTCATCTGGACTTTTCCTGGTCGTATCGTTTGCGGCAGGATTCGGGTAGAGCTTTCGTGGCACACCGAAAAGTTTCGAATGGGTTGCGGTGCGGGTTTTTCTTGAGGAGAGCAGATGACGGCGCTAGATGGGACCTCCACGAAGGGCCTGGTCCTCCGTCCGTGGCAGGACCCGGCACTCCCCGTGGCGGATCGGGTCGACGCCCTTCTTGCGGAGATGACCCTGGAGGAGAAGGTCGGCCAGCTCGGCAGCCGGTGGCCGGGCAACGTCATGGGGGCTGAGCAGGGCGGGGAGCCCCAGGAGAGTCAGGAGAGTCGCGAGGGCACGGCGAACGTCGCCCCGATGCAGGACGTTTTCGCGGCCTCGGGAAGCGTGCCCTTCGAGGAGACGATCCGCCACGGGCTCGGTCACCTGACGCGGGTGTTCGGCAGTGCTCCGGTGACCGCGGCGGAGGGCGCCGCGGAGGTGGTACGGCTGCAGTCCGAGGTGGTGAAGCACTCCCGGCTCGGCATCCCGGCGCTGGTCCACGAGGAGTGTCTGACCGGTTTCACTACTTATGGTGCGACCGTTTACCCCGCGGCCATCGCCTGGGGGGCGACGTTCGACCCGGACCTGGTGGAGCGGATGGCCACCGCCATCGGACGGGACATGCGCGCCGTGGGCGTCCACCAGGGCCTGTCACCGGTGCTGGACGTGGTGCGCGACTACCGCTGGGGCCGGGTCGAGGAGACGATGGGCGAGGATCCGTACCTCGTCGCGATGCTCGGCGCGGCCTACGTGCGCGGCCTGGAGAACGCCGGGGTCATCGCCACCCTCAAGCACTTCGCCGGCTACTCCGCCTCCCGGGCGGCCCGCAACCACGGCCCGGTGCCGATGGGGCGGCGCGAGCTGATGGACATGGTCCTGCCGCCTTTCGAGACCGCTCTCGTCGAGGGGGGCGCGCGTTCGGTCATGAACTCCTACTCCGACGTGGACGGTGTTCCCGCCGCGGCCGACTCGTGGCTGCTGACCGACCTGCTGCGCGACGAGTGGGGCTTCACCGGGACGGTGGTGTCGGACTACTGGGCGATCCCGTTCCTCGCGACGATGCACCAGGTCGCCGCGGACACCGACGAGGCCGGGGTGCAGGCGCTGAGCGCGGGCCTCGACGTCGAACTGCCCGACACGCTCGGCTTCGGCCGGCACCTCGTCGAACGGGTGCGGCGGGGCGAGCTGCCGGAGTCCCTGGTCGACCGGGCCGCCCGGCGCCTGCTCACCCAGAAGGTGACGCTCGGACTGCTGGATCCGGACTGGACCCCGGAGAGGTCGGTCGCCCAGGCGGCGGACGTGGACCTCGACTCGCCGGACAACCGGGCACTCGCCAGGGAGCTGGCCGAACGGTCGATCGTGCTGCTCGACGCGGGCACCGCGCTGCCGCTGCTCGGCGAGGGGCGTCCTGAGCCGCGCCGGGTGGCCGTGGTCGGCCCCTGCGCCGACGACCCGCGCACCTTCATGGGCTGCTACGCCTTCCCCAACCACGTGCTGCCCCGCCATCCGGGACTCGGGCTCGGCGTGGACGCGCCCAGCCTGCTCGACGCGCTGCGGGCCGAGTTGCCCGGTGCCGAGCTGATCCACGAGCAGGGCTGCGAGGTGCGGAGCGAGGACCGCTCCGGCTTCGCCGCCGCGACCCGGGCGGCTCGCGAGGCCGACGTGTGCGTGGCCGTCGTCGGCGACCTGGCGGGGATGTTCGGGCTCGGTACGTCGGGCGAAGGCTGCGACGCCGAGGACCTGCGGCTGCCCGGTGCGCAGGAGGACCTGCTGGCCGAGCTCGCCGCCACCGGCACGCCGGTCGTGGTGGTCGTCGTCTCGGGTCGCCCGTACGCGCTGGGCGAGGTGTCGAAGACGGCCGCCGCGCTCGTCCAGGCGTTCATGCCCGGGGAGGAGGGCGGAGCGGCCATCGCCGGGGTCCTGTCCGGCCGGGTGCAGCCCAGCGGGAAGCTGCCGGTGCAGATCCCGCGCGGCCCTGGCGGGCAGCCCGGCACCTACCTGCAGCCGCCGCTGGGCGCCAACAGCCAGGGCATCAGCAACCTCGACCCGACCCCGCTGTTCCCGTTCGGGCACGGTGCCTCGTACACCACCTTCGCGATCGACTCCTTGAGGATCAGCGACGCCGAGGTGCCCACCGACGGGGAGTTCACCGTGTCGGTGCGGGTGCGCAACACCGGGAGCCGGGTGGGCGAGGAGGTCGTGCAGCTCTTCCTGCACGACGTGATCGCCCAGGTCACCCGGCCGGTGCTACAGCTCACCGGATTCACCAGGGTCAGGCTGGAGCCCGGCGCGAGCGCACTGGCGACCTTCACCGTGTCCGCCGACAGGACCGCGTTCACCGGACGCGACCTGCGGCGCGTCGTGGAGCCGGGGGATCTTGAGGTGTTCGTGGGCGCGTCGGCGTCCGACCTGCCCTGCCGGGGCCGCGTGACCCTGACCGGTCCGCCGCGTCACGTCGGCGTGGACCGGCGACTGGTCACCCGGGTGGACGTGGAACCCGCTCCGGGCGCTTCCGCCGCACAGCAAGGGAGAACAGATGCCGGCAAGTCCTAGGAGGGCCACGCTGGCCACGGTCGCGGCCTCGGCGGGGGTGTCGGTCGCGACCGTGTCCAAGGTGCTCAACGGCCGAGGTGACGTCTCCCCGGTGACCCGCTCCCTCGTGGAGTCGTTGCTGGAGGAGCACGACTACGTCTCGCTGTCGCAGCGCCGCCGGGGCGACGCGGCCGTGCCGGCCACGCTCGAGGTGGAGCTCAACGCCGATCTCAACCCGTACTCGACCGAGATCGTTCAGGGCGCGGTGCGTGCCGAGGCCGACGCGGCGATCGTGGTGAGCATCCGCACGAACGCCGACCGCGCCGGGACCTGGGCGCGCGGCCTCGCCGCGGCCGGACGGCGGGCCGTGATCGCCATCACCAGCGAGCTGACCGCCGAGCAGCTCGGCGCCCTGTCCCGGGCACGGCTACCGCTGGTCGTGATCGACCCCCTGAACATGCCGCAGACCAGGGGAGTCGTCAGCGTCGGCTCGACGAACTTCGCCGGAGGACTGGTCGCGACACAGCACCTGCTCGCACTCGGGCACCGGCGCATCGCCTACCTCGGCGGCCCGGCCACCGCCGCCTGCAACCAGGCCCGTCTCCACGGCTACCGCGCGGCGATGGAGGCCGCGGGCGCCCCGGTCCCCCCGAGTCACGTACGGGAGGGGCCCTTCCACTACCAGGAGGGGGTGAGGGGCGGCACGGCCCTGTTCGACCTGCCTGAGCTCCCCACCGCCATCTTCACCGGCTGCGACGAGATCGCGCTCGGCGTGCTGGAGGCGGCCAGGGCGCGAGGGCTGCGGGTGCCCGAGGACCTCAGTATCGTCGGCTTCGACGACACCCAGGTCGCCCGGATGGCCTCGCCCCCGCTGACGACTGTGCGCCAGCCGCTGCGGGAGATGGGCGGGGTCGCCGTACGCACGGCCCTGCGCCTGGCGGCGGGGGAGCGGGTCGACTCCCACCACGTCGAACTCGCCACCGAACTGGTGGTGCGCGGCTCCACCACCGCACCCGGCAGGGGCTGAGCGCCTCAGCTCTTCGAAGGGCTGGGGACGATCGCCTTCTCGATCTGGAGGAGCATCTCCAGGTGCTCCCGCACGACGCGGTCGGTGAGGACGGCGAGTTTCTTCACCATGGGGGCGGAGCCGTTGTCGATCTCCCTCTTCACGAGGGCGACCCCCTCGCGGTGGTTGGCGATCTCCATACCGATCCAGGCCCTGTCGAACTCCATCCCGCTCAACGCCATCACCTCCTTGAGGCGCCGGCGCTGCACCTCGCTGGGCTCACCGGGGAGCTTCACGCCCAGCTGGTCGGCCACCTGCCGTATGGTCCTGTCGAGCTTCGTGTGGTCGGCGACCAGCTTCGCCCCCAGCACGCGCACGGCCTTTCCGGCCTCCCGATCATTCTGGTCGTCGGTCTTCCCGGTGACGGCGAGACCCGCCTCGATCTCGAACAGGCTGCCCTGGTGCGCCTGGACGAGGAATTCCCGATCCTGCCGGCTGGGCGGCGGGGGAGCGGAGGCGGCGCCGAGGTCGGCCGTGCCGCCTGTCGCCGCCATGGCGATGGCCAGCATGATGATCGCCTTTCGAGTCATCGGATCCTCCGTCGATCAATTCACGGTCAGAACTGACGCCTTCTCTCTTCTCATATATGCATATATAGGTTGATATGACGCTATAAGTAGTAAATCTTATGGAAAGTACGCATATGGTGCCCGTTGGTGGAGCAGGCCAATCCCGTGCCCGCCGCGCCTGCCTGGTCGAGTGACCGGACGGTGGGGATCGGATGTCCGGTCCGGCGCCAGAAAACGCGCCGGACCTCCCCGGATGACACGGGCCGTGGCTAAATGTGATGAGATTTACCCTGTTCGCGTGATCCGTCCGCTCGAGACTCGTTCGAGGGGACACCACGATCGTCATGACCTGCCGGACAGTGGGAGGTGGGCGTCATCGGTATCGTCTCGCCCGGGTTCTTCGGCCGCCGTCGCGCCGGCAACCCGGACCTGCCGCCGGGGCAGTACCTCACGGAGGACTTCCCCGTCCTGTCGGCCGGACCCACGCCCCTGGTCTCCACCGACGACTGGAGCCTCGGCGTCACCACCGAGACCGGCGAGGTCGTCCGCTGGAGCTGGGCGGAGCTCAACGCGCTGCCCGTGGAGCGGTTCACGGTCGACCTGCACTGCGTCACCAAGTGGTCCAAGCTCGGCACCACCTGGGAGGGCGTGTCACTCGACACCCTCCTCGACGGCGTGGAGACCTCCGCGGAATACGCGCTGGCGACCTCCTACGGCGGCTACACCACGAACCTCCCGCTGGAGGACCTCCTCGACGGCCGGGCCTGGATCGCCGTCCGCTACGAGGGTGAGCCCATCACCCCCGAGCACGGCGGGCCCGCCCGGCTCCTCGTGCCGCACCTCTACCTCTGGAAGAGCGCCAAGTGGGTGCGCGACATCCGGCTCCTCGACGAGGACCAGCCAGGATTCTGGGAGGGCGTCGGCTATCACAATTACGGAGACCCATGGCGCGAGCAACGGTACTGGGGCGACTGACCTGGAGGGTCGCCACGGTCACCGCCGTGCGCGACGAGACCTCCGCAGCACGCACGATCACCCTGGACGTTCCCGGCTGGCCCGGCCACCTCGCCGGCCAGCACGTCGACGTGCGGCTCACCGCCCCCGACGGCTACTCCACCCAGCGCTCCTACTCCATCGCCTCCGCCGCGGACGGGGAACGCGTGGAGCTCACCGTCGAGCCGCTGCCCGACGGTGAGGTCTCCCCCTACCTCGCCCAGGTCCTCTCGCCCGGTGACCCGCTGGAGATACGCGGCCCGATCGGCGGCTGGTTCGTCTGGCGTCCGGAGGCGTCCGAGCCGGTGCAACTGGTCGCGGGCGGCTCGGGGGTCGTCCCGCTCATGGCGATGATCCGCGCCCGCGCCTCGGCCGGGGTCGGCACGCCGTTCCGGCTGCTGTACTCCACGCGCGGGCCCGGCTCCGCGCTCTACCGCGCCGAGCTGGACCGTCGCAGCGCAGACGGCTCCGGCCTGGACGTCACCTACGCCTACACGCGCGAGGTGCCCGACGGCTGGGCACGCCCGCCCGCGCGGGTCGACGCCGCCCTGCTCGCCGAGGCCGTCTGGCCCGTCGAACGGAAACCGGCCGTCTTCGTGTGCGGTCCCACCGGATTCGTCGAGACCGTCGCAAGCCTGCTCGTCTCGGCGGGGCACGACCCCCGCCTGATCCGCACGGAACGCTTCGGCCCCAGTGGAGGACCATCATGAGCCAGGACCACCTCGACGGAAACGCGGCGGGCGGAGCACTGCGCGACGTGTTCGCCGTCGACCTGACCGCCGCCACCGGCTGGTGCTCCGGCTGCGCGCGAAGCCTCACACTGGCCGAGGCGATCCTCTACACCCACGCCCCGGGTCTGGTGGCCCGCTGCCCCGGGTGCGAGGAGGTCGTCTTCCGGCTCGTGAGGGCACAGGGGCGGGCATGGCTGGACATGCGCGGCATGACGTGCGTCCAGTTCGAGCTGCCCGCCGACTCCTGAGCGGCTGACATCATTCCGGACATTCGAGGAACGCGGCACCGGGGAGCCCGGGGCGTCACGGTGACGATCCGGGCCCTTCGTCCGGCGTGACCGACAGGAGCCGGACCGCCGGTCCTCGGATCGGTGACCGGCCGGCACTCTCCCGCGCCGACGCCGCCTCCCCTCACCCGGCCTGGAGCGACGCCGCGTCCCCTCACCCGGCCTGGAGCGACGCCGCGTCCCCTCACCCGGCCTGGAGCGACGCCGCGCTGAGAGCCCTGCCGGGTGAGGCGACGTCAGAGCTTGACGGCCCGGGGGCGGTACGGCTCGGCGAGGAAGGCGAGTTCCTTCTCGGTGAGGGACAGGTCCACCGCGGCGACCGCGTCGTCCACATGCCCGTCCTTGGTCGCGCCCACGATCGGGGCCGAGATGCCCGGCTGGTGCAGCAGCCAGGACAGCGCCACCCGTGCGGGAGCGACCTCGCGCTCTCCGGCCACCTGGGCGACCCGGTCGAGGATCAGACGGTCGTTGTCGGCGTCGTCGTAGAGGGCCTCGATGCGGGGGTCGCTGCCCGCCCGGGTGGTGACCTCCTCGGATCCGGCGCGGGCCAGCAGGCCCCTGGCCAGCGGGCTCCACGGGATCAGGCCGATGCCCTGGTCGAGGCAGAGCGGGTTCATCTCCCGCTCCTCTTCCCGGTAAAGAAGATTGTGATGATTTTGCATCGACACGAACTTTGTCCAGCCGTGGATCTCGGCGGTGTGCTGCGCCTTCGCGAACTGCCAGGCGTACATGCTGGAGGCACCGATGTATCGGACCTTGCCGGCGCGGACCACGTCGTGCAGGGCCTCCATGGTCTCCTCGATCGGCGTGTCGGGGTCCCAGCGGTGGATCTGGTACAGGTCCACGTAGTCGGTGCCCAGGCGGCGCAGCGAGGCGTCGATCGAGGAGAGGATGTGCTTGCGCGACAGGCCGCCGTCGTTGACGCCCTCGCTCATCGGCAGGCACACCTTCGTGGCGAGCACGTAGTCGTCCCTGCCGGGGAAGATCCTGGCGAGCAGGCGGCCGGTGACCTCCTCGCTGGCGCCGAACGAGTAGACGTCGGCGGTGTCGAAGAACGTCACCCCCGCCTCGGCCGCCCGGCGCACGATCGGCTCGGCCGCGGCCTCGTCGAGAACCCACTCACCCCATTTGGCGGGGTCGCCGTAGCTCATCATGCCAAGGCAGATCCTCGACACCTTCAAACCGGTGGACCCCAGGCGCACGTATTCCATGTCAAACCTCCCGATCTTCAAGAGCCTGAGCCCACCCTACGACCGCAGCCTCCGAGCGGTTCGCCCACCCGCCGCCGTTCCCCGCGGATGGGCGCGCAGACCTGAGGCAGCGGTTTTCCCGCCCCGGTCTCTCCTGGGCTCGCACTCCACGCCGGAGGATCAGGACAGGTGACGGGACCACCACTCCAGGACGGCCTCGAAGCGCTGCAGGCGGTGCCTTGGGCGGCCGCTGCGCGTGAGCTCGTGCCCCTCGCCGGGAAAGAGGAGAAACTCGGTGGGGACGCCGTTGCGGCGCAGCGCGACGAACATCCGCTGCGCCTGCTCGACCGGACAGCGCAGGTCGTCCTCGGAGTGGACCACGGCGAACGGCAGGGTGATCCGGTCGGCCCGGTAGAGGGGGCTCATCGCGCGCTGGGCCTCCGGATCGGGGCCGCAGTAGGCGTCGGCGAAGAACCAGCCGATGTCGGAGGAGCCGGTGAAGGAGTCCCAGGCGTTGACCGCGCGCTCGCTCCAGGCGGCCCTGAACCGGCTCCCGTGGTGGGCGGCGAGATGGCTCGTCATGAAGCCGCCGTAGGAGCCGCCCATCACGCCCACCCGCTCAGCGTCGCACTCGGGAGTGGCCAGCGCCGCGTCCAGCAGGGCGAGCACGTCGTCGGCGTCCACGGTGCCCAGCGCGCCGATCACCGATCGGCCGTGTTCCTGGCCGTACCCGCAGGAGCCGCGAGGATTGGGCAGGACCACCGCGTACCCGGCGCCCGCGTAGATCTGGGTCTCGTCCAGGAACGCCCACCCGTGCTGGTGGAAAGGGCCGCCGTGCACGTTCAGCAGGACCGGGTGCGGCCCGTCGCCCTCGGGCAGGGCGAGCCAGCCGTGCACCGGGTAGCCGTCGGCGGAGACGGCGGTGATCTCACGCAGCGGCCTGATCCCGGTGAGGGTGCCGGAGAAGTCGGTCAGTGCCCCGTCGGGAGTGACCACCTCGCCGGGGCTCGCGGGCGTGGACACCACCGCGACCACCCTCTCCCCGCAGACGGTGAACGCCTTCACGCTCGCCCGCTCACCCAGGACCACGACGAGCTCCTCCAGCGGCGCGTCGAGGGCACCGGAGGGCACCAGGCGCAGCTCGACCGCGCCGCGCGTCCGCACCACGACCAGGACGCCGTCCTTTCCGGGTACGGGAGGCAGCGAGTCGCAGTCCACCGACTCCTCCTCGGTCAGCCGGGTCCCGGCCACCGCCCC
Organism: Streptosporangium sp. NPDC050284; assembly: GCF_044459525.1. NCBI lineage: Bacteria > Bacillati > Actinomycetota > Actinomycetes > Streptosporangiales > Streptosporangiaceae > Streptosporangium > Streptosporangium sp. NPDC050284. Next base: position 696,389 of record NZ_JBITIZ010000001.1, read on the forward strand.
GCCGCTCTCGCCGGCGCCGCCGATCCGCAGCGGCGCGCGGTACAGGCCCGCGTTGCGGGCCACCGCGTCGATGCCGGAGAACGCCGTACCGAGATAGAGCACCTCCCCGCCCGGCAGGGCGACGGGATGCTCGGCGGAGCCGTCGCTGCGCACCGCGAGGATCGGGGCGCCCCCACCGGAGGGAACCGCGTACACGTCCGTGTACAGGCTCTCGCCGTCGAGGTCGCGGGGAGCCGAGACCAGCACGTGCTCGCCGTCCGGCGTCCAGCCGGGGCAGTCCACGTCGTAGGGACCCTCGGTCAGCCGTACCGGTCGCGGGACGTCGGCGAGGGCGTTCACCACGAACAGGCTCTGTGGCCGGTCGAAGGTGAAGCCGACCCCGTCGGTCCGGTAGCGCAGCCCGGTGATTCGGCGAGGTGCCTCGGCGACGGCGCTCACACCCTCCTGCGTGCCGTACCGGCCGGGCTCGGCGACCCGGGCGACGAACGCGATCCGGCGGGAGTCCGGGGCCCAGACCGGGACGCCCGCGCCCAAAGGCAGATCGGTGATCGGCCGGGCCTCGCCGCCGCCGGTGGGCATCACATACAGCTGCGGGCGGCTCCCTTCGGTGGCGCCGGAGCGCAGGAAGGCGACCCAGGCGCCGTCGGGGGAGATGCGTGGTGCGCTGTCGCGCTCACCGAAGGTGAACCTGACGGGCGGGCCGTCGGCGGGCACCCGCCACAGACCTCCCAGGTAGGCGTCTGCCTCCGGGTCGGGACCGGCCAGGTCGACGAGGAGGAGGTCACCGTGGAGCGTGACGCTCCCCGGAACGGTGAGCTGGGCGAGGTCTTCAGGACGCATAACCAGTAAAGCTATCTCCGTTGACTGCGCGCGTGCTTTGGCAGGCGCGCTCTCAAGCGGCTTTCGGCCCGCGCCGGAGCCTTCCCCGTGTCCGGGGTTCCCGCCTCACCCCTCAGCGCGGGGACGGCAGGATCATCGTGACGCCGGGAACGGAGCCGATCGAGGCGAGCGCCGCTCCGGCCTCCTCCAGGCCGATGGAGCGGGTGAGTAGGGCATCCGGGCTCAGGGCGCCGTCGGCGACGGCCTCCAGCATCGCCGGGTAGGCGTGGGCGGCCATGCCGTGGCTGCCGAGGAGTTCGAGCTCGTAGCCGATCACCCGGCCCATCGGGAGCGGGGTGAGTCCTGGCAGCAGGCCGATCTGGACGTGGCGTCCACGGCGGCGCAGGCTCTCGATCGAGGCCACGCACGTCCCGGGACTGCCGAGCGCGTCGATGGAGACGTGGGCCCCGCCCGAGGTCAGCTCCCTGACCCGCGCGGGGATGTCGGCCTCGGGTGGTTCGGCTCCGACGCAGGCGACGGCGCCGAAGCGCCGGGCCAGCTCCAGGGCTCCCGCCGAGACGTCCACGGCGACCACCCGGGCCCCGGCCGCGGCGGCGATCATGACGGCGGAGAGCCCCACGCCGCCACAGCCGTGCACGGCCACCCACTCGTCCGGCCGTACCCGGCCCACGGCGGTCACGGCGCGGTAGGAGGTGGCGAAGCGGCAGCCCAGGCTCGCGGCGGTGGTGAAGGACATCTCCTCGGGGAGCCGTACGAGGTTCACGTCCGCGTGATCGACGGCCACGTACTCGGCGAAGGAGCCCCAGCGGGTGAACCCCGGCTGGGTCTGGCGTTCGCAGACCTGCTGGTCACCGGAGAGGCAGGCCGGGCAGGAGCCGCAGGCGCAGACGAAGGGGACGGTCACCCGGTCGCCCGGCCGCCACGAGGCGACGCCGGTGCCCACCGCCTCGACGACCCCGGCGAACTCGTGCCCCGGCACGTGGGGGAGGACCCGGATGTCGGGGTCGTGACCCTGCCAGCCGTGCCAGTCGCTCCGGCAGAGCCCGGTGGCCTCCACGCGGATCACCGCTCCACCGGGCGGAGGTTCGGGGGCGGGCACCTCCCGGACCTCTGGATCGGCCCCGAAGGCGTCGAAAAGCACCGCTCGCACCCGTCACACTCCTCTGCCCCGGCCCGTGGTCTCCGGCGCTTTCCGCCGGTGGGCCCACCTGACCGGTGAGCCTATTCGGTCGGTGAGCCGGTCCGGTCGCTGAGCCGGTCGTGAGGTGTCCTGATTAGAAGGTGCACTCTGGGAGAGAGGGAGGGTCACAAGGGTCAACTGATCGGACGGTGTGATGGGGCAGCAAGTCGACAAGGACCGCTACTCCGAGGCGGAGTTCCTCCGTTTCAGGGGGAAACTGGCGGAGCAGCTCGACACCCTTCGCGAGGTGCTCGCAAGACCGGGTTTCGGCGCCGGTCCCGCGACCATCGGGGCCGAGCTGGAGATGTTTCTCATAACGCCCGAAGGGAGGCCGCTTCCCCGTAACCGCGAGGTGCAGGTCGCCGCGGGCGACGGTCGGCTCACGTTGGAGCTGGGCAGGTTCAACCTGGAGGCCAACCTGACTCCGCTGCCGATCGCCGGGCGGCCGTTCACCGCCCTGGTGAGCGAGATGCGGGAGATCATGACCGTGGTGGACGCGGCGGCCACGACACAGGGCGGGCAGGCCGTGGTGATCGGGATCCTGCCCTCGCTGAGCGAGTTCGACTTCACCCACGAGGCGCTGAGCGGCGAGGGCCGCTACCGGGCGCTGGCCAGGGGCATGCGGCGGCTGCGCACGGAGCCGTTCCGGGTGCGCATCGAGGGCGTCGAGATGCTGGAGCTTGAGGTCGAGGGGGTGATCCTGGAGAGCGCCAACACCTCCTGGCAGGTTCATCTCCGCACGCCCCCCGCCGACTTCTCCCGCGTCTACAACGCCGCCCAGCTGGCCATCGGCCCGGTCCTCGCGGTCAGCGGGAACTCGCCCTCCTTCCTGGGCAGGAGGCTGTGGGAGGAGACGAGGATCGCGCTGTTCGAGGAGGCCGCGGACGACCGGGACGTGGAGCGGCTCGACCGCAGGAACCGGCGGGTGGGGTTCGGTTCCGGCTGGGTGCGAAGCGCCGAGGAGATTTTCGAGACATGCGTCCGCGACTACGAGCCGGTGCTGCCGATGACCTTCGCGCCGGAGGAGGTGCCCGCCGACGGCGTCCCCGGACTGGCCGAGCTCCGGCTCCACCAGGGCACCGTGTGGCAGTGGAACCGGCCGGTCTACGACCCCGGTGACGGCGGCCACCTGCGGGTGGAGATGCGTGCCCTGCCCGCCGGGCCGAGCGCGCCCGACATGGCGGCGAACAGTGCCTTCCTGCTCGGGCTCACCGCCGCCCTGGCGGTCCAGCCGGTGGAGGACTTCCCCTTCGCCGGGGCCTACCGCAACTTCTACCGCGCCGCGATCCACGGCCTGGACGCGCCGCTGAGCTGGCCGGGCCTGAACGAGGAGATCCCCGCCGAGCGGCTCGCCCTTGAGCTGCTGCCGGTCGCCGAGGCCGGGCTCGACAGGATGGGGGTGGACCCGGACGAGGCCCGGTGGGCGCTGGACATCGTGCGGGAACGCGTCGCCCGCCGCCGTACCGGTGCGATCTGGCAGCGGGAGGCGCTGGTTCGCGAGGGCGGCGACCAGGCCGCGGCGGCGCGCGTGGTGAGCCGGTACCGGGAGCTGTCGCTGGCCGGGGAACCCGTCCACACCTGGCCTTTCTAACTGCAAAAGGGATTTGAGTACCGGCATACTCATGAACTCCGTATCTTGATCCGCCGATCCTGGCGGAACCGGACAGGAAGAGACCCCCCTCATGAGTCAGATGAAGGTCGTATCGGCCGAGCCGTTCGGGCTGAAGCGGGACGGAGGCGGCCTCGCGGCCGGAATCAAGATTCTGGAGAAGGACCTCAAGCGGGCATCACTCGACACCGTCCTGGCCAAGGCCAACCGCGTCACGGTCAGGAAGGGGTCGGCCGGCACCGGGGCGTTCGGCACGATGAAGCCGAAACCGGTTGACTGGTACACCTTCGACGCCGGGGACAACGCCACCAAGGAGTGGTATCCCCAGGGCCTGACCTGCGCCTCCGACGCCGGGATCACCGGGAGCACGTTCGTGGTGAGCTGGTACCACACGCCGTCGTCGGGGGCGGAGAGGGGCGTGCGCCTGACCTTCGTGAATCCCGCGACGCTCCGCTACCGGCACGTCCTGCTGGTGCGGACCGGAGCCGACGGAGGCATCACGCCGATCAACATCCACGCCGGCGGCGTCGCCTGGTACGGCAACCTGTTGTACGTCGCCGACACCACCCGGGGCCTGCGGGTCTTCGACACCCGGCAGATCTTCGAGATCAACGGGAGCGGTACGGAGACCATCGGAAGGAAGGCCGGCGTGTACGACGCGTTCGGCTACCGGTACGTGATGCCGCAGACCGACGCCTGGACCACCACCAGCGGCAGCGTCCGTTTCTCCTTCGCCGCCGTCGACCGCAGCACCGATCCCGATGTGCTGATCTCCGGCGAGTACGTCGACACCGCGGGCACGGTCGGACGGGTCGCCCGCTGGCCGCTGACCGCGGAGGGGACGTTGAACGCCCCTGCCGGGGGTGTCGTCCAGGCGATGGACGCCTACGCGCTGCCGGGGGACAAGATCCAGGGCGCGCTCTCCTACGAGGGCGTCTGGTATCTCAGCCAGGCCGCGGGTTCCACCAGGAACGGCACCCTGATCGTGGTCGGCGACACGGTGCGTAAGCGGCCCTATCCGGTGGGCCCGGAGGATCTGACCTGTGTCCGAGGCAAGAGGACGCTGTGGAGCGTGAGCGAGTTCGTGGGCCGTCGCGTGGTGTACGGCGTGCCGCTCTGAGGAGCCGCTTCGAGGACATGGTGTCTCCGCAGGGCTGCGAGGGCGCGGTGCCCGATCTTCCCGAGGCCGCCGGAGGCGGTCGTACGGTGTGCCGCTCGGAGACCGTGGGCCCTTTCAGTGGGGGGAGCCGCCGACCAGGCGGAGATCGCCGCCCAGGGAGACGGAGACGGCGGTGGTCGCGATCGCGGTGAGCGCCTGGGCGACCAGCGTGACGGGCATGGAGGGCATGGCCTCGCCCAGGACCTGTTCCGGGCTGAACGGCACGTGCACGAAGCCCCCGCGAACCGCCGGCCGCTCGGTGGTGATCATGTGCATGAGGCCGTAGAAGAGATGGTTGCACAGGCACGTCCCGGCGCTCTGCGAGACGCTCGCCGGGACTCCGACGGCCCGCGCCGCGGCCACGCACGCCTTCACCGGCAGGGTGGAGAAGTAGGCGGCGGGACCACCGGGCACCACCGGCTCGTCGATCGGCCGGCGGCCCGTGCCGTCGGGGACGCAGGCGTCGTCGAGGTTGACGGCCACCCGCTCCACCGTCACGTCGGGCCGCCCTCCGGCCTGCCCGACGCACACGACCACCGCTGGATCGTGCTCCACCACCGCCGCGCGCAGGTGCTCCAGCGACCCGCCGAACGCGCAGGGGAGCAGCGCGGTCCGCACTCCGGGTACGAGCCCGATCGCCTCCCACGACGGGTTCGCGGCGCCGTCGAGCGGCTCCAGCCCGGCGAGCAGGACGCCCTTCATCGGTGCTCCGAGACCGCGGGGTCCGAGCCCGAAGGGGCCGACGTCGCGAGATCCGAGCCTGCGAGATCTGGGGTCGCGGGGTTCGGGGCCGCGGGGTTCGAGGTGGGGGAACCCGTGGACGGAGAACCTGTGGGAGGGGAGCTCACGGGTCCGGAGTTCGAGGGCTCCGAGGGCAGGGCGCAGGCGGGGGTGCCGCCCGGCAGGCGGTGACGGTTGGCGGCGACGAGCCGGTAGACCCCCCGGGCCACCCACCGGAACGGCGGGATCCGCAGCACGAACCCCAGCGGGCTCCACGGGAGACCGGCGGCGATCAGCAGCCTGGCCACCGCCTGCGCCTCGCCGTACACCCGGCCGTTCTCGACCCAGAGCACCTCGCGCTCGGCTCGCTCGCGCGTGACACCCAGCGCCCGGAGATCCGCGAACTGCCAGGGGACGACCCGGGCGCGCACCCCGATGCGGCGCTCGGCGAACCGGACGCTCGTCGTGCAGAAACCGCAGTCGCCGTCGAAGACCAGTACAGGTTCTTCCGTCATGCACCTGACACTACCCAGGAGGACCCGATCAAGGCCCGGCGACCAGGGTGACCGCGACCGGACGGTGGTCGGAGTGCGGGACATCGGGGTTGGACTGGTCTTTTCCGGTGAATCCCGGGGTGACGAGCACGTGGTCGATCTGCTGTGCGGGCCCGCTCCGGGACGGGATGGTGTTGAACGGCCTGACCGGGGCGAAGGGGTCGGTGAGGCCGGCGTCGGTCAGCACCCGCCAGGCCGGATCGCCGGGCTGGAGGTTGAGGTCACCGGCCACGATCACCGGGGTGTCACCCCTCGAGGCGTTCCTGACGATCTCCCCGAGCTGCTCGACCTGGTCGAGCTCGCGCCAGCCCGGCGGAGGCTGCAGGTGGGTGCCGATCACGGTGACGTCCTCGCCCTGCCACCGCAGACCGACCTCCAGCGCCTGCGCGCCGGTCGGGCCGCCCTGGACGAGCACGTGGTTTTTGATCGAGGTGATCGGCAGCGCGGTGAGCAGGGCGTCGCCCCACACCTCGTCGGTTGCCGGTGCCCAGATGTAGTGCATGCCCAGGCGTTCGGCGATCAGCCGTACCCCGTCGTGGCCGCCGTTGAGCAACCAGCCCCTGTCGGCCTCGCTCAGCACCACCACGTGCGGTCTCAGCTCCCTGAGCGCGTCGGCCTGCTGTTCCAGGGAGAGCCTGCCGGACTCGCCGTAGCCCATCCTGATGTTGTACGCCGCGATCCGCAGTCCGTCCTCTGGGCCCTTCCAGCCGGGGTGGGTACCCTGCCACAGGGGAACGGCCGCCACCAGCGCGACCGCGGCGACGGCGGCCGCCGCGAACCGCCGGTCGTAGGAGCGGCGCGGCAGGCCCGCGCTTCCCGTCACGCCTCCGAACGCGACGACGAGCGCCGCGCAGATCGGTACCCACGCGTTGGGCAGGTAGAGGTCGTAGGCGGCGTAGTAGCCGAAGACGAAGATGACGAACAGCAGCATCCCCCCGGCCGTCGCCAGGCCCCGCCGGGCCGGCCGATCCCGGCCGAAGGTCGTCGCGGCGTGCGCGAGGCAGGCCCCCAGCGCGACCTGCCCGACGATCTGCGCGACGATCGTCCAGCCGGGCGCCACCCCGTGAACGCCGTCCACGGTGGCCCTGCCCAGCGTGAACGCCACCGCCGAGGCCACCAGGGCGACCGCGGGCAGGAGCGGGCGGCGCAGCACCGGCAGCGCGGCGGGCGCCGCCGACACCACCGCGAACGCCGCCACGATCACGGCGGCGGCCTGCTGCGCGGAGACGGTCGCCGCCTGGGCGTGCGCGGTGTTGCCGGTGTAGAGGCCCCAGAGCAGCAGGGCGGGGCCGAGCGTCAGCCAGGCGCGGGGAGCCCCGGAGTACTCCTCGTCCGGGGGTTCGGCCCGGACCGTGAACGCGCAGAAGAGCAGGAGCTCCACCACCAGCAGCAGCCACGGGACCGCTCCAGGACGCCACATCAGGTCGATGCCGTCGAGCGCCGCGTGGATCACCGTGGAGGCGGCCAGGCCGGTGATCACCCCGCCCATCACGGGCCGGGCGTCGATGCCGCTCATCGCGATCGCCACCAGCCAGACCAGCCCGGCGAGCAGACCGAGACCGGCCACGTACAGCTGAGGCCCCCCGCCGTCGGTGAGCTGGAGCGCGAGCCGGGAGAGGAACAGCAGGCCCGCGGCGCCGAGGGCGATCAGCGGAGGGCGGACGAATCTGGCGAGCGGTACGGTCAGAAAGGCCAGGACGAACCAGGAGACGGCGAACAGGCCCATCATCTCCGCCGGGGTGCTTCCCGCCCGGCCGAAGAGCGTGATCAGCGATGGCAGGAAGACCCGGAGCACGTCGACGAGCACGACCACGCCGAGGGTCACGTCCAGGCGGATCCGCATGCTACCTCCCAAGAACGCGAGCTATCCTCGCCTTCTTCGTGCCCTATGACAAGGGCGAGACCTGCCCGAAGCGCCGCACCCCGGGTGGGAGACGACCTCGCCGGAGCCGGAGTCTCTCAGCGAGCCGAGGGCTCCTCCGGCGAATCCCCGGGCGAAGCCGGGTCCGCGGGAGGAGAGGCGGAGGCGTCGAGGTGGCGGAACGCCTCGTGCGCGGAGCGGACACTGTCGCGCAACGCCTGTTCCAGCTGACCGGCGTCCTCGGTGAGCCTCCCGATCTCCGGTACGGCGAAGGCGTCGGCGCCGGACTCCGCGAGCAGTTCCTCATAGCGGGGGAGCCGCGCGCGAAGCGCCTCGATCTGGTCATGGGCGCGCAGCGCCCGCTCGGCGTCGGCCACATGGCTCGCGTAGCGTTCCAAAGCCTCGACCCGCGCGAGTACGGCGGCCTCGCTCGCGGCCAGCGCCCGCTCCAGCGGCGCCATGGCGGCGGCCAACTCCGGAGTGCTCCCGCCGTACACGAACTCCTGGTGCTCGTTTCGCAGTGTGGAGAGCTTGTTCAGCAGCCGGGCGATCTCCCACTCCTGCGCGGGGAGCATCACCGAGTTGCGCACGCTGTCGAGCATGCCCGCCGCGTTGACGCGCGAGCGCAGGATGTAGTCGATCGCCTGCTGGGTCCGGTCGAGCAACTGCCCGGCGCCGTAGTCGAAGTCCTCGGCCGGGAGCAGGTAGCGGCCCTCGTACCAGCGGGCCTCGCGGTAGAGCTCCTGCTCGACCGTCTCGGGCTCCGCGGGCTCGCGGGCGGCCAGCAGGCCGACGAAGACCACGAAGACGAGCAGCGAGAGCATGAAGAACAGCAGTTGCCCGACGTCGGCGAGGAACATCAGGCACACCAGGAAGAGCGCCGCCACCCCTCCGCCGGCGTTCAGGAAGCGTCCGGTCAGGCGGGAGTTGGGCGGCGAGGGCTCAGGGGTCCAACCGGCGCGGATGCGCGACAACATCGACGCGTGCCGGCGGAACAGGTCGGCGGTCCGGGGGGGAACTTCAGGATCGACCACCACTGACCGCACAGGCTCGTCCCTCCGTTCGATCACATTTGACGTCAGCTGTCGAGATGGCGGAAAGCCTCGTGTGCCGAGCGTACGCTCTCGCGGAGCGCTCGCTGAAGCATGTCGGCGTCGCCGCTGAGATGCCTGATCTCCGGCCCGGAGAATCTGGCCGCGCCCGTCTCGGCGACGAGCTGCTCGTACTCCGGCAGATGCGCCCGCAGGACCTCGATCTGCCCCTGGGCGCGCAGCGCCCGCTCGGCGTCGGAGACGTGGCCCGCGTAGCGCTCCAGGGCCTCGACCCGCGCGAGTACGGCGGCCTCGCTCGCGGCCAGCGCCCGCTCCAGCGGCGCCATGGCCGCGAGCACCTCGGGGCTCCTGCCGCCCTTGGCGAGGTGGCGGTGCTTGGCCCGCAGCGAGGAGAGCTTGTTCAGCAGCCGGGCGATCTCCCACTCCTCGGCGGGGAGCATCACCGAGTTGCGCACGCTGTCGAGCATGCCCATCGCGTTGACCCGCGAGCGCAGGATGTGGTCGATCGCCCTCTGGACCCGGCCGAGCAGATGTCTGGCGTCGTAGTCGAAGTCCTCCAGGATCAGGAAGCGCCCGTGCCAGTGCCGCGAGTGCGCGTACAGGAGCCGCTCGACGGAGTCGGCGGGAGAGGGCTTCCTGGCGAGGTAGACCACCCCGAGGATGAAGAGATAAAAGATGATCAGCGGGATGAGCAGGACGACGGCCTGGGGGATCGGAGCGCCGACGGCGAGGAGGCCGCCCCCCGTGAGAGCGACCGATCCGCCGAAGAAGCCGATGAGCACTCCCGGAACCCTGGGGGCGTCCACGTCCCTGGGCGGGCGTTTGGTGCGGAGGCGGTAAAGCAACGGGCCGTTCTGGCGGAAGAGGTCGGCGACCTCCCCGGGCACCTCAGGATCGACCACCACGCGCTGCACAGGCGCCCCCTTTGCCGTGTTTCAAAAGCATAGCGATTAACCATGTTTCAGGTCATGCCTCCTTACATGGTGCTCCCTATCATCAAGTATCGCGTGCCGAAAAGAAGATCGGGATGATTGTCCGGAGATCGCCCCAGGTGGGAAGGGGTGTCCTCCCGGGCCGACCGGGAGTTGAGGCGGATCCGTCTCGGTGGACGTTCTGGTAGACGGGCAGGTAGGAGCCTTGAAGTGGTCGCGGCCGTCGAGAGCCGGCCCGGGAGGCGGATCGCTTCGCGTCCTACGGATCGCTTCATGTCCTACGGATCGGTGAGGACGTAGAGCAGCGCGGCCATGCTGGTGCCGCACGTGACGTCGCCCCTGCCGACCATGTCGCGGACATCGGCGAGTGGCACCCACTCGACGCGCTCGGCCTCCCACGGGTCGGTCGGCGGGCCGATGTGGACGGCGCCGTCGGCGCGGAAGATGTGGTGGACCGAGTCGGAAAGCCCGTTGCTCGGCTGGACACGCAGCAGCGGGCGCAGCGGTCCAGGCCGCCATCCGGTCTCCTCCTCGAACTCGCGTGCGGCGGCCGTCGCCGGCTCCTCGCCGTCCTCGATCCCGCCGATGGGAATCTCCCAGCCCCACGAGTCGGGGATGAAGCGATGCCGCCAGATCAGCAGCACCCGCCGCCGATCGTCGGTGACGACGGCTCCGGCCCCCGGCGCGGTACGGATCAGCCGGTAGTCCAGGCGCCTGCCGTCGGGAAGTTCCACGTCCGCGACCCGGACATCGAGCCACCGATCGGTGTAGAGAGGTTCTTCTGAGTGGACCTGCCAGCGCATGCGGTGTGCTCCCAGCGTGTTACCTGATCTCGCCCACGCTACCGAGGGCGCGGCCCGAGACGTTCGGCGTTTCCTCCGGACGCCGTCAGCCGATCCTCTCGCCGTACACGTGGTCGACCGTCATGACCATGAGCACCCGGCGGTCGGAGACCATCACCGCCCGGTACTCGTCCCAGTCCGGGTGCTCGCCGGCGGCGAGGCGGTAATAGCGCACCAGTGCCTCGACCTCGGGGCCGTGCGGATCGGTTCCCGGCCCGGTGAGTGTCGCCGTGCCCTCGGCGGTGGCCCATGCCAGACCGTCGGGGGCGGTCACCTCCAGCGTGGCGCGCGGGTCTCGACGCAGGTTCGCCGTCTTGGCGCGTCCCTCGGTCATCGAGACGTAGACGACCTTGGCCTCCGGGTCGTAGAAGGGCATGACGGGGGAGAGCTGAGGGCGGCCGTCGGTCTTGATCGTCGCGAGGACGCCGAGGCGGCTTTCCGTGAGCAGCGCGCGCGGATCGAATGGTGTGGCGGTCATGTTCAGGGCCAAGGCGCGACCGGATGCCGATTATTCCCCCGCGATGCGGGGCCGAGGGGGCGGGGACGCTTCGCCGGGGGGAGGGCACGGAGGTGCTTCGCCGAGATCGAAGACCTCCTATCAGTACGACACATCTGAACGTTTCATGCGGGCCGGTCGGCTCAGGTAACCGCAGGACGGACATCGTCCCAGGTAGGAGCGGAAAACGGCTCACCACGGCCGGAACGGCGGTGTGCTATTTGTGAAATAAGTAGGCTTAAAGTCTTGACGGGGATAAGCGCCCGGAACGTAATGGGTAGTGAGGTCCCAGGGGTGATCCTTCCGGTGCCTCCGCGGCTGGATCACATGAGCGGGATGTGGGGACGCTTCGCGCCCTCCACGTCGTGATCGGCCATGTCGACATTCACCACCTCGCCGCACCATGCCTTCTTTCGTGGTGTCACCGGTGAGGCGCACCATCCTGGGAGAAGCACGTGACCGATCGAACGAGCCCTGCGGCCGAGGCCCGCCCTGGCCCGGCGTGGCCGTCCCCATCGGTGTCGTGATGGCCGGGAGGCCGCCTCCGCCGCTCCGCCGATCGCGGTCACCATGCCACGGAACGGCATGATCCGGACGATCCCCGACCTGGATCCGCGCAGCCGGCCGCCGCCGCACGTCTTCCCGTTCGGCGACGGTCTCCACCTCGGGAGGGCGTCACCCACCTGAGGCGGAGGGCGTGACCTGACCCACACCCCCCACCCCCCGAAGGAACCACCGTGCAACCATCTTCGCCTGCCATGGCGCGCAGACCGGTCCTGACCGGTATCGTCGCCGGGTTGCTGGCCGCGGCGTTCACCCTCGTCGCCCCCGTCACCTCCACCCTCGCGGCCACCCCGGCCCTGCACGCGTCATCATCCGGCGTCAACGGAGCGGGTTCGTCGTCCCAGGCGCTCGCGCTGAACATCCCGGCGTCCGACTACCAGCAGATCTCACTCGCGTCGGGCGGTAACGAAATCGGCGAGGCGATGTCACTGGCCGTGTTGCCGAACCGATCGGTCCTCCACACGGCCCGCGACGGCACACTGCGCGTGACCGACGTCAACGGCAACACGAAGGTGTCCGCCAGGCTCAACGTCTACACCCATGACGAGGAGGGCCTGCAGGGAGTCGGAGTCGATCCGAACTTCGCCACGAACCGGTACGTCTGGCTGTACTACTCACCCCGGCTGAGCACGCCGAACGGCGACGCCCCGGCCACCGGCACCCAGGCGCAGTTCGACCAGTGGAAGGGCGAGTTCTACCTGTCCCGTTTCACCCTCAAATCGGATGAAACGCTCGACACGGCCAGCGAGAAGGTGGTCCTGCGGGTCGCCAACGACCGTGGTCAGTGCTGTCACGCGGGCGGTGACATCGACTTCGACGCGCAGGGCAACCTGTACCTGACCACCGGCGACGACACCAACCCCTTCGAGTCGAGCGGCTACTCCCCGCTGGACGAGCGGACCAACCGCAACCCGCAGTACGACGCCCAGCGCTCGGCCGGCAACACCAACGACCTGCGCGGCAAGCTGCTGCGGATCAAGCCGCAGGCGGACGGCACCTACACGATCCCCAGCGGCAACCTGTTCGCGCCGGGGACGTCGGGGACGCGGCCGGAGATCTACGCGATGGGTCTGCGCAACCCGTTCCGGATGAGCGTCGACAAGGCGACCGGCGTCGTCTACCTGGGCGACTACGGGCCGGACGCGGGGTCGACCAACTCCAACCGGGGACCGAGCGGTCAGGTGGAGTTCAACCGCATCACCTCCGCCGGCAACTACGGCTGGCCGTACTGCACGGGCAGCAACACCACCAACGAGACCTACAACGAGTGGAACTTCGCCTCCAACAGCACCGGTGCGAAGTACAACTGCTCGGGAGGCCCGACCAACAACTCCTTCCGCAACACCGGACTGACCACGCTGCCCCCGGCCAAGCCGGCGTGGATCAAGTACGCCGGTGACTCCGGCTCGCCGCCGGAGTTCGGCGGCGGCTCGGAGTCGCCGATGGGCGGCCCGGTCTACCGGTACGACGCGAACCTGAACTCAAGCGTCAAGTTCCCCCAGTCGCTCAACGGACGGTTCTTCGCCGGCGAGTACGGCCGCCGCTGGATCAAGGCCATCGAGGTGAAGAGCGACGGCGGTTACGGCGAGATCTCCTCGTTCCCGTGGTCGGGGACGCAGGTGATGGACATGGCCTTCGGTCCCGACGGAGCGCTGTACGTGCTGGACTACGGCACGGGAAACAACAACCAGGCGCTCTACCGGATCGAGTACATCGGCCAGGCGGCCAACCGCAACCCGATCGCGAGGGCCTCGGCCGACAAGACCTCGGGAGCGGCTCCGCTGACGGTGAACTTCTCCTCGTCGGGCAGTTCCGACCCCGAGGGCGGCGCGCTGACGTACTCGTGGAACTTCGGCGACGGCACCACCTCCACCGCCGCCAACCCGACCAAGACCTACACCACCAACGGTTCGTACACCGTCACGCTCACCGTGCGCGACCCGCAGGGGCTGACCGGAGGCGCGAGTGTCAGCGTGACCGTCGGCAACACCGCCCCGTCGGTCACGCTCACGTCGCCGGGCGACGGTCAGCTGTTCTCCTTCGGCGACACGGTGCCGTTCCAGGTCAGCGTGAGCGACCCCGAGGACGGCACGATCGACTGTTCGAAGGTGACGGTCACCTACTCGCTCGGCCATGACAGCCACGCTCACCAGATCACCTCCAGGAACGGCTGCAGCGGCTCCATCGCGGTGCCGGTCGACGGCGAGCACGACTCCGCGGCGAACATCTTCGGTGTCTTCGTGGCCTCCTACACCGACGGGGGCGGTCTGACCGCCACCAGCAGCCGGACGCTGCAGCCACGGCACCGGCAGGCCGAGCACTTCGGTGCCCAGCAGGGCGTGCAGACGGCGGACCACACCAGCGCCGAGGGCGGCAAGACCGCGGGCTTCGTCGACGACGGTGACTGGATCTCCTTCCAGCCGTACAACCTGAGCAACGTCACGAGCTTCACCGCGCGGGTGTCCTCGGCGGGCGCGGGCGGCCGGATCGAGGTACGGGCGGGCTCGGCCACGGGCACGCTGCTGGGATCGGTGAACGTCACGAGCACCGGTAGCTGGGAGACCTTCGCCAACGTCTCGGCGAACATCAGCGGCGGGCCGAGCGGCGCCACGACGCTGTACCTCGTCTTCCGCGGCGCGACCGGTCAGGGCTACCTGTTCGACCTGGACGCCTTCACCTTCGGCACCGGCACGACGCCCAACCCGACGCCGACGCCGACGCCTTCCGGGGACACGAGCGCGTTGCGCGGGGTGGCGTCGAACCGATGCCTGGACGTCAGCGGCGCCTCGCAGACCAACGGTGCGGCGGTGAACATCTGGGACTGCAACGGCCAGACCAACCAGCGGTGGACCTCGACCAGTGCGGGTGAGCTGCGGGTGTACGGCAACAAGTGCCTGGACGTGAACGGGGCCGGGACCGCGAACGGCACGGTGTTGATCATCTGGGACTGCAACGGTCAGAACAACCAGAAGTGGCGCTTTAACTCGGACGGCACGATCACCGCGATCGGTAGCGGAAAGTGCCTGGACGTGTCCAACTCCGGTACCGCCAACGGCACCAGAGCGCACATCTGGACCTGCCAGGGCAGCACCAGCCAGAGATGGAACCGCGTCTGAGGCGGTCCGCCTCCTACGCGACCCCGACCACTTCACGAGCACCTCATCGATGTGGCGCCCGGCGCGGCCCGGCTCATCGCCGAAAAGGCCTCGCCGGGCGCCACGATGGAAGGACACCCATGCTTCGACATCTGACATCCGCCGCGGGCGGCGACCGGAGGACACCTGTGCTGCGACGCCTCTCGGCCGCCGCGGTGGCGCTCACCGCCGCCGCCGCCACGATGATGGTCCCCGCCGTCCCCGCCCAGGCCGCCGCCTTCAAGGTGCTGGTCTTCTCCAAGACGGCCGGGTTCCGGCACGACGCGATCCCCGTCGGTATCCAGGCCATCCGCGACCTGGGGGCTTCCAACGACTTCACCGTGGACGCGACCGAGGACTCCAACGCCTTCAGCGGGTCCAACCTCGCCCAGTACAAGGCGGTGGTGTTCCTCAACACCACCGGTGACGTGCTGAACGACACCCAGCAGAACGCCTTCCAGTCGTACGTGGACGGCGGCGGCGGATACGTGGGAGTCCATTCGGCCGCCGACACCGAGTACAACTGGCCGTACTACGGGCAGCTGGTGGGTGCCTGGTTCAACAGCCATCCGGCGATCCAGCAGGCGACGGTGCGGAACGAGGACCGGGCGCACGCCGCGACCGCCCATCTGGGGACGACATGGTCCCGGTCCGACGAGTGGTACAGCTATCGGAGCAACCCCCGTCCGAACGTGCGGGTCCTGCAGAACCTGGACGAGAGCAGCTACAGCGGCGGTGGCATGGGTGACCACCCGATCACCTGGTGCCGTCCCCAGGCCTCCGGCCGCTCGTTCTACACCGGACTGGGGCACACCCAGGCGTCGTACTCGGACTCGAACTTCCGCACGCTGCTGCTGGGCGGAATCCGGTACGCGGCCAAGGCGGTCAACGCCGACTGCCGCCCGGAGACCGGCTACACGGCGTTGTACAACGGGTCGACGACGGGCTGGTCGCAGGCCGGTCCGGGATCGTTCGCGAACAGCAACGCCACGCTGAGCTCCCAGGGTGGCATGGGCATGCTCTGGTACAGCGCCAAGGAGTTCGGCTCCTACTCGCTCAAGCTCGACTGGAGACTGACCGGCGACTCCAACTCGGGGGTGATCGTCGGGTTCCCGGCCACCAGTGACCCGAACGCGGCGCTCAACACCGGACACGAGGTGCAGATCGACGCGACCGACAGCGCTGACAAGACGACGGGGGCGATCTACGGCTTCAAGGCGGCGGACATCGCCGCACGTGACGCTGCGCTGAACCCGCCGGGCCAGTGGAACACCTACGAGTTGCTGGTGGAGGGTGAGCGGCTGCAGGTCTTCCTGAACGGCACGAAGATCAACGACTTCACCAACACCGACCCGGTCCGCTCGCTCCAGCAGGGCTACATCGGCATCCAGAACCACGGGTCCGGCGACGTGGCGGCGTTCCGCAACATCCGCATCAAGGAACTGACCACCCCGACCCCGACCCCGACGCCAACTCCGACCCCGACCCCGACCCCGACGCCCACCGCGAGCACGAGCGCGTTGCGCGGGGTGGCGTCGAACCGGTGCCTGGACGTCAGCGGCGCCTCGCAGAGCAACGGTGCGGCGGTGAACATCTGGGACTGCAACGGCCAGGCCAACCAGCGGTGGACCTCGACCAGTTCGGGCGAGCTGCGGGTGTACGGCAACAAGTGCCTGGACGTGAACGGGGCCGGGACCGCGAACGGCACGGTGTTGATCATCTGGGACTGCAACGGTCAGAACAACCAGAAGTGGCGTTTCAACTCGGACGGCACGATCACCGCGATCGGCAGCGGCAAGTGCCTGGACGTGTCCAACTCCGGCACGGCCAACGGCACCAGGGCGCACATCTGGACCTGCCAGGGCAGCACCAGCCAGAGATGGAACCGGGTATGACCGTGATGTGACGTGACTCCGGAGCCGGTCCGCCCTCGGCGGGCCGGCTCCAGGGGCGTCCTTGGACGGGGCCGACTGATCCGGCGAGACGGGGCGCGGCTGTCAGCTGTAGAAAGCAGAAGGCCGCCAACGTCCCTGAGCTGGGATTTTGGCGGCCATTTGACTTGATCAACCCATGGATTCCATGGGAGATGGTGGACGATACAGGGATTGAACCTGTGACCTCTTCCGTGTCAGGGAAGCGCTCTCCCGCTGAGCTAATCGTCCTCGGGTGAATCAGAGCGGAAGACGGGATTCGAACCCGCGACCCTCACCTTGGCAAGGTGATGCTCTACCACTGAGCCACTTCCGCGTATTCGCTTCGGGTTTCCCCTCGGCGCTCGCACTACTTTACCGGATCCCGGAGGGTCCGATGGTCGTGCGTTGAGGTGGAGACGGGATTTGAACCCGTGTAGACGGCTTTGCAGGCCGTTGCCTCGCCTCTCGGCCACTCCACCGGTCAGGCCCCTGGAGGCCCGCCGGAGCGGAAGACGGGATTCGAACCCGCGACCCTCACCTTGGCAAGGTGATGCTCTACCACTGAGCCACTTCCGCGTGATCCCCGGGAAACGGCTCCGGGGCACGTGAAAACTCTAGCGCCTCCGCAGGGCGAATGTGCGCAACGAGCCGGATCATCGGAGAGCCTCATCCGGTGACCGATCGGACGTCGGAGGCCCGGACGAACATGATCCGGTGCCCGAACTGGATCTGCCGGTAGCGGGCGTCGCCCGTGACGACGCGGTGTTCCGACGGGTCGAAGGAGGCCGCCCTGAGGTACGAGCCCCGTGTCGCCGGGCCGGAGCTGTAGGCCTGCCCGGCGGGTATCGAGTACTGCAGCGGGGTCAGGGTCTGTGCGGGGACGCTCTTCGGGTAGGCGGGTTTCTGCGGATAGGCCCTGCCGTACACCTTGACCGGGGAACGGCCCGGCCTGGGCGTCACCAGAGGGCCGGACGCGCGCACCGAGGTGGGGGCCGCGGCCGGGTCGTGGAACCACGCCTTCTGGCCGAGGTACCAGATCGCGGTCCAGTCGCCCCTGCGCTCGGCGAGCGCGTACCGCTGGCCGGTGGAGGCGCGGGCGGCGTGATCGTAGACGCTGTACGTGGAGTCGCCGGTGGGGTGCTTGCCGATGTCCTTGACCAGCGGCGCGGTGGCGGAAGGGCGCGTGCGCAGCCAGACCGAGGCGGCGCCCAGGTCACGGCACCCCCCGCCGCAGCCGGTGAATCCCGGTCTGTTGGTGCCGTAGTCGGGCCTGATCAGCACCGAGCGCGCGGCGTCGCCACCCGAGGCGCGCAGCGGCCTGCCGAGCAACTCGAAGTAGTGGGCCCAGTCCCAGTAGGGGCCGGGGTCCTCGTGCATGCCTCCTACGGTCTCCGGGGTGGTGCCCGGCACGTTGTCGTGCCCCAGGATGTGGGCCCGGTCGAGGGGAATGTCGTACTTGGCCGCGAGGTGGCGGACCAGCCTGGCCGAGGCGAGGTACATCGCCTCGGTGTACCAGGCGCCGCCCTTGGCCAGATAGCCCTCGTGCTCCAGGCCGATGGAACGGGAGTTGACGTACCAGTTTCCCGCGTGCCAGCCGATGTCCCTGGCCCGCAGGTGCTGGGCGATGTGGCCGTCGGCGGAGCGGATGGTGAAGTGCCAGCTCAGATAGGTGGGGTCTTTGACCAGGCGGGTCATCGCGTCGTAACTCGTCTCCCCGTCGTGGATCACGATGTAGTCGATCTCCCGAGGGCCGTCGGAGCGGTCGTGATTTCCGTACCCGCCGCCGGGGAGCCGTTCGTAGGCGGCGGGGAGCCACTCGCAGGAGACGTTCTTCGGGCAGTCGGGTCCGGGAGCGGGCACCATGGCGATCTTCTTGACGGGGCTGGGCGCCGGGGTGGGGACCGGAGTGGGGGTGGGGGTGGGGGTGGGTGACGCGGAGGGTGGCTCGGAGGGCGAGGCGCGCCGTTCCAGGGGGAGCGGCGCTCGCGGCTCGGACGGTCTCGAGGGCTCAGCCGGGGCGGGCCGCGCGAAGGCCGCGAGGGACGCGGGAGACGACGCGGGAGACACGGAAGGCGGCGTGGAGGGCGCGGAAGGCGCAAAAGGTGTAGAAGGCGCAGGAGGCGCGGGGGGCGTGGGCAGGTCGGGTGTGGCGGGGAGGGCCACCCGCTCGCCGTCGTCGGTCACCCGTGCGGCACCGGCCCTGATCGTCGCGTAGACCTCGTCGGCGAAGGAGAGCGAGGCATCCTCTCCCGCCGCGCCTCTCTCCCGGGTGCCGGGGTAGCGGGCGACGGCCTCGTACCAGCCGGCCGGGTCGTCGCGAGGGCCCCCGCCGGCACGGCGCCGGTAGTCGGCGAGCAGCGCGGCGCCGCCCATGATGTTGGCGGAGGCGTCCTCGCGCAGCCGGTCGGGGGGCAGGCCGGTCAGCTCGGAGGCCCGCCGCAGGGTGTCTCGCGGCCGCTCCTTCACGACGGACGGAACGGCGATCACGCGAGGCCGGGTCTCGTCGCCGCGCGGGTCCTCCCCGGCGCCGTGGGGCCGTCCGGGTGCGGCTCGGCCGTCGACCAGGTGCATCGGGCCGTACCCCGCGGAGACGCTGGGCCGCCCGCCGTGGCCCTCCCAGCGGGATTCCAGGTAGGAGACCGCGAGCAGCACGCTCTGTGGCACCCCGTACGTCCGTGCGGCCTTGGTGAAGGCGGCCTGCCTGCCGGACCGCGCCCTCGTTCCCGCCGTCGCCGTCGCCGTGCCGGACGGTGTGGAGGTCCCGGAGAGGGGCGAGGGCGTCCAGGGCGCCGGCCGACCCCCGGGACGTGCCGCCTGCGCGGGGGCGACCGAGGCGAGGACGGCGAGAGCGGTGACGACGGTGATCCCTGGCAGGCGGCGCATGGCGGTTCCTCCCCCTCTGGCAACTACCTAGAGTTATCAGAGATTACCGACTGTCGCGCATTGTGGTGAGGTTGTGATGTTGAGGAGATTCTCTGCCCGAAATCGGGCAGGAAACTTGGTGTGGTCCCTCCGGGATGCGTATGGTCCTGATCTGTGTCCACGGCACGGAATCCGCATGAGGATCTGATCACCCACCTGACCCGGACGAGCGCGCTCGGTCCCGGCGAGGCGGCGCGGGTCGTCGCGGACGTGCTGGCCTACTTCTCCGAGTCCGCCGACGAGTTCGTCCGGCGGCGCCACGCGGAGCTCAGGGCCAGGGGGCTGGTCAACGACGAGATCTTCCCCAGGGTCGCCGCCGAGCTGGCGGTACGCCGTGTCGCGGCACCCGAACTCTCCCTGCGACAGCTTCGCCGGATCGTCTACGGGTAGCAGGCGACGGCACCTCGATCGTTTAGTGATGTTCATGAATAAGGAGCGGTTACATGTGCGGAATCGTGGCCTATGTAGGGCCCAAGGACGCGGCGCCCATTCTGCTGGAGGGCCTGCAGCGTCTTGAGTACCGGGGCTACGACTCGGCCGGTGTGG
The DNA here is from genome assembly GCF_044459525.1 of Streptosporangium sp. NPDC050284. Taxonomy (NCBI): domain Bacteria; kingdom Bacillati; phylum Actinomycetota; class Actinomycetes; order Streptosporangiales; family Streptosporangiaceae; genus Streptosporangium; species Streptosporangium sp. NPDC050284. The sequence goes on from NZ_JBITIZ010000001.1 coordinate 716,713, forward strand.
TGATCTCCAACAAGGGCCTCAAGATGCGCAAGGTCAAGGGCCGGGTGGCCGACCTGGCTGCGGTCGTGCCCGCGCGGTTCAAGGGCGGCCTGGGTATCGGTCACACCCGCTGGGCCACCCACGGCGCGCCCAGCGACGTCAACGCCCATCCGCACCTGTCCACCGACGAGCGCATCGCCGTCGTGCACAACGGCATCATCGAGAACGCCGACGAACTGCGCGCCAAGCTGGAGGCCGACGGTGCGATCTTCCTGTCGGAGACCGACACCGAGGTGCTGTCGCACCTGATCGCCCGTACGGTCAAGGAGGCCGACTCGCTGGAGGAGGCCGTGCGGACCGCGCTCAAGCGGGTCGTCGGCACGTACGGGATCGCGGTGATCGACTCCGAGCGTCCCGGCGAGGTGGTCGTGGCGCGCAACGGCAGTCCCATCGTGCTGGGCATCGGCGAGAAGGAGATGTTCGCCGCGTCCGACGTGGCCGCGCTGGTCCGCTACACGCGCCAGGTGGTGCACCTGGAGGACGGCGAGATCGCCGTGCTGCGGGCCGACGGGTTCAACACCTTCGCCAGCGACGCGCGGGAGACGGCCAAGGAGACGCTGACCGTCGACTGGGAGGCCGGGCACTACGACACCGGCGGCTACGAGCACTACCTGCTCAAGGAGATCTCCGAGCAGCCCGACACGGTGGCCAGGACGCTGCGCGGGCGGCTGGACGACCGCTTCCACATCGCCCATCTGGGCGGTCTCAACATGGACGCGCGGGAGAGCCGCTCGTTCCGCCGAGTGAAGGTCATCGGCTGCGGTTCCGCGTACTACTCGGGCCAGATCGGCGCGCAGCTCATCGAGGAACTGGCGCGCATCCCCGCCGACGCGGAGCCGGCGAGCGAGTTCCGCTACCGCAGTCCGGTGGTGGAGGCCGACACCCTCTATGTGGCGATCAGCCAGTCGGGCGAGACCTACGACACCCTCGCCGCCGTGCAGGAGCTCAAGCGCAAGGGCGGCCGGGTGCTCGGCATCGTCAACACGGTGGGCAGCGCGATCGCCCGCGAGTGCGACGGCGGCCTCTATCTGCACGCGGGCCCCGAGGTCTCGGTGGCGAGCACCAAGGCGTTCACCTCGACCGCCGTGGCCTTCGCGCTGCTCGCGCTGCACCTGGGCCGGGTGCGTGACCTGTCTCCCGCCGACGGCCGCAGGATCTGCGACGGCCTGCGCAGGCTGCCTGACCAGATCAAGGAGATCCTGGCGCTGGAGCCGCAGCTCAAGGAGCTGGCAGGCAAGTACGCCGAGTCGCCGAGCATGATGTTCGTGGGCCGGGTGAGGGGCTATCCGGTGGCCCGCGAGGGCGCGCAGAAGCTCAAGGAGATCTCGTACGTGCACGCCGAGGCCTATCCGGCGAGCGAGCTCAAGCACGGGCCGCTGGCGCTGATCGGCCCGGACATGCCGACGGTGGCGATCGTCCCCGACGACGAGCTGCTGGACAAGAATCTCACCACGCTGGGTGAGATCCGCGCCCGGGGCGGCCGGGTGCTCATGGTGGGCCACCGCGGCGCCGACCCCAAGCTCGCCGACGACTGTGTCGTGGTGCCCAAGAACGAGACCGAGCTGGACCCGATCCTGCTCTCGATCCCGCTGCAGCTCTTCGCCTACCACGCGGCCGTGGCCCTGGGGCGCGACGTCGACAAGCCCAGGAACCTGGCCAAGAGCGTCACGGTGGAGTGAGCCCCGCGCCCTTCCCCTCCCCCCGTCTCATCACGGATAGTGATGAGGTACTAACCTCTGGTATAGGGGGTTCTTGGGGGAAGGGGCGCTTATGCGCCGTAGGGGGTTTTTCGCGCTGGCGGCGGGGGTGCTGGTCGCCGCGGGGTGCGGCGCGAACGGCGCCGGCTCGGTGGTGAAGCGCCTGTTCGTCCTCGAACCGACCGCCGACGGCCATGGCTGGGACAGGATCGCGGGCAGGCTGGCGACCGTCGTGGTCCAGGCGGGACTGGCGCGTACCGCGATGGCCGTCGAGCGGGGCGGCGCCCTGGGCTCCGCCCCTCGCGACGCGTTCGGCGCCTTCCACGGCCCCTTCGCGCGAGAGGGCAGGCTGCTCGTCACCGCGATGCCGATGGTGGCCGCCGCGGAGATCGCCAACACCGTCGCCGTGGTGAACGCCGCCACCCCCATCGCCCGCCTGGTCGGCGACTGGTCGGTCCTGGTCGTCCCCTCCGACTCCCGCCTGCTGACCTTCGAGGACTTCGCCGCGCGGCTGCGTCGGAACCCGGCGGGGCTCGCGGTCGGCGGTCGTCCGGAGGGAGGCTCCGAGCACGTGCTCTACGGCATGATCGGCAAGTGCCTCGGGGTGGACGCCCGGCTGCTGGAGTATGCCGGATACCTCACCCCCGAGGACGCGGTGGAGGGGCTCCAGGTGGGCCAGGTGGCGGCCCTGCTGGGATCGGCGCGTGCCCTGCGGTCCGAGATCGCCGCGGGCCGTCTGCGGCCCCTGGCGGTCTCCTCCGGTGACCGGATCGACGGGATCGACGCGCCGACGCTCAGGGAGGTCGACGTCCGGCTGGAGTACAGCGACTGGTGCGGCCTGCTGGGGCCCAAGGACATGAGCCCGGAGGACAGGGACGCCGCGATCGCCCTGTGCGACAGGCTCGACGCCGCGCCAGGCTGGCGCTCCCTGTGCGCGGCCCACGGCTGGAGCCGGGTCTATCTCAGCGGCGACGACTTTCGCCAGTGGCTCTCCACCGAGACGGCCCGCGCCCGCGGTGTGCTTCACGAGCTCGGTCTGCTGAAGTCCTCCGACACAACTTGTTGGGGTAGTTGCGTCAGGCGCCCCTAGATGTAGGATCCTGCTCGTTGCTGGTTCGCCCCGAGGGGGGCGAGGCAAGAGGGAACCCGGTGAGATTCCGGGACTGCCCCGCAGCGGTGAACGGGAACGAAAGCCGTCATTGAGCACTGGGCGATCCACGCCTGGGAAGCGACGGCCGGTAGGCATGCGCATTGCGCCCGTGAGTCCGAAGACCTGCCGGTGACGTGAATGTCCAGGGCCTCGTGGGAGGGCTCGCGGAACGAGGCGATCCGGCGTGCCCGGGATCGCTCGCGGACGCGTGCCCATCCGGCGGAGCCGTGGGGGCGAGTCCGATCGAGCGAGGGGCACCACGTGACACAGGCATTGGCGGAGACCGCGACGGGGAGCACGGCGGCGACCGCGACGGGCGACAGCGGCGTCGAAGGTGCGGTGGTGGCCGCGTTGGGCCATGGCGGCGCGGGAAACACCGGAAGCGCCGGGAGCGCCGGGAACACCGGGAACACCGGGAACACCGAGAGCGCTGCGGTGGCCGCGCCGGGCGACGACGGCGCCCTGAGCGCCGGGAGCGCCGCGGACGGCCGCAGGCTGGCCATCGACGAGGCCGCCGCCCGGGTGATCACCGATCCGGAGAACTCCAGGGTCGCCGCCGCGATGCTGGCCGAGCTGATCGCCGACGAGGCCGCCGAGCACGGCGTCCGTACCTTCTCCGAGTCCGTCGCCGCGACCCACGAGGCGGGGCTGATCGCCGACGGACTCGCGAGGTTCGTGTCCACCCACGCCGCGGTCCTGGACGCGCTGGTCGATCCGGAGGCGGACGCCAGGTTCGAGTACTTCGGGCTGCGCACCGTCTACGACCGCTACCTGCTGCGCCACCCGCGGACGCGCAAGGTCCTGGAGCGCCCGCAGCACTTCTTCCTGCGGGTGGCCTGCGGCCTGGCCGAGACCGTCGAGGAGGCCGCCGAGTTGTACGCGCTCATGGCCACCCTGTCCTACCTGCCCAGCTCGCCCACGCTGTTCAACTCGGGCTCGCGCAGGCCCCAGCTCTCCTCGTGCTTCCTGCTCGACTCGCCCCGCGACGAGCTGGAGTCCATCTACGAGCGCTACGGGCAGGTCGCGCGGCTGTCGAAGTACGCGGGGGGCATCGGGATCGCCTGGACCAGGGTCCGCTCGCGGGGCTCGCTGATCCGGGGCACCAACGGCCACTCCAACGGCATCGTGCCCTGGCTGCGCACGCTCGACTCCAGTGTCGCCGCGGTGAACCAGGGAGGCCGCCGCAAGGGCGCGGCCTGCGTCTACCTGGAGCCCTGGCACGCCGATGTCGAGGAGTTCCTGGAACTGCGCGACAACACCGGCGAGGAGGCCCGCCGCACGCACAACCTGAACCTGGCCAACTGGATCCCCGACGAGTTCATGCGCCGGGTCGAGGCCGACGGCCCCTGGTCGCTGTTCGACCCCAAGGAGGTCCCGCACCTCACCGACCTGTACGGCGCCGCGTTCGACGACGCCTACCGGGCCGCCGAGGCCGAGGGCCGCTTCACCCGGCGGATTCCCGCCCGCACCCTGTACGGGCGGATGATGCGCACGCTCGCCCAGACCGGCAACGGCTGGATGACCTTCAAGGACGCGGCGAACCGGACATCAAACCAGACGGCGATGCCCCAGAACGTCATTCACCTGTCGAACCTCTGCACCGAGATCCTCGAGGTCACCGGCGACGCCGAGACCGCCGTCTGCAACCTCGGCTCGATCAACCTCGCCGCCCACCTGTCAGGGGACCTCGAGGACGGGATCGACTGGGCGCGGCTGCGCGCGACGGTCCGTACCGCGGTGCGGTTCCTCGACCGAACCATCGACCTGGGCTTCTACCCGACCCCCGAGGCGAGGGCCGCCAACCAGAGGTGGCGTCCGATCGGGCTCGGCCTGATGGGCCTGGCCGACGTGCTGTTCACGCTGCGGTTGCCGTTCGACTCGCCGCGCGCGCTGGAGCTGTCCACCCGGATCTCCGAGGAGATCGCGCTCGCCGCCTACCGGACCTCCTCGGACCTGGCCGTCGAGCGTGGCCGCCATCCCTCGTACGAGGAGACCAGGGCCGCCACCGGGGTGCTGCACCCCGACCACTACGGGGCCGCGACGTCGGCCGCGTGGACGGAGCTCAGGGAGCGGATCGCGGAAACCGGCCTGCGCAACTCGCTGATGATCGCGATCGCGCCGACGGCCACGATCGCCTCCATCGCCGGTTGCTACGAGTGCATCGAGCCGCAGGTCTCCAACGTCTTCAAGCGCGAGACCCTCTCGGGGGAGTTCCTCCAGGTCAATCGCTATCTCGTCCGTGACCTCCAGGCCCGCGGCCTGTGGACGGCGCCGATCCGCGACGCGATCAAGCGCGCCGACGGCTCGGTCCAGGACATCCCCGAGATCCCCGCCGACCTGAGGCTGCTCTACCGGACCGCCTGGGAGCTGCCGCAGAAGGCGCTGATCGACCTGGCCGCCGCGCGCACCCCGTACATCGACCAGTCGCAGTCGCTGAACCTCTTCATGGCCACGCCGACCATCGGCAAGCTCTCCTCGATGTACGCCTACGCGTGGAAGTCGGGCCTGAAGACCACCTACTACCTGCGCTCGCGCCCGGCCACCCGGATCGCGCAGGCCACCGTGGCGGCCCCGGCGGAGCGGGCCGTGCCCGAGGTCGTGCCCGGGGCGGTGCCCGAGGTCGTGTCCGAGGCCGTCGCCTGCTCCCTGGAGAACCCCGAGTACTGCGACGCCTGCCAGTAGCCGTCTCCGGTCTGCGAAAGACCTCAGAAGTCCTCAGAAGCCCTCAGAAAGGCGATGCGCCGATGTTGCTCGACCCCGGCATGGATCTCACCCTGCGGCCGATGCGCTACCCGGAGTTCTACGAGCGCTACCGGGCCGCGATCCGCAACACCTGGACGGTCGAGGAGGTGGACCTCACCTCCGACCTGGCGGACCTGGCGAGGATGACGCCCGAGGAGCGTCACCTGATCAACCGTCTCGTGGCCTTCTTCGCCACCGGCGACTCGATCGTGGCCAACAACCTCGTCCTCAACCTCTACCAGCACCTCAACGCCCCCGAGGCGCGCCTGTATCTCAGCAGGCAGCTGTTCGAGGAGGCGGTGCACGTCCAGTTCTACCTCACCCTGCTCGACACCTACCTGCCCGATCCCGACGAGCGGGTCAAGGCGTTCGCCGCGGTCGAGCACATCCCCTCGATCCGCGACAAGGCGGAGTTCTGCTTCCGCTGGATCGACTCGCTCGGCGGGCTGACCCGGCTGGAGACGCGGGAGGACCGGCGGGCGTTCCTGCTCAACCTGATCTGCTTCGCGGCGTGCATCGAGGGGCTGTTCTTCTACGGGGCCTTCGCCTACGTCTACTGGTTCCGCTCCCGGGGCCTGCTCGGCGGCCTGGCCACCGGGACGAACTGGGTCTTCCGCGACGAGTCCATGCACATGGAGTTCGCCTTCGGTGTCGTGGAGACCGTACGGGCCGAGGAGCCGGACCTGTTCGACGACAAGCTCGTCGAGCAGGTCACCCGGATGATCGAGGAGGCGGTCGCGGCGGAGCTGGCCTTCGCGGCCGACCTGTGCGGTGACGGCCTGCTCGGGATGAGCGTGGACCAGATGCGCCGCTATCTGGAGTACGTGGCCGACCAGCGCCTGGTCAGGCTCAGGATGCCCGTCAGGTACGGCACGGCCAACCCGTTCGCGTTCATGGAGTTGCAGGACGTGCAGGAGCTGGCCAACTTCTTCGAACGCCGGGTTTCCGCCTACCAGATAGCCGTCGAAGGGAATGTCACGTTCGACGAATCCTTCTGATTAGCTGTCGGTCCGGGAAGAGAACGACGGGGCAGAGAGACGACGAGGGGGACGCCTCACGTGTCCAGCTGGATCATCATGATCGGTTCCATCGTCGCCGCCGTCGTGGCGGTGGAGGTGGTGCGACGGGTGTTGCGCTCGCGGCTGATCGGCGAGAGATGGGTCCTCGCCGGTCCGCTCGTGCACCGCTGCACCTGGCCGGGGTTCGCCACGGCCGTCGTGGCGACGGCCCACACCATCTACGAACCGGGCATGGCGGAGGGCTCGCTCGGCCAGGTGATCGACCGCGCTCTCAGCCTGGCGATGATCGGGTGCGCCACCTGGCTGATCATCCAGGCAGCCTACGCGGTCACCGACGTGGTCCTGGAACGCCTGATCGCCGTCGAGGGCGAGGCCAACCGCAGAGCCCGCCGCATCCGCACCCAGATCACCCTGGTCCGCAGGGTCGCCTCCGCGGTGATCATCGTGCTGGCTCTGGGCGCGATGCTCTTCACCTTCCCGCAGGTGCGGGCGCTGGGAGCCGGACTTCTCGCCTCGGCGGGTATCGCCGGGGTCGTCGTCGGCATCGCCGCCCAGTCGACCCTGGGAAACATGCTCGCCGGGCTGCAGCTGGCCTTCAGCGACGCGCTCCGCCTGGACGACGTCGTGGTGGTGAAGGGGGAGTGGGGCCGAATCGAGGAGCTCAGCCTGACCTACGTGGTGCTGCGGCTGTGGGACGAGCGACGGCTCGTCCTGCCGGTCTCCTACTTCACGGCGAACCCGTTCGAGAACTGGACCCGGCACAGCAGCCGGGTGATCGGTCACGTGATGATCCGGGTCGACTGGTCGGTGCCGGTGGACGAGCTGCGCGCCGAGCTCTACCGGGCCCTGCGCGAGCACCCGCTCTGGGACCAGAAGGACTGGACCCTGCAGGTCACCGACACCCTTCCCAACGGGCTGCTTGAGCTGCGCGCGCTGATGAGCGCCGCCGACTCCGCCAGCGCCTGGGATCTCAAGTGCGACATGCGCGAGCACATGGTGGCCTTCGTCCGCGACAGGTATCCCGAGGCGCTGCCCCGTTTCCGGGTCGAGACCCCGCCCCCCTCCGCGACCGTTCCCGGGACGCTCACCGGCCTGATGGGCGCGGGGCTCATGTCGCGGGGCCTGGGCGGGGACGCCCGCGAGCGGGACGGCTTCGCCCAGCGGGACGGAGACCAGCCGGATCCGGTCTGAGGCGACAGGCAGGCGCCAGGGCATCCGGTTTGTTCTGTTTCAGGGAGCTCCACCGGGGCCGCCGGAGTCCGCAGGTCAGCAGGACCCCCGCTCCGGCGGCCGACTCGCGGACGAGGGCCACCATGTGCGCCCGCACGGCGTCGGTGGCCTCGGCGAGGCCGCCGACGTTCGGTGTCCGGCGAGAGGGGCGGGGGTCAGCGCTCGACGATCTCGTTCTTGCCGATGACGACGATGCCGCCGTTGGTCACCGCGAAGCGGCTGCGGTCGTACTCCAGGTCGAAGCCGATCCTGGCGCCGTCCGGGATGATCACGTTCTTGTCGACGATGGCCTTGCGGACGATGGCGCCGCGGCCCACCTTCACGTTGCCCATCAGGACCGAGTCCTCGACCTGGGAGTGGGAGTGCAGCACCACGCCGGGGGAGAGGATGGAACGCTCGGCGAGCCCGCCGGAGACGATCGCGCCCGCGGAGACGAGGGAGTCGATCGCCCTGCCCACCCGGTCGCCGTCGTTGTGCACGAACTTGGCCGGGGGGAGCGGATCGTGGCCGGTGTAGATGGGCCAGCTGCTGTTGTAGAGGTTGAAGACCGGATGCGCCGAGATGAGGTCCATGTGGGCCTCGTAGTAGGCGTCGAGCGTTCCGACGTCCCTCCAGTAGCCCCGGTCGCGCTCGGTGGAGCCGGGCACGATGTTGTCGGCGAAGTCGTACACCTCCGCGCTGCCCGACTTCACCATCATCGGGATGATGTTGCCGCCCAGGTCGTGCTTGCTGGTCGGGTCGAGCGCGTCCTCCCTCAGCGCGTCGATCATCGACTGGGTCTTGAAGACGTAGTTGCCCATCGAGGCGTAGACCTGGTCGGGCGCGTCGGGCAGGCCCACCGCGTCCTTCGGCTTCTCGCGGAAGGCCGTGATCTTGCGCCCGGCGGGGTCGGTCTCGATGACCCCGAACTGGTCGGCGAGCGAGAGCGGCTGCCGGATCGCGGCCACGGTCACCTCGGCACCGCTCTCGATGTGCTGCCGCACCATCTGCTGCGGGTCCATGCGGTAGATGTGGTCGGCGCCGAACACGATGACGTGGTCGGGCATCTCGTCGTAGATGAGGTTCAGGTTCTGGAACAGCGCGTCGGCGGAACCGGAGAACCAGTGCGGCCCGAGGCGCTGCTGGGCGGGGACCGGTGTGACGTAGTTGCCGAGCATCGCCGACAGGCGCCATGTCCGGGAGATGTGCCGGTCGAGACTGTGGTTCTTGTACTGCGTCAGCACAACGATCTGGAGGTAGTGGCCGTTGGCGAGATTGGACAGTACGAAGTCGACGAGCCGGTATATCCCCCCGAAAGGCACCGCAGGCTTCGCTCGATCAGCTGTCAGAGGCATGAGCCTCTTACCTTCTCCACCGGCGAGCACGATCGCGAGGACTCTCATAGGTGGACCTTAACCTGATGAACAGGGATGAAACACTAGGCTGATCGCATGCGAGTGGATCTGCTGACCCGTGAATACCCCCCCGACGTCTACGGAGGGGCGGGAGTTCACGTCGAATACCTCGCCCGGGAGTTGCGCAGGCTCGCCGACACCCGGGTCCGCTGCTTCGGAGCACCACGACCGGAGGAGGGCGTCGCGGCCTACCGGGTGCCCGGCGGGCTGGAGACGGCCAACGCAGCGCTGCAGGTGCTCGGCGTCGACCTGGAGATGGCCGCCGGGTGTGAGGGCGCCGACCTGGTACACAGCCACACCTGGTACGCCAACTTTGCCGGCCACGTCGCCAAGATGCTGTACGGGACGCCTCACGTGGTGACCACGCACAGCCTGGAGCCGCTGCGGCCGTGGAAGGCCGAGCAGCTGGGCGGCGGTTACACGCTGTCATCGTGGGCCGAGCGCGGCGCGCTGGCGAGCGCCGACGCGATCGTCGCGGTCTCCGAGGGGATGCGCCGCGACGTGCTGGCGAGCTATCCGGAGATTTCGCCGGAGAGGGTCACAGTGATCCACAACGGGATCGACACCGGCGAGTACGCCCCCGACCGGGACACCGACGTCCTGGAACGGCACGGCATCGACCCGAGCAGGCCCTACGTCGTCTTCGTGGGCCGCATCACCCGGCAGAAGGGCCTCGTCCACCTCCTCCACGCGGCACGCGACTTCCACCCCGACGCCCAGCTGGTGCTCTGCGCGGGAGCCCCTGACACGCCCGAGATCGCCGCCGAGGTGACCGCGCTCGTGCGCGGGCTCGACCGCGAGGGCGTCGTGTGGATCTCGGAGATGCTTCCCCGCCCCGAGGTGATCCAGATCCTCACCCACGCCACCGTGTTCGTCTGCCCCTCCGTCTACGAGCCGATGGGCATCGTCAACCTGGAGGCGATGGCCTGCGAGACCGCCGTCGTGGCCACCGCGACCGGCGGCATCCCCGAGGTCGTGGCCGACGGCTCGACCGGCCTGCTGGTCCCGATCGACCAGGCCGCCGACGGCACCCCGCACGACCCCGACGCCTTCGCCGCCGACCTCGCCGAGCGCGTCAACCGGCTGCTCGCCGATCCAGCCCTCGCCACCCGGATGGGCGAGGCGGGAAGGATCCGCGCGGTGGAGCACTTCTCCTGGGAGCGCATCGCCGAGCGGACGATGGAGCTCTACCGGCAGGTCGCCCGCCGGTAGGTTGCCGGCCTCCGCCGGGTGACGGTCTCTCGCGAGGCGGGGCCTACGGCGGTGGTCTCCCGCGGTGGTTCCCCGGTGGTCTCCGGCGGTGACGAGGTGGGGTCCTAGGCGGTGATGAAGTGCAGGATCACGTTGTGCACGTGGTGCGCCTTGTTGTCGCCCCGGAACTCCACCTCGTAGGTGTGGGTGCCCACGTGGATCGCGATGGCCCCCGAGGAGAAGAACGAGCCCGCGATCGACTTGTTGCTCACCACGCTCACCGCGGAGACCTTGTTGTAGGGGATGCTCGTGATGGCGATCTTCTTGCCGACGAACGACTTGTCCTGCACGATCACCCGCTTGTCGGTGAGCCCCAGGAAACCGGTGCCGGTACCGATGGCGTCGTAGACGGCGATGATCTGCTCGCCGGGCATGAGGCCGCTCTCGATCTGCTGGTACTGCTCCTTGCGGTCGTACACAACCTGAGCCATCAGATCCTCCTTAGGGGGCCGTCGCCTTTAGGTGACGGGGGAATCGGGAGCGGGAGGGCCGTCAAGGCCCGAGCGTGCCCTGGCCGGTCAGGTCTGCGCATGGGGGATCTCCGATCGTCGCACGTTAGATGGACGGCACTGTCATAGTGATCGTGTGACCCGTCAAGTGCGCACCCCCGGCGCGGCGTACGACCTCGGATACCACGTGGTGTGGTGCCCGAAGTACCGCCGCCCGGTCCTGGGCGGGCGGGTCAAGGACCTCCTTGAGGAATTGATTCGCGCCAAGGCCGACGAGCACGGACGGGAGATCGTGGCGCTTGAGGTGATGCCCGACCACGTACACCTGTTCGTCAAGCCGCACCCGAAGAACTCTCCGTCGCATGTGGCCAATCAGTTCAAGGGCTTCACCTCCCACCACCTGCGTGCCGAGTTTCCGCACCTGCGCTCCCAACTGCCGACGCTGTGGTCACGGTCGTACTTCGTGGCCACGACCGGCGCGGTGTCCGCCGATACCGTGCAGCGCTACATCGAGACCCGATACGAGCGCGTCCCCACCGGTGGGGGGGCTCGTGCGTAGCTCGTTGAAGTTCCTGCTGCGTCCGACCGCCCACCAGCAGGTCGCGCTGACCGCCTGCCTGGACGATCACCGCGCTCTGTACAACGCCGCGCTGGAGCACCGCCGCACCGCGTACCGCATGGCGGGCGTGAGCATCAAGTACGGCGACCAGTCGGCCGACCTCAAGCACATCCGCGCCACCGACGCGGGCGGCCAGGGCCGGTGGTCGTTCTCCTCCCAGCAGGCCACCCTGCGCCGCCTGGACAAGGCGTTCGCCGCGTTCTTCGCCCGCGTCAAGGCCGGGCGCACGCCGGGCTTTCCCCGCTTCAAGGGCCGGGGGCGGTTCGACAGCGTCGAATGGCCGAAGGACGGCGACGGTTGCCGGTGGGACTCCCAGCCCGAACACCCCACCGCCACCTACCTCCGCCTCCAGGGCGTCGGGCATGTCCGCGTTCACCAGCACCGCGCCATGCGCGGCATCGTCAAGACGATCGGCGTCAAGCGGGAAGGTTCGCGCTGGTACGTGATCTTGTCGTGTGATGACGTACCCGCCGAACCGCTTCCCACGACCGGCACGGCCGTCGGAATCGACCTGGGCGTCGCCTCGCTCGTCACCACCAGCGACGGCGAGCACCTGGACAACCCTCGTCACCTGGCCGCGTCCGCCGACCGCCTCGCTGCCGCCCAACGCGACCTCGCCAGGAAGAAGCGCGGCTCCAACCGGCGCCGCAAAGCGGTGGCGCGGGTCGCCGCCCTGCACGGCAAGGTCCGTCGTCAACGCCTCGACGGCGCGCACAAGGCCGCACTCGCGCTGGTCCGCGACCACGACGTCATCGCCTGCGAGGACCTGCGGATCGCGAACCTGACCCGCTCGGCGTCCGGCACCGTCGAGGCGCCCGGCCGTAACGTCGCCCAGAAGTCCGGCCTCAACCGTTCGATTCTCGACGCGGGTTGGGGGGTGTTCCTGACGATCCTCGCGGACAAGGCTGAAAGCGCCGGTCGAGAAGTGATCACGGTGAACCCCGCCAACACCTCCCGCACGTGCGCCGCCTGCGGCCACGTTGCGAAGGAGAACCGCCCCACCCAAGCCGAGTTCCGCTGTCAGCGGTGCGCACACGTCGCGCACGCCGACGTGAACGCGGCGATCAGCATCCTCAGGGCAGGGCTTGCCCTTCGCGATGTCGCGCAAGCGGCTTAACGAGAAGCCGCTCCCTTCAGGAAGCGGAGGAGTCACGACGTTCGCAATCTGTAGGGGGATCTGTGTCTCTGTGAAACGAACGTCCCGGGGGGCAGGTTCCTGGGCGGGTAAGGTCGGCGGGTGAACTTTCAGATGAGGATCACCGATCGTCACGGTGGTGTCAGCGCCGGTCCGTACCGCAGCCGCAACCTGGGAGGCATGTGCGGCGACGAGCCGGACGCGGTCGCGGAGAACAGAGCCAGGACGGCCGCTGAGTTCGGCCTGGAGCGGGTCGTGTTCATGCGGCAGGTCCACAGCGCCGACGTCCGTTATGTCAGAGAGCCCTTCGGCGACGACCCGCCGCCGCTGGACGGGGTCTGTACCGACGTGCCCGGCCTCGGCCTGGCCGCGCTCTGCGCCGACTGCGCGCCCGTCCTGCTGGCCGAGCCGGAGGCCGGACTGGTCGGCGCCGCGCACTCGGGCCGGGTCGGCACCATGTCCGGCGTCGTCACGGCCCTGGTCGAGGAGATGGCCGGGCGCGGAGCGGACCCGGCGAGGATGACCGCGCTGATCGGCCCGATGGCCTGCGGCACCTGCTACGAGGTCCCCGCGGACATGCGTGAGGAGGTCGCGGTGATGCTTCCCGAGGCGTGGTCGATCACCCGCCAGGACACCCCGGCCCTCGACCTGCGGGCCGCGATCACCTCGCAGCTGGGCAAGGCGGGCGTCGGGGAGATCACCCACGACACCCGCTGCACCATCGAGAGCCCTGACCTGTTCTCCCATCGCGGGGAGGGGACGACCGGCAGGTTCGCGGGCTACGTCTGGCTGGAGCCCTGACCAGCCCTCACCCCGGTCCTGGCCCGCGTACGGAGGGAAGGCCGGTCCCGGTCGCCTAGGGACCTGCCCGGTCCCCTCCGGTCGCGGTCGCCTACGGGCCCCGCCCGGCCCTCCCCGGTCACGCGGTGTCGATCACGACGCGGCGCGCTCCAGCACGACCACCGGGATCTCCCTCTCGGTCTTCGTCTGGTAGTCGTCGTAGGCGGGCCAGGCCGCGGCCATGATCGACCACATCTCCGGTTTCTCCTCCGGGGTGGCGGTGCGTGCCCTGGCCTTGAACCGGTCGCCCAGCACCTGGACCTCGACCTCGGGGTCCGCCTGGAGGTTGAGGTACCACAGCGGCGGATCGTCGGCGCCCCCCTTGGAGGCGACCACGAGGAGGTCGTCGCCGTGGCGCTGGTAGATGAGCGGGGTGGAGCGCCGCTCGCCGGACCTGCGGCCGACGGTGGTGAGGATCAGGGTCGTGGTGCCCTGCCACTCGTGTCCCTCGGCGCCGTCGGTCGCCTGATATCTCGCCACATGCTCTTTTCCGAACAGCATGATCTATCCCCTCTGACGATTGCGCGGGTCGATGCCCGACAGTGTGATCTATTCCCTCTGACGATTGCGCGGGTCAATAATCGACAGAGGGAATCCATCACACCGGGTCGATCAATCCGCCGACAGGATGCTTCCGTAGGCGCGGGCGGCCAGGTCCGCGATCAGATCGTGCGCGCCGAGGACCTCGGCGCACTCGGCCCCGATCTCCTCCGCGGCCGCGTTCGCGAGCCCTGAAGGCGCCTCAGGGCCCAGCAGGCAGGGGGAGACGGCGATGCGCTGGGCGCCGATGCCGCGAAGCCGCCCGGCCGCGTCCGCCACGGTGGGCGCGCTGTCGAGGGAGGCGACCAGGACGGGCAGGGTGAGCCGCGAGGCCAGCAGCACCGCCGTCGGCTGTGCCTCCGCCGCCGCGATCTCGCCGCCGACGGTGGCAAGGATGACCGCGTCGACCGGGCTGGAGACGTTGAGCAGCCGCATCCGGTCGGCCCGCGCCAGGCTTCTCTCCGACAGGCGGATGTGCAGGGCCTCGGCAAGCAGCGGGTGCGGCCCCAGGGGGGCGGTGACCGTCACCGGGACCTTGCTGGAGGCGACCGCCGCGGAGATCAACTGGTCGGCGACCGGGTGCGGGCCGGTCAGCAGCGGAACCACGATGGCGGCCGTCGCGTCCTCGGGACGCTCCCTCGCCGCCGCCTCCAGTTCGGAGGTCAGTCCTTTGCCGTCCTCGCCGAGCGCGGCCAGTCGGACCTGGATCTGTGGATTGTCCCCCCGGATGAGGGCCGCGAGCTCCGCGGCGGTGCCGGAGGCGTCGCCGAGCGCGGCCAGCACGAGTGCTGGGGCCTCGGGCGGGAGCTGGGAGGGCACGGGCCTGCGGTGCCTTCCGGAGGGCCGTACCGGGCGCCCTCGTACGGGGAGGATGGGACTCTCGCTCACATGCGCGGACTCTAGGGGCATTTGACACTTCCCGTGACCGGAAACGGCAGCATTTCCGTCACAACATTTGTGGAAAGGGGTGGGGAACCCGGCTTCCGGGCGGGTTGGTGACCGGGCGTGCGCCCAGCTCACAGCCGGTATGCGCTTTGCTCGCGGCCGGTACGCGGTCGGCTCATGTCCGGCGTGCGACCGGGTCACGACCGGCGCGTCGGCGAGTGACCGGTTCATGGTGGGTGGGTGGGCGGTGTTCGGCTGGGAAACCCGTCAGGTCAGACGTCACGGTGCCCCTCCCACTCGTCCTCCAGCGCCGAGTGCACGATGGAGTCGCGCCAGACCCCGCGGGCTCGTACGTGGTGCCTGATCCTGCCCTCCTCGACCATCCCGGCGACCAGCATCGCGAGTTGGGCGGCGGTGTTGGCGGGGGAGCGGGCGCCCCAGATGCGGTGCAGGCGCAGATCGCGGAAGCCGAACGTCAGGATCAGCCGGATCAGGTCGGTGCCGATGCCCCGGCCCCAGTGGTCGGGACGGAGCCCGAGGCCGATCTCCGCGCTGTGCGGGTGGTCGGCCTCGATGTGCAGCCGGGCGACGCCGAAGGCCTCGCTGTTGTCGAGGTCGGTCACCGCCAGCACGTAGAGACGCCGAGGCTCGACCTCCGAGGCGTCGATCGCCTCGATGATCGTTTCCTCGACCTCCTCGCGCGTGCGGGGGTCGAACGGCAGGTGCTCGGTGGCCGTCGGGTCACCGTATACGGCGTGCAGGGCGTCCACGTCATCGATGGTGATTTCCCTGAGCCGGAGTCTCTTGCCCGAGATCTCAACGTGGCGCATGCGCAGACGCTAACGTCTCGGAGCGCTCACGGCTAGAGATCTTTCCGGTAAGCGGACATACCATCATTTTAGTGATCTTATACGCATGGCTCCGTGTGTGCCCAGGGCCAGGATTCCTGCGCCACGACTCAGGCGACACGGTCTCGCCCGTGTCCGGAATCGGACACGGGCCGGCTCCCGTGCGGTCGGCTTCGCGTGGAGGTCCGCCTCACTTCGCAGGGAGCGACGCCGTCTTCGACGGACATGTCGATCCTCCTTTTGGGGGAAGGGCACCGGAGGGCGGTGGCCGGGGATGGCCGTCCCCTGCCACCGGCCCGCCCGGCCCGGTCGCCGAAGTGGCCGAACACGATGCCGCCGAGCGGTCGCGCGACGAATCCGATCGCGTAGGTGAGGAACGCGAGCAGCGTGCCGGTGAGCGGTTCGAAGGTGGGGAAGAAGAGTCTGTTGAAGACCGGGGCCGCGGCCGAACCGTAGAGGAAGATGCTGATAACGGCATATATCCCCTAGCCGTAAACAGGGTGTAATGGGGCACAATAAGCGGATGCTTCCTCCGAATCCGCATGTGATCGTGCTCATCGGCCCCGGTGTGGTCGCGGATCTTCGCCTGCTCACCGAGGTGGCCGACCGGGAGTTCGCGGCGCTCGGGGTCGCCGGTACGGTGTCGGCGACCCCGGACGTGCCCGGCTTCCGGGCGGTGCTGGAGTCCTCGGACGTCCTGGTCGTCCTGCCGGGCCCGGATCCGGAGGCCCGCCGCCTGGCTTCCGAGCGTCCCGACGCGGTCTGGCTCGACCTGACGATGACGCCCCACCCGGCGAAGGCCGACGCGCCCCTTCCGACGGCCGAGGCGGGCACCGGGACCGCGGACGGCGCGGCCTCCACGGGCGGCACGGGGGCCGCCGGTGGCGTGGGCGCCACCGGAGCCACGAGGGCGGCGGGGACCGTGTCGGGCACCCACATGCACGGGCGGGGAATCTGGGGACTGACCTGGGCGATCAGGCACGCCGTCCATCGCCTGCGCCGGCCCGCGCGCAGGATCGCCTACGGTGACCACCCCGACCAGTGGGCGGAGGTCCGCTCCCCGTACGGAGACGATCCTGCGCGGGGGCAGGCCCTCGCCACGACGTCGCCGCCCGGAAGCGCCGGGCAGGCGTCCGCGGTTCCGCCGGGTGAGGCGGAGGGGCAGGCGCCCGTCGCCGCGGCGCCGGACGAGATGCCGGACGGGATCGACGGGCGGGCCCTCGCGGCGCCGGGGGAGAGCGGCGAACAGGTGCCCACCGCGGTGCTGCTGCACGGTGGTTTCTGGCGTTCGATCTGGGGCGCGGACCTGATGGACGCGCTCGCCGTCGACCTCGCCGAGCGCGGATTCGTCGCCTGGAACCTCGAGTACCGCCGCCCCGACCTGCACGGCTGGGACGCGACCACCGAGGACGTCGCCCGGGGCGTCGCCCTCGCGGCGGAGAGCGCGAACGGCCCGCTCGTGGTGATCGGCCACTCGGCGGGCGGACAGCTCGCGCTGCGCGCCGCCGCCGACGACCACCGGATCACCCTGGCCGTCTCCCTGGCGGGGGTGCTCGACCTGGCCGAGGGGGATCGCAGGCACACGGGCACCGGCGCGGTCGCCGCCGCGCTCGGCGGATCCCTCGCCGAGGTGCCCGACGTCTATCGGAGTTCGGGGCCGCTGGAACGGCTTCCGGTAGGAGTGCCCCAGCTCATCGTGCAGGGCGGCGGGGACGACCTGGACCTGGTGGACTTCAGCCGCCGCTACGCGCGAGCCGCCCAGGCGGCGGGCGATCAAGTGACATATCTCGAAATGTCGGGCGATCATTTTGACGTCATCGACCCCGCCTCACCGATCTGGCGGGCCACCGCCGGGGCGGTCGCCGAGCACCGAACCCCCTCCTGAAGCGCTTCCACCGATCGAAGGACTCGTCAGCTTCTCGGCCGTGAACGACCGAGCTTGCAGCTCCTCGCCGTCGATGGCTTCGACGGTCCGGTCCGCGTCAGGCAGCGTGACTCACTGCCCAGCCCGTCTCACCGCGTGCGGCGATGTTGCGGGCTGCGTTGACGTCCGCGTGCTCAGCGAAGCCGCACGACGTACACGAGAAAGAGGCTTGATCGAGCCGGTTCTTGCGGTCCACCTGCCCACACGACGAGCACTGCTGGGAGGTGAAAGCCGGATCGACGTGGATGAGGGCGACCCCGGCCCGGGCCGCCTTGTAGCCGATGAAGCTCCCTAGTTGGTGGAAGCTCCAGGAATGCAGCGTGACCCGCTGGGGCTTGCGAAGCCGTACCCGGTCCCGGATGCCCTGGAGGTCTTCCAGGGCGATGCCGGAGCCGGTGCGTTCTGCCTCGGTCACGATCTGCTTGGCGATGACATGGTTGGTGTTGGCGGCGAACCGCGCTTCTTTGCGGCGGCGCCGTTTGAGCAGCCGCTTGGCGGACTTGGTGCGTTTGGACTGCAGGCGGCGGCGTAGCTCGCGCTGGCGGTGCCTGACCGCGTTCAGCGCTTTGCCGCAGTGACGGGTGCCGTCGCTGGTGGTGGCGAGGTTGACGATGCCCAGATCCACCCCCAGGAAGGCGCCGGGGTCCTTGACGCGGGGGGTGGGCACCTCGCAGGTCGCGATCAGGAACCACCTGCCGTCGCGGTAGACCAGATCGGACTCGCCCCTGCGGTGGGCCGACAGGGTCGTGAGCTGCTGGGCGGACGCGGTGAACTGAAGGTTCTTCAGCCTGCCGGCCACCGACCAGATCGACACCGTCCGCGCGTCGATCTGCCAGGACAGGCAGCGGTCGTCGAACGGCTGGGCGGCGTCGGCGCGAAAGACGATCGGCGTGGATTGGGCCCGTGCCCGGCGGGCAGAGCCCACCTTGCCCAGGTTCCCGGCTCGGAGGTTGGCGTGCAGGGTGGCGTAGGCGTCGGCGACCTTCTTGACGACGTGCTGCGCGGCCTGAGCGGCCAGCCCGTACCTGTCCTTGATCTGCGTGTAGGTGTGCTTGCGCAGGTCGTAGTTGCGAAATATGCGCTGCTCGTGGGCTTGGCGGGAGACCTGGCAGGCGGCCGTGTTGACCGCGCGCAGGGTCGCCTCCAACGCTGTCGCCTGCTCGGGCGTTGGCAGGAGCTTCACCCGCACCACCAGTTTCACAATCGCACACACTACCCATCGGCCCCTGTCGCCGCCGTGAAAACCTGAACCCGATATCCGCAGGGGCCGCACCGCCCGTCTACAGCCTCCATGCGCAGTTAGTCTTCACTCCCACATACCGGCGGAAAGTGTTCACCGGCGAGATGCCGCACCGCGGTGAAGCCATCATGATCGAGGTATGCGACAACGTCGGCGCCGTCCTGGCCGAGGTCAACGGCGAGCACGATCATGTGCACTTGCTGGTCGGCTACCCGCCCGAAGTGGCCCTGTCGGTCCTGGTCAACTCCTTCAAGGGCGTCTCGGCCCGGCTGCTGCGCGAAGAGTTCGGCCCGCACGTGCGTCAATATCTGTGGGGCGGGCAGTTGTGGTCCCCGTCCTACGTCGCCGCCTCCTGCGGCGGCGCCCCGCTGTCGATCATCAAGGAGTGCATCGAAAGCCAGAAACGGCCGGACTGATCTGCTCACATGAACCAGCCGTCACGGCACCGTTCGGGCCTGGAGGCCCTCCCGCGCTGTCGTTTCCTCCCGGGCGTAAACGTCCGGGGTTCCACGCCAGATTCCGCTGAAAGGTCCCTCGACAGGAGAAGGCCCGCGATTCCGGCCTCGAAACGATTCCCGCCCCGAAGGGTGAGCGCCCGTCCGGCGAAGGCCCACCGAGCCGGGTCGCCCGACCTGGCGGACCCACCCAGGCCCACCCCTCGGAGGCCCGTCGGAGGTCCGTCAGAGCGAGGAGAGCGGGCGCCAGGGGACCGGGCTGGACAGCACCATCATGCTCGACGGGTGGCCGTAGGGGGCGAGCCGGTCGATCATCTCCTCGAAGGCCGTCATCGAGGAGGCGGCCACCCGCAGCAGGCAGCAGGCGTCACCGGTCACCCGGTGCACCTCCAGGATCTCCGGCCAGGCGAGCGCCTGCTCGTCGCGGAGCACGCAGCGGGGCCCGTAGCACGACATCCTGATCAGTGCGGCCACCCCGCGCCCGGCCAGTGCCGCGTCCACCCGGGCGTGGTAGCCGGTGATCACCCCGGTCTCCTCCAGCCGCCGCACCCGCTCCGCCACCGCCGGAGCGGACAGGTGCACCCGGCGCGAGAGCTCGCTGTACGACAGACGTGCGTCGTCCTGCAACTCGGCCAGCAGCGCCCAATCCATCGCGTCCACGGTCACACTCCGTCACGTCGTAACTTGATCTGCCCGATGCCTTACGTTCCGAAGGCTCAGCCCAATAATCGCCTTTCTTCCATTATTTCCGTACAGACCGATACAGACCACCATGGAGGTACGCAGGCGGAGGAGGAGTGATGACCGGCATCAAGCAGCTCACAGAGCAGGACCGTAAGGCGCGCGCCGAGGCCAACGAGGGGCTGCCGACGCTGGGCTTCGAAGAGGGCACGCCCTACGACGACTACGTGGGGACCGCCGCACTGCGCGGCATCCAGCGCACCCTCACCGACGTTCCCGAGGAACTGCCGTTCCTGGTCACCACCCAGGTGATGGAGCTCTACTTCGGACTGCTCCGCACCGAGTGGCACCTCGCCCAGCGGCAGCTCGACGAGGACGACGCCGACGCCGCGATCTCGACGATCAAGCGCACCGTACGGCACTTCGAGGCGCTCAACGCCGCCTGGGCCGCGCTGAGCTGGCTGACCCCCGCGCAGTTCAACTCCTTCCGCGACGCGCTCGGCGAGGGGTCCGGCTTCCAGTCGGCCCTCTACCGCCATGTGGAGTTCCTGCTCGGCAACAAGTCCGAGGCGCTCATCCGGCCGCACCGCCGCAACCCCGAGGCGTACGAGGAGCTCGTGGAGGCCCTGCACCGGCCGAGCCTCTACGACTCGGTCCTCGCCTTCCTCGCCCGCGCGGGCCACGCCGTCCCCCGTGCGGTGCTCGATCGCGACCTCGCCACCGAGCACGAGCCCGTCCCCGAGGTCGAGGCGGTCTGGGTCGAGGTGTACGGCGGCCCGCTCGCCCCGCTGGCCGAGGCGCTGACCGACCTGGCCGAGCAGTTCTCCGAATGGCGCTACCGGCACCTGATGGCGGTGCGCCGCTCGATGGGCGCCAAGCCCGGCTCAGGCGGGTCGAGCGGCCTGAGCTGGCTGGAGCGGAGCATGCGACGGGAGATCTTCCCCGAACTCTGGACGGCCAGAACCCTGATGTGAGGCGATCCCCGGCGCCTCACCCCGAGGATCCTCCGAGATCCTTCGGACTCTCCGATGCCCGCGCTCGTCAGCGGCCCGCTCGGCGCCCTTCCCCACCGGGGAGGAGGTCAGCCGACCTGGCAGACCGGGCACCAGAAGAGATTGCGGCCGGCGAGCACCTTCGTGCGGATCTCGGTGCCGCACAGGAAGCAGGGCATGCCGGAGCGCCGGTAGACGTAGACCTCGCCGCCGTGGCCGTCGACGCGGGGCGGGCGGCCCATCGCCTGCGGAGTGTGCTCGGGCCTGACCGTGTCGATGTGGCCCACCCGGACGCCGTCGGCCATCAGAAGCACCAGATCCGCCCAGATCGCCTCCCACCGGCCGTGGGTGAGGTCGCGGCCGGGCCGTGACGGGTCGACCCCCTGGCGGAACAGCGCCTCGGCGCGGTAGATGTTGCCCACCCCCGCGACGACCGACTGGTCCATCAGCAGGACCCCGACGGAGACGCGACTGCGGCTGATCCGCCGCCAGGCGATCTCCGGATCGGCGTCCGCGCGCAGCGGGTCCGGCCCGAGCCTGGCGTGCAGCGCGGCCTTTCCCGCGGGGTCGAGCAGCTCGCAGGTGTTGGGGCCGCGCAGGTCGGCGTACTCGCCCGTGTTGCTCAGGCGTAGGCGCACCATCCCTGTCGGGGCGGGCACGGGGACCGGGCCGAAGGCGTACTTGCCGTAGATGCCCAGGTGGACGTGGAGCCACCGCTCGTCGTCGAAACCCAGCAGCAGGTGCTTGCCGTGGGCGTCGGCCTCGGTGAGCACCCGCCCGTCGATCCGCAGGGCCCCGGCGGCGAACCGCCCCTGGGGGCTCTCCGCGTGCACGGCCCGTCCGCCGAACGCCCGCCGATGCTCTCGGGCGAGGCGATGAATGGTGTGTCCTTCAGGCATGATTGATGAGAATCATACGATCCGCGCGGCGATGCTCAGGGCACGGCGGACGCCCGTTCCCGCCGACGCCGGGAACGGCGCCGGGCCAGGGCGTGGACCGACGCGGCGAGAAGGGCCCCGGCCGGGTACGCCACGAGGTCGGCCGCGCCGAACGTGCTGCCGAGCACCAGCCTGGCCACGACGCTCACCTCGGAGAGCGCGGCGGGAACGGGCGTCAGCTGGGCCAGCTCGACCGCCCAGCTGAACGCCAGCGCGCTGATCGCGGCCCGCACCGGCGTGATCCGGGGCCACACCAGCACCACCAGCGCGTAGACGAGCACGGTGTAGAGGGCGTCGCCCGCGTACTTGCCGAACCAGCCGCCGGTGACCGCGCGGACGGTGAGCCCGGCGGCGACGGTCACCACGGCGGCGAGCGCGGCGAGCAGGCGCGTGCGGGAGGAGGGATCTTCCATCAGGGCCATCGCGTTGTCCGATGTACGAAGGTCAGGGGAGGGCGGGCAGGGGGCGGCCGTGCAGCCAGCCGGCGAACAGGTCGTCCAGTGGCCGCGTCGTGCGGCGCGCGGCGAGCGCGGTGAAGGCGTCGGTGGTGACGGTCCCGTGGCGGTGCCCGGCCGTCCACTCCCTGAGCAGCGCGAAGAAGGAGTCGTCGCCGACGGTGCGCCGGAGCGCGTGCAGGGTGAGCGCGCCGCGTTTGTAGACGCGGTCGTCGAACAGCCGCCGGGGACCCGGGTCGGCCAGCGTGAAGTCCTGCGGGAGCGCCGAAAGGCGGCGGTGCCAGCGGTGCGCGTGGTCGTCGGAGGACAGGCCGCCGGAACTCTCCGACCAGATCCACTCCGCGTACGAGGCGAACCCCTCGTGCAGCCAGATGCCGCTCCAGTCGGCCACCGTGAGGCTGTTGCCGAACCACTGATGGGCCAGTTCGTGCGCCACCAGCCGCTCCTCGCCCCGTTTGCCGTCCACGTGGTTCACCCCGAAGATCGACATACCCTGTGCCTCGACCGGGATCTCCAGCTCGTCGTCCACGACCACCACGGTGTAGGAGCCGAACGGGTAGGGGCCGAACCGCTCGCGGAAGACCTCCATCATCCGCTCCTGGCGCCCGAAGTCGTGGCGCACCCGCGTGGCGTATCCGGCGGGGAAGACCAGCCGCGTCCCCGGACCGGCCTCGGCCTGCTGGTAGCGGCCGATCTGCACGCTCGCCAGGTAGGAGGACATCGGCTCGGCCTGCTCGTACACCCACGTGGTCGTCGAGGCCGCCCGCCGTTTGGAGACGAGCTCCCCGTTGGCGATCACCTGGTACACCGAGGCGGCGGTGACCGAGATC
Organism: Streptosporangium sp. NPDC050284; assembly: GCF_044459525.1. Taxonomy (NCBI): domain Bacteria; kingdom Bacillati; phylum Actinomycetota; class Actinomycetes; order Streptosporangiales; family Streptosporangiaceae; genus Streptosporangium; species Streptosporangium sp. NPDC050284. The sequence goes on from NZ_JBITIZ010000001.1 coordinate 740,066, forward strand.
CGGTAGGTGGCCTTGTCGTCCGGCCGGTCGTTGCACGGGAACCACGAGGGCGCCCCGATCGGCTGGCCGGCCACGATGACGCCGTCGGTGAGCTGCTCCCAGCCGAGCCCGCCCCAGTGGCTGCTCACAGGGCGGGGGGTGCCCGCGTAGCGGATCTCGACGGTGAACCGGCCGGGGCGCAGCCCGGCGGGCGACAGGTGGAGCTTGCCGCCGCGGTGGGTGAAACGCACCGGCGCGCCGTCGACCAGCACGCCGCTCACCCGCAGGGCGCCGAGGTCGAAGGCGACCCGGGTGAGCGGCCGCAGCGCCACCGCGGAGATCCTGGCCACCCCGCCCAGGCGGTTGGGGCCCACCCGGTAGTCGAGGGTGAGGTCGTAGTGCTCCACCCGGTAGCCGTCGTCGCCGTGCATGGGGAAGTACAGCTGGAGGGTGGAGGTCGTGCTCAAAGCCACACCGGCTTCCTCTGTTCGCGCGCTATCCTCGCCGGGCCCAGGCCGCGATCGGGTTGCCGAACCAGCGGGTCCCGGCGGGCACGGACTCACCGCGCATCACCAGGGACGCCGGTCCGACCGTGGTGTTCTCCCCGATCGTCGCCGCGGGCAGGACCACCCCGTGGGGGCCGAGTGTGGATCCGTCCCGCATGACGACAGTATCGATGCTCATCACGCGGTCGTGGAACAGGTGCGTCTGCAACACGCACCCCCGGTTGACCGACACCCCGTCACCCAGGCTGACCAGGTCGACCTCCGGCAGCCAGTAGGTCTCGCACCACACGCCCCTGCCCACCCGCGCCCCCAGGGAGCGCAGCCACAGGTTCAGCGGAGCCGTCCCCAGCCAGCGCTGGGCGAACCAGGGCGCGGCGAGCACCTCCACGAAGGTGTCGGCCAGCTCGTTGCGCCACACGAACGAGCTCCACAGCGGCCGGTCGCCCACCGCGATCCTGCCCACCAGGACCCACTTGGCGACGGTCGCCGTCGCCGCGGCGAGCACCCCGCCGCCCAGCACCGCCACGCCCGACAGGGCCGCCGCCACCGCGAAGCCGTACGCCCCGGCCAGCCACTCCACGGCCGCCGCGACGAGCACGGCCACGGCGACCGTGCACATCACCGGCACCACGCGGCACACCTCGACCGCGGCGCGGGCGAACCTCAGCCTCGGCGGCGGGTCGTAGGTACGGCTCCGATCGCCCTCCTCGGCGGACCTGCGCAGTTCCACCGGAGGCATCCCCAGGTACGACGAGCCCGCCTTGGCCTTCTTCGGCGTCGCGGACAGCACCGCGACCAGCCCGTCCTTGGGCACCTTGCGCCCCGGCGCGGTCATCCCCGAGTTGCCGAGGAACGCGCGCTTGCCGATCCGCACGTGGCCGACCCGCAGCCGCCCGCCCTCCAGCTCGTACGGCGCGACCATCGTGTCGTCGGCGAGGAAGGCGCCGTCGCCGACCGAGGTCATCGACGGCAGGGCCAGCACCGTCGACAGCTCCACGTCACGGCCGACCTTCATGCCCAGGGCGCGCAGCCAGGCGGGGGTGACCATGCTCGCGTACAGCGGGAACAGCCAGACCCGCGCCATCGACATGAGCAGGCCCGTCGCCCACGCCTGCCAGGCCTGGCGGCTGTGCACCGGGTGCTGCCCGGCGTGCAGGCCGACCGAGAGCAGCCGCACCGAGGCCACGGTGAGCAGGGCGAGGGTGGCCGCCGAGGCGAGGGTGGCGAGCGGCACCCCGTACAGGACGGAGAGCAGGGAGGGGGCGCCGTCGCGCAGCAGGATGGCGAGGCCCGGCAGTGCGGCGATCACCGGGAAGAGGCTCAGAACCAGCGCGGACAGCCCGTACGCCGTCGCCCAGGGCCACGAGCGCGGCGGGCGGTCGACGGCCGCGGGCCGGGCCTTGCCCGTCCGGCTCGCGGGCACACCCGCCCAGCGCTCCCCGGAGGGCACCGAGCCCGCCACCGCTGAGCCGGGCGCCACCTGGGCGTTCTTGCCGATCTTCGTGCCGGGGAACAGGGTGGTGCGGGCGCCGACCGTGGCGGAGGCCCCGATCTTGATCTCGCCGACACGCACCTGGTCGCCGTCGATCCAGTAGCCGTTGAGGTCGACCTCGGGCTCGACGGCCGCGTACCTGCCCAGCTTGAGCATCCCGGTGATCGGCGGCATCGAGTGCAGGTCCACGTCGTCGCCGACCTGGGCGCCGAGCGCCCGCGCGTAGTGGGTGAGCCACGGGGCGGTGGAGACCTCGCCCACGCCGAGCCGCTCGGAGAGCCGCTCGGCGAACCACAGCCGCAGATGCGTGCCGCCGCCCCTGGGGTACGTGCCGGGCTCAAGGCCGCGCAGCAGCAGCCTGGCGCCGCCCGCGGCCAGCGCGATCCGTCCGGCGGGGCTGACGAACAGCAGCGCGCCGGCGAGCACCCACCACCACGAGACGGCAGGAGCCCAGGGAGATCCGGCCAGGTTGTTCAGCGCGGCGAGCGCCACCACCCAGCGCAGCGCGCCGACGCTGAGCAGCGGCACGGTGAGCGCCGCCTGCGCGATCGCGGCGCGGCGCGGCATCGGCGTGACGATCCGGTCGGTGGTCACGATCTCCGGCGCGTCGAGCGCCGACAGGTGCCTGCCGAGCCCGGCCAGCGTCGGGTGGTCGTAGACGTCGCCGACGGTGACCGCCGGGTAGCGGGTCCGCAGGGTCGAGACCAGCCGCGCCGCCGCGAGGCTGGTGCCGCCCTCGGCGAAGAAGTCGCCCTCGACGCCGCCCAGGATGTCCGTCCAGCACTCGGTCACCCACGGGTCGACGTCAGGCACGCCGGAGTCCGGCGTCTCCGCCGTCCCCGGCCTGCCGGGCAGCGGCCAGGGCAGGGCGTCCCTGTCGATCTTCCCGGAGGTGCGCGTCGGGAGCTCGTCCACGATGGCGATCCTGGGGACGAGCGCGGCGGGCAGGGAGTGGCGGAGGCGGTCTCCGGCGTCCCGCCGGTCGAACTCCTCGCCGGGCACGACGTAGCCGATGAGCAACTGGTGTCCGCCGCCGGTCGTGCGGACCGCCGAGGCCGCCCCGGCGACCCCGGGTAGCGCCTGCAGCGCCGCGTCCACCTCGCCCAGCTCGATCCTGCGCCCGCCGAGCTTGATCTGCTCGTCGGCCCGCCCGACGAAGATGAGCCCTTCCGGCTCCGCCCTCACCAGGTCGCCGCTGCGATAGGCGCGCTTCCAGCCGAGCGAGGTGAGCGGCGCGTACTTCTCCGCGTCCTTGACCGGATCCAGGTATCTGGCGAGCCCGACCCCGCCGATGACCAGCTCGCCGGTCTCTCCCATGGCCACCGGCTCGCCGTCCTTGCCGACGACGGCGAGGTCCCAGCCCGTCAGCGGCAACCCGATCCGCACCGGGCCCTCCCCGGTGAGCGGCGCCGCGCACGCCACCACCGTCGCCTCGGTCGGACCGTAGGTGTTCCACACCTCGCGCCCCGGCACGGCCAGCCGTTCGGCCAGCTCCGGGGGACACGCCTCGCCACCGAAGATCAGCAGTCGTACGTCGTCGAGCGTCTCGACGGGCCAGAGCGCCGCCAGCGTCGGTACGGTCGACACCACCGTGATGCCCATGTCCAGCAGCCACGGCCCCAGGTCCATGCCGGTGCGCACCAGCGCGCGCGGCGCCGCCACCAGGCAACCCCCGTGACGCCAGGCGAGCCACATCTCCTCGCAGGAGGCGTCGAACGCCACCGACAGCCCCGCCAGCACCCGGTCACCGGGGCCGATCGGCTCTTTCACGAGAAACAGCCGCGCCTCGGCGTCCACGAACGCGGCGGCGCTGCGGTGGGTCACCGCCACCCCCTTGGGCCTGCCGGTGGAGCCGGAGGTGAAGATGATCCACGCGTCGTCCTCGGGGCCGGGGCGCTCGCCGACCCGCCTTCGCTCCTCGCCCGCTCTCCCGCCCGTCGCGTCTGCACCGCGCCCGTGGTACGGGCCCCCGCCGTGCAGCTCGGCCGCGTAGTCGAGCTCGGAGCCGCCGGTGCGCCGGGGCTCAGGCGCGAGGTGCCCGGGGCCGTGAAGGTGGTGAATCTCACATTCGACACCCTGCTCGGCGGAGGGTTCACCGGAGAGCTCACCGAGGTGCCCGACGCGGCCGGCCGCGGCGTCACCAGAGGAGGCGTCCAGGTGCTCGTACGGGTCGCCGTAGGGGGATATCTTCCCGCCGTCGCCGATGACGGCGCGGACCCCCGCCTCGCCGAAGACCAGGTCGGCCCGCTCGTCGGGGTCGTCGGCGTCCACCGGCACATAGGCGGCCCCGGCGGTGAGCACGGCGACGATCGCGACGTACAGGCCGACGGTGCCCGAGGGAATCCGCACCCCGACCCGGTCCCCGCGCCCGATCCCGGCCGCCCGCATCTCCAGGGCCATCCGGTTCGCCTCGGCCCGCAGCCCGGTGTAGTCGAGACGGGTCTTACCGTCGTCCAGGGCGAGCGCGTGGGGGTGCCGTCGCGTGGTCTGGTCGAGGATGTCCAGCAACGTCCTGACCTGCGGCGCGGCCCCTCCGGGCAGGAGCGCTCGCGACGGCATGCCGGTGCCGACCGGTAACGGAATCACTGGCTTCCCCCATGTGTACGCGCCCTGTGGGCCCGGGACAGCCTACGTGCACGGGGTTAACGCATTTCCTCCGTGGGGCCGTACCTCACATGAACCTTCCCTTTCGGGCACATTTCACCCAGATGGCCGCGAGGCCTGAGTGATCACCGTACGTCGGGGGCGGCCCGCGTCGTCACGGGCAGGAGGGCAGCCATCCCTTGGCCGCGGCGAGGCACCCCGCCTGGAACCGGCTGCGAGCCCCGAGCCGTTCCATCAGTTCGGCGGTGACGCGCCGCAGGGTGCGCACCGAGACGTCGAGCCTGCGGGCCACCGCCTCGTCGGTCAACCCCGTCGAGAGCAGGCGGAGCACCTCGCGTTCCTGGTCGCTGAGGCCCTTCTCGTCGCGCATGCGCTCCTCGCCCAGAGGGCCGGCGGTCCCCCAGGTCTGCTCGAACAGGGAGACCAGGGCGGCGACGACGCCCGCCCCGCGCAGCAGAACCGCTCCGACGCTGCTGTCGGCCGGGTCCGTAGGCAGCAGGGCCGTTCGGCGGTCGAAGATGAGCATGCGAAGCGGGAGTCCGGGGGTGGTGCGGACCTGGCCGCCTTTACCGGTGAGCCAGGCCGCGTATCCGGTGGTCGCCTGGTCGTTGCGGACACTGTCGGGGTAGATGATGCGGATCGTCACGCCACGGTCGAGCAGGGTCTCGTCCAGCGGGCGGCTCGCCAGGATGTTCTCCGGCGTCTGGGCGCTCTTGGGTTCGAACCCGAGTAGTTCCTGCCGGCACCCGTCGACCAGCTCCTCGATCCTGCCGCGGATCGTGTCGATGCCGACGAGCGCCTCGGAGTCGCCGTCCGAGCGCGCCGGGTGGTGGTCGCCGTAGGCGGCGATCATCTGGGCGACGGCCGTCCGGCTCCGCTCGATCTCCTGCTGCTTGGCCAGCAGCGCGGCCTCCTCCCTGGCCAGCAGCGCGGAGAGTCCCACCTCCGGGCGGACCAGGCGCAGCACGTCCGGCTCCTCCCAGGAGGGGCGCAGGAGTGACAACTTGGCCAGTTCGTCCAGGGTGGCGCGGATCCGGTGGACCGGCCATCCCAGCTCCAGGCTCAGCTCGGTCACCCCGAAGGAGGGGTTCTCCAGAATGGTGCGGTAGACGGTTTCCTCGGCGGACCCGATGCCAAGCAGCATGAGCACGACTCCTCCACGGTTCGAGCATGACCGAGACACGATCCGGTGGGCGGGACCCACGACGATCACAGCTTGAAAAGTAGCCGGGCGCAGTGATGACCGGGTTACGCGATCGCCCCCGCCCCCGCCGGGGCGTGCCGGTCCGCTGGGATCCTCCTTCGGACGCGGGGTGTGGCGGGGTGTCCTCCGAGGGCCTTCCGGGGTGGGCGCGAGGCCTGCGGGGACGCTGTCCGGGGGTCCTGCCGGGGTGGGACGCGGGGTCTGCGGGGGCGTCGTGCGGGGCCGCCGGCATCGGGCCGCGGGAGCGGGGCGCGCTGGCATGATGCTGCCACGCCATGGACCTGACAGGGGAAATACCTGGTGGATTCGCCGCGCGCGAACCACGGTCGATTCATGTATCTCATCAACGCGCGCCTGCGTGCCCCCCAGATCGAAGGCCACCTGGCCCCGGACGGTGGGTGGATGCCCGCGCGTGAGCTCCGCCACCTTCTTCTGGTGCTGGCGGAGTCCGCCGACGGGATAGAGCACATCTACAGCGAGCAGCATCCCGCCGGAATCCATCTCGGTCTCTTCATCCGCAGGCCCACCCTCGACGAGGCCGAGAGCGCCGCGGCCCGACTGTGTCTGCGTGCTCTCCGCAGCGTGCCCGAACTCTCCGGGTGGTCGCTGGTGGCCTGCGGCACCGACCTCGACCTCGCACTCGGGCGTCTTGAGTCCTTCGACGAGGAGGCCTGTCAGCGTCCTGCCATTGCAGCGCGCTGACAGGCTCCAGGGCTTCCGCAAGCAACCACGATCGCTCAAGAATCAAAGTGTCAGAACGAAGCGGGAAATATCCGGAAACGTAATTCGGAGATCACCCGTGAAACAGAAAAAGGGCGCCGAGAATCGCCGGTCGAAAGGAAAGAAGAACAATGAGCACCACGGTCAGTCGCATCGCCCCCGCACTCGGCGCCCGTTCTCTCACCGCCCTTCTCGTCGCCGCGGCCGTGCCCGGGATGAGGGCCGGCCTCACGGCCACCGCGGCCCGCACCCCGGCGGGCGGCGCCGGCTGGCAGTGAGCCGACCAGGAGAAACCCAGAAAACCATTCGTCACGGGCACCGAGCCCGAGAAGTCGTCCGGGAGGCGACCATCGTGAAGCACCAGGAAGTCGAGTTACTCGCTCTCGGCGCAGGGCCGTCCAACCTCGCCCTCGCCGTGGCCCTCGAAGAGCTCGCTCCGGAACTGGCCACAAGAACGCTGATCATAGAACAGCACGAGAACGTGGTCTGGCATCGGGGAATGCTGCTGCCCTGGGCCCAGAGCCAGGTCTCCTTTCTCAAGGACCTGGTCACGTTGAGAAACCCGCAGAGCAGATTCTCCTTCGTGAACCACCTGCACTCCGTGGGAAGGCTCAGTGAATTCGTCAACCTGGGCAGTTTCACCCCGTACAGAACGGAGATCTCGAACTACCTGCTCTGGGTGGCGGAGTCGCTCGCTCAGGTGCGCATCGAGTACGGCCGGCGCTGCGTGGCGGTCGAGCCGGTCATGGCCGAGGACGGCGGCGTCGAACGGTGGATCGTCCGGCTCGCCGACGGCTCGACCATCGGCTGCCGCACCCTGGTGGTCGGCGCGGGCCGTGACGCCCACATCCCCGAGGTGTTCGACGAGCTCCCCCGCGAACGGATCATCCACAGCACCGAGTACAGCCAGGTGATCGCCGAGATCGACCACGACGCCCCGCACCGGGTCGCGGTCATCGGCGGCGCGCAGAGCGCGGCCGAGATGCTGTGGTCCACCCACCAGAGCATGCCCAACGCCCAGTGCACGATGATCATGCGCTCCATCGGCCTCACCGGCTACGAGAGCAGCAAGTTCACCAACGAGCTCTTCTACGCCTCCTTCGTCGACGAGTTCCACCGGTCGCGTCCCGAGGCGCGACGCCAGCTCCTCGGCGAGATGCACCGCACCAACTACGCCGGGCTGTCGCCGGGCCTGCTCGAAAACCTCTACCGGCAGATCTACCTGGAGCGCCTCGCCGGACAGGAGAGGATCCGGATGATCACGATGGCCGAGATCGCCCGGGCCAGGATCGAGGGCGACGAGATCGTCCTCACCCTCCGGGACAGGAAGAGCGGCGACCACGACGAGCTGACCTGCGACGTCCTGCTGCTCGGCACCGGCTTCGACCGCCGGATGCCCACGCTGATCCGCGACCTCGCCACCAAGGCCGGCCTCGGCGAGATCGGCGTCGACCGCTTCTACAAGCTGTCGCTGCCCACCGGCTCGGGCGCCGCCTGCTACCTGCAGGGCGTGAACGAGGACACGCACGGCATCGCCGACTCCCTGCTCAGCACGCTGGCCAACCGGGCGGAGGAGATCGTCTACGACATCCAGGGCAACAACGCCGCCGCCGAGCTCCTCACGCCGTTCGCCCTCCCGATCGCCTCCTGACCCCTGCCGAGCCTCTCAGAAACCTTCGAGGAGAACCCCCGTGGACCTCCGTACCTTTGACCCCGCCCACCTGCGCCAGGACAACGGGCTGCTCGCCAAGCGGCTGCTGCCCTGGGAGACGCTGAACGCCCCCTTCGAGGGCGCCTGGTGCGTCATCGAACCGGGAACCGCCTCGACCCGGCACGCCCACCACGAGTACGAGATCTTCATCGCCGTCTCCGGCGAGGCGGTTCTGGAGAGCGAGGGCGAGAGCACCCCCTTCTCCGCCGGAGACGTCGTCTACTTCCCGCCTGGCACCGACCACCGGGTCGTCAACGACGGCACCGCCAGCTTCGAGATGTACGGCATCTGGTGGGACCACGACATGACCCGCACGTTCGAGAACCGCCACCAGGAGGAGAGATGACGGAGACGATCGTCATCGCCGCGACGCCGACGCCGAACGGTGACCTGCACGTCGGTCACATGGCGGGTCCCTACGTCGCCGGAGACGTCTACGCCCGCTACCTGCGGGCCGACGGCCGCGAGGTCAACTACAACACCTGCACCGACGACAGCCAGTCGTACATGATCTCGACCGCCCACAAGCACGGCACCACGCCGGCCGAGCTGTGCGCGACGTCCACCGCCCGCATCCAGCGGTCGGTCGAGGCGATGGGCATCTCGCTGGCCCCGATGCCGCCCATCGACGACGTCTACCGGCGTACCGTGCTCGACTTCGTCACCGCCCTGCACGAGCAGGGCCGGTTCGAGACGCGGACCGTGCGCATGCCGTACGCGGAGAACGCGGGAACCTACCTGTTCGACGGGCTGGTCAAGGGCGAGTGCCCGGCCTGCCTGACCGAGAGCTGCGGCGGGTCGTGCGAGGGCTGCGGCCACCCCAACCACTTCGACGACCTGGGCGACCCGCGCTCGGTCCTCGACCCCGCAGACCCGGTGACCTCGCGGGAGGTCACCGTCCTGGTCCTGCCCATCGAGAACTACCGAAAGGAGCTCACCGCCTACTACGCCGCCCGGGAGAGCACCTGGCGGGGACACAGCAAGCAGCTCATCCGCGAGATCCTGGCCAGGCCGCTTCCCGAGATCCCGATCACGGTGCCCTCGCCGGGCTGGGGGATCGACGCCCCCTTCGCCGAGACGCCCGGCCAGATCCTCTACCCGTGGGTCGAGGCGATGCCCGCCTCGATCTACAGCACCTGGAAGGCGGCCGGCGAGCCGGAGGGCCCCGTCGACCAGGCCTGGCGCGCCGAGAGCGGCAACAGCCTCGTCTACTTCCACGGATTCGACAACGTCTACTTCTGGGGCATGGTCGACCTGGTCATGCTGCTCGCCCACGGCGACCGCTACATCACCCCCGACACCAACATCTGCAACGAGTTCTATGAGCTGGAGAACGAGAAGTTCTCCACCAGCCGCAACCACCTCATCCGCGGCGCCGACCTGGTCGCCGAGGTGCCACGCGACCTCGTCCGGTTCTATCTCGCCCTGACCTGCCCCGAGGACCAGCGGGCCAACTTCACCAGGGAGGGGCTCGACAAGGTCACCTCCCGCAGGCTGCGCGAGCCGTGGAACGCGCTCGCCGACCGCCTCGACGCCCTCGTCACCGACCCGGGGGAGGAGCTGAAGGTCACCGACGCCGGACGCCGCCGGGCCACGGTGGTCGTCGAGAGGTTCCGGCTCTGCTACGACCTCACCTCGTTCAGCCTCACCCGGGCGGCGGACAACATCGTCACCCAGCTCGCGAGGCTGCTGACCGCCGAGCGCGACGAGCCCGGCGACCTCCTGATGGAGGTGCGCGCCTTCCTCTCCTGCGCCGCCCCCATCCTCATCGACGTCGCGGCCGAGGCCGAGGCGGCCGGTGTCGAGCTCACCCTCGACACCTCCGCGGAGACGATCGACGCCTTCACGCTACCGCGACTGCCCGGGAGCCCCCGATGAAACTCCTCGCCATGGAAGCACGCCAGAACGCCACCTACTACCACTCCCGCTACCAGCAGGTTCAGGACTACGGCGCGGAACTCTACGTCCTCAACGGCATCGGCACCCCGGACTTCTGGCCGGAGGACCGCTACCGCGTCGTGGGCTCCCAGAACATCGACGACCTCATCACCGAGGCCAAGGAGTGGCACGAGCAGGAGCGCTTCGACGGGATCATCACCTTCTCGGAGTCGGCCGTGACCACGGTCGCGGCCGTCGCCGAGGCGCTCGGACTGCCGAGCGTGGGCGTCGAGGCGGCCAGGACCAGCCGCAACAAGCTGCTGATGCGCGAGGCGCACCGCAAATACGACGCTCCGCACCCCGGCTTCCGCTTCGTCACCGACCTGGAGGCCGCGCTCGGCGCGGCCGGCGACTTCGGCTACCCGGTCATCCTCAAGCCCACCCTCGGCGCCGCGAGCAACTTCGTGTTCAAGGTCGACGATGCCGAGGAGATGGCGGAGCTGTTCCCGCAGGCGCTGGAGGGCATCGAGGGGATGTCGTGGTTCGAGATGGAGGCGCACGGCCTCGACCTCGGCCCGCACGGCCTGCTCGTCGAGGCGTTCCTCGACGGCGACGAGTTCCTCATCGAGGCCGTGGCCTGGGACGGCGAGGTCTACCTCGGCTCCATCGTGGACCGCATCACCGTCGAGGGGGGCACCTTCGACGACGACGTGCACCACGGGCCGACCGCCCTCACCCCCGAGCAGGTGAACGCGGTCCACCGCGTGGTCAGGGCCGGCGCGCACTCCCAGGGGCTGCGCCGCAGCGTGTTGCACGCCGAGGTGCGCTTCCACCAGGGCGAGCCGTACCTGCTGGAGATCGCGATCAGGCCCGGTGGCGGCGGGCTGGACCTCATCGCCGGGATCACCGCCGCGCACAACCCGATCCGCGCCGTGATGGACGTGGCCCGCGGTGCCGCGCCGAGGGTGCGCCACTACCGGCCGACCGGCGTCCACATCACCGCGATGTGCCTGATGTGCGACGCGGGCAAGATCGCCGCGATCGACGTGCCCGCCGAGGTCTCCGAGTCCGAGCGGGTCTTCTTCCTCAAGATCACCGCCAAGCCCGGGGACGTCGTCCGGCGCCCGCCGGAGGGCAACAGCATCCTCGGCTTCCTGGGCACCACCGGCACCTCCCTGGAGGACGCCAGGGAGACGATGCTCGACTACGCCTCCAAGATCAACGTCACGTTCGTCCGGGACGGAGAACTGTCATGACGCAGCTGGCCGAGGAGGCGCCACAGCGGACCCTGAGGGTCGCCCGCACCCGCCGCTACCTGATGTGCCCTCCCACCCACTTCGATGTCGTCTACTCCATCAACCCCTGGATGAACCCCGGCAAACCGGTCGACGGCGCGCTGGCGAGGCTCCAGTGGGACGGCCTGCTGCGCGCCTTCCGCGCCCTGGGACACCAGGTGGAGTTCATCGAACCGCTGCCCGGCAACCCCGACATGGTCTTCGCCGCCAACGGCGCGACGGTCATCAACGGCAAGGTGCTGTCGGCCAGGTTCCGCCACGAGGAGCGGGCCGCCGAGGGGCCCGCCTACCTGGAGTGGTTCCGCGCCCGCGGCTACCAGACCCGCGAGGCCGTCTTCGTCAACGAGGGCGAGGGCGACTACCTGCACGCGGGAAGGTACCTGCTGGCCGGCACCGGCTTTCGCACCGACATCCGCTCGCACCGCGAGGCGGAGAGGTTCTTCGGGATGCCCGTGGCGGGGCTGAGGCTGGTCGACCCGCGCTTCTACCACCTCGACACCGCGCTCGCGGTGCTCGACCGCGACCAGATCATGTACTACCCGGGGGCCTTCTCCAGGGAGAGCCAGGGCGTGCTGCGCGTCCTGTACCCCGACGCGATCATCGCCAACGAGGCCGACGCCGAGGTGTTCGGGCTGAACGCCGTCTCCGACGGCCGCCACGTCCTGCTGCCGCCCGCGGCCACCCATCTGATGGGCGAGCTGCGCGAGCGCGGCTACGAGCCCATCGGCGTCGAGCTCTCCGAGCTGCTGAAGTCCGGGGGCAGCGCCAAGTGCTGCACCCTCGAACTCCGGGCGGCCCGCTCATGATCGACTACAACGGACGCCGCTTCACCACCGGCGGCGTCCCGGCGGGGGAGGAGCACCCGATCGCCCTGTACCGCCAGGACGGCGACCTGCTGTGGGGCGAGTTCTCCGGCGGCCACGCCCGCCGGGGGACCCTCACCGGGCTCTGCGCCTCCGACGGCACCCTCGACTTCGCCTACACCATGGTCCTCGACACCGGCGCCGTCGTGTCGGGCCACTGCCGCAGCACCCCCGAACTCCTCCCCGACGGCCGCGTTCTGCTCCACGAGACGTGGGAGCGCTACGGAGCCCACGCGAGCAGCGGTGTCTCCCTGCTCGAAGAGATCGATCCCGAGACCTTTGCCCTGCCCCACCAGAGGACTGAGAGCTGATCATGACCCTGAACACCATTGCCCGTCCGAACGTTGAGCGGCCCGTCAAGGGCGGCACGGTGACCTGGGCCTGCGCCCCCGGATTCCCTCCCTCGATCATCTTCCCCTTCACCCCGCCCGAGCGCTTCGGCACCCGCAACCTGCTCGAGTTCCAGATCCTGATGTACCGGCCGCTCTACTTCTTCGGCACCCACGGCACCCCCGAGGTCGACTACGACCTCAGCATCGGCGAGCCCCCGCAGTGGAGCGAGGACGGCCTCACCGTCACCGTCACCGTCAAGCCCTGGAAATGGTCCAACGGCGAGACGATCTGCGCGGACAACGTGCTGTTCTGGGTGAACATGATGGCGGTCAAGGGCGAGCGCTACGGCGAGTACGTGCCGGGCTGCTTCCCCGACAACCTCGTCTCCTACGGCAAGCTCGCCGAGGACAAGGTCTACTTCACCTTCGACAAGGTCTACTCCAAGCGCTGGGTGCTGATGAACCAGCTCAGCACCATCACCCCGATGCCCAAGGCCTGGGACCGCACCGCCGACGGGCCCTCCGACGCCTCGTACAGCCTGGAGAACGTCGCCGCGGTCTACGACTTCCTGATGGGCGAGAACGGCGGCGTCATCGAGGAGGACAACTCCGACCGGGTGCACTGGGCGACGAGCCCGGTGTGGAGCGTGGTCAGCGGCCCGTGGCGGCTGAAGAGCTACACCATGGAGGGCGTCGTCACCTTCGTCCCCAACGAGCACTACTCCGGGCCGAACAAGCCGCACCTGGACGAGTTCCGGCAGCTCCCCTTCATGTCCGACGGGGAGGAGTACCAGAAGCTGCTGGAGGGACCGGACGGGCCGGACGGCATCCAGGTCGGCTACCTCCCGCTGAGCTTCAGCACCGAGCCGACCGACGACCCCACCAAGGGCGGCCCCAACCCGCTGGGTGAGAACTACACGCTGGTCCCGCAGGCGGCCTTCTGTATCCGCTACATCCCGCTCAACTACAACAACCCGACCGTCGCGGGGAAGATGCTCGCCCAGACCTACATCAGGCAGGCGATGCAGCACGCGCTCGACCAGGACCGGGCGGCCCGCGACATCTACCACGGCTACGCCTACCGGCAGGACGGGCCGGTGCCCCGCTACCCGGTGAGCGACCTGGTCTCGCCCACCCTGCAGGGCGCGCCGATCCTGCCCTTCGACGCGGAGCGGGCCCGCGAGCTGCTGGAGGCGAACGGCTGGGACACCAGCACGACGCCGGCCGTCTGCGTCAACCCCGGCACCGGCCCCGGCCAGGCCGGGGAGGGCATCCCGGGCGGGACCAAGCTCAGCTTCTCGCTCAGGTACGCCGAGGGCCGTCCCGCCCTCACCCGGCTGATGGAGCAGTTCCGTGACGACGCGGTCGCGGCCGGCATCGAGCTGCGGCTGCAGGAGGTCTACGGCTCGGTCCTGGTCGCCGAGGACGCCCCCTGCGTCGTCGGGCCCGACAGTCCCTGCCTGTGGGAGCTGAGCACCTGGGGCGGCGGCTGGGTCTACCACTACCCGAGCGGCGAGATCCTCTTCCGGACCGACGCCGGCGGCAACTTCGGCCACTACACCGACCCGAAGGCCGACGAGCTCATCGACCGCACCCTGACCAGCGACGACCCCGCCGCGCTCTACGAGTACCAGGACTACATCGCCGAGCAGGTCCCCGTCATCTTCATCCCCAACTTCTCGCTGCGGCTGTTCGAGGTGGCCAACAACCTCCGCGGCTTCGAGCCGATCAACCCCTTCGGGATGATCAGCCCGGAGAACTGGTACTACGTCGAGAACGGTGACTGATCCCCATGCCGATCCCCGTGCCGGTCGCCATGGCTCCCGTCGCCGTCATCCCCGCCGAGAACCTCATGATCCTCCTGCTGCAGCTCGGGCTGCTCCTGGGGCTGGCCACCGTCCTGGGCCGTCTCTCCGTCCGGCTGGGCCTGCCCGCCCTGCTCGGTGAGCTCAGCGCGGGAATCCTGATCGGGCCCTCGCTGCTCGCCAACGTCGCCCCCGAGTTCTCCGCCTGGCTGCTGCCCACCGACCCGGCCAGATTCCACATGATCGACGCGGTCGGTCAGGTCGGCGTCCTGCTGCTGGTGGGCCTGACGGGCATGCACCTCGACCTGGGCTTCATTCGCCGCCAGGGGAAGACCGCCGCCGTGATCAGCGGTGCGGGACTGACCGTACCGCTCGTCCTCGGCGTCGGGATCGGGTTCCTCGCCCCCGCCGAGATGATCGCCGAAGGCGTCGACCACACCGTCTTCGCCCTCTTCCTCGGCGTCGCGCTCTGCGTCAGCGCCATCCCCGTCATCGCCAAGGTACTGATGGAGATGCGCCTGCTGCACCGCGACATCGGCCAGCTCATCCTGAGCAGCGCCGTCATCGACGACGTGGTCGGCTGGCTCCTGCTCTCGGTGGTCTCCGCGCTCGCCACCGCCGGGGCGCGCACCGGGCAGGCCGCGCTCACCGCGATCGCGCTGCTCGTCGGGCTCGTGACCGTGTCGGTCCTGCTCGGCCGCAGGGTGGTTGCCAAGGTGCTGCGCCTCGCAGACAGGGGCGGGAGCGTCACCACGATCGCCGCGGTGACGATCATGATCCTGCTCTCGGCCGCGGCCACCCAGGCGATGGGGTTCGAGGCCATCCTCGGCGCCTTCGTCTGCGGCGCGCTCGTCGGCTCCTCTCCTGACCTGAAGGTCGCCAGGCTGGCCCCCCTGCAGACGCTCGTCGCCGCGGTGCTCGCGCCCATCTTCTTCGCGACGGCGGGCCTGCGGATGGACCTGACGGAACTGGCCAACCCGCCCGTACTGGTGGCCGGGATCGTGGTGCTCACCGTCGCCATCGCGGCCAAGTTCGGCGGCGCCTACCTCGGGGCGCGCATCGCCCGCAGGACCCGCTGGGAGGCCCTCGCGCTCGGCGCGGGCCTGAACTCCCGCGGCGTGATCGAAGTGATCATCGCGATGGTGGGCCTCCGCCTGGGCGTGCTCACCACCGCGTCCTACACGGTCATCGTCCTGGTCGCGGTCGTGACCTCGATGATGGCGCCGCCCCTGCTGCGCTTCGCGGCGGCGAGGATCGCCCCCACCGAGGACGAGGCCGTCCGCGAGGAGTTCTTCGACACCCTGCAGGGCACCGACGGCGCCGACGGTACCGACAGACAGCTCGTGACCACCGCCAAGGAGGCGTGACATGATCACCGACACCAGGCCGCTGCTCCTCGTGGTCGCGACGGGAATGCGGCACTACCGCGAATACCTGCTGCGCTCCATCGCCACCGAGTACCGCGTCCACCTCATGATGACCGCCGAGCCCGGCTGGGAGCGGGAGTACGTCACCGGCTGGACCGTCGTCGCCGACCTGGCCGACGGCCCCGCGCTGGCGGCCGCCGCGCTGGAACTCGCCGCCCACGAGCCCGTGCACGGGGTGCTCTGCTGGGACGAGGCGACGATCCTGGCCGCCTCGCACGTCTCGGAGGCCCTCGGCCTGCCGGGCGGCGACCCCGAGATGGTGCGCCGCTGCCGCGACAAGCACCTCACCCGCGTCGCGCTCGACGCGCTCGGCGTCCCGCAGCCCAGGTCGCTCGCGGTCTCCACACTCGACGAGGCCCTGCGCGCCGCCGAGACGGTCGGTTATCCGGCCATCCTCAAGCCGCGCGGCCTCGGCGGCAGCCTGGGCGTCATCAAGGTGGAGGACCCCGAGGAACTGGCGGAGCGGTTCGCCTTCGTCCACGACCTGAGGGTCCCCGGTGGCGCGACGTTCGAGATCCCCGTCCTGGTCGAGGAGTTCGCGGACGGACCCGAGGTCAGCGTCGACGCCGTCGTCCAGAACGGCGTGGTGACCCCGCTCTTCCTCGGCAGGAAGGTCCTCGGCTACGAGCCCTACTGCGAGGAGGTGGGCCACTTCGTCGACGCCCAGGACGAGCTCCTGCAGGACCCCGAGTTCTGCCGCGTCCTGCAGGACACGCACACCGCGCTCGGGTTCACCGACGGCTTCACCCACACCGAGGTCAAGCTCTCCTCCAGGGGACTGCGCGTCATCGAGGTGAACGCGCGCCTGGGCGGGGACATGATCCCCTACCTCGGCATGATCACCACCGGGATCGACCCCGGCCTCGCCGCCGCGGCGGTGGCCTGTGGCCGTACCCCCGACATCGCCCCCGAGCGCAAGCTCGTCGGCGGCGTGCGCTTCTTCTACGTCGCCGAGGACGACACCACGATCGAGTCGATCGAGTTCGACGAGGCCGGCCTGCCCGCGGAGATCGACCGGGCGGTCCCGGTGGTCGCCGCGGGCGCGACCGTCTCACCACCGCCCAAGGGCACCCTGTGGGGGCGTATCGCCTACGCCACCGCGCTATCCCCGACCGTCGACGAGTGCCGGGCCGCGCTGGACGCAGCCGAGGCACACCTGAAGGTGAAGGCAGCCGCATGACCGCCGTTATCGAGAACGAGAACGACCTGTCCGGGACACCCCCGCGCAAGCAGGACGACGGGGTTTTCGTCACCCTGCGAGAGGCCCCGCGCGCCGTCAAGGCACTGCTCTTCGGCGGCTTCATCAGCAGGCTGGCCGCGTTCATCCAGATCTACCTGGTGCTGTTCCTGACCGACCGGGGCTTCTCCGCCACCCAGGCGGGGCTCGCGCTGGGCGTGTACGGTGCCGGCGCGGTGGTGGGCTCGCTGGCCGGAGGCTCGCTCTCCGACCGGCTCGGCGCCCGGGCGGTCACCCTGATCAGCATGGGCGGCTCGGCCCTGCTGATCGTGTCCATCCTCTACGCCCCGACCTACGCCCTGCTTCTGGCCGCCGTCTTCATGGTCAGCACGGTCGGCCAGTTCTACCGGCCCGCGGCCCAGACGATGCTCACCGAGCTCACCCCGAGACACCGGGTCGTGATGATCACGGCGATGTACCGGCTCGGGCTGAACCTCGGTATGACCGCCGCCCCGCTCATCGGCGCCGCGCTGCTCGCCGTCTCCTACAACGCGCTCTTCTGGGGAGAGGCCGCCGCGGCACTGATCTTCGGCGGCATCGTGATGTTCGCGCTGCCCCGGCGCGCGCCGAAGGCCGTGCGTGCCGCGGCCAAGCTGGCGGAGGCGGAGGCCGCGAAGGCGGCGCCCGCCGAGGGCCGTTCCGGCTATCTCGCGGTCTTCGCCGACTGGCGCTACAGCGTCTACCTGCTCGCGATGCTGCTCACCTCCATCGTCTACTGCCAGTACACGGCCACCCTCCCGCTGGACATCTCCGCGGCCGGCCTCAGCCTGTGGTGGTACGGCGCGGCCGTCTCGCTGAACGGCCTGATCGTCATCACCTGCGAGCTGGCGATGACGAAGGTCGTGCAGAAGTGGCCGATCCGGCTGACCGCGCTGCTCGGCCTCGGTCTCGTCTCGGTCGGCTACGCCATCTACGCGATCTCCCCGCTCCCGATCTGGTTCATGCTCGGCACCCTGGTCTGGACGCTCTCGGAGATCATCGGTGGACCCACCACGTTCGCCTACCCCGCCCTGGCCGGCCCCGAGCGGCTCCGCGGACGCTACATCGGCGCCATGCAGAGCGTCTTCGGGCTCGGTACCGCGATCGGGCCGGTGATCGGCACCCTGGTGTGGTTCCAGGTGGGGCGCTCGGTGTGGCTGTGGGCCGCCCTGCTCTCCGCGATCGCGACCGTGGCGGGCCTGATCGGCATGCGGGACCCGAACAAGGCCGACGAGTCGCGCACCGCGACCGCCTCGGCGACATGAACGGAGGAGTTACATGATCAGAATCGCCGTCGTGGGCGGTGGGATCGCCGGGGCGATGCTCGCCTGGCGCCTGTGCGAGGTCGTCAGGGGCAGCTCCGTCCACCTCTACACCGGAGAACCGCACAGGAGGGCCGACGCCAGCGCCGCCTCCGGGGGCCTGACCAGGGCCTTCGAGCCCGACCCCGCCCTGTGCCTGGAGGCCGCCGACAGCCTGGCCGAGCTCCACTCGAACCGGGAGCTGCGGGAATGGGCCTCCTACCGGGAGACCGGCTCGGTGTACCTGCTGCCCGGCCTCGGGCCGGGCACCGAGGGCCTGGTGGAGCTGGTACGCAGCCGCCTGCCCGGTTCGATCTCCCTGGTCAGCGGTGAGGAGCTCAGCAGCCGCGGTACGTTCCGCGAGCTGCCGGAGGGGAGCGTGGCCGTCGTCGAGAAGCGTGCCGGACACCTCTCCCCGAACGCCTTCCGCGACCGGCTCCTGGTGGAGCTCGCCAGGTCGGGCGCCTTCGTCACCGACGGGCAGGTGGAGGGCATCACCGCCGAGGCCGAGGTCCGGCCGGCCGAGGGCAGCCCGGCCAGGTTCGACGCCGTCGTGGTGGCCGCCGGGGCGTGGACCCAGAGCCTTCTCGCCCGTACGGGCCTGTCGGACGCGGGGCTGCGCACCAAGGTGATCCAGTACGTGCTCGGCCCCACCTCGGGCAGGGGGCCCAACGCGTTCGTCGACGAGACGTCCGGTTTGTACGGCAGGTCCTACGCCGAGGGGCGGGTCCTGCTCGGGCTGCCGACCGACAGATGGGACATCACCCCTGGAACCGTGCCGACCGACCCCGTGCTCACCAGCAGGATCCTCGATGTCGCCGAGGCCAGGATCGGATACCGGCCGGCCGACGGGTCGGTCAAGGCCGTCACCGCGGTCGAGTGCTACCACCCCACGGGAGGGCTGTCGCTGCGTCCCCTGGCCAAGGGCGTCTACACCTTCACCGGAGGGAGCGGCGGCGCGGGCAAGACCGTGCTCGCCGCGAGCCGCACGGCCGCGCGAAGCCTGGTCAGGTCGCTGCGCTGAGCGCGGGGACGCGGCCCGTGCGGGTCGCGTCCCCGCCGCTCCGAAGACGGGATCCGGTGGGGTCGCCGGTCGTGAACGCCGCAGTGAGGGGGAGCCCGGTGGGGGCGCCTGTCTCAGCGGCCATCCGGCGGGGTCGCCGGTCGTGAACGCCGCGGTGAGGGGGAGTCCGGTGGGGTTGCTCGTCTCCGCGGCAGTTGGCGGGTTCGCCGGTCGCAGCGAGGGCCTGTCAGGTCGCCGCGGTGAACGCGAGATAGCAGTAGTCGTCCAGCATCTTCGCGAGCGGACGCCCGGGGCGGCCCAGCTCCACCGCCAGCTCTCGCTCGCCGAGACCCGTCTCCTTGAGCAGGTGCCGTGCCCAGCCCCGGCCCATCCGCAGGTGCGCACGGTAGGCGTCCGCCGTACGCGCCCCGTGCAGGGCCTCGGCGATGGCCGCGTCCCAGGGCATCAGCGCCCCCGGGCGCAGGGCGTGCAGCATCTTGGTCGCGGCGGTCGGCCCCAGCGAACGGGGTCTGGCCCCCGGGGTCGCCCGCATCGCCGACAGGTCCGCGTAACACCCGCCCAGCACGTCGATCTCCGTGTCGCCCAGCGTCGCGAGCGTGGCGTCCTGGCCGGGCAGGTGCTCTCTCCAGCGCTCCCACCAGGCCGCGGTCTCCGCGCCGAAGACGTCGGGCTCGCCGTCACGCGGATAGCGCAGCCGGCACCCCCACGCGTTCAACCAGGCGAGCAGTGCCCGGCGATGGGCCGCGAGCGCGGGGTCGACCTGCGGCCCGGTCGCCAGCAACAGCCGTTCCCACGACCTGTCGGCCGCGCCGTAGCGGGCGAACTCGCCGACCGCCGCGCGCAGGCGTTCCAGGTCGGGCCCCCGGCCGAGAGAGGTCGCGAGTTCCCTCACGGGCGCCGTCGCAGGCGCCGTCACAGGCGCTGACCCGTCAGGGGCGGCCGGCTCCGGCCTCGCATGAGCGTGGCCAGCAGCCGCTCGGTGCGCTCGCTCGGCTCGACGTCGAGGTCGGTACGCAACCGGTGGCGGCACACCTCGTACCAGCTCAGGACGCGGCCGAGCTCGCCGAGCTCGCCGTGCATCATCATCAGGGTCTGGTAGGTGGTCTCGTGGTGGGGATCGACGTCGAGGGCCCTGCGGCACCAGTGCATCGCGGCCGGCCAGTCCTCGCGCTCCAGAGCCTCGGTGCGCAGCGAGGTCAGGGCGCGCAGGGCGGTCGCGCGCATCCACTGCCGCTGCTCGTTGATCCAGTCGCCGGTCTCGCCGGAGAGGAAGTCCCCGACGTACAGGTCGGCGGTCCGCTGGAACCACGCGATCGCGGTGTCGTAGTCCTTGGCCACCCACGCGCTCCGGCCTCGGTCGAAGGCGCGCTGGAACTCCTCGATGTCCACCCACGCGCTGTTCGTCCGCAGCACGTACCCGCGGTCCTGGTGGAGCAGGGAGAAGCCGTCCCTCCCCTCGAACTCGTTGAGCACCCGTCGCACGCCGTGCACGGCGACCTTGAGCGAGCTGGAGGGGTGGCCCTCCCGCTCCGGCCACAGCACCTCGCGCAACCGGTCCCTGTGGACGAACCGCTCACGGTTGACCAGCATGTACTGGAACAGGGCCCGCGACTTGCCGGCACGCCAGTGTGAGACGGCCTGCCCGTCGACCTCCAGGCGGAAGTTGCTCAGGCATCGGGCGATGACCGAGGGGGTGCCCTCGTCCTGCCCGGGGTTGTGGGGGCCGGCTTTCGCCAATTGTTGAACGGGCATGTTCGCTTCCCTTGGGAGGACGGACTCCGCCGTTCGCGGACTCACCCGCGGACGCCGAAGCACGTCGAGTACGAGTGCGGAGCCAGTACGACCTGGACCTGATAAGGCATGCGATCGTCGTGCATTCTGAACATGACCGTGATCTCCGGGTAGGAGGTGGTCATGCCGAGCCCGGCGAAATAGTGGTCGGTGGCGAGGATGAGACGATAGAGCCCGCGCTCCATGAATTCGTCCACCCATTCTTTAACATTTCCGTCGATGTCGGTCTCGCCCTCGGATACCGGCTCCCAGCCGTTACCCGAGGCGCGCTCCAGGCGAGCTCGGACACCGGCCGCGGATCGGCCATAGACGCCGTCAAGTGCCTGCGTGGCGATGCTCATGGTGAGGATACCCATCTTCTGGTTCGGGGCCGCGTGACCTGTATCGCGCGACCTCGGCCCTATCAGGCTCCACGGGAGGGCTATCCGTCCGCTTTCGGCCCGCTATCCATCGGCTACCCGAGCCCATTTTCGTGCCGGATATCGGATCAGAAGAGATCGGATAAGGCGCGGATAGGGGGGCTGTTTACGTTTTGAAGCAGACAGGCGGACAGCAGTGAACGGCCTGCGAGACACGAAGAAGAGGTACAGGAAATGCGGGAATTCGCGAGCATCAACACCCTCCGGATCATCGTCTCCGCCATCGCGGTTCTCGGATGCCTCGGTCTCGCCGCGGTTGTCCCCTCGGTCGCCGACGGGGCCGCGAAGACCACCGTGCTCGCCAGCAACACCCCTTGGGGCTGAAGCACACACCCACCCGGCGGGTCGCCGGCGGTGGGAGTTCACCGGAGCGGTCGGAGCCTTCCAGGGCCCGGCCGCTTGTTCATGTCACAAACCCGCACGTTAGTCGCAAGTTGGGTCAGACCTTCACAAACCCCACTGGTTCTCCCATCAGTGACGTTGTATGATCCCGGACAGACCACGTTTCATGCATATAAAATTGCTCGCCGTGATCGTCGGGTTATATGTCCGAAGATCGCGGAGAGGTGGGGTTGAGTCTATTGTTGCCTGCTTTAAGGCAGCGGTTAGATCCCTGATGTCTCTCTTACACCAACCGTGCGGAGAATTCCTGGTCAGGCCGCGATTCTGTAAGGAGATTCGGTGGAGTATCGAATCCTCGGCCCCCTGGAGGTCCTCGCCGACGCTCGCCCTCTGGATCTGGGCGCGCCTCGGCAACAGGTCGTCCTCTCCTGCCTCCTGCTGGAGGCCAACCGAATGGTCACCATCGGACGGCTGACAGACGCGATCTACGGAGAGGATCTCCCCAGCACATCGCGCGCGCAGGTGCAGATCTGTATCTCCTCGCTGCGGCGGCTTTTCGCCGCCAACGGCGGGCCCGACGTCATCGCGACCCACTCCCAGGGATACACGCTAAGAGTCGCCGAGGGGGAACTCGACTCCCAGAACTTCGAGGGCCTGCTGAACCAGGCCCGCCAGGCTCGCGACGACCGCCACCTGGAGGACGCCGTCAGGCACTATCGGGCCGCGCTCGCCCTCTGGCGAGGGCCGGCCCTCGACGGCCAGGAGAGCCGGCTCGTGCAGGCCGCGGTCGGCAGGCTGAGCGAGCGCCGGATCACGACGAACGAGGACTGCGTCGAGATCGAGCTGGAACTGGGCAGGCACCACGAGCTGGTGGGCGAACTCAGCGAGCTCGTCGAGGAGCACCCGCTCAGGGAGCGGCTGCGCGGCCTGCTGATGCTCGCGCTCTATCGCTCGGGACGCCAGGCCGAGGCGCTCACGGTCTATCGCCGTGCCCGCCAGACGATGATCGACGAGCTGGGCATCGAACCCAACGAGAGCCTCCAGCAGCTCGAGTACGCCATCCTCACCTCCGACGAGAGCATCGACGCGCCGGGGCGGCAGCAACAGCAACAGCAGCAGCAACAGCAGCAACAGCAATCCTCCCAACGCCACGCGGAGCCGCAGGAGGCGCCGGCCGCCCGCCGGACGGTTCCCCGCCTGCTTCCCACCGACATCGCCGACTTCACCGGCCGGATCAAGCTGGTCGAGGCCATCCGCCGCCAGCTCACGTTCGCCGCGGAGGACCGTCAGCGGCTCGCCGTCCCCGTCATCGCCGTCGTCGGCAAACCGGGCATCGGCAAGTCCACGATCGCGGTGCACGTCTCGCACAGCGTCGCCGGACGCTACGAGGACGGCCAGCTCTTCGCCGACCTGCACGGAGGGGAGTCCCATCCGATCGGTTCCGGGCAGGTGCTCGAACGCTTCCTCCGCGCGCTGGGCGTGCCGGGCAACGCGATCCCGGACGGGGTGGACGAGCGGGCGGAGATGTACCGCGCGCTGCTCGCCGGGCGCAAGATGCTGATCGTCCTGGACGACGCCAGAAGCGAGAGCCAGGTGCTGCCCCTGCTGCCCGGCAACCCCGAGGCCGCGGTGATCATCACCAGCCGCAGCAGGCTCGCGGGCCTGCCGGGCGCGGCCCACCTCGACGTCGGTCTCTTCGACTCCAGGCAGTCGGTGGACATGCTCTCCAGAATCGCGGGCATCGAGCGGGTGCAGGCGGAGCGGGAGTCGGCGGCCGAGCTGGCGGACCTCTGCGGCCACCTGCCGCTGGCACTGCGCATCGCGGGCGCGCGGCTCGCCGCCCGCCCGCACTGGTCGATCGACCAGCTCGTGGGACGGCTGGAGGACGAGACCCGCAGGCTCGACGAGCTCAAACACGGCGACCTGGGCATCAGGGCGAGCATCTCCCTCACCTACGAGAGCGTGAGCGAGGACGCGCGCCGCCTGTTCAGGCGCCTCGCCATCCTGGAGTCCCGGCACTTCTCCGGCTGGGTCGCCGCCGCGCTGCTCGACTGCCATCCCTCCGACGCGCAGGACCTGCTCGACGACCTGGCCGACGCCCAGCTGGTCGAGACGACCGACGCCGGGTACGGCGTGCAGAGCCAGTACCGCTTCCACGACCTGATCCACGTGTTCGCCCGCGAGCGCCTCGCCGGCGAGGAGGCGGTCGCCGACCGCAACGCAGCGCTGCAGAGAGTGCTCGGCGGCCTGCTCTTCCTGACCGGTGAGGCGCACCGCCGCGAGTACGGCGGAGACTACGTGCAGGTCCACAGCGACGCGCCGCGCTGGCCGCTGCCGGGACGGCTGGTCGAGAAGCTGGTGATGGCCCCCCTGCCCTGGTACGAACGCGAGCGGCTGACGCTGGTCTCGGGCATCCGCCAGGCGGCGCAGGCCGGGTTCGTCGAGCTGTGCTGGGATCTCGCGATCAGCGCGGTCACCCTGTTCGAGTCGAGAATCTACTTCGACGACTGGCGGGAGACCCACCAGATAGCGCTGGCAGCCGCCCGGCAGGCCGGGGACCGCCGGGGGCAGGCGGCGATGCTCTACTCAATAGGGTCGCTCTACATCGCCGAGCAGCGCTTCGGGGACGCGCGGCGCGACTTCGAGTCGGCGGCCAAGCTGTTCGAGGAGGCCGGGGACGACCTGGGGGTGGCCCTCGTCATCCGCAACATCGCCTTCCTGGACCGGATGAGCGGCCAACTCGACGACGCGGTGGAACGCTACGACCGCGCGCTGGGCATCTTCCGCGGCACCGGCGACCAGGTCGCCTCCGCCTACGTGCTGCACAGCATGGCCCAGATCAGGCTCGACTGCGACGAACTCGAAGAGGCCAGACGTCTGCTGGGCGAGGCGCTGGAACTCAGCAGGGTCGGTGGCAGCCGCAGGGTGGAGGCGCAGGTGCTGCACCGGTTGGGCGAGACCTACCTCAGGCTGGAGGATTTCGCGTCGGCGGCGGAGGTCTTCGAGCAGACGCTCACGACCGTGCGCAACATCGGCGACCCGACCGGCGAGGCGTACGCCCTGCACGGCCTGGGCATCACGAAGCTGCGCCAGGGGGACCTCCAGGAGGCCGAGACCACCCTCCAGAACGCCCTGGAGGTGGCGGGTACCGCGGGGGAGAGACTCGCCGAGGCGAGGGTCGTGCTCGGGCTCGGTGAGCTGGCGCTCGCCTGCGACCAGACCGAACAGGCGATCGGCCGCTTCCACCAGGCCCTCGGCCTGTTCCACAAGATCAACGCGCCGCTCCACCAGGTGCGCGTCCTGGTCATGCTCACCGCGGCCTACCTCGCCGTCGACGAGGAGGAGGCGGCGCGGAGCGTCTCCGAGGAGGCGCTCGAACTGGCGGACACGATGCCCCCCGCGATCGCCGCCAGGGTGCGCGCCCAGCTGGAGAACCTTCCTTCGCCCCGTCAGGCACGCCCGCACGACCGGGCACGGAAGGTCCCGGCGTCCTGAGCCCCGTACGGTCGAATCCCGAGATCCTGAGCGCCGTACGGCCGAGGGCACCGAGTTCCTGAGCGCCTTGAGGGCGAGGGCGCCGGTGTCCTGAGCCCGACCCGGTCGAAAGTGGATGGATGCCGGTGCCCTGAGCCGAACGGCCCGGAGCGGGGACGGTCCGGCGAACTCCGAAGACGTGAGCGACGAACCGCCGGAGAGGTCCGGGAGGGACCTCTCCGGGCGGTCGTGACCGGTCGTGCCGCCGGTCACGAGACCATCGGCGCCGCCGGATCGCCGGTGCTCAGCAGATGCGGCGCAGGGCCTCCGCGAGACTGGACAGGCCGACGGGCCCCAGCTCCAGCGCGGCGGTGTGCCAGGCACGCAGGTCGAAGGCGTCGCCCAGGCGCAGTTTGGCCTCCTCGCGGGCCTGCACCCACGCTCGTTCGCCCAGCTTGTAGGAGATGGCCTGGGAGGGCCAGCCGAAGTAGCGCACCACCTCCGCCTCGACCCGGTGCGGCTCACAGCGGCCCTGCTCGCGCAGCACCTCGCAGGCCTTCTCGAAGGTCCACGACGAACCGTCGGGCAGCGGAAGATCGAGGTGGACGCCCAGGTCGATGACGACCCGGGCGGCACGCAGCGCCGACCAGTTGAGCATGCCCAGCCGGGTACCGGGGTCGGTGAACCAGCCGAGCTCGTCGGCCAGCCGCTCGGCGTACAGGCCCCACCCCTCGCCGTGGCCGTCCACCCAGGAGACCTTGGAGAACCTGGACAGGGTGTCGCCGGCCATGCGCATCGCACCGAACTGCAGATGGTGGCCGGGCACGCCCTCGTGGAAGATCGTGGTCAGCTCGCTCCAGGTGGCGAAGCGGGTCCGGCCCCCGACCGGCCACAGGGTGCGGCCCGGCCGCGACAGGTCCTCGCTGGGCGCGTTGTAGGAGGCGGCGCCGGAGGTGGAGCTCACGTCGACCTCGGCCACGATGAGCCGCAGCGGCTCGGGAATGTCAAAGTGCGTGCCGTTCAGCTGCTCGATCGCCCGGTCGTGGCGCTCCTGCAGCCACGCCTGGTACTCCTCGAGCGAGTCGACGGCCTGGGTCTCGTTGAGGATCGCGGTCGCCTCCTCGATGGTCGCACCGGGCTTGATCCGCTCGACCTCGGCGGCCGTCTCGGCTCCGATGCGCTCCAGCTCAGCCCAGCCCCACTCGTACGCCTCGCGCAGGTCGATGTCGGCGCCCAGACTGATCCTGGCGACGACCGCGTAGCGCTCGGGGCCCACCGCGTCGGCCTCGTCCGCCCTCGGGGCGTACTCCTCGCGCAGGTAGCGCCCGGCGTCGGCGTACGCGGCGTGGGCCGCCGCCGCGGCGCTGAGCAGCTCCTCCTTGACCGGACCCTCACCGTAGGTGGCGACGAAGGCGTCGTGGGCCGGGGGAGTCCCGCCGGCGCCGGAGAACTGGTCGGCCTGGTCCGCCATGGCGAGCGCCTGCCTGCGGGCACCCCGCAGCCCCATCGCCAGACCGGTCTCCAGGCTCTCCCGCCACCCGGCGAGCATCTCCGGGATCGCCGCGAGGCGGGCGGCGACATCACGCCATTCGTCGTCGTTGCCGTGGGGGAGGAGGACGACGCTGGAGCGCACCCGGTAGGGCAGCCCGTAGGGCGCCGCCACCCAGCGCAGCGGCTCGCCCGTGTCGTGCCAGGCGAGCTCGGCCTCCAGCCGCTCCCGCAGGTGGGTGGCCGCCCTGATGTCCGGCTCACCGGTCGGGACCAGCTCGTCGAGACTCTTCAAGGTCGAGCGGATCATCTCGGCCCGGGCGGCGCTCCCGGCGGGACTGTGGTCGGTGGCGGCTACGAAGTCGGACACGATGCCCTCGGCACCTGCCGCGATCGGGTCCAGTGCCGCCCAGCGGGTGACGTACTCATCGCAAAGCGCGAAGATCGGAGTGCTCATGTCCGAAACTTAGGAAGGCCCGGCATCGGCCCCCTATTCCTTCGCTATCCGACCCCAGGACCTGGGGAAACCAGTCCTCCGGCCGGCTGGGACTCCGTTGCCCGATTCGTTTTCGAGCTCCGCGCCCCGCTTGTCCGGCACCGGACAACGATGCCGGACAAGCAGGAGGCGGCCGGGCCGGGGGCTTCCCTCATGCTCCTCCGCCGGACGACCGGCTCGACCCGGCGCCGCCTCGATCCCGGTCGGCTACGACGCGACGCCTTCCTCGCGGAAGCCGGCCGCCCCGCGTCGAATCCCCCAGGCGACACCGGCGGTGGCGAGTGCCAGGGCCACCAGCAGCGCACTGACCCACAGCGGCGAGCGATAACCGAGTCCCGCGCCGATGGAGATTCCACCGAACCAGGGACCGAGCGCGGCGCCCACGTTGAGCGCGGCCGTGGCGAACCCACCGGCCAGGGTCGGTGCCCCGGTCGCCGCGTAGAGTGCCTGCGAGATCAACGTCGACCCGACGGCGAACGAGAGGGTTCCCTGGACGAGGACGAGCACCGTCGTCGCCACCGGGCTCCCCGCGGCCACCGCGAACACCATCCAGCCGACGAGCAGGGCCACCCCGCCGCTCACCAGGAGCGCGAGAGGTCGTACGTCGGCCATCCGGCCGCCGACGGTGACACCGAGAAACGAACCCAGCCCGAAGAGGGCCAGTACGGCGGGCACCCATGCGGATTCGATTCCGGTGACGGTGGTGACCAGCGGCGCGAGGTAGGTGAACGAGCAGAACGTCGCGCCGTTCACCAGGCATCCCAGCAGCAGGATCACCACAAGCCGCCGATCGCGCAGCGAGCGCAGTTCACCGCGCGCGCTCGTGTGGTTGGATTCGGGGCCGTCGGCCGGTACCGACCGCAGGATCGCGATGATGGCCGGCACCGACAGGACGGCCACCGCCCAGAACGCCGAGCGCCACCCCCACAGCTGACCCAGCAACGCACCGCCGGGAACGCCCACGACACAGGCGATGGTGACCCCACCGAGCAGGACGGAGGTGGCGCGTCCTTTGGCGTTCGGTGCGACCAGGCTCATCGCGGTCGCCAGGGCCACCGCCAGGAACCCGGCGCACGCCAGCGCCCCGACGACCCGGGAGACCAGCAGCACCCCGTAGTCGGTGGTGACCGCGCCCAGGACATGGACGAGCATGAAGGTGATGAGGAAGGTGAGGAGCGAGCGACGTCGCGACCGGCGCAGGCTCAGGATCGCCATCAGCGGCGCGCCGATGACCATCCCCACCGCGAACGCCGAGGTCAGAAATCCCGCGGCGGGGATGGACACGTGCAGGTCCCGTGCGATGCCCGGCACGAGGCCGGACAGCATGAACTCGGACGTCGCCTGGGCGAAGACCGCCAGTCCGAGCAGGTGAACAACGAATGGCATGACAAAACTCCGCGACCACACTGTGGATCGATAAGGAGGCGATAGGCCGCGCCGGTGTCGGAGAGAGGAACCGTCCGATCGGGGTGCGGCCATCGCGCGAGAGACCCTGCCGACGTCACGGAGGTGACGTTCGGTCCAGGTCGAGCACAGCCTGCGCTATGGCGATCCGGTGGCGGTGGTCGCGGACGGCAGTGAGCGCGGCCTCATTGGCCGCGAGGCCTCAACGCGACGACGGTGGCCGGCCACCGGACGACCGGTGGCTAGTGTCTGGATGCCTCGGGGCTGGACATAGGCGCAAGTTAGCAACGCCGGACGCGTCATGTCCAGCCGTTTGGCCGCGAGCTCATCGAGAACGATCTTTTTCGCCGTGGTCCGGTTCGGAGGGACCCTGATGGGCGGCGGGGCTGTCAGCCGGTGATGGTGCCGAGGGCCGCGACGAGGTAGAGGCCTCCGGCGGAGGAGACCGCGAGGCCGGCGGCGGCCGGAGCCCAGGCCATCATCGTGGAGGCGAGTGACCACCGGTGAGTTCCGTGGGTCAGCAGGGTGAGGCCGCGGATCGTCACGATGCCCACGCCGGTCAGGGTGAGGGCCATCCCCACGCCGAAGGCGGCGACGAGGGTGACGGCGTCGAAGGCCCGGCCGGTGAGCAGCCCGCTCATCAGGACGACGAACGCCGACGGCGAGGGCAGCAGTCCACCGGAGAGGGCGAGCGCGACGAGGCCCCGGCGCGACCAGGGATCCGGCCCCTCCCCGATCTGATGCCCGTGCCCGTGCCCGTGCCCGTGCCTGTGGCCGTGGCCGTGGCCGTGCTGGGCCTGCGCCCGAAGCCGACGTCCTCGCAGGTGGCGGTAGGTCAGGTGGATGCCGACGCAGATCGTGATCACGCCGGCCAGCACCTGCATCCAGGCGGTGACGCTCTTCGTGCCGAAACTCGCGGCGCTGCTCAGCCCCACCCAGGCGAACGCCAGCACAAGCACCGAGAAGGTGTGCATCAGGGCGACGATGAATCCCAGGCGCAGCGCGTCACGGTAGGTGCCCCGGGTGCCGACCAGGTAGGCCGCGGTGACGCTCTTGCCGTGCCCGGGGGCGACCGCGTGCATCGCTCCGGCGACGAGGGCGACGGCGAGGACCGCCCAGAAGACGCCCCTGTTGTCGAAGAGGGAGATGAACCGGCTCTCGAAGCCGCTGAGTTCCGTCATGGTCGCCTACCTGTCGTACTCGTCGTGCCTGTCCTGCGCCGGGTCCGCAGCATGGTGAACGCGCCCGATCCGGCCAGCAGCACCGCGGCGCCGACGGCGACACCTGTCGTCTGCCAGGACGTGCCGCCCTCCGCCGTGCCGGAGAAGCTCAGGCGCTGGGTGCTGACCGCCTCGGTGAAGAGGGTCTGCTCGGGGGTGGCGGGCGTGTCCGCGATGAGCATCGTCCGGTACGCCGTGTTGAGATCGGTGAGGGCGGCGACGGTCACCTCCACCTCGGTCACCGGACTCCGGCAGTCGAAGACGAACCGGGCGCCGTCGACGAGCAGCGCCCGGAGTTCCTCCAGCCGGCTCTGGCACGGCCGGCCGGCCTGGGCGACCGTGATCTTCTCCAGCAGGTAGTCGCGGAGGGCCGTTGAGCGCCCCAGTTTCTGCTCACCGGTCAGCTCCGTCGAGACCGTGCCGGTGGAGGGGTCCTCGAACGCGCCGAGCGACTGGCCGAGCGCGACCCAGTCATCCTCGGCGGGGAGCCACGAGATGGTCACCTGCGAGCCGTCGGCCCCGATCCGTGCGGTGGACGGCGGTCCGAAGGGATGGGCGGAGGCTGGGGCGGCCCAGCCGACCAGGGCGCCGACGAGCAGCGCGCCCGCCAGCGTACGGGCGTGGATTTTCAATGCGTTTCCTGTCCGACGGGGCTCCGGTACGCCCGAGGGACGGGGCCGCCGTGACGGCGGCCCCGTCCCCGGGAGGGGCTACTTCTTGGTGACCGTGACGGCCGGGCTGGTGATCTTCTGGTTCGCGCTGTCCAGGTGGACCACGTAGGTCTCGCCCTTCTTCAGCCTGCTCGGCACCTTGAAGGTGTGGGTGAGACGGCCCAGCTCATCGGCCTCCCGCGTGCCGACGGAGACGGTGTCGTTCCCCTTTCCGCGCTCGTCGTCGCCGGCCTTCCTCATGACGACGGACACCTGCTCGGCGGGGTCGTAGCCGTACGCGGAGATCGTGAGCTCGCCGCGGTGCTCGACGGCGGTCTTGTCGACGACGACCTGCTCGCCGACGGTGTTCTCCGCGGTGCGGACCTCGTTGACGGTGCGCTCGCCCTTGGCGTTCTTCCGGACGACGAAGCCGTCGTGGTGCTCGCCGTTGGCGTAACGGGCCTCGAACGTGATCTTGTCGGCCTCGATGTCGATCAGCTGGTAGAGCTGGGTGTTCTGGCTCTTGCTGACGACCTCGGCGCCGTTGCCGGTCCAGTTCTCGCCGTTGTTGAGTGCGTACATCTTGCCGCCGGAGACGGAAACGACGTAGGCGACACCGTTGTTGACGGTGACGGACTTGCGGGCGGTCGCCACGTTGCCTCGGCCGTAGGAGTGGTCGTGGCCCTGGAGGACCAGGTCCACGCCGTACTTCTCGAACAGCGGGCCCCACTGGCCGCGTACGGCGGGGTTGTTGCGGGTGCCGGTGGTGGAGTAGACGGGGTGGTGGAAGGTCACCACGGTCCACTTGTTCGGGTTGTCCTTGAGCAGACCCTCCAGCCAGGTGGTCTGCGCGGCCATCAGGGTGGCGTTGCTCTGCACGTTGGTGTCCAGGCCGATGAAGCGCACGCCCTGGTAGTCGACGGTGTAGGCGGTCTGCTTCAGCTCCGGGTTACCCGGTCCGTTGTCCGGATAGGGGAACTGCGGACGCCAGAAGGTGGACAGGCCGCCGCTGTACTCGTGGTTTCCGGGGATCGAGATGTTGTTGACCTGGCTGTCGATGAAGCCGGCGGCCTTGTACCACTGGCCCCACTGCTCCTCGTTGTTGGCGTTGTCGATGAGGTCACCGGCGTTGACGATCACCTTCGCCTGCGGGCGGTCGGCGAACGCCTGGCGGAAGACGCGCGGCACCGCGGAGTCGATGTAGTTCTGCGCGTCGCCGTAGTAGATGAACGAGAACGGCTGGAGGTCGGCCGCCGCGGTGGTGAAGTCGCTCCACTCGTTCCAGTTGGTGCCGTCGCCGACCCGGTAGCTGTAGCGGGTGTTCGGCTTCAGGCCGGTGAACTCGACGGTGTGGTAGACGGAGGCGTACCCCAGCGTGGTGTTGACCGGGGTGGTGCTGAGCGCCTTGACGGTGGTGACCGCGCCCGCGGACGGCGCGACGTCGCCGAGCGCGCGCGGGGCCTCGAGGATCTGGGCCTGAGCCGACTCGGCGTCGGTCACGGCCCGCCAGGTGACCTTCTGGCTGGCCGCCGGCGTGGTGGTCGGGGTGAGGATGACCCGGTCGGGCATGGGGGAGGGCTTGTGGATATCGGCGGCGGGGTACTTCGGCGGCGCGGCCGCGCCGAACGCCACCGGGCTGAACGCGAGGCCGCCGGCGATCAGCACGCCCGCGCTCACCGCCGTCAGCCTGGTACGCCGGGATCCGGCGGATCGGGGCAGTTTGGCTTCGCCCATCATGAGCTCTTCTCCAGGGAGGGATCGCATTCCATCGAGGGAGTGCGGTGGACGTCGACATTGATCCAAAAAAGAAGGACAAAAGCCCATATGGAGCGTTACATAAGGATGAATACCTCCTCTTCTATATCTCTGGCACCAAAAGCCCCGTTGATGTCGCCAGAAGGTCGTGCGCTCGACGCCTTCCGTTGTCCTCGCGTTCGCTGGAACACCCCTAACCTCGGGCGAGCGGGCTCTGACGGAGGCGGAACGTGTGCGCCCGCTTCACGACCCGCGTCACACGGCATGTGGCCTCGCCCGGGGTTTCGACGGGTCCGGTACGCGGCGTCGTGCCGCGTTTCCTCCCGAAAGGGGGCGAGACCGACGTTCCCGAACGAGAGGTGTTCGATGATCGGCCCCCGGCAGGCGGGTGACCGGCGGTCAGCCCGCCGGACATTGCTCCCCGGCCTCGTGGTGCTCGGCGCGCTCTTCCTGCCGTCGTCCACGGCGGGTTCGGCGGGGCCGACGATCAAGGACGAGACCTTCGTCACCGCGGAGACCGGCGGGCTTCTGCACATCGAGGCGGGGGAGTGTTTCACCGACCCGGCCTACTCTCCGGAGGCGGCCGAGGTCATCGTCCTCTACACACCCTGCAAGGAGCGGGCGGCCAACCAGTCGTACGGCTTCGTGCACGCCCCCGACGGTGAATGGGACCCGGCCGCGCTGACCGTGTTCGCCAAGGAGAGCTGCGGACGGGGGTTCGACAGCAACTGGAGCGGCGCTTCGGCCTCGGGCCTGGACTTCTACCCGGTCATGCCGACCAGGAAGACCTGGGCCGACGGCGACCGCGACGTCATGTGCGTTGTCTACAGTCCGCAAGGCCCGATGGACGGCTCGGCGCTCCCCATGGCGAGTTGGTGACCGAGCGGTCGTCCGTGGGGCTCACCGGCTCACCGCGAATTTTCCCGGCCTCGGCCGCGCCGCCCGACAAAGGCCGGTAACCAGCCCACCGATATGCGGGGCAACTCGATATCTGTGGAAATCCTTAGCGCCGGTGTACCCAGTATCAAGGCTGTCGCCCTGTCGTACCTGAAGCATGAGCACACCCAGGAGGTCCCCTATGACCACCCCGCAGCGGATCTCACTCTGGGATGACGTGCTCGCCGTTAGCCGAAGTATCAGGCTCAGCATGTCGTCGCCGGAGACCCGTGCCAAACGTGCCTACGAGATCTTTCCGCCGAGCACCTGGACCGCCCTGAACGAGCACAGCTCGTACCTCAATTTCGGTTACTGGCGCGATGGGGCCGACACGCTCGACGACGCGTGCGAGGCGCTGGCGAAGAAGTTGGGGGACGCCGCGGGCTTTCGGGAGGGCGATCGCATTCTTGATGCCGGATTCGGATACGGCGACCAGGACTTCATGTGGTTGGAACGGCACAATCCAGCGAAGATCGTTGGATTGAACGTAACGCCGACGCATGTGCGGATCGCTCAGGAGAAGGCCCGCGCCCGCGGTCTGGACGATCGGCTGATCTTCCAGGAGGGGTCGGCGACCGCGATGACGTTCGAGCCCGGCAGCTTCGACCGGGTGGTCGCCCTGGAGTCGGCCCTGCATTTCCGGACCAGGGACGAATTCTTCCGCCAGGCTCACCACATCCTTCGACCCGGCGGGGTGCTCGCGACGGCGGACGTCGTGCCGTTGAGTGTCGACAACGGCGGCCGCCGAGAGCTTTTCTCCACTTCGGTCCCCGAGGAAAACCTGTACGACGGCAACGAGTATGTCGCCCGCCTCCGGGCCGCCGGGTTCGCCCATGTCCAGTTGACCTCCATTCGTGACCACGTGTACGAACCGTGGTGCAAATGGGCGGAACAGAAGCTGGACGACCAGGCATTTCAGCAGAAGGTCACCTGGGTCTACCGCCGCTGGTTGCATCGCGAGCTGACCGACGACACGCGTATGCGGCAGAAGTTCGCCGGCTTGGACTACGTCATCGTCGTCGCCGAGAAGCCGGTGTGAGAGCCGAAACACCGGATATCGGCCCGAAAGGCAGAAGGCCGCCAAGGCCCCCGAATTGGGACTTTGGCGGCCGTTTGATGTGATCGGCCCATGGATACCATGGGCGATGGTGGACGATACAGGGATTGAACCTGTGACCTCTTCCGTGTCAGGGAAGCGCTCTCCCGCTGAGCTAATCGTCCGCATGGGAAGGACCAGAGGTGGAGACGGGATTTGAACCCGTGTAGACGGCTTTGCAGGCCGTTGCCTCGCCTCTCGGCCACTCCACCGGAGTGAGAGCCCGAAGACCCTTCGAGCGGAAGACGGGATTCGAACCCGCGACCCTCACCTTGGCAAGGTGATGCTCTACCACTGAGCCACTTCCGCGTGTTTCCTCCGGGTTTCGTACCCGGTGGCGACGAGAGAACTCTAGCGGGTTTTCCCGGCGGTTGTGTAACCGCGCGTTCAGTCGCCGACCCCGTGGCCGTCGCGTGAATCCGCCCGCCGGCACCCGTGCGGCGGCACCCGTCCGCGGGCTCCCACACGGTGCGGATCCAGGCCGGGCGTTCGGCCCTCTCGTTCAGCCGTCCTGCTCAGCCGTCCTGCTCGGCCGGGCGGCGCAGCTGGCGCGTGACCACGCGCTCCACGGCGGGCAGGGTGAGGAAGATCTCCAGGATGCGGGTGAGGCGGTGCACCTCTATGCGGTGGAAGGCGGGACCGTCGGTGCGGGCCAGCAGGAAGGTGAGGGCGAGAGGGGGCAGCGGGGCGGCGATCACGTGCAGGCCGGAGTCGAGGGTGAAGGCCGTCGGGCGGACGGGGGTCTCGTCGGGGAAGGGCACCTGCTCGGGGGCGCGCCAGCTGGAGTGGACGACCGTGCGCGGGCTCTTCTCGGTCGCCGCGGCCGCCCAGTCGGCGCTGAACAGCACGGGCATGGAGTCGATCAGGGTGGCGAGGGCGCGGTCGCCCGCGGTGGTGATGTATTTGAGGATCTCCAGCTCCGGATAGGTCCCCGGCGCCTCTCGCGTGCCCCAGATGCCCTCGATCCTCACCCCAGGGACGCTCTCCAGCCCCTCGACCAGGCTCTCCCTGGAGGCTGAGTCGGGCCAGTAGACGGTGATGTCGTCCAGCGCCTGGCCCTCGCCCCGGTCGAGGACGACCACCTGGGTGATGTCGGCGCCCGCGACACCGAGGACACGGGTCACCTTCCCCAACGAGCCCGGCTGGTCGGGCAGCGCGATCCGCAGTCGCAGCAGCATCCGCGGCCTCCCATGTCACGTCGATCCACGCAGGAACAGAATACCCAGCGATGATTCGTCCTGCTCGTCGCGGTGCGGTAGAAAAGCCAGGTGGAGTCCTTGAAGCTGGGATCACTGGAGGTGTGGCCGCCGGTCGTCCTCGCCCCGATGGCCGGGGTCACCAACGCGCCCTTCCGCACCCTTTGCCGGGAGCAGGGCGGCGGGTTGTTCGTCTGCGAGATGATCACGACGCGGGCACTGGTGGAGCGCAACCCCAAGACCCTGAAGATGATCCGGTTCGAGCCCGAGGAGAGCCCCCGCAGCCTCCAGCTGTACGGGATCGACCCGGTGACCGTCGGCAGGGCCGTCCGCATGATCGCGCAGGAGGACCTGGCCGATCACGTCGACCTCAACTTCGGCTGCCCGGTGCCCAAGGTGACCCGCAAGGGCGGTGGCTCCGCGCTGCCGTACAAGCGGAACCTGTTCCGGTCGATCCTGCGCGAGGCCGTGGGCAACGCGGGGACGCTGCCGGTGACCGTGAAGATGCGCAAGGGCATCGACGACGACCACCTGACCTACCTGGACGCCGGGCGGATCGCCGTCGAGGAGGGCGTCTCCGCGATCGCGCTGCACGGCCGCACCGCGATCCAGCACTACGGCGGCATCGCCGACTGGGAGGCGATCGCGCGGCTCAAGGAGAGCGTGACGGAGATCCCCGTGCTCGGAAACGGCGACATCTGGAGCGCCGCCGACGCGCGCCGCATGATGGACGAGACCGGGTGCGACGGCGTCGTGGTGGGCCGGGGCTGCCTGGGGCGCCCGTGGCTGTTCGCGGACCTGGCGACCATGTGCGAGGGCGGCGAGGAGCGGCGCAGGCCCCTGCTGGGCGAGGTCGCCGCGACGATGGACCGGCACGCGACCCTGATGGCCGAGTGCTTCGAGAGCGAGCGGCACGCGGTGGTCGACTTCCGCAAGCACGTCGGCTGGTATCTCAAGGGCTTCACCGTCGGTGCCGCCCTCCGCCGCCGCCTGGCCACCTCGGAGAGCCTGTCGGACCTGCGCGAGGGTCTCGCCGAACTCGACGCCGCCCAGCCGTGGCCCGACGGCGTGGACACCCCCCGGGGCAAGACCAACCCGCGCGACCGCGTCCACCTGCCCGCCGGGTGGCTGGACGATCCCTATGATCTCGCGGTTCCCAGCGCCGACGCCGAGAGCGACACCTCGGGCGGCTGACGGCGCCGGGGCGGCGCTCGGAGCGCCGGGCCACCGGGCCGGGTGGCCGCCGGACTCCGTACGGGACGGCCAATCGGCGCCCCCGCCACCGCCCATCGCGCCTGCTCCCGGTGCCGCGCGCCACGCGGGGCACCGGGAGGCCCACAGCCGCCTCCCGTCTCGGCCCGAAGCCGTGTCGTGCCCCCGTTCCCGGGTATTCCGAGTCATGTGAACATGTGGGGCAAGAGAGACGACATGGTGGTCCACGGGAGCGAGCCGTACAACGCCGAGGCTCCGCCGGGCGCCCTGGCCGATCACATCCTCACCCCGCTCGACACCTTCTACAGCCGCAACCACGGTCCCGTCCCCGACCTGGATCCGACATCCTGGCGCCTGAGGGTGGACGGCCTGGTCGAGTGCCCGCTGACGCTGTCGCTGGAGGAGCTGCGTTCCGAGTTCTCCGAGGTCACGCTGGTGGCGACCCTGCAGTGCGCGGGCAACCGCCGTGCCGGTCTGGTCGAGGTCCGCGACATTCCCGGTGAGGATCCGTGGGGGCCCGGAGCCACCTCGACCGCGCGTTGGAGCGGTGTCGGCCTGGCCGAGGTCCTCGCCCGCGCCGGGCTGTTTCCCGGGGCCGCGCACATCGCCTTCGCCGCCCCCGATGTCTCCGAACTCGCCGATCCACCCCAGCCCTACGGTGCCTCCATCCCCGTGGCCAAGGCCGTCGGCGGGGACGTCTTGCTGGCCTGGGCCATGAACGACCGGCCGCTGCCCCGGGCACACGGCGCCCCGCTCCGCGTCGTGGTCCCCGGCTGGATCGGCGCCCGCAGCGTCAAATGGCTTCAGCGCGTCACCGCGCGGGAGGAGCCCTCTGACAACTACTTCCAGGCCACCGCCTACCGTCTCCTGCCCCCCGAGGCCGACCCCGCCAAGGCGGGGCCCGGTGACGGCATCTCCCTGGGACCAGTCGTCCTCAACACCGCGATCCTGAGCCCCGGCGACGGCGCCCGCACGTGGCCGGGCCTCACCCGGATCACCGGTTACGCCTACGCCGGGGACGGCCGTACCGTCGCCCGCGTCGACGTCTCCCTCGACGGGGGCGACACCTGGATGCAGGCCGACCTCGGCGAGCAGGTGGGCCCCTGGGCGTGGCGGCACTGGCACACCACCGTCGAACTGGGGGAGGGCGAGACCGTGATCGTCGCCCGCGCGTGGGACAGCGCCGGTGCCACCCAGCCGGAATCGCCCCGGCACGTGTGGAATCCCAAGGGGTACGCCAACACCTCCTGGTCTCGCGCCCGCGTCACCTGCGCCCCCTGAGGGCGCGCATCGACCGCCTGCGCACCGGCGGCGACTCGCTGGAGTGGCTGGCGCTCACCATCGGGCAGCTCGGCCTGGACTTCACCGTACGGGAGCCGCCAGAGCTGATCGACCACATCCGGACGCTGACCGCCCGACTTCAAGCCTCGACGGAGCCGCCGCTGCGCCAGTAGACGTTGCTCTCCCTGCTGAGCATGCCCTCGTCGACCAGGTAGCGGCGCAGGGCCGCGTAGTCGTCGTGGAAGGCGCGCAGCGCGACGTTGACCTCCTTCTCCGGGTAGCGGACTCCCGGCTCGAAGACCTGGACCACGTAGTCGAGCACGACCAGTTGCTTGTCGCGCTTGGTGGGGATCGCCCGCAGTCGTCCCTCGACGAGGAAGGACTGCAGAACCCTCTCCTCGGGGGAGGCCGGGGTGGCGGGTCTCGCTGTGGCGTGCAGCAGCTCACGGAAGCGCTCGCGCCGCACCTCCCACTCGCCGCCCTCTCCCCGTACGGCCAGCCCGCCGCGTTCCAGGCGGTCCAGCGCGCGCCTGACCGCCTCCCTGTCGAGCCCGGACTCCTCCTCCGGCTTGCCGCCCAGCACCAGGGCGGCCAGCACCCTCAACGTGTCTTCCTGGTACAGCAGGCCCAGCACCTGCCTGATCGCTTCGTCGCTCATCCGGTCATTCTTGTCGGTCCCGCCTGATATTTCTGCGCGCACGGGCGGTCTCCTACGCTGAGCGCCCCTGCCGGCGCCGGCAGGGACGTGGCGAGGACGGTTCAGAGGCGGTTCAGAGGCGGTTCAGGCCGATGACGTGGACCACCGCGCGGCCCTCCTCGTCGGAGGCGGCGAGGTCCACCTGTGCGTCGATGCCCCAGTCGCCGTCGCCCGCGGGGTCGGAGATGACCTGGCGGACGCGCCAGAACTCCTTCTCCTCCTCGATGCGGAGCAGGCCGGGGCCGCGGGCGTCCGGGCCGGTGCCGATCTCCTCGTGGTCGTCGTAGTAGGCGTCGAGCGCGGCGCCCCAGTCGACGTCGGGTGCCAGCTGCTCCAGCTCCTGCTCGTTCTCCAGGGCGGCGAGCTCAATCAGGCGGAACATCGCGTTGCGGACCAGCACGCGGAACGCGCGGGTGTTGGCGGTGACGGGCTTGGTGCTCTCCTCCAGCGAGGGCGCCTCCAGCTCCCCGGTCGGGTTCTGCAGCTGCTCCCACTCGTCCAGAAGGCTGGAGTCGACCTGGCGGACCAGCTCGCCGAGCCACTCGATGAGGTCGACCAGGTCCTCGGTCTTGAGGTGTTCGGGGATGGTCCGCGACAGGGTGCGGTAGGCGTCGGCGAGATAGCGCAGTACGGTGCCCTCCGAGCGGGTCAGCTCGTAGAACTGCACGTAGTCGGCGAAGGTCATCGCCCGCTCGTACATGTCGCGGACGACGCCCTTGGGGCTCACCGTGTAGTCGCCCACCCAGGGGTGGCCGCGCCGGTAGGTCTCGTACGCGCCCAGCAGCAGGTCGGCGAGCGGCATCGGATAGGTGACCTCGGCCAGGAGCTCCATCCGCTCCTCGTACTCGATGCCGTCGGCCTTCATCAGTGCCACCGCCTCGCCGCGCGCCTTGTTGAGCTGCGCGGACAGGATCTGGCGGGGATCGTCGAGGATGGACTCGATGATCGAGACCATGTCCAGGGCGTAGTTCGGCGACTCCATGTCGAGGAGTTCCAGGGTGGCGAGCGCGAAGGTGGACAGCGCCTGGTTCAGCGCGAAGTCCTCCTGCAGGTCGACGGTGAGGCGGGCCATCCGGCCGTGCTCGTCGGGCTCGCTCAGCTTCTCCACCACGCCTCCGGCCAGCAGCGACCGGTAGATCGCGATGGCCTGGCTGATGTGCCGCCGCTGCCACTTGCGGTCCTCGTGGTTGTCGGTGAGCAGGTGGCGCATGGCCGCGTAGCAGTCGCCCGGACGGTTGATCACCGCGAGGAGCATGGCGTTGCTGACCTTGAACCGGGAGTTCAGCGGCTCGGGCTCGGCGGCCTGCAACTTCTCGAAGGTCTCCTCACTCCAGCCGACGAAGCCCTCCGGGGGCTTCTTGCGGGCGAAACCGCGCCGCCGTTTGGGATCGTCGCCGATCTTGGCCAGGGCCTTCTCGTTCTCCACGACGTGGTCGGGGGCCTGGCAGACGACGTAGCCGATGGTGTCGAATCCGGCCCGCCCGGCCCGCCCGGCGATCTGGTGGAACTCGCGGGCGCGCAGCCGCCGCACCTTGTTGCCGTCGTACTTCGACAGCGCGGTGAACAGCACGGTCCTGATCGGGACGTTGACGCCGACGCCGAGCGTGTCGGTGCCGCAGATGACCTTGAGCAGGCCCGCCTGGGCGAGGCGTTCCACCAGGCGGCGGTACTTCGGGAGCATCCCGGCGTGGTGCACGCCGATGCCGTGCCGCACCAGCCGGGAGAGCGCCTTGCCGAACCGGGTGGTGAACCGGAAGTGGCCGATCATGGAGGCGATCGCCTCCTTCTCGGCCTTGGTCGACATGTTGATGCTCATCAGCGCCTGCGCCCGCTCCATGGCCGCGGCCTGGGTGAAGTGGACGACGTAGACGGGGTACTGGTTGGTGGTGAGCATCTCCTCCAGCGTCTCGTGGAGAGGGGTGAGCCGGTAGGAGTAGACGAGCGGGACCGGGCGCTCGGCGTTCTTCACCACCGCGGTGGGCCTGCCGGTGCGCCGGGTCAGGTCCTCCTCGAACCTGGTGACGTCTCCCAGGGTCGCCGACATCAGAATGAACTGGACGTTCGGCAGCTCCAGGAGCGGTACCTGCCAGGCCCAGCCGCGGTCGGGCTCGGAGTAGAAGTG
Organism: Streptosporangium sp. NPDC050284; assembly: GCF_044459525.1. NCBI lineage: Bacteria > Bacillati > Actinomycetota > Actinomycetes > Streptosporangiales > Streptosporangiaceae > Streptosporangium > Streptosporangium sp. NPDC050284. Next base: position 781,002 of record NZ_JBITIZ010000001.1, read on the forward strand.
GAACTCGTCCATCACCACCTGGCCGATGTCGGCCGCGGCGCCGTCGCGCAGCGCGACGTTGGCGAGGATCTCCGCGGTGCAGCAGATGATCGGCGCTCCGGGGTTCACGCTCGCGTCGCCGGTCATCATCCCGACGTTCTCGGTGCCGAACACCGCGCACAGGTCGAAGAACTTCTCCGACACCAGCGCCTTGATCGGCGCGGTGTAGAAGGTGCGCACGTCCCTGGTGAGCGCGGTGAAATGGGCTCCGGCGGCGACCAGGCTCTTGCCCGAGCCGGTCGGGGTGGCCAGGATCAGGTTGTTTCCCGACACCACCTCGATAAGAGCCTCCTCCTGCGCCGGGTAGAGGGTCAGCCCTCGCTCGGAGTTCCATTCGACGAAGGCGTCGAAGATGGTGTCGGGGTCGGCGTCGATCTCTTCTGGCAGGCGGTCTACAAGGCTCACGGTTCAATACTGCCGAAGAACTTGAGGTGGTCGGACCGGAGGCGGTCGCGGATCACCTTACATTCCAGGTAAAGTGCGTAACTTTGTGTAGTTATGGCTGCTTTTTCCGGCAGGAATGCTGATCAAATTAGACAACCACGCCGTTGGCTCGTTGGCCCGGCACGCTCGGTACGCCCCGGTGCCCGCGAGACGGGAAGGTCCGGCGAGGTGGGGAGGTGCGGCGGGAGGAGCCGGTGAGCGCCAGGCCCGCCACGATCGCGCCCGCCCCGAGCAGGGGCACCGTCCCCGGGACGAAGCCGGTCACCGTGAACGTGAGCAGACCCAGCCCCACCAGCACGGTGGCCAGCAGGATCCTGACCGGCCCGCCGGTGTACGGCCCCGTCGCGGGAGGCGTCTCGAACCTGGCGAACCCCCGAAGCAGCGGCCACATCGCCAGGGCGAGCATGAGCAACCAGTGGGGCCAGCCGGACAGCCAGGCCGGGGTGCCCGGCTTGGGGGTGGAGATGCCCAGACCCACGACGACCACCGAGACGATGACGAACAGCGCGCTCATGTGCCACAGGTAGAGGGTCATCATCCGGCAGCCGGCCCAGTCCAGAGCCCGCGAGACCCCCGGCCACTCCGCGAAGGGGACGATCCATCGGCGCAGCGCCAGCGCGAGCCCGATCTGGCCCACCCCGACCGAGAGCAGCGCGACCGTGGGGGGTGCCATGTTGGAGACGGAGGCCCCCGGCATCCCGATCATGCTGAGCGGGTAGGGGCCGAAGGCCGTGAGCGCCGCGCCCAGACCGTACCCGGCCAGGGCCAGGACCCAGGGGCGGCCCAGCCGGCCGTCGACATAGAGGAAGCCGAGCTGGTGCACCGCCAGCCAGACCAGCACGATGTTGGGGAAACCGGCGATGTCCAGGCCGCTGGTGAAGCGCAGGACGTCCACTGCCACGGCCCCCGCCGCCAGCGCGACCGGCACCCGCCAGCCGTACACCATGTTGAGCCTGAGCATCGGCGTCGTCGCCGCCACCGCGACGAGATAGATCGCGAGGAACCAGAGCAGCTGCCCGGCCAGTCGTGAGGCCGTCATGACCGGCTGCTCGGGAACGCCGAGCGCGAGGAGCAGGTGGGGCAACGGCAGCCAGACCGCCGCCAGCGGGACCACCGGCCAGGCCAGGCGGCGCAGGCGCCCCGCGAGCCACGCGGGGGTCGCCTCGCCGCGCCTCGCCGCGCTCCGGCGGCTGATCGCGTTGGCCGCGCCCCCCGCGAAGAACACCAGCGGCATCACCTGGCTGAACCACGTGATCATCCATCCGTTCCCCGCGGCCAGCGCGTTACCGGTGGAGATCCGGCCGTCGGCGAAGGAGAGCAGCGGCATGCTCCAGTGCTGGAGCACCACCAGGACCATGCCGAACACGCGGAGCACGTCGACGAACGGATCGCGCGCGGCGCGCGCGGAGGCCGGGCGAGGCGCCGTACGGGGGAGCGGGACGGCTGTCACGGGCGGAGTCGCCACCGAATCCGCGGGAGCCGACAGTGCGGTCGCCGCCGCGGTCACGGGTCGCGGCGCTGTCGGAGTCACCGACGAAGGCGCTGCGGGAGGCGCTGCCGAAACAGGGATCACGGCGGTCAAGGGGATCTCGATTCTCAGGGAGGGCGATCTCCGGGAAGGAGGACGAAAATCGCAGGTGTGACGATGTGAAAAGCCTCCCGCCAGGAGCCCGGCGGCACAGTGACGCCCGCAGCAGTCTTCTCGCCCGATCTCCCCACCGTCCCGGGTAGTGCTGGCCCTACCCCGGTACGCGGGCACACAGGGTCGATCGACGGGGCCGGCCCTCGTAGCGTTGGCGCCATGAGAACCCTCCTCGGCCGCATCGGCACCGACACCCGCTATCTGATCGTGGGTTTCCCGCTTTCCGCCATCTGGTTCGTCCTGATGGTGGCCGGCTTCGCCGCGGGGAGCGGCACGACCGTCGTGTTCGTGGGGCTGCCCATCCTCGCGACGACCCTCCTGGTGGCCAGGGGCTTCGCCGACGTCGAGCGGCGCTGGCTGCCCGAGGTGCTCGGCCGTCCCGTGGCGCGGCCGAGATATCTGCCCGCCCCGGAGGGCGCCGGATGGTTCCGCAGGATGATCAACCCGCTCACCAACGGCCAGTCGTGGCTCGACCTGCTCTACGGCGTCGTGGTCTTCCCGATCTCCATCGTCACCTTCGTGCTGGCGACGGTCTGGTGGGTCGGGACGATCGTCGGTCTCACCTACCCGCTCTACGGGTGGATCATCTACGCCATCCCCGGCAACGACGGAGGACTCGGCAGGCTCCTCGGCCTGGGTGACAGCCTGTGGGTCGATGTGATCATCAACACGACCATCGGCGTGCTCTTCGCCCTCACCCTCCCGGCGATCGTGCGGGGCGCCGCGCTCGTCCAGGCCGGACTCGGCAGGGCGATGCTGACCGGGGTGGCCGAGCTGCACGAGCGCATCGACGACCTGGCCGAGGGCCGGGCCGCCGCGGTGTCGGCCGAGGCCAACGCGCTGCGCCGGCTGGAGCGTGACATCCACGACGGACCTCAGCAGCGCCTGGTCTCCCTGGCGATGGACCTGTCGCGGGCCCAGCGCCAGCTCAAGCGCGACCCGGGGGCCGTCGAACGGATGCTCGGCGAGGCCATCACCTCCACCCGCGACACCCTGGACGAGCTACGCGCCCTCTCGCGCGGTATCGCCCCGCCGATCCTCAGCGACCGCGGCCTGGCCCCGGCGCTCGCCGCGCTCGCCGGCCGTTGCACCGTCCCCGTCGAGCTGGACGTCCAGGTGGTGGGGCGCTTCCCCGCGGCCGTGGAGAACACCGTCTACTTCGTCGTCGCCGAGTCCCTCACCAACGTCGCCAAGCACAGCCAGGCCACGATCTGTACCGTGACGCTGAGCAGGACGGGGGACTTCCTCATGCTGACAATCGGGGATGATGGGGTCGGCGGCGCCCATGTCGCCAAGGGACATGGCCTGTCGGGGCTCGGGGACCGCCTGAAGGCGGTGGACGGCGAGCTGGCGGTCGACTCACCCGTCGGAGGGCCGACGGTCATAGTGGCGGAGGTTCCGTGCGGGTAGTTGTGGCCGATGACGCGGTGCTCATCAGGGAAGGCCTGATCAGGCTCCTGGAGGAGTTCGGCTGCCAGGTGGTCGCGGCGGTGGGTGACGGCGACCGGCTGGTGGAGGCCGTCGCGGAGCACCGGCCCGACGTCTCGGTGGTGGACGTACGAATGCCGCCCGGCTTCACCGACGAGGGGCTGCGGGCGGCGGTGGAGGCGCGCCGGAGGGTTCCCGGCGCGCCGGTGCTGATCCTGTCCCAGTATGTGGAGGTGTCCTATGCCGACGATCTGCTCGCCGACGCCAGGGGCGCGGTGGGATACCTGCTCAAGGACCGCGTCGTGGACGTGGACGACTTCATGGGAGGGCTGCGCACGGTCGCGGCCGGAGGTACGGTCTTCGACCCCCAGGTGGTGGCACAGCTGATGGTGCGACGCCGCCGCGACGATCCCCTCGCCCAGCTCACCCCGCGAGAGCGCGAGGTGCTCGGCCTGATGGCCGAGGGCAGGTCCAACCCGGCCATCGGCCGTCAGCTGGTGGTCAGCGACGGGGCCGTGGAGAAGCACATCCGCAGCATCTTCGCGAAGCTCGGCCTGTACGCCGAGGACGGCGACCAGCACCGCCGTGTCCTCGCGGTCCTGGCCTACCTGCGTTCCTGACCCGTGTTCCCGTACCGCCGCCCTCACACCCGCCCGCACACCCGCGCTTCCGACCGCGAGGAGGAACAGTGATCTCGGTCTTCGGCAGTGCCAACATGGATCTCGTGGCCTACGTCGACGTCGCCCCCGCGCTCGGTGAGACCGTGACCGGCCGCGCCTTCCGCACGGTGCCCGGCGGCAAGGGCGCCAACCAGGCCGTCGCCGCCGCGCGGGCGGGAGCCGGGGTCGCCTTTCTCGGTGCGGTCGGCGACGACGCCTTCGGGACCGAGATGCGGCGTACGCTCACCGAGGCGGGGGTCGACGCGACCCACCTGCGCACGGTCCCCGGCCCCTCCGGCATCGCCCAGATCGTGGTGGACGGCGACGGCGGTAACTCGATCATCGTGGTCCCCGGCGCCAACGGGACCGTGACCGCCCCCTCGGCGGCCGAGATCGAGGTCATCTCCTGTTCCGACATGGTGCTTCTGCAGTTGGAGCTCCCCATCGAGGCCGTCACCGCGGCCGCCAGGGCCGCCCGCGCGGCCGGGACCACCGTCGTCCTCACCCCCGCGCCCGTCCAGCCGCTCCCCGCGGAGCTGCTGGAGGCCGTGGACATCCTGGTGGCGAACGAGCACGAGGCCTCGGCGATCACCGGCCTGGCCGACCACGAGCGAGCCCTGGAGAAACTGAGGGGCTCGGTCGGATGGGTGATCATCACCCTGGGGGCGCGCGGCGTGCTCACCGCCTCGGGCGACGGGCCCGTGGTGCGCGTCGAGGCTCCCACGGTGGCCGTGGTGGACACCACGGCCGCGGGCGACACCTTCGTGGGAGCCCTCGCCGCGGCTCGTGTCGAGCGGCAGCCCGTCGAGCGGGCCGTCCGCTTCGCCACCGCGGCCGCGGGCCTGTCCGTCCAGCGCGCGGGTGCCAGCACCTCTATGCCCACCCGCGCCGAGATCGACGGGAGCCTAGCCGCTGATGAGGGAGGTCTCTGACAGCGTGAGCAGGAACGCCCCCGCGGCGAGCAGCGCGATCGGCCAGGAGCGGCTGATGGCGGACCAGATCGTGGCGGCCAGGAAGCAGACCAGGGCGAGCAGCACGAGAACGTCCACGAGAATCCTCCAAAGGGTCATCCCAGACGATCATCGTCCGGGGTAGGCCCTCACTGCCCCGCGGTCGGCGGAGGTAACACGCCGCGCTTCTGTTTCACAGGAATGGCGATTTCCGCCGTCCCTTTTTTATTGATATATCCGTTTATGCGCTTTCCCAGAGGGCTGCGGCGGCCTCGGCGCAGGCGATGTCCTGGGCAACGGTGCCGCCACTCACGCCGACCGCGCCCACCACCCGGCTCGCCCGGCCCGCCCCGTACCCGTCGCCGGCCCCTCCGAGCGGCACACCCCCGCCGAAGCACACGTACCGATCACCCGCCAGACCGTACAAATCGCCTCCCGGCAGGACCAGCGGCGCGAGGTCGGCGGTCGGCATGCGGTGGGCGAGCGCGGTGTAGGCCTTGCCGGGGGCGAGGACGGATCCGGTGATCCGCGCGTCGTCCATCCGCTGGAACGCGACCAGGTCCCCGCCCGCGTCGACCACGGCGACCGAGATGAGCGCGCCCTCCCGCGCGGCCTGCCTCACCGCGGCCTCACACATGCGCAGCGCGAGTTCCAGGTTCACCGGTCTCCCCACCGTCGCCAAACCGTCTCGAAGGTCGTCGGCATGGACGGCCGGGTGCGCGTGCGCCGCCGTTCTGGTGATGTGAGGTGTCATAACGATGCGACGCCCGCGCGAGCCCTTCGGAGGACCGGAGCGGGCCGGGAGCGTCGTACCGGAAGGGAAATGGCACCGCGGGGCGACACCGGAATCTTGGATAGGATCTGGCGTCTCGCGCGCCCGATCCGACCGACGATGGAGGAGCCGATGCGGGTCCACGACCTGTCCGCCGGGGGTGACGTGCTGGCCCGTGTGCACGACGTGGCCCGCGCGGCGACGCGGTTCCACGGCCTGCCCGACGCCGAGGTCACCCTGGTCAACGTGTCGGAGAACGCCACCTACCGGGTGGACGACCCGGTCTCGGGCACGCGTTCCATCCTGCGGGTGCACCGGCTCGGCTATCACTCCACCCCGGCGATCCTGTCCGAGCTGTCCTGGCTGGAGGCGCTTCGCGAGCAGGCGGGGATCCGTACCCCCCGGGTGATCCCGGCTCCCGACGGCTCCAGGGTGCTGACCGTCCCCGGTCCCGAGCCGCGCGACTGCGTGATGTTCGAGTTCCTGCCCGGCACAGAGCCGCCCCAGGACGATCCGCTGCCCGGCTTCGAGCGGCTCGGCGCCCTCACGGCGCGGATGCACCGGCACGCGCGCGGGTGGTCCCCGCCCGAGGGATTCACCCGTTTCCACTGGGACTACGAGGCCGCTCTCGGCGCCGAGTCGCGGTGGGGCCGCTGGCAGGACGGCCTGGGGATGGACACCGAGGCGCGGGCCGTGCTGGGGCGGCTGGACAAGGAGTTGCGCGAGCGGCTCCACCGCTTCGGCCGCGCCCCCGGACGCTACGGCCTGATCCACGCCGACCTGCGCGCCGCCAACCTGCTCGTGGAGGGCGAGAACCCGCCAGGCGTCATCGACTTCGACGACTGCGGCTTCGGCTGGTACCTCTACGACCTGGCCGCCGCGGTCAGCTTCGTCGAGCACCGTCCCGAGGTTCCCGAGTTGATCGACGCGTGGGTGCGGGGATACCGGACCGTCCTGGACCTTCCGGCCGAGGACGAGGCCGAGATCTGGACGTTCGTAATGTTCCGCCGCCTGCTGCTCGTCGCCTGGATCGGCACCCACACCGGTGCCGACATCGCCGCGGAACTCGGCGCCGGCTACACCGAGGGCACCTGCGAGCTGGCGGAACGCCATCTCGGCGGCTCGCTCCGCTGACCCTGTCGTCGGCTGCCCGTCGCCTTCCCGACTTCCGACCGCCCGGTTGCTTCTTGTCGACCACCCGGTCGACGCCGGTCGGCCGCTCGTCGTCCACCGCCCGCGCTCGCCGGGCCCCGAATCCGTCACCATCCGTCCCTCGCGGGCGCGGCACTCGGGCACGGGGTGTCCGGCGGCGTGGCGCACGGTGATCGCGCGTCCGGAATCGGGAAATCGCCCCTACCCGCCTCCGACCCCTGAAATACCGGAGGCGAATACGAGACGGCACACGCACATCACTGTGTGTGTGATGGATATTCGGATAGCGGGATTCTCTCGTATGGGCACGACACCTTACCGACCGTGACTTTCTGGTTCCAATCTCTGAATCCGGAATGTTTTTCGGCGTCTTCGCCGTGCTCGGTGAGGGGCCGTACGGGGTCAGGACTTCAGCTCGCGCCGGATGTCCTCGTCGTCCGGGGCGAGTTCCAGCGCGCGGGTGAGATCGGCGACCGCCGCCTGGTCGCGTCCGGCGGCGCGCAGCGCCATCGCCCGGTTGAACAGCAGGGCGGGATCGTCCCCGGCGTCGAGTGCCCGGGTGAAGTCCGCGACGGCGCCCTCGGGATCGCCGGTCTCGAACGCCAGCAGCCCTCGGTTCGCCCAGGCGGCGGCGAGCGAGGGGGCGAGTTCCAGGGCGCGGTCGAAGGCGGTGCGCGCCCTGTCGTAGCGGCCCTCGGCGGTCTCCACCTGGCCCAGCGCGCACAACAGGTACGGGTTGACGGGATCGATGGCGAGCCCGGTCTCCGCGTCCGCCCTGGCCGCGGCGTACTCGCCGAGCGCGGCCAGCAGCCCCGCCCGGTTGGCCAGGCCGTCCACGAACTCCGGGTCCAGCTCCAGCGCGTGGTTCAGGTCGGCGAGCGAGCCTCGATGGTCACCAGCGGAGAAACGGATCTCGGCCCGGTTGTAGTAGGGCTCGGGGAAGGGAGGGCCGACCCGCATCGCCGTCTCGTAGTCGGCGACCGCCTCGTCCGTCCGGCCCAGGCGGTGCAGCAGGTTGCCCCGGTCGATGTAGTAGTCGGGATAGCCGGGGTCGGCCGCGATCACCGCGTTCAGATCGTCGAGCGCGGCCGCGGGACGGCCCAGCATCACGGCGAGTTGCGCCCTGTTGGCCAGCAGCACCAGTCGGTGTATCGGGTGCTCGCCGGGCGGCAGGTCGCGATCGGCCAGGGCGACGGCCTGCTGGACCAGCTCCAGCGCCTGGGCGGGACGGCCCCGCCGTACCTCCACCAGCGCCCGGCCGTTGAGGTCGAACCCCAGCTTGAACGCCCGCTCGCGAGGGTCGGGCAGCAGAGAGGAGATGGCGATCGCCTGGTTCACCAGCGCCAGCGCGGCGTCGGGGTCGCGCCGTGCCGGGTCGCGGTGGCGGACCTTCAGCATCCCGGTGGCGTAGGCGGCCGAGGCGTGGACGACGGGGGAGAGGCTCTCGCGCCTGGCCAGGTCGAACAGGGCCTCCGAGTCGTCCTCGCGGCCCAGCGCGGCCAGCGCGGTCGCGGTGCTGTGCAGGAGCCGCCACCACGTCGCGGGGTCGTCGTCGGGGTGGGTGAGGCGCAGGGCACGCTCGCCGAGATCCACCACGGCGTCGTGGTAGCCCTCGTCCAGGCACCACTGCACCGCGAACAGGAGCGCCTCCACCGCCTTCGACGGATCGCCGCCGCGCTCACGGTGGTACGGGATCGCTCCGAGTCGCGCGCCGAGTGTCCCCTCCCTCTCCAGTTCGTCGGCGAGGGCGTCGTGCCGTTCCGCGCCGAGGCTCTCCTCGGGAACGGCACGTTCGCGGGTCAGCACGGTGAGCAGGTCGGCGGGGACACGGCGCCGCAGCACCGTGAGGAGCTCAAGGTCGGTGGGGTCGGCCAGGTCGGTGTTCTCGACGACGAACGTGCGGGCCCCGGTTTCCGACAGGTGCTCACGGACGAACTCGGCCAGGCCGTTGGCCAGGCGCAGCGTGCGGCGCGGGGCGTGTACCAGGATCCGTTCCGCGGCGGGCAGGCTCGCGGCCACCGACCGGCGCCGGGCGGGGATCTGATCGCGCAGGTCAGGCGCGACGGCGCGTAACTCGATGTCGTAGCGGGAGACGAGCTCGGGCCGGGCGGCGGGCAGCAGGGCGGAGACGATCGCGCTCCCGGCGGTGTACGGCCCGCGCAGGCGCCGATCCGCGTCCACTGTGTCCACCGTTGTGTCTACCGTGGGGGGCGGCGGGTCTCCTTGCGGTTGCTGTCCCCGACTCACCGGACTCCTTTAACTCGATTAGTCGATATTTGGTGATATGACTCTACCGGGGAGCCGGCGCCCATCGCTGGACGCCGGATCTACGATTCCGCCTCAGCCGATGTGTTTAGGGCTGGCGGTGCCACTGAGTGCGATGGTGCCAGGCTTGTGAACAATAACACGCTTCATTGCGGGCCTTCCTCACGAATAATAACAAATTGCAAGTATTCGCAGTAATCGCCCATATTGACAAGAAGTATTTCTTATCGTGGCCGGATCCGGACAGTCCTATGGACAGGCGCCGCGCGGTGGTCTCGCTGAGACCGGCCCGTCCGCGATCCGCGCCGGGAGCCGCTGATGTCCCGCCATCCGCTCGCCGCGTGGCGGTCTCGTACGCGCGGTGGGGGCGTGGAGAGCCGGAACGCCCTCGCGCCGGCCGTCGCGGAGGGCTCCCCCGGGGGTGAGACCCTGGTGCGATGAGAGAACCGAGGAGCCGCTGGACGGACATCGCGGGGGGCGACGCCGGGGAGCGGTACGCGGAGAGGTTCGCCCGGCTGGCCGAGTCGGGGGCGGACATGCACGGTGAGGCGCGGCTGTGCGAGGAACTGCTGCCGCCGCCGGCCCGGGTGCTGGACGCCGGGTGCGGCACCGGGCGGGTGGCGATCCGGCTCGCCGAGCTGGGGTACGACTGCGTGGGCGTCGATCTCGACGCGTCCATGCTCGCCGTCGCCCGGAGGGTCGCGCCACGACTGCCCTGGATACTGGCCGACCTCAGCGATCTCGGTGATCTCGGCGGCCTTGGCGATCCCGTGGCGCTCGCGGACCGAACGGATCAGGAGAACCGGATCGTACGGGATGAACGGGATACTTCTATTCAGGGAGGCGAGAAGGGCGGGAGCTTCGACATGGTCGTCGCCGCGGGCAACGTCATCCCCCTGCTCGCCCCCGGGACCGAGGCGCGGACCGTCGCGGGCCTCGCGGCGCTGCTGCGGCCCGGCGGGCTGCTGGTGAGCGGGTTCGGGCTGGACGCCGCCCACCTCCCGCTCGCCTCGGCGACGGTCACCCTGGCCGACTACGACGGCTGGTGCCGGGACTCGGGGCTCTCCCCGCTGAGGCGCCTCGCCACGTGGGAGGGGGCACCCTACGACGGCGGCGGATACGCGGTGAGCGTTCACACGCGCACCCCGGACCGACGGGGCCCGCAGGGGTAGTAACTTCGTCCCATGCGACTGGGCGTTCTCGACATCGGTTCCAATACGGTCCATCTGCTGGTGATGGACGCGCACCGGGGAGCCCGGCCGCTGCCAGCGTACTCCCACAAGGTGGACCTGAGGCTTGCCGAGCACATGGAGGACGGCGACCGCCTGTCCGCGCAAGGCGCCGCGCGGCTTCAGGGGTTCGTCGAGGAGGCGCTGCGGCTCGCCGAGGACAAGGGGGTCGAGGACCTCATGGCCTTCGCGACCTCCGCGGTCAGGGAGTCGGTGAACGGCGAGGAGGTCCTCGCCAGGATCAAGGCCGACACGCAGGTCGACATCGAGGTGCTGTCCGGCCAGGACGAGGCGAGGCTGACGTTCCTGGCCGTGCGCCGCTGGTTCGGGTGGTCGTCCGGGCGGCTGCTGGTGCTGGACATCGGCGGGGGATCACTGGAGATCGCCTCGGGCATCGACGAACAGCCCGATGTCGCGGTGTCGCTCCCGCTGGGGGCGGGCCGGCTCACCCGTAACTGCTTCACCGCCGACCCGCCACCCGCCGAGGAGGTGCGGGCGCTGCGCAGGCACGTACGGACCGAGATCGCCCGCACGGTGGGCAACGTGTCCCGGTACGGTCAGGCCGACCACGCGGTGGCGACGTCCAAGACGTTCAGACAGCTCGCCAGGATCGCCGGGGCCGCTCCCTCGAACGAGGGACCGTCCGTGCGCCGGGTGCTCAGGCACACCGACCTCGTCGGGTGGACCGACCGGCTCATCAAGATGACCACCGGGCAGCGCGCCGAGTTGCCCGGGGTCTCCGAGGCGCGGGCGCCGCAACTGCCGGCCGGGGCGATCGTCGCCGACGCCGCGATGGACCTGTTCGGGGTGAGCCAGCTGGAGGTGTGCCCCTGGGCGCTGCGCGAGGGAGTGATTCTGCGGCGGCTGGACGCGATGCCCGAACGGTAAGGTTTGCCAGGGCGCTCACAGGTAAGAGCGGGTGGTTATGAACACCCCTCAGGCTCACGTGGAAGGGGCCGCTCGTAAAGCGGCCAACAGTCAGACGCTGGACAGGCTGGCACGCGTCGGCATAGCGTGCCGCGGTGTCCTCTACGGCTTGATCGGTTTCCTCGCCCTGCAGATCGCCTTCGGCGGTGGAAGCGGAGGCAAGGAAGCCGACAACAGCGGCGCGATCGAGACGGTGGCCGAGCAGCCGTTCGGGACGTTCCTGCTCTGGCTCATGGTGGTCGGGTTCGTCGCGCTGGTCGCCTGGCAGCTGTCGGAGGCCATCATCGGCCGTGGCCAGACCAAGGACAGGGTGGAGGCCGCCGCACGGGTGGTGGTCTACTCGCTGGTCGTGGCGACGCTGCTCAGCGTGCTGCTGCGCGGCGACTCGGCCTCCTCGTCGGACAGCCAGTCGAAGGACATCACGGCGATGCTGATGGACCTGCCCGCCGGGCAGTTCCTGGTGGGCCTGATGGGGCTGGGTCTGATCGCCCTGGGAGGCTACTGGATCCACAAGGGCTGGAAGAAGAAGTTCCTTGAGGACCTGCGCACCGGAGAGATGCCCGCGAAGGCGCGAGACCTCGCCGAGAAGTTCGGCATGGCCGGCTTCATCGCCCGAGGCACGATCGCCGTGGCCGCCGGTGTCTTCGTCATCCAGGCCGCGATCACCTATGACCCCGACAAGGCCAAGGGCGTCGACTCCACGCTGCGCTCGCTCGCCGACACCCCTGTCGGTCCGTGGCTGCTCGGTGTCATCGCGATCGGTCTGCTGCTGTTCGCGGCCTACTGTTTCTTCGAGGCTCGCTGGCGCCGTCTGTGACGGATGGAGCCGCACGGTACGCCAGGTGCGGACACGCAGGTGAAAGCCGCTCTGGCAAGCCTCACCTGTCTATCCGGTAAGTGATCACATTCCTACTTTTCCGCGACATCTTCCCCGCCGACCTCCGCGTCTTCCCAGAAGTGAACGTCATCGGAGGGGGCGGTATGGACTCGTCGGAGTACGACGGCAGTGAATGGGTTCTCCGCCTGGCGGGGTCCCCGGACCAGGTGGCGAGAGCTCGCCACCTGGTCTCGGTGATCCTGGGGCGAGACCACCCCCTCCACGACGACTGCGTCCTGCTGACGAGTGAGATCGCCACCAACGCGGTGATCCACTCCAGGTCGGGGGACGGCGGGGCGTTCACCGTCACGGTGGTTCGCTTGCCGGCGGGAGTGCGTGTCTCGGTCCAGGACGAAGGCTCCTGCCAGGCCCCCACCGCGAGCCGCGCCTCGGCCGACGCGACAGGGGGCCGGGGCCTGCCCATGCTGGAGACGCTGGCCCACCGCTGGGGCATGGTCAGGGAGGCGGGCTCCAACAGGGTCTGGTTCGAGCTGGAGACGGCCGACCTGCGCACGGGCAGCCTGGCCGCCGCCCGGTAGTCCCGGCGGTACAGGTTGCGGGAGCGCCTCCTCGCTCAGCTCGGCCGTCACGGCGTCGTGGAGGGCCGCGTGGCCGGGCGGACGTCCAGCTCGGCCAGCAGCCCCGCGATGCGGGCGGCGCGGAGCGGGTCGACGGGCAGGACGTGACCGGTCCACCAGCGGGCGATCTCCGGGGTCGGCCCCGAGGGAACCCGGTCCAGATAGTCGTCCAGCGGCGGGTCGTAGATGAAACCGGGCACCACGCCCCGGCTCTCCAGCCGGGCGACGACCTCGTCGCGGTTCTCGACGAGCAGGGGCACCCGTAGCAGCGGCAGTGGCGCCGCCTCGCGGACGCCGTCGGCCGCCCAGGGCAGGGTGCGCAGCAGCTCGACCCCGGCCACCCGGCGCTCCCGTTCGCGGTCGATCACCCGGAACCGGGAGCGGTGGTATCCGCGAAGCAGCGCCCCCTGGCGCATCCGCCAGTCGTCGAGGTCGATCCGCAGCCAGTGGTCCATGGCGCGCGGGTCGACCGGGTCGGCGGCGACGACCGCGCGCAACTCCTCCTCGCGGGGCGGGCAGCGGTGGCCGGTCCAGCGCACGAGACCCAGCGCCTTGAGGGCGTGCCACATCGGCCTGACCAGCCCGGTGCGGTAGATCGTCTCGCGCAGCACGGGCCGCAGCGTGCCGAGCAACTGGGCGCGCGCCCCTCCGGGAAGCAGCAGCTCGTCCCTGGCACGCGCCAGCTCGGGCAGCACGGCCGGGTCCTCCGCGGTGAGGAACCCGCCGGACATCGCCCGCCCGTGCTTGGCGAGGCTGAACACTCCGGCCGTGCCGAACGTACCCGCGGGGCGGCCCTGCACAGTCGTCTGCATGGCGTGCGCCGCGTCGTCGAGGAGGATCACGCCGCGCCGGTCGCACTCGGCGCGCAGCTCGGTCACCCGGTCGGGCTGGCCGTACAGGTGCGTGGTGACGACACCGGCGAGGCCGGTCCAGTCGACGGCGGGGACGTCGATGTTGCCGTCGCGCCAGGAGACCGGCGCCATCACCGGCTCAAGCCCGGCGGCGAGCACGACGAACAGCACCGTCTCACAGTTCGTCGGCGAGATCAGTACCCTGTCGCCGCGCTTGAACCAGTGGCGCAGCGCGATGAGCAGGCCGAACCTGGCGGACGGCACGTGGAGGCACTCCCGGCCGATCCGGTCGCGCATGACCGCCTCCAGCGCGCGGCGGCCGTCCGCGTGGTCAAAGGTGGCAGGGCGGGCGCTCATCGGGCCTCCTTCCGAGGGCTCATCGACTCCTCCTGCCGGTGCGCAGCCGACCGTACCGCTTCATGGCCCTGTCGGCGGCGCCGTACAGGACCGGGCTGTCGAGGATGAACCGCCGCACCCGGCGGACCGGCTCGGTACGCAGCCAGTGCGCCGCCGCGCCCACCGACCGGCGGCGCACGATGCCCTCGGTGACCGGAACGGTCCTGCTGCACAGCGCGTCCTTGTACTCCGAGCCGTTACTGATGCCCAGGTCCAGCGAGGTGATCCCGAGCTTCGCGGCGGCCTCGACCATGCGCAGGTGCTGGATCAGGCCGGGGGAGTATCTGGCGTACCCGGGATCGTAGGCGGGGAACCAGCCGATCATCGTCGTGCCGGTGCGCAGCCCGAAGTGGCCCGCGACGGGCCTGCCGTCGGCGTACAGCATCGACAGCGGCCCCGCGAAGTCGTCGGTGTCGGCGGCGTGCAGGCGTTCGACCAGCTCCACGACCCACGCCTTGCCGAAGCGGTCGGCGCGGCCCATCCGCTGGTACTGGGCGGACTTCCACCGGCGCAGCAGCCGGAAGCTCTCGGGGTCGTCCACCGCGAACTCGGAGGTGACCTCGCCCACGTCGCGGCTCAGCTTCCGCTCCTTGTACAGGGTGGACTTGAGGAACTTCGGGGAGCGTTCGCGCAGCTCGTCGAGGAAGGCGTGGTAGCCGTCGGCGAAGTCGAGGACCACGGCCTCCTGCCTGAGCGTCTCGAACGGCCTGAACCACGGCTGGTGGTCGACCAGACAGCCGAACTCCCACACGCTCAGCCCGCACGCCCGAAGCAGGGCGTCGGAGTCGAACTCGGCGCCCGGGCGGTGGACGACCCCCTGGGAGAGCGACACCCACCCGCCCAGAGCGGCACTCACCCCGCCACCGTGCAGTTCGAAGGGGAAGAACCCGACGGGCCCGTCGGACTCGCTGATCACCGCTACCCGCGCCTCCGGGCGGACCTCGCCCATCGCGATCGTGAAGTCCGGGCTGAGGAAGGGATTGTCCAGGTGTGAGCTGGAACGTTGCATTCCGCGCCATGCCGAGATATCGGCCGTGCCCAACTCCGAGGGCCGGATGACGCTGATTCTCATGCGCCGTCCCCCGTCGCGCCGGGGTGACCGGCGGTGTGCGCAAACCTACCGTTCACGAGGCCGGTGGTCCTTTCTCGAAGCCTGGGACCAGGCAACTGGACGTCGTCGGAGCAGGGGGAGGTCCAGACGGCGGGCATGCGGAACGTGCGTCACGGCACGTGGAGACCAGCCCGGAACCAGGCGGCGGCTGATCTCCCGATCCGCGGATTCCCCGACTTCCCGAACTGCGGATCCCCCGATCCGCTGTTCCCCCGAATTACCGCCCGATGCGCTGAATCTATCGGGATATCGCCCTATTCGCTTAGTAACGAGATAGTTCGTTTATTAATGCGGCAGGCTCGCTACGCGACGTCGAAGGAGGCCGGCCCCGAGGGCGTCCTGGGCGGCATCGGAGGGAGCGCGGGGATGAGCCGTTCGATGACCGGCAGGGCGCGATGGGCGTACAGAGGGTCGACCGGCAGCACGTGCCGGGCCCACCAACGCGCCACCTCGGGCTCGGGTGAGGGGTCGGTGAACTCGGGCAGGTAACCGTCGTACGGCGGGTCGTAGAGGTATCCGGTGGCGACCCCGTGCCGCTCCAGCTCGGCGATGGCCGCGTCACGGCCGTAGACCAGCAGCGGAACCCGGAAAAGCGGCTGGTCCAGGTGGCGGCGTACGGCAGGGGCGACGGTGGGCAGCGCGGCCAGCACCGAGACGCCGGCGATCCGCCGTGACCGCTGCCGGGGCAGCGCGTGCAGGCGCCTCGACTGGTACCAGCGAGAAAGGTGGCCCCGCCTGGCCCGGTAGTCGTGCAGGTCGGCCCGGACCCAGGAGTCGAACGCCGGCAACTGCTGCGGTGCGTACTCCATCGCCCTGTGCAGATCCTCGGGGCGTGGTGCGATGCGGTATCCCTCGCGCTCCTCCTCCATGCCGAGGGCACGCATCGCCCTCAGCGCCGGGCGGACCATGTTCAGGCGCAGCGCGGCGTGCCGGCCCGCGGAGGTCAGCACACTGTGGATCTCTTTCTTGAAGACACCGGGCTGCAGCAGCCGGTCGCGCTCACGCTCCAGGGCACGCAGATCCGAGAGGTGCTCGACCGCGATCACCCCGCCGGAGCCCGCTCCCGCGTGCTTGGACAGGCTGAACACGCCGGCCACCCCGAAGGTGCCGATCGGCCTGCCGTTCACGCTCGTCTCGATCGCGTGCGCGACGTCCTCGATCAGGATCTTGCCGCCGAACGCGGCCACCCGGTCCGGCAGGCCGTACAGGTTGGTGGTCAGCACCGCGTCGACCGTGTCGAGGTCGACGGCGTCGGCGTCGATGTTGCCGTCGTCAAGGGAGAGAGGGGCGATGACCGGGCGCAGCCCGGCCGCGAGCACGAGGAAGAGGATCTCGTCCGCCGACAGCGGTGACATCAGCAGTCGCTGACCAGGGCTGCACCAGTGCCGCAGGGCCAGATACAGGCCAAGGCGGTTGGAGGGCAGCGGAAGGCAGAGGCGATGAGTCCGCTTCGCCACTATGTGCTCAGGAGTCACCGGAGACCAGATATCACGTACGACATCGTGACCGCAAACCGGAAGGGTCGTGTCGCCCTAACCGGTCGCCACCTGGGATGTTTTGCCATGTTTCATCACTCTGCGCATGTTTGGGAAGATCAGCAGCGCGACCAGGAGCTGGCTGCCGAGCATGGCGTAGCCCACCGCGGCGATTCCGAAGTGGGGGAAGAGCACCGCTATCGAGGTGAGGACCAGGACGGCCATCCCGATCTGGACGAGGGCGAGCTTGCGTGCCTCGCTCTGGGCGCGCAGCATGCTGAGGCAGATCTCGATCACCGTCTGGGGGAGCACGGCGATCGCCATCAGGCGCAGCAGCGGCGTGCCCGCCTCGGCGAACCCCGGGCCGAACACGCCCAGGATCAGCGGCGCGCCGATCACGACCACCGCGACGACCGGCCCGACGATCAGGAAGGTGCGCCGCAGCGCGTTGCGCACGCTCTGTCCCAGCTGGGCGGCGTTGAAGGAGCCCTCGACGGTGAGCGAGACCGCCATGTTGGCCGCGAGCAGCCCGACCATGGAGCCCAGTGTGTGCGCTATCGAGAAATAGCCGAACGTCGGGGCGTCGTCGAGCCAGCCCGCGACGATGACCGGGACGAGATAAAGGATCAGCAGGATGGAGAACGCGCCGGGGAAGTCTCCGGCGAGGAAGCGCCCCACCTCGCGCAGGCGCGGCGGGTTCGCCGCGGTCACCTCGGTGTTCTTGACGTGCCTGGGGATGATGACCCCGAAGATGAGCCAGCTGATCGGGATCAGCGCTATGGCCGTCGGCACGATCCACGAGACGAAGATGCCGCCGAAGACGCCACCCTGCGGCAGCGCGTGCGCCAGCGCGATGAGCAGGCCCATCTTGACCAGGCCGAACGCCAGGCTGTTGACCGGCACCCAGACGGCGTTGCGCAGCCCGGCCAGTGTCACGTCCTGGAGGGTGAAGATCGTCCACACGAGCACCGAGGCGAGGAAGAACAGGCCGGGACCGAGCCCGCCGAGGTCGGCGTAGACCGATCCCCACAGCGGTAAGGTCAGCAGGAACCCCAGCGCCGCCACCAGGCCGGTGGCTCCGGCGACCGCGTAGCCGCGCAGGATGAACTCGGCGGTGCGGCGCCCGGCCACCGGGATGAACCTGGCCATGGCGCCCGCGAAGGCGAGCCCGGTCAGGGAGGAGAACAGCCGCATCGCGCTGATCTGGGCCTGTCCCTCACCGAACGCGGTGGCGCTGTACAGGTGCGTGGCGAGGAACCAGTAGCCGAGCCCCAGCACGGCGGTGATCCCCGTGTTGATCATTAGCGCGTAGCCCTGCAGGAACAGAGGGTTCCTGAGGTCCTTGCGGAGGCGGTCCATCAGGCCGGTCCCGCGTGCCTCGGTGGCCGTCCGGCCCGTCGCCCGCTCGCCTTCGTCGCGCGTCACGCCGCCATCATCGGCCGGGTCGCTTGCATCGACCTTGCCGCCGGCTGTCCGGAGACCGGAGGCCGTGTTCGCGCCGGGCCCGAGAATGTCCGGCCCGCTGTCCGGTGCGGGGACGCCGCTCCCCGGCCTGGCGTGCCGGCCGGTGCCGTGCTCACCCACGCCGGTCTCTCCGATCCGCGCCGTTCCCGGAGGCGGCGCGGGAGCGCCGCGAATCGCTCGGGCGGGGTGGGGCGGTGGTCTCGTCGACGGGGACGGAAGGGCACGTCACCGGCCTTCGCGTCTCGTCGCGAGACCTGCCGGTCACCGAGGGGTACATGAGAATCGGCACGTGAGTCATGATGCCCCAGTTTCCGGCGGGCCGTGTCCGGCATGTATACGGAAGTCCCAGGCAGGACTTGATTGTGATAGAGGCTGCCCTGCTTTCGTAGGGATTGGGATGAGCGGGAGTGGCTGAGATCACCGATGCCGCCGCGAGCGGCTCGGCGCGTGGGGGAGGAATCGGAGCGATCCGTAAGGCCCGGGGAAGCCGGAAGAT
The DNA here is from genome assembly GCF_044459525.1 of Streptosporangium sp. NPDC050284. NCBI lineage: Bacteria > Bacillati > Actinomycetota > Actinomycetes > Streptosporangiales > Streptosporangiaceae > Streptosporangium > Streptosporangium sp. NPDC050284. Next base: position 799,757 of record NZ_JBITIZ010000001.1, read on the forward strand.
CCGGAAGGCCAGGGCTTTTCGCGGCGGTTCGGACGCCGGGAGCCGGGGACGTCAGGGGGCCGGGAGGGGGCCGGAACGCGGTTCGGATGGAGTCCGAGGTTCCGGGACGCGGTTCAGCGGGAGGTGAGGAGGCGGTTCAGGACGCGGACGCCGAACTCCAGACCCTCGACGGGGACACGCTCGTCCACACCGTGGAACATGCCGAAGTAGTCAAGATCCGGGGTGAGCATCAGAGGGGCGAAGCCGTAGCCCCTGATGCCGAGCCCCGCGAAGGACTTCGCGTCCGTACCGCCCGACATCACGTAAGGCACCGGTCGCGCCGACGGGTCCTCGGCCACCAGGGCGGCGCGGAGCCGGTCGAAGAACGGCGAGTCCATCGGGGCGGAGGGGGCGTCCTCGATGTTGACGAACTCCCGGGTCACCCGGGGGCCGAGCAGACGGTCGATCGTCTCCAGGAACTCCTCCCGATGCCCCGGCAGGAACCGCCCGTCCACGTGCCCCTCGGCGGTGCCGGGGACCACGTTGACCTTGTAGCCCGCCTGGAGCATCGTCGGGTTCGCCGAGTTGCGGATCTGCGCCCCGAACAGGTCACCGATCCTGCCGAGCCGCCGCGCCTCCTCCTCCAGCCGGTCGAGATCGATGCGCTCGCCGAGAATGGCCGACAGGTCCTCGATCAGCGCCGCCACTCCGGGCGTCAGCCGCACCGGCCAGCGGTGGGAGGCGATCCTGGACATGGCGTGGCAGAGTTCGGCCACCGCGTTGTCCACCGGCGGGCGGGAGCCGTGGCCCGCGACGCCGGTCGCGGTGAGCCGCATCCAGGCGGTGCCGCGCTCGCCCACCGCGACCGGGTAGATCCGCGTGCCCCCGGCCGTGACGCTGTAGCCGCCGGACTCGCTGATCGCGTCGGTGCAGCCGTCGAACAGTTCGCGGTGGTGCCGTACCGCGTGGCGCGCCCCGTACTCGCCGGTGGCCTCCTCGTCGGCGAGGAAGGCGAGCACGATGTCCCGGTCCGGCCGTACTCCGCGCCGGGCCCAGTCGCGGACCAGGGTGAGCGTCATGGCGAGGGTGCCCTTCATGTCGACCGCGCCCCGGCCCCAGACGCATCCGCCGAAGACCTCGCCGGAGAAGGGGGGGATCCGCCAGTCGGACGGCCTCGCGGGGACTACGTCGAGGTGGCCGTGGATCAGCAGGGCCTCGGGCGAGTCGCCGGGGATCCTGGCGATCACGCTGGTCCTGCGGCTGGCCGACTCGAACACCACGGGCTCGATCCCGGCGTCGGACAGCAGGGTGGCGACGTGCTCGGCCGCCGGACGTTCACCGGTACCGGGGTTGGTGGTGTCGAATCTGATCAGATCCGAACAGATCTGCGCGACCTCGCTCATCAAAGAACGCCCCCGGAGCCAGATTCCCAAAGCTTTTGATCAAAAGGTGCATACCCCTCCGGGTTGGAAATAGCACCCCATGTGGTCATTATGTGGTCGTTTCGAGCACTCCCGGTCGGCTATGACGCCGCCACCCCTCCAGGGTCCGGGAGCCCGGCCTCACTCGCTGTGCGCGGTCTGCGGGGTTTTTTTGGTCGAGCCCTTCGCCACGCTGGGGTCGCCCGCGGCGAACGCCTCGGCGACCTTTCCTCCGATGCGTCCGCGCTCGCTCACCTCGATCCCGTGGGACTTCGCCCACGCCCGGATCTCGGCGCTCCGCTCACGGTTGCCGCCGGAACTCTTCGACCTGCCCTTGCGGCCCATGGAAGTGCTCGCCTTGCGGGCGGCGGACTGGAACGGTCTGAGGGCTTCGCGAAGTTTCGTGGCGTTCTTCGAGCTCAGGTCGATCTCGTAGGCGGTGCCGTCGAGGCCGAACGAGACGGTCTCGTCGGCCTTCTTGCCGGTGATGTCATCGGTGAACGTGACGACTTGCTGACGTGCCATTGTGTGACTCCTTAATCTTGGCGCCGGAGCGTGCGGCTGTGAACCCGGCCGACGATGGTCCCGCGTCTCTTCCCCGCGCGTAAAACTCTAGTCCCTCCTTTCGTTGTCGCGCTCAGGAAACCTCTGTTCGCCGGAGATCCACTCTCTCAGGTTAATTACTCAAGGTCGGACTCCGGCGCCTCCACGTCATTGGTAAATGCTTCCCGTTCGCGGGGCATTAAAAACGACGACGACACCGGGACCCCTTGGCGCCTTGTATGCCGGGCTCTGTCGGCTGCCCCGGCGGGCTTTCCCGAAGGAGTGCCGGGGCACTTTGGAGTTTCGTGACCTCCGGGTGGTTTCCATCCTGGCCGCCCGGAAAAAAATCGACTTCCACCACTTCGGGCCACTCCGGTCCATCGTTCCGCCGCGGTTCGTTTCCCTGGCTCCGCGGCACCGGAGACGCCGGTCTCCCGCGGCCGTCATCTCGGCCCGCAGACAGGTTCTTTCGTTCCCTTTTCGCTGCTCACGGTACCTGTCAAACCGAGATCGCACGGAAGGGGCGAGGGGTGGGCCAGGCCGGGAGAGGCGGAAGGAGAGGCTTCGCGCGGGTCGCGCCGGACGCTCGGCGGACAATTCACGCACGCCGGAAGTTCGTAACCGAGCGCGTTCCGGGATTCCGGAGGACAAATGACTTCGCCGCCCCCGGAATGCGTGCCGCCCGTCCACGGGTTTCAGGTGTCCGGTATCGGGTGCCTTCGAAGACGCCCGCCGGTACGTTGCCGATCACATTGAGGTGTGATCTCGACACTCTCAGGTAAGGCAAGACTCGCCTTGCGGACCGTATGATTCCGGGCGTCTCGCATTGCGGGGGAGGGGAGACGTCGGCGGTCGTTTGCTCCTTGGTCGACATTGGCCCGTTCCATCACCCGGATCAATCAGGCGGCGTTCCCCGAATTGTTCGCGAACCGATCGGAGATCGGATAGGCGTATTGACCGGATCCCGGCGTTCCCGGTTCGGCCGGACACTCGGGGTCCGGTACCCGGCCGTCCGGCCCGATCACCGGATCGCCCGGACGTGGTCACCGGGGATTCCGCCCCCTGGCCCGCCCACCCCGGCGACCGGGAGGTCCGGCGGTCCCGGGCCTCGGGCGGGCTCCCGAACCCTCGGCCCTTCGCTCCGGAGCCTCGGGAGTCTCAGCGGGAGTCCTCGGCGTCGGTGGCCGACACCTCCCCTGCGGACGAGATCGGATTTGTCGGTAGCGATCTCTACCGTCCGGCTCATGACAAACGCAGTGCAGGCCTACGCCTATGCCGGTCCCTCCGCGCTCGCCGACGGACATCTGGGCCTGTCGACATCCGGTGGCCGGACCACGTCGGGTTTTCTCGACCATCCCCGCTTCTTCAGCGGGGTGCTCACCCAGGCCGCACCGGCCGCGACCGGCCTGCTCGCGGTCGCCGACGTGGCATTGGCCCGCTACCACCGGCCGCAGCCGGGGTTCACCCGCGATCCGGTCGTGACCTGCGGTGGCGACCGTCTTCGATTCGAGTCCTTCTCCGCCTGCGGCGGCGTCTACGCCCGGCTGGACGTGCTCGGCCCCGCCCTCGACGGTGAGATCTTCGACCGGGGCACCACCAATGTGGACGTCAACAACCCGCTGCGTGAGGCACTGGCCAGGGTCGGCGCCCGTGACCCGCTGCACGTCGGGGTCGGCCCCGACGAGCTCACCGTGACCACCCTGGACGGCGCGGTCGTGGAGAAGAAGGTGCCGCTGCCCGACCGGTGGCTGCGCGGTTTCGCGGAGGTCCAGGTGATCGCGTCCGGGTTCGACCTGCGTGCCGAACTCGCCGGGCCGCAGGCCGTCAGGTTCCTGCGAGGACTGCCGAAGCGGGCGACGGCCGAGGTGTGGGCGGTCCCCGCCGGCAGGGAACTGAGGCTCTCGGAGCGGGCCGTACCCGGTGGGGTCCATCTGGCCGGGACCGGCAGGCTGGCGACGATGATGCCGTCGCTGCGCTTCACCAAGGCTCTGCGGGTGTACGGGCCGGCGGACGGCTCCGGGGCGAGCGCCTGGGAGCTGGAACTGCCCGGTATGCGGTACACGCTGGTGCTTTCTCCGCAGGCCTGGCGCGGTTTCTCCGGGGAGGGAGCCGTCCTGGACGATCTTTCTTCAGACGTGGTGGCCGGCGACGCCGACCTGGTCGGCATCCTGCTCGACTTCGAGCCCACCCTGGAGCTCGGCCTGCTCGCCGAACGCTCCGGACTCGCGCCGGAGCGGGTCCGGGCCGCGCTCACCCAGCTCGGCACGGCGGGCCGGGTCGGCTACGACCTCTTCGAGGCCGCGCACTTCCACCGCGAGCTGCCCTACGACCGTGACCACGTCGCGGCGCTGAACCCCAGGCTCGGCTCCGCCCGCGCCCTGGTGGCCTCCGGCGCGGTCCGCCTCACCGGTCCCGATTCGGCCGAGGTGACCACCGGAGGCGGCGTCCGCCTGGTGCGGATGGCGGAGGGGTCGTGCACCTGCCCCTGGTGGTACGACCACCGGGGCTCGCGAGGCCCCTGCAAGCACGTGCTCGCCGCCCGGATGGCCGCCGGCACCGCGGACGCCTCCCCGGCGGCGCCGCTCTCCCACGTCGGGGAGGACTCCCGATGACGGTCTGGGACGAGGTCCGCGACCTCATCGACAAGGGCGGTCTCGACGAGCTCGCGGCCCGGATGGCGGGACTCGACGCCGCCGGGCGCAAGGAGGTCGCGAAGGAACTTCCTGGACACCTCAGGTCGGCGCGTCTCGGGACGAACGCCTTCGATCGGTGGGAGAGGCGGGGCGCGCGGAGAGAGCACCTGCGGGTGGCGGGCGCGGGCTCGCTCGGTGGCGCGGCGGCCGCGGCCACCTGGCTGAACCGCCGCGAACTCGCGTTCTTCGGCTGGGAGACGCCGGGTGACACCGACGCCCTCATGACGGTGATCTCCGCGCGGGAGCCCGGGTGGCAGGCCGATCTGGTCACCCGGCTCACGCTCCGGATCCGCGACCGGACCTCACCGGGGATACCGCTGGTGCTGGCTCTGCTCCGCCGTACCGGCGTGACCCCGCCCGAGCACGACCCGCTCGTGCTCGGCTGGCTCGCCACGCCGCCCAGTGCGAGCAGGCTCCGCAGGGATCCGCTCCTCGACACCATGCTGCCGAGGATCTTCGAGGCGCAGGGCGTGGGCCGCGCCCTGCGCGAGGAGCGAAGCACCCCGCTGCGCGCCGGTTCCTGGCTCAGTGCACTGGCCATGCTGGGCGGCGAGGGGCGGGCGAGCCGCGAGATGCTCGTGAACGGCTGCGTGAGCCGGTTCCTGCGCGGAGGGGACGCCACCGACCTGCGGTTCTTCGTCCGCCTCCACGAGTTGCTCGAACCCACGTACGCGGAGGTGGAGGCCCGCGCCCGCGACTACCTGCGCCTGCTGCCGGCCGCGCCGGGGCCGGTCGCGGAGCTGGCGCTCAGGCACCTGCGCCGCCTCGACCACCTCGACCCGGCCGACGTGACCGAGGCGCTGGAGAGCGTGCTGTTCCGCGCCGAGAGCGGGCTGGTACGCACGGGGCTGATCTGGCTCGACCAGACCCTGCGGCGGTCGCCGGAACGGGCCGACGAGCTGGCCCCGGCCCTCGCGTCCGCGTTCGGCCACGAGGCGTACGCCGTACAGGAACGTGCCACGCGTCTCGCGGTCAAGCACGCGGCACACCTCACTCCGCTCGGCGCGGAGACGCTGCGCTCGGCTCCGGGCGCGCTCCCGCCCGACCTGAGACGGCTCCTCGCCGAGGCTCTCGGGGGAGAGCCGGAGCCCGAGTCGGAGCCGGAGGTTCTCGCCCCGCCGCCGCTCACCCCACCCGATCCGGTAGGAGCCTTCCCCGACCCGCCGGGCACGGTCGCCGAACTGGTCCGCGCGGGCTCGTCTCGCGACTGGCAGGAGGCCGAGCGGTGGCTCGCGGGCTTCGTCCTGCTCACGGCGGAGGACCGCGAGGCGCTGCGCGCCGCGCTCAGCGGGAGCGTCGACCGAATTCACGAGCTCTACCAGAGGGAGGACTGGTACGCGCCACACGACTGGTTCACCGCGATCGCCGCCGAACTCGTCACCCCTGGCGCCGACCCCGGACCGGCGGCCTGGGAGATGTCTGAGGCTCCGGAGGTTTCCGAGGGGTGGGCCTTCGGGAGTAGTACGACCGGTCCGGGGGACGCGGGCGGCTGGGAGATGTTCCTCGGTGATTTTCTCGCCGGAGCGCGCCACCAGATCATGCGGGTCCTCGCCGGAGTTGGCGAGAGCGGCGGGGCGGCAGGACCAGGGGAGGCGCGCGGCACCGCCCGAGAACTCAGGCCCGACCGGCTCCCCGGTGAGCACGACGTCTCCACGCCGCACCGGTTCGTGCTCCGGCGGTGCGCGGAGGTGCTCGCCGCGCTCAGGGCGGGAACGCTGCCGCCGGTCCTGCTCGCGACCCCGACCGCCGCCACCGGCCACCTCGATCCCGCCGTCTTCCTCACGCGTCTGGAGGAGGTCGAGGCCACCGGGGCCGAGCCACTGCCCGCCGACTTCCAGCAGGCGCTGCTGCGGTTGCCGGCGACCGTGGAACCCGAGGTGGTCGTCCGGGCCGGAGCGCTCACCTCCGAGGCCGGGCGCCGGGCGGCGCGATGGCTGGCGGAGGGGCCGGTCGAGGTGGAGACGCGCGTCCGCTGGACGTTCACCGAGAACGGGAACCTCCGCTACACCGACGAACACGAGCCGCCTTCGGGCGCCGGCCTGAATCCGGTCCCCTGGACGCGGGCCGAGGCGACCGGCCTGACCTTCGTCGACGAACTGCTCGGCGGGGTGCCGAGCCGCGACGGGGAGATGCACGGCCGGTACATGGCCTGGTGGCCCGCAGTCCTGCCCTCGCACCGTGACGTGGTCGCCGTCGGCTATCTCCCTCATCTGCTCCACTCCTGGTACGGGCCCGCGGTCCAGCCGGAAGACGTCGAGGCGCTCATCGCCGGTGAGGGGCAGGCCGGTGAACCGACCGCGCTGCTGCTCGCCTTCTTTCTCGCCCAACGGGATCCGGACCGCGGCGTGCGGCTGGTACTGCGGATGGCGGCGAGGGGGGACCTGCCCGCGGACGCACTCGGCAGGCAGCTCGCCCTGCTCACGGAGCGGACCTGGGTGAAGCTGCCGCACGCGGTGGCCGGGCTTGAGCGGGCGGCCAGGCAGGGAGCCCACCGAGAGGTCTGGCAGATGATCCGGGCGGCACTGCCGCACGTGTTGCCGGGAGAGGGGGAGCGGCCGCGCTCGGGCGCGACCGGGCTCGTCGCCCTGGGCGTGGAGGTGGCCGGCTGGGCCGGGGCGCGAGGAGAGATCACCGGGCTCACCCCGTCGTCACGCCGTTCCTCGTCGGGGTTCGGCCGCCAGTGCCGCCGCCTGCACGACTATCTCGTACGGCCCTGAGCCCGCCCGCTCGGGGTGGGGGTGGCGGGACGGCGGCCGGGCGGACGCCGTCCCGTCGGGCGCGCGGAGAACCCGGCGGCGGCGAGCTTGCGGATCAGCACCGTGAGCGCCGCGGTGATGATCGCCGCCCAGGTCTGGGCCTGGGAGAGGCGCAGGAGCCCGGCCGCGAGGAGGAAGTCGAGCAGCACTCCCAGGGCAGTGCCGGCAGCGCCGCCGGAGAGCAGGACGGCGAGCGCCGCGGCCAGTCCCATGACGACGATGAGAGGAACGAGCGTGCGGGCGAGGTCAGCCATTCCCCGCACCGGGCGGGACGTGCCCACCGGGGTCGTCCGGCGAACCCCGTCCGCCGAGGGCGGCCTGTGAGGCGCGCCCGCGTGCCTCGCTCATCGTGCGTCCCTCCCGCTGGATCTCCCTGTTCAGGAAGAAGTTCAGGGCGGTGCGGATGGCCGCGATCGCCGCGAGCTGCCCGATCTGCGGAAAACTCGGCGCGATCGCCGTGCGCAGCACGTCGCTCGCCAGCTGGAACTCCAGGCCGAGCGCGAGGAAGCGTCCCAGGAACAGCCGCACCGCGATGAACCCGTCCTCGTGCCGCCGTACGGCCACCAGCACGAACCGCACGAACGCGATCGCGGCGCCGACGAAGATGACGGCCGCCCCGGCCGCCTCGACGAGGCGTACCAGCAGGTCGACGAGCCGCCGGAGGGTCTCCTCCGGTAGAAGATCGGGCATGCGCTGCTGGTACCCCGCCGGATCCCGGCCCATGCGCCCGCGGTCGCCGCCCGGTCCGCGCCCCTCGAAGGCGGAGCGCGGCGCTCCGCCCGCGCTGTCCCCCAGCCGATCGGCGGCGCTCCGATCACTCGCCCGCGGTCGTCGCTCGGCTCGCGGCGCTCATCAGAGGTAGAGGCCGGTGTTCTCCTGGGTGGCCGGTGCGTGGCTGACGACGCCGTCGCGGAGGGCGAAGAGCTCGGCGAGGGTCGCGCCGGAGGGGGAGAGCCCTTCGGTGGTGCCGAGCCAGCGGGCGGCCTCGTCGTGGGGGAAGGCGCCGACCTCGATCTGGGCGAGGCAGCGGCCCGGACGGGTGACGGCAGGGTGGAGGTGGGCGAGGGCTTCGTTGGTGGTGATGGCCACCAGGACGTCACGGCCCTGGCCGAGGAGCCCGTCGGTCAGGTTGAGAAGGCGCGACAGACCCTGCCCGGTGGCCTCCTTGGCGCCGGACCTGATCAGCTCGTCGCAGTCCTCCAGCACCAGGAGCCGCCACCGATCCCCGCTGTCGCCTCCGTCGTGGTCATGGTCGTCGGAGCCGACGGCGACCTCCATGAGGTATCCGGGAGAGTGGAACAGCTGCTCGGGGTCCAGCACGCAGTCGACCTGGCACCACGACCGCCACTCGTGGGCGAGCGTGCGCAGCAGCGTCGTCTTGCCGGTGCCCGGCGGCCCGTGCAGCAGGATCAGCCGGCCGTGTGCCTCCGAGGGGGTGACGGACATCAGCCGCGACAGCGGTTCGCTCACGGACCTGGCGTAGTTGCCGGAGACCCCCGCCCAGGGAGCGGCGGTGATCGGCTTCTCCGAGCGGCGGCTGCCCCGGGGCCCCTGCCACCAGAAGCCCATCGTGACGTGGTCGCTCTCGGGGGCGGGCTCCTCGGCGTCCCTCGTGATCTCCTCGATCACCGAGCGGGCCAGTCCTTCGTCGACCGCGGTCACGCTGACCGTGGCGGCGCGGTTGCGGTAGCGGACCACGCGCAGGGTCCAGCCCTCTCCGCACAGCAGCCGCGAGTCACGACCGTCCTTCTCCGAGGCCGCACGGACGAGCGTTCCCGAGGCGGGGGCAAGAGAGGCGTCGGGACGGACCCGCTCCAGGTTCGCGGTGCGCGACCAGGGCTGGGCCCCGGTCGCGAAGGGGGACAACGCGAGGGCGTCGATCACGTCCACCGCCGCGTCGCCGTCGTCGAGCCAGATCTTCATCGGCAGCTCGACCGGGCGCGGCTCGGGCTGGAAGTCGACCTCCTTGAGTACGGACATGGCGCCAATGATCCTCGTGGGGCGCCCTCCGGTCGAAGGGTTTTCGCACCGGACTCAGGAGGCCGCCGGGGAAGCAGGGGCCTCGGGGGCGGTGCGAAGCAGGGCGTCGACCAAAGGGCTCGGCGGGCGGGTGAGCGGACCGGTGAGGACGAGGGCGCGGGTCAGGGACGGCTTCAGCGGGATCATGACTAGCCCGGGGGTGAGGAGACCGCGGCCGAGGTCGGGAACCGTCGAGACGCCGATGCCCGCGGCGATCATTCCGATGAGCGTGCCGAGCTCGCGCACATGCTGGACAGGGGCGTAGGGGACACCCGCCAGGGAACACAGAAGGCGGGTCTGCGGCTCGCAGCCCCCCTTGGAGACGAGCAGCGGATCCTCCGTCAACTCGGCCATCGTGACGTGTTCCTGGCCGGCGAGGGGGTGGTCGGTGCGGACCACGGCGTGGAAGGCGTCGCGGCCCACCACCACATGCGCGGGAGGAGGAGGCAGCGGATCGACAAGGACGGCGGCGTCGACGACTCCGGTCTCCAGCCAGGGAGACAGCTCGTCGTCGTCGCCCTCGAAGACCTGCACCTCGACACCGGGGAGTTCCGCGCGCCACGTCCGCATGAGCTGGGGGAGCAGCCCGCAGCAGACCGTGGGCGGGGCGGCGACGCGGACGACTCCGGTGTGCTGTCCCAGGTGTGCGGAGACGGCCTCGTCGATGGCGGAGACCGAGGCGAGCGCCGCCTGGGCGTGCGGCAGGATCGTCATCCCCAGGGCGGTGGGCCCCACGCCTCCGTGTCGCAGCACCAGCGGTGCGCCGAGAGCGCGCTCAAGTGCGGCGAGCGCGTGGGAGACCGCCGACTGGGACATGCCCAGCTCCTCGGCGGCCGCGCCGAAGCCACCGTTCGCGATCACAGCGGCGAAGACTCGGAGCTGCGCGACCGTGGCCCTCATGAGGACATCTCATCACACTGCTGGGGCAACTCATTGGACACATGCTCAGAGCCTGATGAGACTGCTCCGGTGACCCGTGAAAGAACCCTCCCGGCATCTCCGCAGGTGCGGGTGGCCGACGCCGCGCCGCTCCCGGCGAGCAGGTCCGTGCTCGCCCGATATCTCGCGCTCGCCCTGACCTGGGGGGCGAGCTTTCTGTTCATCAAGGTCGCCCTCACCGGCCTGTCTCCCGTCCAGACGGTGCTGGGTCGTCTCACGCTGGGAGCACTCACCCTCAATGCGATCATGCTGGTCACCCGCCGGAGATGGCCGAGGCAGCCGAGACTCTGGGCGCACCTGGGGGTGGTCGCGCTGCTGCTGTGCGTGGTGCCGTTCCTGATGTTCGCCTGGGCCGGGCAGCACATCCCCTCGGGGCTCTCCAGCATCTACAACGCCACGACGCCGCTGATGACGATGTTCGTGACCCTGGCCGCGGTCCGCCAAGAGCGCCTGAACGCGGCCGGCGTGCTCGGCCTGCTGCTGGGCGCGGCCGGTGTCGTCGTCGTCCTGGCCCCGTGGAACCTGAGCGAGGCCGGTCCCGGATGGGCGCAGGCGGCCTGCCTGGGGGCGACGTTCTGCTACGGCCTGGCCTTCGCCTACACGCGGCGCTTCGTGGTCTCCTACGGCCACGACGCCACCACGATCGCCGCCGCCCAGATCAGTGTGGCGGCCCTGGTCATGCTCGCGCTGAGCCCACTGCTGGCAGGCGGTCCGGTGCGCCTGGACCTGCCCGTCGTGGCGAGCATGGCCGCCCTGGGCATCCTGGGTACGGGGCTCGCCTACATCTGGAACACCACGGTCATCGCCCGTTGGGGGGCGACGGCCGCCTCGACGGTGACGTACCTGACCCCGCTGGTGGGGGTCGTCCTCGGGGTGCTCGTCCTGGGTGAGACGCTGACGTGGAATCAGCCGCTGGGCGCGGTGATCGTCGTCATCGGCATCATGACCGGTCAGGGCCTCATCGGCTCCTGGTCAGGTCGCCGGTCTCGGTGACCAGTTCGGGGCCGGGAACGTCCTTCCAGGTGTAGGTCAGGGCGTCACCTTTGCGCTTGAGCCACACGGTGCCGGGGACGCAGCCGGTGCCGGAGCCGAGGGTGAAGGTCAACTCCTCGGCGGTGACCTTGGTCAGGGTGATCCGCCCCTTGCAGCCGTTGACCGGTTCCGCCCACTCGGCTCCGTCGTCGCCCTTTCTGAGCGTGACCTCGATCCGCTTCTCACCGGGGGAGAACGGGTTGGTGGAGGTGACGCCGTCACCGGCCCACGCTCCGGCGAAGGAGGCGGGGATCTCGACCCCGTTCCCCGGCGGGGCCGACCTCTCGGTGCCGGAGGGCTCCGGAGTGGACGGGGCCTCGCTCCCGGACGGCGACGACGAGGGCGGCGGGGCGGACGGTGTCGTCCGGCCGGAACCGTCGACGCCGGTCTCGGGGGTGCTCGGAATCAGCCGGGCGGCGACCCCCGCGGCGATCAGCAGCGACACCGCGACGAGGGCCGCGCCGGTGACGACGCCCCGCCGGCCACGGCGGGATTCCTGGGTCGTGAGCGCCGACCGTCCCGGAGGGGCGGCGATCCGGCTGCCGATCCTGGCGAGGTCCTCGGTGGAGGGGTCGGCGGCGACCGGGTCGACAAGGCCGACCATCAGCGCGCGGGCCGTCGGGCGGCGGGCGGGATCCTTGTCCAGGCAGGAGGCGATCAGCCCCGCGAACGCGGGGGGCAGGGGCGACAGGTCCGGGTGGTGGTTGAGGATCCGGTTCAGCACGGCCGGCACGGTGTCGGCGCCGAAGGGAGGACTGCCGCTCGCCGCGCAGAGCATGGTGGCCGCCCAGCCGAACACGTCGGAGGCGGGCGAGGCGGGAGCCCCGCCGATCTGCTCGGGGGACAGGTAGGCGGGGGTGCCGATCAGGCCGGAGGCGGTCGTGGCCGCGCCCTCCGCCCTCGCGATGCCGAAGTCGACCACTCTGGGGCCGTCGGGGCCGAGCAGCACGTTGGCGGGCTTGAAGTCGCGGTGCACCACCCCGGCGGCGTGGATGGCCGTCAGTGCGGTCGCCGTACCGACCACCAGGCGTTCCAGTTCGCCGCCCCGCAGCGGGCCTCGCTCGCGGATCCTCTCCTCCAGCGAGGGGCCGTCGACGAACTCGCTGACCACGTACGGGAGGGGGCCGTCCACGGAGGCGGTCAGCACGCGCGCCGTGCAGAAGGGTGCGACGCTCTCCAGGGCGGACAGTTCGCGGGCGAGCCGCGCCCGCGACGCGGTGTCGCCGCGGAACAGCACCTTCACCGCCACCTGCTCGCCGCTGGGAGCGTGCGCGAGGTAGACGACGCCCTGGCCGCCCTCACCGACTCTCCCTGCGAGCTGGAACGCGCCGAGCCGAACCGGGTCGTCAGGGGTGAGGGGGGTCACGACCATGGGGGAAGGCTATCCGTCTTGTCGGTGATGTGAAGTGTGATGGGTGAACGGATGACACGGAGGAGAAAGGGGAACCGCCCGGTTCGAGGCTGCGTGCCGGATGCCTGGCTCGCCGGTGATCCACGGCGTTCGCGCCGAGGGGAGAGGAACCTGGAAGAGGGGAACGCGCCCCCACCTCGACGGGGCTCGCCGAGTCTCGCGGACCGGGGGGAAGACGCGGTTTAGGGTGCCCGGCAGGGGTTAGGAGAACGGCTGTTTCGCTACCCGACGACCATCCGGAGCCCTTCCCCCATCACACCGTGACAAGGGATCAATTGGTTTAACAGCCTCATTGGTGCCGTGTCAGCCATTACGCTCCGGTAGGGCAATATCACTCAGACAGTGGAGACGTTTCGTGGCCATCGATCTCGTTACTCGCCGTGAGTGGGGCGCCCGCCAGCCGCGCGGTTCCTACAGCAAGCTCAACTCCACCAAGGGAGTGAAGGTTCATTACACGGGTGGCCAGGTCAGCCCGGACATCGTGAACGACCACGCCAAGTGTGTCGCGTTGGTGAAGTCCATCCAGAGCCACCACATGGACGGCAACGGCTGGATCGATGTCGGATACTCCATGCTGGTCTGTCCGCATCGGAAGGTCTTCGAGGGGCGCGGCGTGCGCAACGTCCCGGCCGCCAACGGCGCCGGGCTCAACAGCGACCACTACGCGGTGCTCGGACTGGTCGGCTCCTCGGGATTCACCAAGCCGACCGACGACATCCTGCACGGCATCCTCGACGCCATCGAATACCTCAGGGACAAGGGCGGAGCGGGCAGGGAGATCAAGGGGCACCGCGACGGCTACTCGACCAGTTGCCCCGGCGAGCCCCTGTACGCGTGGGTCAAGCGCGGCGCCCCCCGCCCCGGCGGGGCTCCCAACCCGCCCGGACCTCATCCCTCCTTCCCCGGCCGCACACTCAAGCAGCCGCCGATCATGCAGGGGGAGGACGTCCGCACCTGGCAGCGGCGGATGCGTGACCGGGGCTGGGCGATCGACGTCGACGGCCTGTACGGCCCCGCCTCCAGTGAGGTCTGCAGGAAGTTCCAGAAGGAGAAGGGCCTCGCCGTCACCGGTGCCGTCGACCGCGCCACCTGGGACGCGGCCTGGGAGGAGCCCGTCACCTGACCGCCGCGTGACCGGCTCCCCGGTGGCGTGCCTCGCCGTCGCCACCGGGCGACGGGTCCTGGGGCCGAACCCCCTGCCCACACCCCCTGTTGACGCCGCACCAGCGCGGATCACGCCGGTCACGAGTCACGCCGAACCCCCTGCCCGCACCCCCTGTTGACCCCAGTGTTGGTATTCGTCCGGGGGGCGGGGGAAGTTCTCGGCGGCGCGACGCTTAGGATCCGGTGCATGACCGTGCCGCCTGAGGAGTCTCGATCGGCCGCCGAGTTCCCACCGGTCACCCGTGACCGGTGGCGGGAGCTGGCGCTCGGGGTGCTGCGCAAGTCCGGGGTCGAGACCGACTCCCCGGAAGAGGCGCTGGCCTTCACCACCTACGACGGCGTGACGATCGCGCCGATCTACGACGCGTCCGACCTGCCAGGTGATCCCGGTCTTCCCGGAGCCGCGCCCTACGTCCGCGGCTCCCGTCCCGAGGGTGGCTGGGAGGTACGGCAGCGCCACGAGGTGCCCGACCCCGAGGCGATCCTCGCGGACCTGGAGAACGGCGTCGACTCGCTGTGGCTCGCCCTCGACCCGGAGGATCTGCCACGCGCGCTGGAGCGGGTCCACCTGAACCTGATCTCGGTCACGCTCGACGCGGGCAAGCGGACCCGCGAGGCGGCAATGGCGCTTTTCGCACTGGCCGGGGAGCGGGAAGCCTCGGCGCCGCGCGGCGCCGAGGCCGCAGCGCCCGGCGGCGGGCCGGGAACGGTGGTGTCCGGCGACGGACCGGGGGCGGTCTCCGGTGCCACCGGCCACGCGGCCGATGGCGGACCGGGGAGGCTCACGGGGAACCTGGGCGCCGACGTCCTCGCCGACGCGGACACGGCGATCGAGCTGGCCCGCCGCTGCGTCGAGGACCATCCGGGCCTTCGGGCGGTGGTCGTGGACGCCACGCCGTACCACGACGCGGGGGGCGGCGACGCCGAGGAGCTCGGCTGCTCCGTCGCGGCGGGGGTCGCCGCGCTGCGTGCCCTGACCGGTGCGGGCCTCACGATGGAGCAGGCGTTCGGGCAGCTGGAGTTCCGCTACGCCGCCACCGCCGACCAGTTCCTCACCATCGCCAAGCTCAGGGCCGCCCGCAGGCTCTGGGCGCGCGTCGCCGAGGTGTGCGGCGTCCTGGGCGCGGCGCAGCGACAGCACGCGGTGACCGGTTCGGCCATGATGACCGCCCGCGACCCGTGGGTGAACATGCTCCGTACCACGCTCGCCTGCTTCGCGGCCGGTACCGGCGGGGCCGACGCGGTGACGGTGCAGCCCTTCGACGCCCGCCTCGGCCTGCCGGACGCCTTCGCCCGCCGCATCGCGCGCAACACCCAGTCGCTGCTCGTGGAGGAGGCCGGTGTGGCCCGGGTGATCGACCCGGCCGGGGGCTCCTGGTACGTCGAGCGGCTCACCGAGGACCTCGCGGTCAGAGCCTGGGAGTGGTTCCAGGAGATCGAGCGTGTCGGGGGTATGGCCGACGCCCTCGCCTCCGGGTTCGTCGCGGGACGGCTCGCGGCCACCTGGGAGCGGCGTGCGGCCGGAATCGCGAGGCGCCGCGACCCGATCACCGGCGTCAGCGAGTTCCCCGACCTGGCCGAGCGGCCTCTCAGCAGGGAGGCCGGGCCCAGCGGGAGCACCGGGGTGCACTACGCGCAGGAGTTCGAGGCGCTGCGCGATCTGGCCGACGCCCAGGAGACCCGGCCCAAGGTCTTCCTGGCGACCATCGGCCCGGTGGCCTCGCACACCGCGAGGGCGTCGTTCGCGGCCAACCTGTTCCAGGCGGGCGGTATCGCCACCGTGACCGGCGGCGCCGTCACGGATCCCGGCGAGATCGCCGCCGCGTTCGCCGCCTCCGGGGCGAAGATCGCCTGCCTGTGCTCCAGTGACCGGCTGTACGCCGGGCACGCCGAGGCGGTGGCCGCCGCGCTGAGGAGTGCGGGGGCGGTAAAGGTGTGGCTGGCGGGGAAGGGAGATTACGAGGGTGTGGACGGCGATCTCTACGCGGGATGTGACGCGCTCGGCGTGCTCCGGACGACCTTCGACGATCTGGGGGTGGCTCGATGATTCCCGACTTCTCCGGCATTGAGCTCGGTGCGCGGGCGGCGGCCCCCGGCGAGCACCCGGCGGACCTCGCGGCTCCGGATCCCGGCCTGGAGGACTGGGCGCGATCCGTTCGGGAGGCCACCGGGAGCGATCCCGGGGACCTGCTGTGGGAGACGCCGGAGGGCATCGGCGTCAAGCCCCTCTACACCGCCGCCGACCTGGCCGGGCTCGACTTCCTGGAGACCTACCCCGGCGCGGTCCCCTACCTGCGCGGCCCGTACCCGACCATGTACGTCAACCAGCCGTGGACCATCCGCCAGTACGCCGGATTCTCCACCGCGGCCGAGTCCAACGCCTTCTACCGGCGCAACCTGGCCGCCGGGCAGAAGGGCCTGTCGGTCGCCTTCGACCTGGCCACCCACCGGGGCTACGACTCCGACCACCCCCGCGTGGCCGGGGACGTCGGCATGGCGGGCGTGGCCATCGACTCCATCTACGACATGCGGCAGCTGTTCGACGGGATCCCCCTCGACAGGATGAGCGTGTCGATGACCATGAACGGCGCGGTGTTGCCCGTACTCGCGCTCTACGTCGTGGCCGCCGAGGAGCAGGGGGTGGCCCCCGAGCAGCTCGCGGGGACCATCCAGAACGACATCCTCAAGGAGTTCATGGTCCGCAACACCTACATCTACCCGCCGACCCCCTCGATGCGGATCATCTCCGACATCTTCGCGTACACCAGCGAGAAGATGCCGAAGTTCAACTCGATCTCGATCTCCGGCTACCACATCCAGGAGGCCGGGGCCACGTGTGACCTGGAGCTCGCCTACACCCTCGCCGACGGGGTGGAGTATCTCCGGGCCGGCGTCGAGGCGGGCCTGGACATCGACAGGTTCGCGCCACGCCTGTCGTTCTTCTGGTGCATCGGCATGAACTTCTTCATGGAGGTCGCCAAGCTGCGGGCGGCGCGGCTGCTCTGGGCGCGGCTGGTGTCCGGGTTCGGGGCGAAGAATCCGAGGTCGCTCTCGCTGCGGACCCATTCACAGACCTCCGGCTGGTCGCTCACCGCCCAGGACGTCTACAACAACGTCGTCCGCACCTGCGTGGAGGCGATGGCCGCCACCCAGGGGCACACCCAGTCGCTGCACACCAACGCCCTCGACGAGGCGCTCGCACTGCCCACCGACTTCTCCGCCCGGATCGCCCGCAACACCCAGCTGCTGCTCCAGCAGGAGTCGGGCACCTGCCGGGTGATCGACCCCTGGGGCGGCTCCTACTACGTCGAGCGGCTCACCCACGAGCTGGCCTCCAGGGCGTGGGGCCACATCGAGGAGGTCGAGGCCGCCGGGGGTATGGCGAGGGCGATCGACCAGGGCCTGCCGAAGCTGCGCATCGAGGAGGCCGCCGCCCGCACCCAGGCGCGCATCGACTCCGGACGCCAGCCGGTCATCGGCGTGAACAAGTACCGGCCGGACGCCGACGAGCCCATCGAGGTGCTCAAGGTCGACAACACCTCGGTACGCGCCCAGCAGCTGGAGAAGCTGCGCCGCCTGCGCGAGGAGCGCGATCCCATCCGGGTGGAGGAAGCTCTCACCGCGCTTACGAAGGGCGCGGCGAGCGACGGGAACCTCCTCGCGCTGTCGATCGAGGCGGCCCGCGCCATGGCCACGGTCGGGGAGATCTCCGACGCGCTGGAGCGGGTCTTCGGGCGGCACGCGGCGCAGATCCGTACGATCACCGGGGTCTATCGCGAGGAGGTGGGATCCGGCGTGGACGGAGTTCGCGCGGCCTGCGCCGAGTTCGAGCGACTGGAGGGCCGCCGTCCCCGCATCCTGGTGGCGAAGATGGGCCAGGACGGTCACGACCGGGGCCAGAAGGTGATCGCGACGGCCTTCGCCGACCTCGGCTTCGACGTGGACGTCGGCCCGCTGTTCCAGACGCCCGACGAGGTCGCCCGCCAGGCGGTCGAGGCCGACGTGCACGTGGTCGGCGTGAACTCGCTCGCCGCCGGGCACCTCACGCTCGTGCCCGCGCTCCGCGAGGCGCTGGCCGCGCTGGGCGCGGAGGACGTCATGATCGTGGTCGGCGGGGTCATCCCGCCCGGTGACTTCGACGCGCTGCGCGCGGCGGGGGCGAGCGCGATCTTCCCGCCCGGCACCGTGATCGCCGACGCCGCCCGGGGACTGCTGGCGGACCTGCTCACCCGGCTGGGCCATGACGCGAACGCTTGACGACTACGTTCAGGGAGTGAAGGAGGGGTCCAGGGCCTGGATCGCGCGGGCGATCACGCTGGTGGAGTCCTCCAGGGCCGATCACAGGGACCTGGCCCAGCGGCTGCTCGCCGAGCTGACCCCGCTCTCCGGCGCCGCGCGCAGGGTCGGTATCACCGGCGTGCCCGGTGTCGGCAAGTCCACGTTCATCGACGCGCTCGGCACCCGGCTGACCGGGGAGGGGCGCCGGGTGGCGGTGCTCGCCGTCGACCCGTCCTCGACGCGTACGGGCGGGAGCATCCTGGGCGACAAGACGAGGATGTCCCGCCTGGCGGTCGACCCGGCCGCCTTCATCCGCCCCTCGCCCACCTCGGGCACCCTGGGCGGGGTCACCAGGGCGACCCGCGAGGCGATGGTCGTGGTCGAGGCCGCCGGATACGACGTCGTCCTCGTGGAGACCGTCGGCGTCGGCCAGTCGGAGACCGCCGTGGCCGACATGGTCGACACCTTCCTGCTGCTCACCCTGGCCAGGACGGGAGACCAGCTCCAGGGCATCAAGAAGGGGGTGCTGGAGCTGGCCGACGTGATCGCGATCAACAAGGCCGACGGCGCCGAGGGCAGCTCCTACGAGCTGGACGCGCGCAAGGCCGCGAGGGAGCTCGCGGGAGCGCTTCGCCTGCTGGGCGCGGGGCGGACGCCCCCGGTGCTCACCTGCAGCGGGCTGACCGGCAAGGGGCTGGACGAGCTGTGGCGGCAGGTCGTCCACCATCGCGACACCCTGGAGGCCTCGGGGGAGCTCGCCGAGCGCCGTCGCCGCCAGCAGGTCCGCTGGACCTGGGCGCTGATCACCGACAGGTTGCTCACCCGGCTCCGTGAGCACCCCGAGGTCGCGGCGATCGTCGGCCAGGTGGAGTGCGAGGTTCAGGAGGGTGTCCTCACCCCGTCGCTGGCCGCTGACCGCATCCTCGCGGCCTTCGCCAAGGGCGCCTGAGCGCTCGGGAAGTCTGACGGCTCGGGGCTGAGGGCCCGCCGTCACACTGCGTAACGCCAGGTCATCGCATGATTGGCGGCTGATCCACTAATTAAGCGCTCATGTTAAGCGCGTGTTAACAGCGCATGTTAACGAGGATCACGCCCGAAAGTGGTGAGCTTTATATGCTATACACCCTTGATCACTTCTGGTGAGTCATGTGATACTTTGTGCGAAGATTAACTAATGTTGTGATGTGATGCGCTTTAGCGTGTAAAACACAGAATGAGACAGGCGAGGAGGCTCGGAGCGTCCCAGGTGGATTGTCGGCCGAGCGGTCCTGTTCCGTTGGCTGACCAGTCCTGATTCGCGCCCCGGGTGGGAACGGGACACGTGGGGTGTCCCCGTTTTCGAACACCGCCGCGCTCACCCGCGCGGGCGGTTGTCTCGTGCTGCGCGAATTCACGTCACGCGAGGTGGGAGATGTTTGCCTATGTCCATGGACGTGCACGTCCGTGCCGGTCGCCGGGCGAGATCCGTTCCGATGCGTCGAGCCCTGCCCAAGCTTCTCCGCGAACCGGCGGGGGCTCTCGCCGGGTTCGCACGGGAGGCGCGAGGTGAGATCGTCCGGCTGGAGTTGGGGCCCTTTCGCCCCTATCTGATCACACATCCCGATCACGTCCAGCAGGTGATGCGCATCGAATGGGCGAAACACCAGCGCCTGGGAATGTTCTGGCGCCCTCTGGAGCGGCTTTTCGGGCACAGCATCATGAGCGACGGCGAACACTGGCAGAACAGCAGGAAGGTCCTGCAACCCCTGTTCACCACGCGGTACATCGCCACGATCGCCGATGAGGTGTCCAGGCGCGTCGCGGGGCGCGTCGAGGAATGGGACGAGTACGTGCGGTCGGGGCAGGACTTCGACGCGGCCACGGAGATGTCCAGGATCCTCAGCTACATCGTCAACCGGGTGCTGTTCGGGGACAAGTTGAACCGGGAGGACGGGGAACGCATTATCCCCGCCTTCGAACAGGCGTCCTATTCGCTTGTCTACCGGATTCTCATGCCTTTCATGCCGTATTTCATGCGGATACCCGGTGACAAGACCTTTCTGCGGGCCGTCCAGTCGATCGACGACGTGGTGTTTCCGGTGGTGAGAAAGGCGATGGCCCAGCCCGACGACAACGTCGACGTCATCTCCGTGCTCTGCCGGTCCGTCGACGAGAACGGTGACAGACTCACCGAGAAGCAGATCCGCGACGCGCTGGTCAGCGTGTACGCCGCCTCGTCGGAGACCACCGCGATGGTCCTCACCTGGCTGTGGCTGCTCCTTGAGGAGCACCCGGACGTGGAGGCCAAGCTCCGGGCGGAGATCGACGAGGTGGTGGGCGAGGGTCCGGCCGTCCCCGAGGACATCCCCCGTCTCGTCTACACGCGCATGGTCCTGCAGGAGACACTCCGCCTGTACCCGGCGGGCTGGTTTCTCCCCCGCAAGGTCATGGAGGACACGGAGATCGGCGGCATCCGGATCAAGGCCGGATCGTCGGTGCTGGTCACCCCGTACGCCACGCAGCGACTGGAGGAGTTCTGGGAGCGCCCGGAGGAGTTCGACCCCGAGCGGTTCGCGCCCAGCAGGTCCGGGAGCGAGGAGCGCAGGCACAGATACTCCTACTTCCCCTTCGGCGGCGGCCCGCACAGGTGCCTGGGCGAGCCCCTGTTCTACATCGAGGCGCCGCTCCTCGTCGCGAGCATCCTCAGCCGGTTCCGCATGTCGGTGCGCACCCCGGGGCCGTTCGACACCGGCTGGGCCGCCTCGTTGCGTCCCCGGAAGAAGGTCTCGCTGGGCGTGTCCTTCAACGGACGTGACCGGAGCGGGGTCCTGCGATGACGCTACCGCCCGACTCGGACGTCCGGCCCGATTCCTGGCTCCGCTCCAATCCGGACGTCCGGCCAGATCCCGGTGCACGGCTCGATTCCGGCGTCCGGGGGGACGCCAGGGAGGCGGGGGCGATCTGCGCCCGCGCCGGGCGGTCCCAGCGGGACATGCGCGAGTGGGCGGAGACCTATCCCGGCCTGTTCTCCGCCAAGCCGTTCGACGCGGCCCTGTACAGCACGCTCTCACTGGCCATGGCGTTCGGCGGCCCCTGGTTCGGCGCCGAGCAGTTGCGGATGGCGAACAAGGTCTCCCTCTGGGCGTTCGGCCTGGACTGGCTCGTCGACTACGTCGCCACCTCGCTGCCCGAGGTGCGGGCCATCGCCCGGAGGTGCCTGGACGTGGCGGACGGGGCCTCGCCGGTCCCCGATGACGACCTGACCCGCATGCTCGGCGACATCCGCGACGAGCTCGCGGCCTCGCCCGCGTTCCCCGAACTCGGGCCGGTCTGGCGCGACGAGCTGGAGCGCATGCTGGACGGGATGCTCACGGAGTGGCGCTGGAAGACCGACAAGGTCACGCCGACCTACGAGGAGTACCTCGGCAACGCCGACAACCTCGGCTTCTCCTACGCGTTCGCGGCCCACTGGATCCACGTCACGGGCCCCGGCGCGGTCGCGGACGTCGACGCGCTGCGTGAGGCGGGCTGGGCGGTGCAACGGGTCATCCGCCTTCTCAACGACCTGGGCACCTACGAGCGGGACGTCGCCTGGGGAGATCTCAACGTCCTGCTGCTCGGTGTCGGCCGCGCCGAGGTGGAACAGCGGATCGCCGGGCTCGCCGCCCGGAGCCGGGAGCTCATCGCCCCGCTACGGACCGCCCACCCGGAGCTGGCGGGCTACATGGAACGCCAGATGGACTTCTGCGCGGGTTTCTACCAGGTCGGAGACTACTGGGGGACGTTGTGAGGGGCGACGGCCTGCTGACCATCACGGAACCGGGCACCGAGGCCGGCACCGGGATCCGTACGGAGGATCACGCGGGGATCGCCGCCGGGATCGACGTGGTCGCCGAGGCGCGCGAGCTGGTCGCCGGACTGTCGGCCGAGCCCTGGGGGCAGGTGTCCGCCTCCCCGTACGAGACCGGCCGGGTGGTGAGCCTGGCGCCGTGGCTGGCAGGGCACGCCACCCGGGTCGAGTTCCTGCTCGACACCCAGCGGCCGGACGGTAGCTGGGGGCGTTCCGGCGACCACGCCCTCGTCCCCACTCTGAGCGCGGTCGAGGCGCTCCTGGTCGAACTCGGGCGCGAAGGCTCCTCCGACCGCGCCCTCCTCGCCAAGGCCGTGGAACGCGGGCTGGAGGCCATCGGGAACCGGTCCTTCCAGGCCGGCTGGCCGCCGGACACGCCCGCGATCGAGCTCATCGTCGCCTCCCTGTTCGCCCTGATCGACGGTCACCTCGACGGGGAGGGGCCGCAACCGCCCCCGGGCACGGGCGGCGCCAAGCTGACGGCCGTCAGGGCGTGGCTGATGTCGGGCGCGCCGATCCCGCAGAAACTGGTCCATGCCCTCGAGGTCGCGGGCCCGGAGGCGATAGCCGCCTCGGGAATCCTTCCCACGCCGATGCCCGGCGGGATGGCGGCCGTGGGAGCCTCACCCGGGGCGAGCGCGGCCTGGCTGGCCTCGCCGCCCGAGCCAGGGCCCCGGCCCGGAGCCGAGGTCGCACCCGGGACCGAAGCCGGAGCCGAGGAGCGCGCGGCACGCAGGGCGCGTGACGAGACGGCCGTACGGCGGTATCTGGAGGCCGTCGTGGCCTCCTCAGGCGGTCCCATGCCGTGCACCCTGCCCATCGCCGTGTTCGAGCGCGGCTGGACGCTGAGCTGGCTGCGGCGTGCGGGGATCCCGCTGGACGTGCCGCCGCAACTGGTCGCGAGCCTGCGGGACGGCCTCGGCCCCGAAGGGATCGCCACGGGGCCCGGCCTGCCCGCGGACGCCGACACCACCTCCGTCGCCCTGTACGCGCTCGCGCTGCTCGACGAGCCGCGCGAGCCGGAGGGGCTGTGGTCGTTCGAGCTGGAGACCCACTTCTGCACCTGGCGGGGGGAGGAGGGGATGTCCCCGACGACCAACGCGCATGTGCTCGACGCCTTCGGTGAATACCTGCGCCGCCGTGAGGGAGAGCCTCGCCACGCGGCCGTCGTCGCGAAGCTGGCGGCATGGCTGCGTGACCGCCAGGAGGCGGACGGCAGCTGGACGGACCGCTGGCACGTCTCTCCGTACTACGCCACGGCCTGCTGCGCGATCGCGCTGCGCGAGTTCGGCGGCGGGGAGTCGGCGGGCGCGGTGGGCGGTGCCGTGGACTGGGTGCTCGCCACCCAGCGCGGGAACGGGTCGTGGGGCCGATGGGAGGGCACCGCGGAGGAGACCGCCTACGCGCTGCAGATCCTGCTGCTGACCGACGCCGCGCGGGACAGGCGGTGGCGACAGGCCGTGGAACGTGGATACCGACACCTGCTGGCCGCCCGTGACGGCGAGGCGCCCTCGCTCTGGGTCGACAAGGACCTGTATCTGCCGGTGGCGATCGTCAGGGCGGCTGTTCTGGGCGCGCTTCACCTGGCGCGACGCGCGCTCACCATTCCCGAGGACAACCCGTATTGAGAATTGACCGTGAATTCAAAACAGGACACAAGGGTGCATCCACTCTGTCCGTCTTGAGGGTTTATAGGGACATTGCTAAGGTTCGGCGGGTGTGATGCGGGATGCCCCGCTGATCCCAGCGATGTGGCGACTGTTTGACCTGTTTGACCAGGATGTGTCAACTGCCACGAAAAATGCCGTCTATCTTTTCTGTTTCCCGGGGTGGATACCATGCGCTTGCGTAACGCGAGCTTGCGGACCAAGGTCACGGCACTTCTGGTGTCGCTCACCGCGCTCTGGGCGTTCACGGCATGGGTGACGGTCCGTGACGGTTTGAACATGTTGGGCGTGGCGACTCTCAACACCGAGGTGGCCGACCCGAGCGAGCGGCTCATCGTCGAACTGCAGGCCGAGCGGCGGCTGACCGCGATCACCCTAGGCTCGGTCAGCGCGGAACGCCAACGGCGCGAGGCGATGACCGCCCAGCGAAAGCGCACCGACGCCGCCGACGCGAACTTCAGGGAACTCACCGGCGGCAGCGGGGTGGAACTGCTGGGAAGTCCCGCCCTGCACCGCCGCATCGGCGAGACCCAGCGGTTGCTGGACGGGTTGCCCGCCGCGCGCAAGGCGATCGACGCCGGCCGGGTCAACCGGACCTGGGCGGCCGCGGAAATCACCGGCATCGTCGACTCGATCTTCCGTGTCTATGACTCGCTGGCCACGCTGGACGACGAGGAACTCGCCAAGGACACCCGCACGCTCATCGCGATGAACCGGGCCAGGGACATGCTCTCCCAGGAGGACGCCCTGGTGATGGGCGCCCTGACCGGGGGCAAGTTCTCCGAAGGAGAGCTGGTCAGGTTCACGCAGATGGTCGGCACGCGGCGCTTCCTCACCGAACAGGCGGTGGCCGAACTGCCCCCGGCCGACCAGGAGGCCCACAAGCGGATGGTCGCCGGCGAGCAGTTCACCCGACTGCGCGTCATGGAGAACCAGCTGATCGAGGACCCGAACGTGGTGTCGGCCGGAGTGATCGACGTCACGCGGTGGAGCTCTGACGCCCAGCCCGCACAGGTCAAGTTCACGCAGGCCGTGCTCACGGCCGGCAGCGGAGTGGTCGAGCGGTCGGGTCCGGTCGCCGTCGGTGTCATCGTGCGGCTCGCGCTCGCCGGCGGCCTGGGCCTGGTGGCGGTCATCGCCTCGGTCGTCCTGGCCATCACCACGGCCCGCGCCCTGGTACAGCAGCTGGAGAAACTGCGGGCCGCCGCCTGGGAACTCGCCAACGAGCGGCTGCCCGCCGTGGTCGAGCGGATCGGCCACGGCCAGGTGGTGGACGTCGCGGCCGAGGCGCCCCCCCTCAAGTTCGGAGACGACCAGATCGGGCAGGTCGGCCAGGCGTTCAACGCCGTGCAGCGGACCGCCATCAAGGTCGCCGCGGAGCAGGCGCAGCTGCGCCGCGACATCGCCGACATCCTGCGCAACCTCGCCCGCCGCACCCAGTCGCTGGTGCACCGCCAGCTGAGCGTGCTCGACGTGATGGAACGGCGCGAGAACGATCCTCAGGAACTGCGCGACCTGTTCAGGCTCGACCACCTCGCGACCCGCATGCGCCGCTACGCGGAGAACCTCCTCGTGCTCTCCGGCGCGGCTCCGGGCCGCGCCTGGCGCGACGCGGTCCCGATGATCGACGTGGTCCGCGGCTCCCTCGCCGAGATCGAGGACTACACCCGGGTCGACGTGATGCCCCTGGGCGAGGTCTCGCTGGACGGCAGGGCCGTCAGCGACGTCATCCACCTGATCGCCGAACTCGTCGAGAACGCCGCCTCCTTCTCCCCGCCCTACACGACGGTGCAGGTCGGCGGATACCTCGTCGCCCACGGCTACGCGCTGGAGATCGAGGACCGGGGCCTGGGCATGAGCGCCGCGGACATCGCGGAGGCGAACGAGCGGATCGCGAACCCGCCGGAGCTCAAGCTCTCCGGCAACGCCCGCCTGGGCCTGTACGTCGTCAGCCGCCTGGCCGAACGGCACGACATCCGGGTCACCTTCAAATCCTCCCCGTACGGCGGCACGACCGTCGTCGTCCTCATCCCGCAGGACCTGATCAACGAGGAGGACCAGGGGGCCTCCGTCGGCGTCGGCGTGCCGCAGGCGCGCCCGGCGAGCAGCACCGAGATGAACGGCGCCACCTCCGCGGTCGCCGCGGTCCGCGGCCGGGTGGGCGACCCCCTGGGCATCGCCGGAGTCCCCGCGCAGGCCGAACAGGCGCCTTCGGGACGGCATTCCGCGGGTCCCGCGCCCGGGGAGGAAATCGCCGATCCGACGTTTCCCGGTCGCTTCGCCGATCCCTCGGCACTGAGGTGGTCGCCGGAGACCGGAACGCCCGGCCACCTGCCCGACTTCGCCGCCCCGGGAACTCAGGTCTCGCAGGGCGCCCCCGCGGGCGAAGGCCCCGACGACTCCGGCGCCCACGCGCGTCCCGGCGGCTCCGGGAGCTCGCTGCCGCCCGTGCTGCCCCCGCCCGACAGCAGTCACACGCCGGGCGGTCTCCCGAGGCGCGTTCCCCAGACCCACCTCGCCGCCCCCCTGCAGGAGGACGAGCCCGTGGCCCCGCAGTCTCCGGCCGACGACGCCGACGACGAGCGCTCGCCGGAGACGATCCGCGCGGCCATGTCGTCCTTCCAGGCGGGTACGCGACGAGGCCGCGACGACGCCGCCCAACTGCTCGACCGCGAAGGCGATCCCGTGGGCGAAGGCGGGTCCGCCGTGTGACCCCAGTGAACGATCTCAGATTGCGGGTGCCGGGCAGGCGCCGATGAGCTGCCACGAACCGGCGAGGGAACGCCGGCGGGCGGAAGGAGAGGACAACGAAGTGGTGCAGGGAACAGGGTCTTTCACGGACCTGGCCTGGTTGCTGGACGACCTGGTCTCGCGGGTGGAGGAAGCTCAGCACGGCATCGTGTTCTCCACCGACGGCCTGCTGCTGGCCGCCTCGGCGGGCTTCTCCCCGGCCGACGCCGAGCATCTGGCCGCCGTCGGATCGGCGATCCAGAGCCTTGGCAGGGGAGTCAGCGACCGGGTCGGTGGCGGGCCGATGCGCCAGACCATCATCGAGATGCGGACGGCGTACCTGATCGTCACCGCCGCGGGGCAGGGAGCCTGCCTCGCGGTGTTCTGCAGCGCCGAGGCCGACGTCGGCCTGGTGGCCTACGAGATGGCCATGCTCGTCACCCGCGTGGGCCAGTACCTCACCTCGCCGACCAGAACGGCCGACTCCTCCAGGGCCGACTCCTTCAGGGGCGACGGCCTACGATGAGCATCTTCGACGAGCAGCCAGAGTCCCAGTGGGTCGGCGACGAGGCGGGGCCGATCGTCAGGCCGTACGTCCTGACGCGCGGCAGGACCGAACCGGGTCGCGGCAGGTTCGACCTCATCACCCTGGTGGTGACCATCCGGCAGGTCTCGTCGAGGGAGCCAGGACTGGAGCCGGAAAGTCAGGCCATCGTCCGGCTCTGCCTGCAGCCCCAGTCGGTCGCGGAGATCGCGGCCCATATGAACCTTCCGGCAGGCACGGTCCGTGTCCTGCTCAGCGACCTGCTCGATCAGGGATTCATCGCCATGCAAGAACCGCATTCGGAGACGGACATGCACGACGAGAGGTTGTACAGGGCGGTGCTCGATGGACTCCGTGCGCTCTAGCCGCGACGCCGGACGCGTGAAGCTGCCCAAGGCGATCAAGATCCTGGTCGCCGGTGGATTCGGCGCGGGCAAGACGACGCTGGTCGGCGCGGTCTCCGAGATAGAGCCGCTGCGCACCGAGGAGACCCTGAGCAACCGGGGTATCGGTGTCGACGACCTGCTGGGCGTGGAGGCCAAGCAGACCACCACGGTCGCGATGGACTTCGGCCGTATCACCATCGGTGACGACTACCGCCTCTACCTGTTCGGCACGCCCGGCCAGGAGCGTTTCTGGTTCCTCTGGGACGAGCTCGCGCTGGGCGCGCTGGGCGCGGTGGTGCTCGCCGACACCCGCAGGCTCGCCGACTGCTTTCCCTCGCTCGACTACTTCGAGCGGCGCGAGACGCCCTTCATCGTCGCGGTCAACTGCTTCGACGGGGCCCGCAAGTACGAGCTCGACGAGGTCAGGCTCGGGCTCACCCTCCACCAGGACATCCCGATCGTGCTGTGCGACGCCAGGCAGCGGGAGTCGGGCAAGAAAGTGCTCATCACCCTTGTCGAGCACGCGATGCGGACGCGGCTGGGCGCGGTCTCCTCACAGGCGGACGCCGAACCCGCCACGGGGCAGGCAGCGACCCGCTGACAGCGGCGGACCCTTCCGGGGACCGCCTGGCCTGACGACAGGCGGCGGGACCCGGGTGGCTCCCCGGATCGCGGGTCAGCGGGAACATGCGAGGCTTGTCGGCATGAACCGCCTCTCCCAGGTCGACCTGTCACAGAAGCTCTCCAAGAAGGACGCCTCCGAGCGCCTCGACGCCGCTCTGGACCACCTACTCCGCCTGCGCCTCACACTCGGCGGCCAGGTCGGTGAGCAGCGCATCGGCCCGCCGCTGTGCGTGGTCTTCGAGGGGTGGGACGCCTCGGGCAAGGGAGGGGCCATCAAACGGCTGGTGCGCCCACTTGACCCGCGCCACGTCCGCGTCGCCCAGTTCGCCGCGCCGACATACGACGAGAAGCGCCACCACTTCTTGTGGCGGTTCTGGCCGGTCCTGCCCGGCTGGGGCGGTATGGCCGTGCTCGACCGCTCCTGGTACGGCCGGGTGCTGGTGGAGCGCGTCGAGGGCTTCGCCACCGAGGAGCAGTGGTCCCGCGCGTACGGGGAGATCGTGGAGTTCGAGCGGACCCTCGCCGCCGAAGGCATGATCATGGTCAAATTCTGGATGCACGTCTCCGAGGAGGAGCAGCTCAGGCGTTTCCAGGACCGGGCGGGCGACCCGCTGCGGGTGTGGAAACTCACCGACGAGGACTGGCGCAACCGAGAGAAGCGCCCGCAGTACGAGGCCGCGGTGGAGGAGATGCTCGCCCGCACCGACCACCCCAAGGCGCCGTGGCACGTGGTCCCCGGCGACGACAAGCGCCTGGCCCGCGTCACGGTCGTGGAGACCGTCTGCGCCGCGATCGAGGCCGAACTCACCACCAGAGGCCACGAGCCGGTGATCTCCTCCGCGGTGGGGGCGGCCGCGGACGAATGACGTGTGAGAAGTACGGGAGCGGCGAAGACGCCCCGGGCCCCGGGCACCGGGCAGAATCGAATGGCCGTCCGTTCGTTCGTCATCACCGCTCGTCGTGAGCGGTTCGTCGTGGCGGGTGGGTCGTGGCGGTTCGTCATGGCTTTTCTTCATCGCAGGAGGGTGCGGCGCATGCGGTTGGGGTCGCGGCTGAGCAGGCTGGACCGGCGGGTGTTCGCCATGGTGGCGGGCGCGAGGTTGCCCGGTCTCGAACGCGTCGTCCCCGCGTTGTCACGCGCGGCCGACAACTCGCTCCTGTGGGCCGGAGTGGCGGGGGCGCTGGCGGTCAGCGGGCGACGGCCACTGCGCCGGGCCGCGACCAGGGGACTGCTCGCGGTCAGCCTCGCCAGTCCGTTGGTCAACCTGGTCGGCAAGCAGGCCTTCGGCAGGAACAGGCCGTCGGCGGAAGGGCTCCCGCTCGCCCGGCTGATCAAGATGCCCGCCTCGGCGTCGTTCCCCTCAGGTCACTCCGCCACGGCCGGAGCCTTCGCCGCGGCCGTGGCACTGGAGGCGCCACGCGTGGTCGCTGTCCCCGTCGCGCTCCTCGCGGCGGCCGTCTGTTTCTCCCGCGTCTACACCGGAGTGCACTACCCCGGCGACGTGCTCGCCGGAGCCGGGATCGGTGTGGCGGCGGGGCTGCTCACCCGCCGCATCTGGCCCGACGCCGGTGAGGCGGGCCAGGCGCGCGCCGCCCTCACGGCGCCGTCCGCGCGACTCGACCCCGACGGCGAGGGGGCGATCGCCGTGGTCGACGGCTCCGCCGACGCCGTCGCGGGAACGGCCGAGGCGTTGCGCGTGGCCTTCCCCCGGGCCGAGGTCGTCGAGGTGGCGCCGGGCGACGACCTCGGGGCCGCCGTGCGGGACGCCGCCTCGCGGGCCAAGGTGCTCGCGGTGGCCGGGGGAGACACCGTGGTCAACCTGGCGGCCCAGGAGGCGGTGGGCGGGGCGACCCCGCTGCTGGTCGTCCCCGCGAGCGTGCACGGCCACTTCGCCCGCGCGCTCGGGGTGGAGAGCTCACAGGAGGCCGTGACGGCCTACCACAGCGGCGACCTCGTCGCCGTCGACGTCGGCGAGGTCGCGGGCCGGACGTTCGTCAACACCGCCAGCGTGGGCGTCTACCCGGCGCTGGTGGAGCGTGGGGAGCGAAGGCAGAGCCGGATCGGTAAGTGGCCCGCGCTGTTCTGGGCGATGGCCGAGGCGCTCGGGCCGGGGGGCGCGCGCCCCGTCGAACTCGTCGTGGACGGTGTGCCCCGGCGCGTCTGGATGGTGTTCGTGGGCAACTGCCGCTACGAGGAGCGCGGCGGAGCCCCCTCCAGACGGCAGCGTCTGGAGGACGGCCTGCTGGACATCCGCGTGCTCGCCGCCGCCGACCGGCTGCCCAGGCTGCGGGTGTTCCTCAGCCTGCTGGCGGGACGGGTGAAGCTGTCACGCCACTACCAGCAGTGGCAGGCCGACACGCTGCGCGTCTCCGCACCTTCGGGACGGCTGCCACTGGCGTGCGACGGCGAGACGTTCACGGTCACGGGAGAGGTGGAGTTCACCAAGCGTCCGCGGTCGCTTCTCGTGATCCGGCCGTCCGGCTGATCCCCGTGACGTACCGGCTCGGGGGCGGGACGTCGCCGGCCGCGATCCGCCGTTGCCGGGATCGACCCTCGTCAGCCGATGGCCGGTGGTGAACCGGCAGGTGACCTCGTCGGGGATTGCCGGTCGCCGGACACCGTTTGACGCACAGTGATCGATCCGGCAATAGTTGTGCGGGTGACTTCCCCCCGTTTGCTCGCCTGTGCCGTGGTCACCCTGCTGACCCTCACCGCCTGCACCTCGTCCCCGGATGATCCCGTGGTCGGCCCGGCCACCGCGGGTGGCACCGTGGGAACGGGAACGGCGGAAACGGGACAGGGAGCCGGCGGCCAGATCTCCCTGCCCGCCGTCGTGACGCTCACGCCCGATGAGTACCGGGCCGAGTTGGAGCAGGCGCGCGGCCCGGTGCGTGAAGCGGTGAAGAAGCTCGCCGCGACCGGCGGGCTGAAGACCCTCGGCAAGCAGTTGCAGAAGACCTCCGGAGCGGTGGAGGCCGCGGTGACCCGGCTCTCCGCCCTCGCCCCTCCCGCCGAGGTGAAGGTCCAGCACGACAGCTATGTCGAGGCCCTGGGCCGGCTGCGCACCTCCTTCGACACCGCCCGCCAGGATGCGGAGGACCAGCGGGTGTGCACCGGCCCGGCCGTGCTGACCGGCATGGCCCAGGCGAACCAGCTGTCCGACGTGGAAGACGTCGCCAAGGAGCTGAGCGGTTATCCGGCGAGCGTCATCCCGGTCAAGGCGGCCAAGAAGCGTAATCGCCGACTGTCCAACGGCAGGTTCATCGCCTCCGAAGGACGTCCTGGCCGCGCCTTCCTCGAACTGCGCAACGGCACCAGGCAGGACGCCGTCGTCGTCCTGGTGCGCGGGAAGAAGAAGGCCGTCACCGTGTACGTCCGCAGGAAGTCCAACTTCAAGATCCAGGGTGTGCGGGACGGCAGCTACAAGATCTACTACACCCTCGGCGAGGACTGGGACGCGAAGGCCAAGACCTTCACCCGGTCGTGCAACTTCGAGCAGTTCGGCAAGTCCGTGCGGTTCAGGACCGTCAACACCGGGACCCAGATCCGCTGGACCAACTGGACGATCACCCTGCACGCCGTGACCGGGGGCACCGTGAAGCCCAAGAAGGTCAAGCCGGGCGACTTCCCCGCCTGAGGTTTTCTCCTGCGCCGCCCTGACGCCTCTCCTCTTGGGCGGCCGAGGGCACGGGGGCGTACTTCTCTCGGGACGCGAGGGCGCCGAGGCCGTGAAAACCGCGACCTCATGACGAGGTCGCGGTGTCGCCTCAGCGGATATCAGGTCGAGAAGAGCATCCCGACCCAGCTGCGCTGGCGGTGGTGGCCGTAGTGGCCGTGACGCTGTGCACCCCAGGCGGGAGCGCCGTAGCCGGGAGCACCATGCATGGGAGGCGGCGGGGGCGGCGGCGGAGCTGCGTGGGACTGCGACCACTGGCTTTCCATGCGGGTCAGCGTCTCGAGCTCGCCGTAGTCCAGGAAGATTCCGCGACAGCTCTCACACTGGTCGATGTGGACGCCGTTGCGCTCATAGGTGCGCATGGCGCCCCGACACTTGGGGCACTGCATCTGGCTGGTCTCCTTGTTCTGGCGTGGTAACGAGTAACCACAACCTACTGCGGCACACTATTGCAGGCGCTTCGATGCCGGACAATCCTCAGGCAGGACTCGACGAGCACCTCCTCCACCTCGTCCAGCGGACGCCCCGCCCGCCCCGCGGCTGCCACCGCGGTGGCAGCGAGTTGCACGGTCATCGCCTGCGCCGGTGTCTCCAGCCGTTCCCACGGGTCGCCGTCCGGTCCGGCGGCGACCCCGCCCGCGGCGCGGTAGGCCCCGAGGAAGCGGTACCACACGTCGGGCTCCAGCAGTCCGGCCGCGAACCAGGCGGCGGGCCTGGACAGGTCCCATGCCTGGTCACCGATGCCGAGGTCGTCGATGTCGATGAGGATCCACTCGTCCGGCGCGCGGACCATCTGGCCCATGTGCCAGTCGCCGTGGGTCAGACCGGGAGCCGTCGTATCGGGGAGGTGCGCGCCGGGTGAGGGGAGAAAGGGCAGGCAGGTGAAGGCACGGCGCACCGCCAGTTCGGCGGCGGAGCGGTCGCCCAGGCGGGCGACGGTCGAGGCCACCCGCGCCGGTCCGCCCGCGGCCCGCAGCGGAGGCAGCGCCCGCGCCGGTACGGCGTGCAGCCGCGCCAGCAGCCGGGCGGCGGCCTCCCAGGGGGCCGCGTCCGGATCCGCGTGGTCCACCGGTGTACCGGCCGGCCAGACGGTGACCAGCCGGTCCCCGGCGGTCATGACCTCCTCGGTCACCGGTTGGAGGATGATCCCTCGCAGTGCCGGGTGCGCGGTGGCCCGCATCCGCTCCACCAGCGGTTCCCGCTCCGCGCCCGGCGCGTGCGCCTTGACCACGACGGAACCGGCCCGCACGATGATCACGTCCGGTCTGGTCGGCAGGACCGTGCCGGGCACACCGCCGTATCCGGCGGCGATCCCAAGTAGTTCGTCGATCGGATCCTCGCTGTCCACCCGGCAAGTGAACCACCGGTCAAAGGCTCCGCGCACCGGCGCAATAAAGTGCGAGGTATGAGGATTGGTTTCGCGGTGCCGGTCTCGGGGTCCTGGGCGACGCCGGACAACATGGCGCGGGTCGCCAAGGAGGCCGAAGGGCTCGGCTATCACGAGCTGTGGACCTTCCAGCGCCTTCTCTACCCGCGGGGTCACACCATGGGCCCGACCTATCGCAGCGTGCACGACCCGGTGGTCACGCTCGCCTACCTGGCGGGCCTGACGAGCCGCGTCCGGCTGGGGGTGGCGGTGCTCAACCTGCCGTTCGCCTCGCCCGCGCTGATGGCGAAGCAGTTGGCGAGCCTGCAGGCGGTCTCCGGTGGGCGACTGGACGCGGGGTTCGGCCTGGGGTGGCTGCCCGAGGAGTTCGCCGCCTCAGGAGGGGCGATGGAGCGGCGCGGTCGGCGCGCGGAGGAGTACGTCCCGCTGCTGCGGCGCCTGTGGACGGAGGAGACCGTGGAGCACAGGGGCGAGTTCTACGAGGTGCCCCCGGCGCACCAGGATCCGAAACCGCCCGTCGTGCCGCCGATCCTGCTGGGCGGTTCCGCGGAGGTGGCGCTGAGGCGTGCGGGGCGGCTGGCGGACGGCTGGATCAGTTCGAGCCGGGAGGACCTCGGCGGCATCGGGGAGAGGATCGCCGTCGTCAAGGAGGCGGCGCGTGCCGCAGGGCGCGATCCCGAGGCGCTGCGCTTCGTCACCCGGGGCGTCACCCGGGTCCGTCCCGCGGGAGCGTCCGGCCGCGAGCCGCTGACCGGCTCGTTCGAGGAGATCAGGCGGGACGTCGAGGAACTCGAGGCCAAGGGGGTCACCGAGGTCTTCCACGACCTCAACTTCGACCCGGAGATCGGATCGCCCGACGCCGACCCCGAGGTGTCGATGCGCAGGGCGCTGGAGGCGCTGGAGGCACTCGCGCCCTGAGCGGGAGTTCGGTCCCGCGTACGGGGAGCCGGGCGGCGAACGGAGCCGGTGGGCCGGGTGGCGGCCTCCCAGGGGCCGCGGCGGGCCGCGTGGCGGCCGGAGGTCTCGCGTGGCCGGTCTTTTCACCTTCGAGATGCCCGGATGTACGGGTCTGGTGACGCGGGATCGGCCCGGTCCTGTCATCCTTGGTTCCGATACGTACCCGGCGGGAACACGGGAACAGAGGAGAACGGTGGACGAGCGCAAGCAGATCGAGTGCTGGCTGTCGGACATGGACGGGGTCCTTGTCCACGAGGGACATCCGGTGCCCGGCGCCGACGAGTTCATCCGACGCCTGCGCGAGTCGGGCAAGCGGTTTCTCGTGCTGACCAACAACTCGATATACACCCCGCGCGACCTGGCCGTACGGCTGCGCGCGGCCGGTCTGGAGATCCCGCCGGAGTCGATCTGGACCTCCGCGCTGGCCACGGCGAAGTTCCTGGACGGCCAGCGCCCCGGCGGCTCGGCGTACGTGGTGGGGGAGGCGGGGCTGACCACCGCCCTGCACGAGGTCGGCTACGTCCTGACCGACATCGCCCCCGACTACGTGGTCCTCGGCGAGACCCGCACGTACAGCTTCACCCAGATCACCCGGGCGATCCGCCTCATCGAGGGTGGTGCCCGGTTCATCGCCACCAACCCCGACCCGGTCGGTCCCTCGAACGAGGGGTCGCTGCCCGCTTGCGGCGCGGTCGCCGCGATGATCACCAAGGCGACGGGGGTGGAGCCCTACTTCGTGGGCAAGCCCAACCCGATGATGATGCGCAGCGCGCTGCGGGCCATCGACGGCCACAGCGAGACCACCGCCATGATCGGCGATCGGATGGACACCGACATCGTCTCCGGCATGGAGGCGGGGCTGCACACGATCCTGGTGCTCAGCGGGGTCGTCAGCAAGGACCAGATCGATCGTTACCCGTTCCGTCCGTCCATGGTGGTCGACTCGGTCGCCGACCTGATCGACCTGATCGACTAGGGATCGACCGGAGCCGCCGGGCCGACACGGCGGTGCCCACACCATCCGCAATACCGGAAATATCGGTATAAGGGTGATAGTCGTTAGGCTCGGCGCCCCCACTCACGGCCGGGTTCGGCCGTACCGTCGCGTTGATCGCCTTCATGGTGTGAAATAGCGCGATGTGATGGATGTTGCGGAGAAGGGCAGGGCCCGGTGTCGTCTGCCGGAGGCGATCCCCGCGGTGGCGGCGATGCTGATCGGGCTCTGGGGCATCACCACGCCCTCGTTCTGGCGCGACGAGTCGGTCAGCGCCCTGGCCGCCTCGATGCCCATCGACGACCTGTGGCACCTGCTCGGCAGCATCGACCGGGTGCACGCGCTCTACTATCTCCTGCTCCGGCCGTTCGCCGCGTTCTCGACCGGCGAGCTGGCCATGCGCCTGCCCTCGGCCATCGCCACGGCCGCCGCCGCGTACGGCATCGCGGTCCTGGGCAGGAGGCTCGCCACCCCGGGGGCCGGTCTTCTCGCGGGATCGCTCTACGCCGTGCTGCCGATGGTGAGCCGGTACGCCCAGGAGGCGCGCAGCTACGCGATCGTGACGGCGGTCGCCGTCCTGGCCACCTGGGTGCTCATCGAGGCGGCGAGGCGGTCGAGCCGCCGATGGTACGCGGCCTACGGGGCCTGCCTGGTGTTGCTCGGCTGGTTTCACGTCTACGCCCTCCTCCTGGTCGTCGCGCACGCGGTGACGGTGCTGTGGTGGCGCCAAGCGCCCCGGTCGGTGCCCGCCTCTCCGTCCTTGCCTGCGTCGGCGCCACCGTCCCGGCCCTCGCCCGCGTCGGTGTCGGCGTCCCGGTCCGGGATCGCACGGTTCGCCGGTGCGCTCGTCGTGGCCGCGGCCGGGATCGTCCCGCTCGCGCTCCTGGCGGCGGGCCAGCGCGAGGCTCAGCTGTCGTGGCTGAAGCCGTCGAAGCTCACCGACGTCGTCTGGTTCGGGGAGGAGGTGGCGGGCACCGGGTGGGTCGCGCTGCTCCTGGTCGCCCTCATGCTCATCGGTGCGTTCTCCGGTGGGCGGCTGACGGCGGTCGCGCTGCCCTGGGCGCTGCTGCCGTTCGTGTCCATGGCGATCTCGGTGGTCCACCCCGTCTTCCAGCCCAGATACGTGCTCTTCGCCGTCCCCGCGATGGCGCTGCTCGCCGGGGCCGGCCTGAACGCCATGCGGCCCCGGGCGCTGGGCTGGATCGGAGTACTCCTCGTCGCGGCGCTGACCGTCCCGGCGCACCTCACGATCCGCGAGCCGGACACGCGGCCCGACAACCTGCGTGACATGGCGGCCACGCTGCTGGCCAGGCAGCGTCCCGGCGACGCCGTACTCTACGTGACGAAGAACAGGCGCCTGTTCGTCGCCGTCTACGAGGACGCCTACCGCGGCCTGCGCGACCTCACCTACGCTCCCGGCCGGCGCGAGCCCAGGACCGCCGCGCAGTTCGCGGCCGCGCTGGAGGGGGTCGAGCGTGTCTGGCTGGTCAGCGGCGGCAGGAAGCACAAGGACAGGTCCTTCGTGGAGGACGACGAGCGCTATCTGGCCCTCATGGCCGACCGCGACTTCACCCTCACGTCCACCGACGACTTCGGGTATTCCTGGTTCGCCCTGTACGTCCGCGAACGGCGCTGACCACGCGAGCCCGGCAGAGGTGCGCGGGCTCTCGCGTGCGGAAGGTCAGGCGATCAGAGCGGGCAGGCGGGTGACGGTGCCGGTGAGGTAGGCGCCGAGCTCCGGGGGGACGAGGTTGATGGCGGAGATCTCGGCGGGGTCGAGCGGGAGCCGCACCACCTCGTACTCGCCGCGGGCGGGGTCGTCGAACTCCGGGCCGCAGCGCAGTGCGGGGTCCATGGAGACGAGGCGGCAGCCGTAGACGTGCTGGGTCTTGATCCCCCCGTCGCGAAGGCACTGCAGGGTCGTGAGCGGGGTGACAGCGGAGACCACGGCGCCCAGTTCCTCCATGACCTCGCGGTGCAGGGTGTGCTCCAGGGAGGCGTCCTCGGGCTCGACGTGGCCGCCGGGAACGGACCAGTACGGCTCCCTGCCGGGAACCGTGCGCCGGAACACCACCAGACGGTCCTCGTCGAGAAGTACGGCGCGGACGCTCGGCACGACGGACATGGAGCCATTCTGTCACCGCCCCGGTCGCGCGATCCGCATCCGAGCCCGGGGATCCGGGATTTCTTCACGGCCCGGGTGGCCGACCACCTCCTGAAACGGGAGGCCGGCCGATCCTGTGTTCCGCACCTGCCCCCGACCGGCCCGGGGTGATCGCTCACCGCGTCGGATCGGACATGGCCGCCTGCGGCGTGTGCGAAGAGCGGGTCAGTGGTGGTCCCTGCGCAGGCGCTTGAGGTCGGAGCGTTGCTTCTTGGCGGTGATCCGCCGTTCGATCGCGCCCCTGCTCGGCTTGGTCGGGCGGCGCTTCTTGGGCGGCGGGGCGATCGCCTCGCGCAGGATCTGGGCCAGGCGCATCTCGGCGGCCTCGCGGTTGCGCAGCTGGGAGCGGAACTCCGAGGCGGCGATGGTGATCACCCCGTTCACCAGGCGGGGAGCGAGGCGTTCGAGGGCGCGGGCCTTGAAGACGGGACCCAGCGCCTCGGTGGCGGCGAGGTCGAAGCTGAGCTCGACCCGGCTGTCGGTGGTGTTCACCCCCTGGCCTCCGGGGCCGGAGGAGCGGGAGAACCGCCAGCCGAGCTCGGCCTCGGGGACCGAGACCGAGCCGCTGATCTGGAGCGGACCGGGCATGGCGGTGACTTCCTTCTCACGGGGGTGTGCTTCCAGCGTACCGAGGGGTGACAAGCATGGAGCAAATAGTTTTATGCCCCGTTTCTCATCCGCCCTGGCCCTGGGAGCAGGCTGACGCCCCAGGCAAGGCAGCTACGCGAGGACGCTGAGGAGCTTACGCGTTGTGTGAAGCGCTCCGGGATCAGTGGAGACTCTGGTCTGCTGTCCGACGGTGGCGACCCCGAGCAGGACTCCTCCTGACCCTGACGGCACCCGCCGCCCCGCGCCCGCCCTGACGCCCGCCGGTGGACCGCCGGGCGCGGGCGTCAGGGCGGGCGCGGGCGGTGTCAGCCGATCCACGCGCCGGTGGTGAAGTTCCCGGTGTTGATCGCCATGACCGGGATCATGATGGCCATGCTCACCAGCCACACCCAGGGTCTTCGCACCCCCGCGACGCCGATGGCGATCCACAGGGGGAACCAGGTCAGCGACCCCCGGCCGATCGACATGTAGAACGACGACAGGGTGAGGAAGGACAGCACCTGGGGGAGGATGTACGCGAACTCCGGCCACTTGCGCCGCACCGCGAGGCAGACGGCCAGCACCAGCAGCACCGCGGCCGAGATGATCTCCTCGTAGTAGGACGTGGTGAGCGAGGCGACGTCGTCGGACATGCTCCAGGTGTTGGCGAGCGCCTCCCACGGCCAGACGGCGTGCCGGCCCCAGAACCGGTCCTGCACCGAGTTGTAGGCCAGCCAGTCGCCGGTGCGGGTCCACTGGTAGAAGCTGTACAGCACGAGCGGCACGCCGGGGAGCGCGAGCCAGGGCAGCAGGCGCCACCCGCCCGGGCGTTTGCGGCCGTTCTCCGCCACCAGAAACATGACGAGCAGTCCGAAGGCCAGGAACAGGCCGGAGATGCGCACCGTGGCGGCTCCGGTGGCGATCAGCGCAGAGTCCTCCCAGCGGCCGTTCCTGGCGAGCAGCCACGCCGAGACGGCCAGGGCGAGGAACAGCGCCTCCGAGTAGCCGGAGTACAGGAACACGGCGAACGGGCTGAGGAACAGCGCCGCCACCGCGTACCGGCCGCTGCCTGCCGCGTACGTCTCGGCGAGCCGCGACAGCGCCACCGCGAGCACCGCGCTGGCCACCAGCGAGATGATCATCGTGGCCAGCCGGCCGTCCTCGACGACCGGCCGCATCATCCTGATCAGTATCGCCATGCCGGGGAAGAACGCCGGCAGCTTCTCGGCGTCCTGCATGCCCGGGGGGCCGTCGTAGCCGAACTGGGCGATGGCGATGAAGTTCTCGGCGTCCCAGCGGGTGAACCGGTTGAGGAAGGGATCGGTGGTCCGGCCAGGGCCGGCCAGGTAGGCGTAGATCAGCACACCGACGTGCGACAGCGCCCAGAGGAGCAGGGCCAGCCGGTCGCCGGGGTCGGTCAGGAACCTGGGCACCCGCCGCCGCCCGACCACCTCACCGGTTGACTCGCCGGTCGTCTCGCTGGAAGTCTCGCCGGGACGTGCGCCGGGTTCCGCGTCGGCCGGTTCCGGCTCCGTGATCTCCACCGGCCCGGCGGGCGCGCGATCAGTCATGCGAGAATCCTTATATAGCCGCAAAATCCGGGCAACCGGTTGCCCACGGCATGATCCTTCCGTGCCGGCCCGTCCTCGCTCGTCTCCTGCGAAGACCACTCCCGCCCGGTGGCGGGACGCCCCGCCCCGCCATGAAACTTCCACGCGGTGCTAGCCGCCGTGCCCGCCGTGGAAGGGGGATGTCAGACCAGGCATCGGTGAGTCCGGCCAACCGTGGCCGGGTACCGGCGACACTTGCGGACAGTCAGACGGGGCCGGCCGGGTCGTCGCCGCGGTCTTGTGGCGTGGGGTTCGCTTCCGCCAGAGTTGCTCGGGGCGTATGTCATCAACACCCGTGAAAGCCAGGCATCCAACACAGAAGGCGAGGAAGTGTGGACACGATCGTCGGGGTGCACGGTATCGGCAAGTACCGGTACTACCGCGACGCGGGTAACTCGGTCAGCGGCGCGGCCGTCGCGATGCGCGACAAGTGGGACCGCTACCTGCACAAGGGCCTCACCGGCGGCAAGCCGCACGCCAAGGAGCGCTACGTCACCGAGATCGCCTACTACGCCCACCTGCTGGGCGAGAGCAAGGACGAGTCCGTACGCGCGGTGCGGACCATGGACGTCGGCGCCCAGGAGGTCTTCGTCGCCTGGGCCAGGCAGATCGACGCGGTGGGGGAGGGGCTGACCGGTGCTCTGTACCGGATGACCGGCTGGCTGCTGGACCGGCTGGAGGTCAACGCCGCCGAGTTCGCCAGGCTGTTCTGTCCCGAGGTCGCCGCCTACATGGCCGCCGGGGGCGAGGCCCGGGCGAAGGCCCGGGCGGCCGTGGCCGAGGTGATCAGGCGCAACCGCCCCAAGGTGGTGATCGCCCACTCGCTGGGCAGTGTGGTGACGTACGAGACACTCTGGGCCAACCCCGACTTGGAGGTCGATCTGCTCGTCACCCTCGGCAGCCCGCTCGGCATGCGCAACGTGATCTTCGAGCGCCTGGTGCCCGCCCCGGTCAACAACTGGGGCGAGCGCCCCCGCAAGGTCAAGCGGTGGGTCAACATCGCCGACAAGGACGACATCGCGGCGATCCCTCCGGCGCTGAGGACCTGCTTCACCGGGGTCGACCAGGAGGTCATCGTCAACCTCGACTGGATCGACTTCCACACCGTGGAGAAATACCTGGGCTGCGGCGCCCTCACCCCCCACCTCAAGCCCTACCTGCGCTGACCTCGCTCGCGTGGTTCGGTGCGGCTCTCGGTGCGGGCCGTCGCCGCCGACAATGCCGCGCGGCCACCGGCGGGAGGCCGATCCTTCGCCGCGATGTCGCCTTGAGGTCGGCCGTCGTTCAATCACGGTGGGTAAGGCGTCTGTCTGTGCGACGGCTGTTCATCTCGCCTTGATTCGCAGGTCACGGCGGGGAAAGCTGTAACGGCTGCACTGGTGGGGTGGAGCAGAAGCCGTCACGCAGAGTGTTCCTTTCCTTCGCCGCCGCGGGTGCGGGCGGCCTGTTGCTGACCGGGGCGGGGCTGGGCCCCTCCCGGACCCTCGCCCGTGATCCCTTCACCCTCGGCATCGCCTCCGGCGACCCGTCGAAGGACGGGATCGTGCTGTGGACCAGGCTCGCCCTCGACCCGCTCGGCCTGAACGGCCGGGGTGGCATGCCGGTGAGGGACGTGGACGTCGAATGGCAGCTCGCCACCGACGAGCGGTTCTCCAAGGTGGTCCGCGAGGGCACCGAGACCGCGCGCTGGAAGCAGGCGCACAGCGTCCACGTCGAGGTCGACGGCCTGGAGCCGGGGCGGGAGTATTTCTACCGCTTCCGCGCCGAGGGCCACCTGTCGCCGACCGGCCGCACCCGTACGGCACCGTCCGCCGTGTCCTCGTCGTCCCCGCTCACCTTCGCCGTCGCCGCCTGTGCCCACTACGAGCACGGCTTCTACACGGCGTACAGAAGACTGGCCGAGCAGGACCCCGAACTGGTCGTGCACCTGGGCGACTACATGTACGAGTACGCCCCTCGGGGATACACGGCGCTGGGCGGGAGTGTCCGGCAGCACACCTGGGGCAAGTGCGCCACGCTGGCCGACTACCGGATGCGCCACGCGCAGTACAAGAGCGATCCCGACCTGCAGGCGGCGCACGCGGTCGCGCCCTGGCTGGTCGCCTTCGACGACCACGAGATCGAGAACAACTGGGCAGGGGACGTCTCCAGCACCGGCGCCCCGGCCTTCGCCCGGCGCAGGGCGAACGCCTTCCAGGCGTACTACGAGAACATGCCGCTGCGCAGGACGAGCGTGCCGGGAGGCGCGTCGATGCGGGTCCACCGCCGGGTGGACTGGGGGCCGCTCGCCCGTTTCCACCTGCTCGACACCCGGCAGTTCCGCGACGACCAGGCGTGCGAGGACGGGCTCAGGTCCGGTTGCGACGAGCGGCTCGCGACCGGCCGCACCCTGCTCGGCGAGGACCAGCGGCGCTGGCTGCTGGACGGTCTCGCGAGTTCCGGCGCCCGCTGGAACCTGGTCGGCCAGCAGATCCTGATGGCCCAGCGCGACTCCAAGGTCGGGCCGGGAGTCGAGGTCAACATGGACTCCTGGGACGGCTACGCCGCCGAGCGCACCCGTCTGCTCACCGGTTTCCGCGACTCGGGCGCGTCAAACCCGGTCGTGCTGACCGGCGACGCGCACATGCACCACGCGGCGGACCTGAAGCTCGACTTCGACGACCCCGACTCTCCCCGCGTGGCGGTGGAACTCGTCACCTCCTCGATCGCGAGTGACGGCGACGGCTACCGCGACGAGGGCAGGATCGCCGGGACGATCGCGGAGAATCCGCATATCTCCTACCTTGACCAGCGGCGCGGCTACATCGTCTGTCGGGTCACCCCGGAGGAACTGCGGGCGGACTTCCGCACGCTCGACTACATCAGCAGGCGCGGCGCCCCCGCGAAGACCGGCGCACGGTTCACCGTGCCGTCAGGACAGTCGG
This sequence comes from Streptosporangium sp. NPDC050284, assembly GCF_044459525.1. Taxonomy (NCBI): domain Bacteria; kingdom Bacillati; phylum Actinomycetota; class Actinomycetes; order Streptosporangiales; family Streptosporangiaceae; genus Streptosporangium; species Streptosporangium sp. NPDC050284. The sequence goes on from NZ_JBITIZ010000001.1 coordinate 842,073, forward strand.
CACTTACCTGAAACGTGAGAGGAATTCAGACTGATTTGTTGGATGATGCCGCTTATGAGTCCCCTCACCACGAGGCTCACCGCCGCGGCTCTCGCCGCAGCGGTGGGCGGCGCCCTCCTCTCTCCGTCCTCCGCCGCAGCCGCCGGATCAGCCTCCTCAGCCTTGTCCGCGTTACCCGCATTACCGGCCGCGTCCGCCGCCGCGGCGCCCTCCGCCTTCGGGTACGTGATCACCTTCCCCAAGCACGTCAAACGGGGCGGATCCCTCGTCTACTCCGTCAAGGTCCGCAACAGGAAGGCCAAGGGCCAGCACTACGTGGCGCTCGTCGGAGACTTCTCCAAACGCTTCCGCAAGATCCGGGTGGCCTCCAAACCGCGCAGCGTCAAATGCTCCGTCAAGGGCCGTAGCCTGTCGTGCTGGATCACCTCCCTGGACAAGGGCGACTCGACGACCGTGCGGATCCGCGCCTGGGCCGGCTCGCGCCGGGGCGTCGCCACCGCCACCTTCGGCGTGATCGCCACATCCAACGCGGACGCCGACATCCGCAAGCTCCGCAAGGAGATCGGCCGCAAGATCAAGGCCAGCACGCGCATCCGCTGAACCCGAGCCCTCTTTCCGGCGCCGGGCGCGGGGATCGGCCCCCGGCCCGGCGCAGAAGACGCGCGAAGACTCCGTTCGACCTCACGATCGGTCTCGGCCGTCAGGCCGACCGGCCCGGCACCCGGGTAGGTGACGGTCTCGTCGACGACCGGTGCAGCCCGCACTCTCGCAGGCCCCTACCGCGGGGAGGACGGGCTCGCGAAGGTGTAGCCGAACAGGGTGTCCTTGGGAGCGCCGACAAGAGGTTTCGCCGTCGACGGGCGGATGCCCGGGTAGGAGCCCTTGCGCACGCTTCCGCGCAGCAGGGTGAGCCTGCCGCTGCCCGGGGCCGCGACGACGAGGCGGCGGCCGGCGACCGTGGCCAGGGCCGCGCCGAAGTCGCCGCCCGCACCGGTGACCAGCAGGTTGTGGTTCCTGGTGAGGCCGCCTGAACGGGTTCCCGCGAGCACGTGGACGGCGTTCTCACCCGGCGCCCCGATCACCAGCTCGTCGTCGCCGTCGCCGTTGAGGTCCCCGGCGGCGAGGGCGGCGCCGAAGCGGTCGAAGTAGCGCGGCTCGCCCTTCAGGGAGCGCTGCGACCAGGTCTCGGAGACCGCCGTCCGCAGTCCTGAGCGGGAGCCGTAGACGACGTGCACGGTGCCGTCGCCGTAGTCCATCGCCCGCTGGTTCTCGCTCAGTCCCTCGCCGGGCACCCCGATCACCAGGTCGTCGCGTCCGTCGGCGTCGAAGTCACCGGTGGCGAGGGCGCTGCCGAAGAAGTCCCAGGCCTCGGCGAGGCCGCTGATCCAGGGGCTGTCCTGGGTGAGTATGGTCGCCTTTCGGCGCCGGACGTCGAGGACGGTGACCGAGCCCTGGCCGTTCTTCAGCACCGTGTCCGCGGGTGCGCCCACGGCGATCTCGGCCCGGCCGTCGCCGTCGAAGTCACCGGTGGCGAGCGCCGCGCCGAACTGGTCGGTCTCCCGCTCGCGCTGCCCCACCCAGCCGGTCTCCTGCGTGATCATGTACGGTTTGCGGCCCTTGAGGCCGTACACCCCGACCGCGCCACCGCCCAGCCCGGGGGCGCCGATCGCCAGTTCGTCGTCGCCGTCGCCGTCCAGGTCCCCCGCCGCGAGCGCGGCACCGAACCGGCCGGGATCACCTTCGCGGCCCAGGTCCCCGGCGTCGATCGTCCTGCCGGGCCGCAGGCCGTCAGGCGAGCCGTGGAACAGTTGCACGACACCGTGACCGTCCTCTCCCGGCCGGGAGCGGTTCTTCTCGGAGACGCCCACGGCGAGGTCGGCGCAGCCGTCGCCGTCGAGGTCACCGGTCGCGAGCGCCGAGCCGAACGAGTCCCCGGTCTCGCTCTCGCCGGGCACCCCGGGCGTGTCCTGGGTGAGTTCCACGGGGTCGCGCAGGTCGTACAGGACGGTGACCGATCCCGCGCGGGCGTGGTGGCCGGAGCGGGTGTAGGGCGCGGCGACCGCGAGATCGGCCCGCCCGTCGCCGTCGAAGTCGGAGGGTACGCCGGAGCAGGCGGCGGCCGAGGCGTGGGCGGGGACAGGGGAGGCGGAGACCAGCAGGAAGGTGAGGACTGCGGAGGTGAGGAGCGCGGCTCTCATACCCGAGATGGTTTCCGGTGATTCGGACACGCGGCCCACCGGGACATGAAATTCACGTGGCCGGTACGCGTAAAGAACATGCCAGGATTGACGCCATGGAAATCGACCTGGCCGACCTGGGATTCTGGCGGCGGCCGCTCAAGGAGCGGCATGAGGCGTTCGCGCGGCTTCGGGATCTCGACAAGCCGGTGTTCTTCGAGGAGAAGCGGGTCCCGCTGCTCCGCTCGGGCAAGGGTTTCTACGCACTGGTCCGCCACGCCGACGTGGTGGAGGCGAGCCGCAACGCCAAGGTGTTCTCCAGCGAGCCCGGAGTGACCAGCCCCGAGCCGCCCGGATGGGTCAAGCACGTGTTCGGCGAGTCCATGGTCAACATGGACGACCCCCGGCACGCCAGGCTCCGCCGCATCGTCTCCCGCGCGTTCAGTCCGAAGATGCTGGCAGGCCTGCAGGGTGACATCGACGCCGCGTGCGCGCGCATCGTCGACGACGTGGCGGCCTCCGGGCCTGGTGACTTCGTCGGCCAGGTGGCCGCCAAGCTTCCCATCCACGTCATCTGCGACATGATGGGCGTCCCCGACGACGTGCGGGCCAAGGTCCACCAGCACGTCGACATCTCCACCGCCTACTCCGGCGTGCGGCCCAGCCTGGCGCACACCGTCAGGATGGCCGCCCAGAACACGCTCGCGCTGCTCGCCCTGCAGCGGCTGGTGATCAACCTGGGCAAGGAACGCGCCCAGGCGCCGCGCGGCGACCTCGTCTCGGCGCTCGTCACCGCGAACGTCGACGGCGAGAGGCTGACCGACCGCGAGCTGGGATCGTTCTTCACGCTGCTGCTCGTGGCGGGCAACGAGACGGCCCGCAACACCATGGCGCACGGCATCAAACTGCTGACCGACAACCCCGAGCAGCGGCGCCTGCTGGCGGACGACTTCGACGCCCACATCGGCGGCGCGATCGAGGAGATGGTCCGTTACGTCTCACCCATCATGCAGTTCCGCCGCACCGTCACCGAGGACTACGACCTGCGCGGCCTGCACCTGAAGGCGGGTGACAAGGTCGTGCTCTTCTACGGCTCGGCGAACCGCGACGAGACGGTCTTCCCCGACGCCGACCGGTTCGACATCACCCGTGACACCAAGCCCCACGTGGGCTTCGGCGGTCCGGGGCCGCACTTCTGCCTGGGCGCGAACCTCGCCAGGCAGGAGATCAGGGCGATGTTCCGCGAGCTGTTCACCCGGCTGCCGGAGATCCGCTCGGTCGGCGAGCCCGAGCTGCTGGTGTCCAACTTCGACAACAGTGTCCGCAGCCAGGCGTTCACCTTCTGAGGCCGTCCTGAGCCCCTTCTGAGGCCCGCGTTCACTTACCGGGCTGGGGGGCCGTCACCGGGCAGCCCAGCTTCGGCTCGGCCTGGACGAGGACGTTCTCCCTGATGGTGAGGAAGGTGATCAGCGCCGCGAACCCCATCATCGCCGCGCTCACCAGCATCGTCGTGTGGAATCCCGCGGTGAAGGTCACGGGGGAGGCGAAGGCGTCGCCGGTCAGCCCGGCGAGCGGGGGGATCGCGGCGACCGCGAGCAGCCCGCCGGTCCTGGCGACGGCGTTGTTCACCCCGCTCGCCACCCCCGCGTGGCGTTCGGCGGCGGTGGCGAGCACCGTCGCGGTGAGCGGCGCGACCGCCGCCGACAGGCCGAGCCCGAACAGGGTCGCGGGAAGCAGCACGTCCACCACGTACGACGAGCCGGGGCCGATCCGTGACATCAGCAGCAGGGCGCCGGCGCAGACCAGGATGCCGGCCGTCATCGGCAGCCGGGGCCCCAGGCGCCTGGCCAGCTCACCCGCCCGCGCCGACAGCAGCAGCATCAGGATCGTCACCGGGATCATCGAGGTCCCGGCCACCAGCGGGGAGAAGCCCGCAGAGACCTGCAACTGGACGACGAGGAGGAAGAACACCACGCCCATCGCGGCGTACATGATGAAGGTGACGACGTTGACCGCGCTGAACACCCTTGAGGAGAAGACCTCGACCGGTACGAGCGCCTCGGGCGAGCGCCTGATCTCCAGCCAGACGAACGCCGCGCCCAGCAGCACGCCCACCGCGATCGGGACGATCGCGAGGTCGATCAGGCCGTAGGTGATCCCGGCGAGCGCGAGCGCCGCGAGCGCCGCGCCCAGGACGTCGAACCTTCCGGTAGCAGAGGGGTTCCTGCTCTCGGGGACGTGCCGTAGGGCGACCGCCACGACGAGAACCGCGAGCGGCAGGTTGATCAGGAACACCCAGCGCCACCCGGCCGTCTCCACCAGCCAGCCGCCCAGCAGCGGGCCGATGGCCGCGGCCACCCCGCCCAGGCCCGACCACGCCCCGATCGCCCTGGGCCGGTCGTCGCGGTCGAAGGACGCCTGGATGATGGCGAGGGATCCCGGGGTGAGCAGCGCCCCGCCTGCGCCCTGCAGGGCACGGGCGGCGATCAGCGTCTCCACGTTGGGCGCCAGGCCGCACAGGGCGGAGGCGAGGGCGAACCAGACGACGCCGACCAGAAAGACCTTGCGCCTGCCGTACCGGTCGCCGAGCGATCCGCCCAGCAGGATCAGGCCCGCCAGCGTGAGGGTGTAGGCGTTGACCGTCCACTGCAGGCCCGCCATGTCGGCGCCGAGGTCGGCGCCGAGGGCGGGCAGGGCCACGTTGACGACCGTGCCGTCCAGCATGGCCATGCCGGAGCCGAGCACGGTGGTCAGGAGGACCCAGCGACCCGTCGCGGAGGTGAAGCGAATGTGACCGTTGTCCATGCCGCTCATCATCGCCGACCTCTCGCACCTGTCCGACCGCGTCCGCGACCCCGGGAGCGAGGTCCGAAGTGTCGCGCGCCTCTGATAGGACGGTCCTTGTCACAGCCGAGCCTGACGGGGAGCCTCCGATGGACTACAGCGAGTTCAACGACGACGTCGACGGTCTTTACCGAGGAGACTACGCGGGCCTGCCCATCGTGGGTCTGCGCCCCCCGGGCGCGCCCATGCCCGGTGCGGGGGAGGCCGCGTGGCGTGTCTCGGTCCGCGTCTACGACGCCAAGGAGACCTTCGAGGAGCACTTCACGCGCTTCATCGAGACCGTCGACACCACCGGGGTGAGGGCGCTCATCATCGGCGGCTGGGCCGACGCCTACGAAAAGGACGCCTCGGAGCCCATCCGGCTGCTGGCGGAGAACGCGGAGCGTTTCCCCGCCCTGCGCTCGCTCTTCTTCGCCGCGATGCCGCAGGAGGAGTGCGAGATCTCCTGGATCCAGCAGAGCGACGTCACCCCGCTGCTGGAGTCCTTCCCGCTGCTGGAGCGGCTGGAGGTCCGGGGCGGGACGGGGCTGGAGCTGCGGCCGGTCAGGCACGAGCACCTCAAGATACTGCGCTTCGAGGCGGGCGGGCTGCCCGCCTCCGTGGTCAGGACGGTCGGCATGAGCGAGTTCCCCGCGCTCGAATACCTGGAGCTCTGGCTTGGCACGAGCGACTACGGTGGCGAGACCACCGGGGCCGACCTGGAGAACATCCTGTCCGGTGAGCGGCTGCCCGCCCTCAGGCACCTGGGGCTGCAGGACAGCGAGATCCAGGACGAGGTCGCGGCTCTCGTCGCCTCCGCCCCCGTCGTGGCCCGGCTGGAGTCGCTCTCCCTGTCGATGGGGGTGCTCACCGACGAGGGCGCCGAGGCCCTGCTCTCCGGGGTCTCCCTCACCCATCTCAAGCGCCTGGACCTGCACCACCACTACCTCACCGACGCCATGGTCGAGCGCCTCACCGCGACGTTCTCCGGCATCCTGCTCGACGTGTCCGACCAGCGGGAGCCCGACGACGAGTGGCGCTACGTCGCGGTCGCCGAGTGAGGGCGCTCGCCGTCGTCGGCACGCCGGGCGACCGGCGGGTGACCATGTTCGCCGACGCCTGCGTCCGGCAGGGGCTGGACGAGCCCGTCGTCGTGCCGTGGACGTCCGTGCTGCGCGGCGAGGAGATCCGGATCGCGCCGGAGACGCTCGTGAGGATCGACTCGCCGGGGGAGGACGCCGAGGCGGACGCGCTGCTGCGCGGCCCCGGCGAGCCGTCCAGGGTCGATGGAGGCGCCCGCTGGTACGCCGGGTTCGTTGCCGGGATCACCGGGGTCCTTCGGGCGGTGACCGCGACGCCGGGGGCCGTGCTGCTCGCCGACGTCGAGGACGTCTCGGTGATGTTCGACAAGCGGCGCTGCCACGCCAGGCTGTCGGCGGCCGGGGTGCCGGTGCCGCCGGCACTCGCCGGGCCGGTCGGCGGCTACGCCGAGTTGCGCGAGCGGATGGGCGAGGCCCGCTGGGGCCGGGTGTTCGTCAAACCGGCCCACGGCTCGTCGGCCTCCGGCGTCGTCGCCCTGCACGCGTCGGGGCGCCGGGTGAGGGCGGTGACCTCGGCGGAGACGGTCTCCGGCGGGCTGCGCAACTCCCTGCGGGTCAGGTGTTACGAGGACGAGACCGAGGTCGCGGCGATCGTCGACCTGCTGGCCACCGACGGCCTGCACGTCGAGCGCTGGTTTCCCAAGGCGAGCCTCGAAGGGCGCGCGATCGACCTGAGGGTGGTCGTCGTGGACGGCACGCCCACCCACGCGGTCGTCCGCGCGAGCCGCAGCCCGATGACGAACCTCCACCTCGGTGGCGTACGAGGTGATCTGGGTGCCGTCGAGGCCGCTCTCGGCCCCCGGGGATGGGAGTCGGCCCTGGAGGTCTGCGCGCGGACGGCGGCCCGCTTCCCCGGGAGCCTCGCCGTCGGGGTCGATCTGATGATCGGGGTCGACTGGCGGGAGTTCGCGGTGGCCGAGGTGAACGCGTTCGGAGACCTGCTTCCCGGGTTGGAAGGGCTGCCGGGTGGCGGAGCCGAGGGGCTCGACACCTACGGCGCCCAGGTCCGCGCGATCCTCGCCAGGCACGCCCCGATCGGGAGAGCGAGGGTCCCGGTGCGGAACGGGGGGAGAGGGCCCCGTGCGTGACATGAACGAGATCGTGGGCAGCCACGACCTGCTGCTGGTCACGCTCGACACCCTCCGCTACGACGTGGCGGAGGAGTCGATGGCGGCCGGGCGGCTGCCCAACCTGGCGCGGGCGCTCCCCGGCGGGCGCTGGGAGCGCCGGCACAGCCCCGGCAGCTTCACCTACGCCGCGCACGCCGCGATCCTCGCCGGCTTCCTGCCGACCCCCGCCGTGCCGGGACCGCACCCGCGCCCGTTCGCCGCCGCGTTCCCCGGCAGCGAGACCACGGCCCCCGGCACCTGGGTGTTCGACGCCCCCGACCTGCCCTCGGGGCTGGCGAGGGCGGGTTACCACACGGTCTGCGTCGGGGGAGTCGGGTTCTTCAACAAGCTGACCCCGCTCGGGTCCGCGCTGCCGGGGATGTTCGCCGAGAGCCACTGGGAGCCGGGGTTCGGGGTCACCGCGCCCACCTCGTTCGAGGCGCAGATCGACCGCGCGGAGCGGGCGGTGGCGGGAGCCGACCGGCCGGTCTTCCTGTTCGTCAACGTCTCGGCGCTGCACCAGCCCAACTGGTTCCACCTGCCGGGGGGCACTCGCGAGCACGGCGACAGCCGCGAAAGCCACGCCGCCGCCCTCGAATACGTCGACCGGCACATCGGCAGGCTGTTCGCGCTGATGAGCGAGCGGCGGCCGGGGTTCGCGATCGTCTGTTCCGATCACGGCACCGCTTACGGTGAAGACGGATATATCGGGCACAGGATCGGCCACGAGGTCGTCTGGACCGTGCCCTACGGGGAGTTCACGATGGAGCGGGGGCGATGGCGGTGACTCCGGATTCCGGCCGGGTGCCGAAGACGGCGGGCGGCGGACGGGCTGTGCTCCCCGTGCTTTCCTCGTCGTCCCCGCCCACCGACGCGGGGCCTTACCAGGGCTACGTCTACGCGTACCCGCACAAGACGGCCTACCGGCCGCTGGACCCGCGGCCGTCGCTGGCGGAGGTGTGGGCGGGTGAGCCCACCGGGCGCCTCTTCCTCTACCTGCACATCCCGTTCTGCGAGATGCGTTGCGGATTCTGCAACCTGTTCACCAGGACCGGCGCCCCCGAGGAGCTTGTCGCCGCCTACCTCGACGCGCTGGAACGCCAGGCCGGCGCCGTACGGGACGCGCTGGACGATCCCCGCTTCACGGCGGCCGCCGTCGGCGGCGGCACGCCGACCTACCTGAGCGCCGCCGAGCTCACCCGGATGTTCGACCTCACCGAGCGGATCACGGGCGCCGACCTGCGGGCCGTCCCGATGTCGGTGGAGACCTCCCCGGCGACCGCGACGGCCGAGCGGCTCGCCGTCCTCGCCGAGCGGGGTGCGACCCGCGTCTCGATCGGCGTGCAGAGCTTCGTCGACGCCGAGGCGCGCGCGGCGGTGCGGCCGCAGCGGCGGCGGGAGGTCGAGACGGCGCTCGGCCGGATCCGCGAGGCCGGGTTCGAGACGCTCAACATCGACCTGATCTACGGCATCGACGGGCAGACGGAGGAGTCCTGGCGTTACTCGCTGGACGCCGCGCTCGCCTGGAAACCGGAGGAGATCTACCTCTACCCCCTGTACGTCCGCCCGCTCACCGGCCTCGGGCGCCGCGTCCGCGACTGGGACGACCACCGCCTCACCCTCTACCGCCAGGGCCGCGACCACCTGCTCGCCGCAGGGTACGAGCAGGTCTCAATGCGGATGTTCCGGCTGCCGGGGCGATCCAGCCCGGCCGAATACACCTGCCAGAGCGACGGCATGGTCGGCCTCGGCTGCGGCGCCCGCTCCTACACCTCCGGCCTGCACTACTCCTACGAGTACGCGGTCGGCGCCGGGCAGGTGCGCGCGATCATCGACGACTACGTGCGTCTCGCCCCGGAGGAGTTCGCGGTCGCCAACGTGGGATTCCGGCTGGACGACGACGATCGCCGCCGCCGCCACCTCATCCAGTCGCTGCTCCAGGCCGAGGGTCTCGATCCCGCCGTCTACCGAGACCGCTTCGGCGCCGGGGTCGAAGCCCATTTCGGCGAGGAGTTGGAGCGTCTGGCGGAGCGGGGCCTGCTGGAACGCGACGCCCCGTCGCCCGGGGGTGCCGGGCCCGGATGGCTCCGGCTCACCGCGGAGGGTCTGGCCCACTCCGACGCGATCGGCCCCGCCCTGTTCTCCGGCAGGGTCCGCGCGCTGATGGCCCGATACGAGAATCGGTGATGACCGATGAGGACACAGGCGGACGAATCGAGCGCGCCGCACGAAGAAGGCGCAGGGGAGACACGCGCCGGCGGCCGAGGTCGCGATCATCTGACGGTCCTTGACCAGGACCGCGACCGTCCGGCGATGCCCGGCCGGGAGCACGGTGAGTTGACGATCCTCTACCGGGGGCCGCTGGCGAGCTGCGACTACGACTGCCCCTACTGCCCGTTCGCCAAGCGGCGTGACGGCTCCGGGCAACTGAGCCGGGACCGGGCGGCGCTGGAGCGCTTCACCGCCTGGGTGGCCGGGCGAGACCATCCGGTCTCGGTGCTGTTCACCCCCTGGGGCGAGGGCCTTGTCCGCTCCTGGTACCGCCGGGCGATGGTCGAGCTGAGCCACCTACCCCACGTACGAAGGGTCGCCATTCAGACCAATTTCAGCTGCCGGTCAGGCTGGCTGGCCGAGGCCGACCTGGACACGCTCGCCCTCTGGGTGACCTACCACCCCGGACAGGTCACGTACGAGCGTTTCCTCGGCCGCTGCCGTGACCTCCTCAAGCACGGGGTCCGCTTCAGCGTCGGCGTCGTCGGCCTGCCCGAGCACCTGGGCCAGGCTCGCCGCCTCCGGGCCGACCTGCCGACGGAGGTGTACGTCTGGGTGAACGCCGCGGAGGGCACCGTCTACACCGACGACGAGGCGGACGCCTGGACGGAGATCGACCCGCTGTTCCACCACAGCAGGACCCCGCACCGGAGTGCGGGCCTGCCCTGCCGTACGGGAGACAGCGTGATCTCCGTCGACGGCGACGGCACCGTGCGGCGCTGCCACTTCGTCCCGGCCGTGCTCGGCAACCTCTACGACGGCACGTTCGCCCCGAGGGCCGCGGCGTGTCCGGTGGCGGTGTGCGACTGCCACATCGGCTACGTGCACCTGGAGACGACCGGCCTGTACGACGTCTTCGCCGGGGGAGTCCTTGAGCGCATCCCCGCCCTCCTGCCGCCGGGCTGATCGGAGGGCCCGGCCGTCTCCGGGAAGCTCGGATACCGTTCCGGAGAGCCCGGAGAGCCCGGGGCCTCGGGGACTCAGATACCGTCCTCGGGCTCGGGGGCAGGGGCGCTCGGGCAACCGAGACCGCGCAGCACGAAACCCGAGACGATCCTCTCGGCCTCCTCGGGCGTCACCTCACCGCTGAGCAGCGGTACCCGCTCGGCGCCGATGACGGCGAGGATGATCCGGGCGGCGGCGGCCACGTCGGGGGCCTGGAAGTCACCCGATGCCACGCCGCTCTCGATGATGCCCGTCAGGATGCGCTGCATCGGCTCGACGTGGTCGGCCAGGCGCTGGTAGGCGTCGGGGCCGAGCGCCGCGGACAGGTCGGCGGGGCCGGGGTGCGGGTGGGCGAGCAACCCGTCGAGCTGGAGCCTGACAAAGACCCGCAGGCGCTCGGCGGGTGAGGCCAGGTCGGGCAACTCCCGCTCGTAGCTGTCGATGAAGTAGTGCGTCACCCGCTCGGTGAAGGCGAGCAGCAGCGCGGCCTTGTCCGGGAAGTAGTTGTACAGCACGGTGCGGGTGATCTCGGCCTCGCTCGCCACGTCGGTCATGGAGATGGCGTCGATGCCCTGGTCCCGCGAGAGACGCGAGACGGCCCGCAGGATGCGATCCTGGGTCTGGGCACGGTGCTCGCCGATGGTCGCGGCCGAAATCCGGGGCATGGCCCCATGGTCGCACAATGCCGTCCCCGGCTGTCAGGTCGTTGCGGGGTCGGCGCCGGGCGTTTGCCCGATCCCATGGCGAGGCGCGGGTCATCTCGTCGGGGCCGCGGAGAACGCGGGCCGACGCGGTCGACATGGCAGGCGTTGAAGGTGAGGCCGATCCCCGGTCGGGCGCCTCCGTCGCCCGCGCTACGGTGGCGGCGAACGAAGCCGTGCCTTTACCTGTTTTCGGAGTTCCTCATGAATATTGCCCTCTGGGCCGTGCAGATCCTGCTCGCCGGGATGTTCCTCATCGCGGGTCTCACCAAGGCCACCCAGCCGCGCGAGGAACTCATCCCCAAGCTGGGGGGATGGGTGGGGGACTTCTCCGCCGCTCAGATCAAGGGCATCGGCGTTCTTGAGGTGCTGGCCGGGATCGGGCTGGTCCTGCCCGCCGTCTCCGGCATCCTGCCCGTGCTGACCCCGCTCGCCGCCGCCGGCCTGGTGATCACGATGATCGGCGCCATCGTCGTGCACGTCAGGCGCAAGGAGTATTCGGCGCTTCCGATGAACGTGATCCTTCTCCTGCTGGCCGCCTTCGTGGCCTGGGGGCGTTTCGGGCCGTACGCCTTCTGAGTGCCGTACGCCCTTCGGCGCTTTCTCCGGGACCGGAGGATTGACGCCGGATGGGTGAACGCTCCGGCGCGGGGACATCCGTACTCCAGGCAAGAGCAGGTATCAGCTGGTCATCGACCCGCGAAACGCTCCGGCACGGATACACCCGTGCCGGAGCGTTCACCCATGTCGTGGAGGGGCCGCCTTCAGGCGGCGACCTCGGCCCTGGCCACCCGGCCGAGCTCGCCCAGGACCTCGGTGTTGAGCAGGTAGGCGAGCTTGGTCTCGCGGATCAGGCGCTGCTTCTCCGCCTCGTCCAGGGGCAGCGCGTCCAGCCGGGCCCGATACTCGTTCTTGAACCGGGGCAGGCTGCCGATCTCGTCGAACAGGTAGAAGTCGACGCCGCCACCCGGCTGGTAGCCGTAGATCTTCTGCAGTTCCATCCGGATGAACTGTCCGCCGGACAGGTCGCCCATGTAGCGGGTGTAGTGGTGGGCGATGTAGCCGGCGGGCCAGGTGGCGACCTGGTTGATCCGGGCGACCAGGGTGAGGGTCGGCTTGGAGGGCTCGATCCTGGACCGCCAGCCGGATCCGTAGATCGTCTCCAGGTCGCGGACCAGGGCCTCCTCCCGGTAGAGCTCGGGGAGGACGAACGGTGCCGCGACGGGGTCCTCGGCGAGCGACCGCGAGGCGCCGTCCAGGGCGACGTAGGCGAAGTAGTGCTGGGCGACCATCTCGCCGTACGCTTCGGGGCTGAGATGGCCCGCCATCAGGGCTTTGAGGTAGCTCTCGTCCTCGGCGGACTCGTGGTCACCCCAGGTGGCGTTCCTGAGGACTTCGGAGAAGGGCGAATCGCTCATGATCACTCCGCGACGAGGGGCACTTTCATGACACAGTGTCACAAAAATCGCGCCACGTCGTCAAGCCGATGACGACACCCTGTCATTAAATCGCCCCCGAGTTGATCCCGGAAGGCAGGCGAGCGCGAGAACGGCCGCGAACACCGGTATCCAGGCCAGCCGGTGCAGCAACCAGGCAGGCTCGTCGGGTGTGGCCAGCAGGCCGGGTACGTCGCCGAAACGCAGGGCGGCGACGGCGATCGCGCTCACCGCGCTCTGATGCCACAGGAAGAGCGTCATCGCCGACAGGTTCGCCAACGCGACCACCGCCCACAACCGGGGACGCCGCATCAACCGGGCCAGCGGCGCGCGTACGAGCAGCGCCACCCCCACCTGGGCGAGCCCGAAGCAGACCACGGCCAGGCTGGGCGGGCTGAGGTTGGAGGCCGCGTCCCCGGTCACGCCCACCATGCTCGCCGGATACCCGAACGCGCCGACCAGCAGCGCGGCCCCGGCCAAGCCGCCGACCAGCAGCGCCGCGGCCACCCGCCGCGAGGCGAGCAGCCCGCCCGCCCAGGCGATCCCCAGCGCGTACGGCACCAGCCACCCGGCCGTCAGGTTCACCCATCCCGTCCAGGCCGGGGCGCCGAACCGGAACCTGCACAGGTCCACCCCGAGCACGACCGCGAACGCCACGACGGCGACGACGACCGGATGCGCGCGCAGGAGAAGGGGGGTGGCCGCGGTCAGCACGGTGAAGACGACGAGGAACCACAGCGGCCCGATCGCCGGAAGCACCATCACCCTGATCGTTCCCGCCGAGGACCCGCGCAGCGCCATCCCCACCGCGATCCCCGCCCAGACCAGGACCAGCGGCACCACCGGCCCCAGCAGTCTCCCCATCCTGGCGCGCACCCAGGCTCCCGCCGGGTGAGCGCCGCTCCCCGCTCCCCGACGCGCGCCGCGCGCCGCCACGGGACCCGCAGCGTGCGACGGGGAGTCCGGTCCGCGGGTCTTCATCTCATGGGTCTTTGACCCATGAGGCGTCGGGCCGCGTGCCGCCACCGAGCGGAGGCCGCGTGCCGCCGCGTAGCCGCCGACGAGGAAGAACACCGCCAGCGTCTGCAGCACCCAGGACATCGGCGTGAACTCCGGCAGGTGGGCGAGCGGGCTGGACAGGTGAACGGCCCCCGCCGCGCCCCGATCCCACGCCGTCACCAGCCAGTGCCCCAGCACCACGCCCACGATCGCGAGTGCCCGCAGCGCGTCCACCCCACGATCCCTGCCCTCGGGGGTGGCCGCCTCGATCCGGGCCACGAGGCTAGCCACGGGACACCTCGCCGACACGGCCGAGCGCGATCAGGGTCAGGTTGCGCAGGGACTCGCTGCCCGGCCGGAGATATTCGCTGTGATCTGCGGAACCGGTACCGAACAGGCGGGCACCGAAGGCCGGGCCGGCGGGGTCGGGGCCGAATCCGAGCGGCCCGATCCTGAGCTTGGGCGCCTCACGTATCCAGTCGCGGGTGCCGCTGCCCGCCCACAACCGGGTGCCGTCCAGCTCGGCGGCCGACGAGACGCCCAGCCCAGGGCTGCCGAACACGGCCGTGTCCGCGACCCCGGAACCGGGCACGGCCCCGGCGCACACCACCGAGCCGTAGCTGTGACACAGCAGGCTGACCCGTTTCCCCCCGAGCGTCTCGGTGACGTACCGTCGCAACTCCACCGCGCCCCGCTCCGCGGCCTCGCCGGTCACCGCGCGCAGGCTGAGCATCGCCGGGCTGTCGTAGCCGAGCCAGGCGACCACCGCGAGCCGCGCTCCCGGATCCAGCGCCCGCGCCTCGGCCAGCAACGCTCGCGCGCCGCCCCCCGGCGTGCTGTACGGCCTCGCCCTGCCACCGTCGAAGGTGGCGGCCGTGGTGTCGGTGCCGGGAACGATGACCGCGACGCGCTCGGCCGTGCCGAGGTCGCCGTAGACCCGCACCACCCGGTCGCCCACGGGCGGCGGAACCGTCACGTAGGCGAACGCCGCGGCGACGACCACGGCGAGCGTACGGCGGAACATGCGAGCCTCCTGTCAGGTCTGAAGAACCGGACAGAACGCTAGGAATCACGATCCGTAACCCGCGTCACCCCGAGGCGGTCACCTTCCCGGTCCCCCTCGGGAAGGAGAGGGCCGATCCCGGGGTCACTCGCCGGGGCGGACCAGGCCCGTCTCGTAGGCGTGGACGATCGCCTGGGCGCGGTCGCGCAGGTTCAGCTTCGCGAGGATCCGGCCCACGTGGGTCTTGACCGTCTGTTCCGAGAGCATGAGCTCCTCGGCGATCTCCTGGTTGGACCTGCCTCGCGCGATGAGCGCGAGCACCTCCGTCTCCCGCTCGGTGATGTCGTCCAGGCGTCCGCGCGGGCGGCTCGGGCCGACGCGGGCGAACTCCGCGATCAGCCGCCGGGTCACCGAGGGCGCCAGCAGCGCCTCCCCGGCCGCCACCACCCGGACCGCCTCGGCGAGTTGTTGCGCGGAGGCGTCCTTGAGCAGGAAGCCACTCGCCCCCGCGCGCAGCGCCTCGTACACGTAGTCGTCGAGGTCGAACGTGGTCAGGATCAGCACCTTCGGCATGGAAGGACGCGTGCCGGGATCGTCGGGCGGGCCGGGGAAGGCGTGGGAGTCCGACCGTACGGAGGAATGCGTGGGTACGGCGGGGCCGGAGCTCGCCCGTGAGGAAGGGGCGGGAGGAGAAGAGACGCCGGGGGTGAGGATGTGGCGGGTGGCGGTCAGGCCGTCCATCACCGGCATCCGCACGTCCATCAGCACCACGTCGGGCCGTAACTCGGCCACCCGAGCCACGGCCTCGGCGCCGTTGGCGGCCTCGCCGACGACCTCGATGTCGGGCTGCGAGCTCAGGAACACCGTGAAACCGGTCCGTACCATGCCCTGATCGTCGGCGATGAGCACCCGGATCGTCATCACATCTCCTTGAGCGGGGAGCCTTTGAGGGAAGGGTTCATACATCCTCGGTGATCGGCAGTATGGCGGTGACCGCGAAGCCCGTCCCGGTCGGACCGGCCCAGAGTTTCCCGCCGAGCATGGACACCCGTTCGCGCATCCCGATCAAGCCGTGTCCCATGTGGTTGTCGGTTCCCTGCTTCTTGGGGGAGCGGTATCCGGTGTTGTTCGTCACGTGGATGTGCAGCTCGGAACGGTATCGGGTGATGCGCAGCGAGACGGCGGAGCCGGGGGCGTGCCGCATGGCGTTGCTGAGAGACTCCTGGGCGATCCGGTAGGCGGACAGGCTCACCGCCGTGGGCAGCCCGCTCAGGTCACCGCCCAGTTTGAGCGTCACGCCGAGCCCGGCGGAGCGCGCGGTGTCGACGAGTTCCTCCAGACGGCCGAGACCCGGCTGCGGCGCGGTGTCGGCGTACTCGTCCTCCTCCCGCAGGACGCCGAGCACACGGCGCATCTCGGTCATCGCCGCGAGGGACAGCGCCCGGATCTCCTTCAGTCCCTCCTCCAGGCGCCGCGCGTCCCCGGCCGCCTGCATCGGGACGGCCTCGGCCTGGATGGCGATCACCGACATGTGGTGGGCGACGACGTCGTGGAGCTCTCTGGCGATCCTGGCCCGTTCCTCAAGGGCGGCCTGGGCCGCGAGGGCGCGCTCGCTGCGTCGTTCCTCCCTGGCCAGCAGTCCGGCGGCCAGCCGCCGGGCGCGCACGTTGTGGCCGAACAGGACGGTCACCGTGACCATGCCGGTGATGACGGTCACCGAGTCGGGATGGATCATCCAGGAGCCCAGGATCGAGGCGATCCACACACCGATGGTGATGTGCCGCTCGCAGCGGGCCGCGACCGCGTAGACCACGAGCGTGTACATGAACGTGGTGGAGGCGGTGTAGGGGATGCCGATGAGGAGTTGCCGCGAGACGACCGTTCCCAGCGGGATGAGAAGGAAGGCCGACCGCCAGGCCGCCAGCGGCCACCGGTCGCGCAGCGCGAGCGGCAGGGAGAAGGCGAGGGCCGCGAACACGATCCCCTGGGGATCGAGGGGAGAGCGCGTCGCGACCACCCGGCCCTGGAGGTCGGACAGGGCCAGATTGAACAACAGGAAGGCGAGCAGCAGGTCACCCAGCAGGACCAGGTCGACCCTGCGGAACGGCAGCAGTCCCAGCACTCCCGGCATCCGGGGAGCGAGGCGGCGTGACCGAGGGCGGGCCGGGTCGGACACCCCGGTCACCAGCGCCTCGGTGAGAGGGCGGACCAGCGGCACGGCGATCTCCCGTACCCGCCACGTATGTCGCGAGAGGAACCGCCGGGCGGAGCTGGAGATCACCGGAACAGCCTAGGCAGGGGCGGACCCACTCCGCGTCCCACCGTGGGGTGAGACCTCGGCATCACCCGCAGGAGCCACTCGGCCACCATGGGGCGAGGCTCCGGCATCACCCGCAGGAACCACCCGGGGTCTTTAGGAAGAGCGGTCCACCCGGAGCGGTGGCCGGGCCTTGGTACCTCCCGTGTCCTCACCGTGATCCGAGGGCCTTCTCCGGCTCTCCATCGGCACCCGTCGTCGCTGAACGTTTCATCGGCCGGCCTCGTTCATCAGGGGCATCCGGTCGTGGTGGTCGCGCTGCGTTGACCATTCCCATCCTGGGTGTGATTTTTCTTGAAAAGGCTGATCGCTACGGGGAGGTAGGTCGATGCGAGTAAGAACATGGTTGGCCGGTTGGGTCACCGGAGGAATGACGGCCGCGGCTCTCGTCCTCCTGGCGGCAGGGAGCGCCACGGCCGCGCCGTCACCGGTGCCGTCGCCCGCTCCGTCCGGTGCTCCCCCGTGCCATACGGGCCCGGTGACCCCGGCGCCCTCCAGCAGCCCGCCGACCGCGCCGGGAACGCCGACGGTCCTGAACGTCATGCTCAACTCGGTACGCCTGAGCTGGGCCGCTTCCACCGACCCGCAGGGCATCGCCTGCTACTACGTGTACGAGGACAGGAACGGCACGGCCGTCCGGGTGGCCACCTTCCAGTCCGCGGCGACCGAGGGGACGGTCTACCTTCCGTTTCCCCCACGTGGCGTCGAGTCGGTGACATACCACCTGTACGTCGTGGCCGTCGACCCCCTGAACGAGGTGAGCCCTCCGTCGGGAACGGTGGCCGTCAAGATCTACAACGACCTCCCCATCCCACCCACGCCGACGCCGACCGGCAGCTGCGAGGTGGAGTACACCTCCTGGCCGTGGAGCACCGGAATGAGCACGAACATCAAGGTCTCCAACACCGGCTCCACCCCCCTCACCGACTGGCGGCTCACCTTCACCTTCGCCGACCCGGGTCAGCGGGTGACCTCGGGCTGGTCGGCCACCTGGTCGCAGACCGGAACCGCGGTGACGGCCAAGAGCCTGGCCTGGAACAAGGACCTGTCTCCCGGGCAGTCCCGGGTCATCGGCTTCCAGGGCACCCATGGCGGAGCCAACCCCACCCCGGCGGCCTTGTCGATCAACGGGATCGTGTGCGCTCAGTCCTAAGAGAGGGACCGACCCGATGACACGCCCCCTCTGAACGGTCAAGGTGTGCCCGACAGCGTGACCGGAGGCCAAAGAGGGCCCCGATGGTCCCGGTGGCAGCCGGTCGCGATGTCGGGCACCCGTGATCCGGGCTGCCCGCCGGGAGGCGCGTGGCCGTCCGCCTGTCACGTTCGCGCGGTGCGGACCTGTGAGTAGACGGCCGTCGCGCCCAGTGCCATGAGGCCCAGCATCCAGTACTGCCACGACTGCGACAGACCGAGGAACACCGTGGTGTTCTGGATGAGCTGCAGGAGCACGACTCCGAACAGGACGCCGACGAAGCTGCCCCTGCCCCCGAAGATCGAGGCCCCGCCGAGGACGACCGCGGTGATGGCGGCCATCGTGTAGCTGATGCCCGCAGTCGGGTCGCCGACGCCGATCTGTGCCATCAGCAGCAGGGCGCCGAGCACCGTGAAGAGCGCGCTGGCGAGATAGACGACCAGGTGAACACGTGCCACCGGGATGCCCCGGTTCCGTGCCGCGTGTTCGGACGAGCCGGCACCCCGCAACCTGAGCCCCATCATGGAGCGCCTGGACATCACTTCCAGCAGGACGAGGAGAGCGGCACCGACGATCACAGCCCAGGGAATCGGGCCGATGCGCGCGCTGAGCGCCTCGGTGACGGAGGTGGCGATGGAGCCTCCAGGCGAGTCCCGCATGAACAGGGAGAATCCCTGGAGCGCGGTGTAGGTGACCAGGGTGGCGACCACCGGTGTCACCCTGGCGAATCTGACCATCGCCCCATTGGCCAGACCCACACCGGTCGCCATGAGGATCATCAGCAGGAAGCCCAGGATCCACCAGCCGGCCCCGTACCCGTCGAGGATGTAGAACGACGCGATGACCACGAGGGCTCCGCTCAGGGGTCCGACGGAAAGGTCGATCCCCCCGGTGAGGATGACGACGAGCTGGCCGGCGGCGAGGAAGAGTACCGGTGCCAGCAGTCCCAGCATGCTCGCGATGTTGAACTCGGACAGGAAGCGGTCGCTACGGGTCGCGCTCACCGCGGCGAGCAGCACGATCGCGATCGCGAGGAACGCGCTGGGTGCCTGCTCGCTGGAGAGCAGACGCCGCACTCCGCCGAACAGGCCCGTGCCTCGTGTCCGTACCGAGGACTCCGCCGTCCGCGCCGAGGTCGCGGCCGTCAGGGACGCCTCGGTGAGGGAGTGGTCGGAGATCTCGTCGCCGGTCAGTTCGCGGACGACCCGCCCCTGGGAGAAGACCAGTACCCGGTCGCACAACCCGGCCAGTTCGACGTTGTCCGAGCTGAGCACCACGACGGGTGTTCCCGACTCGGCGGTGGAGCGGAGCCGGTGGTAGATGTCGGAGCGGACACCGACGTCGATGCCCTGGGTGGGCTCGTCGCAGAGCAGCACCTTGGGCGCGGAGAGCAGCGCCCGGCCGAGTACGACCTTCTGCTGGTTTCCTCCCGACAGGTGCTCCACGGCAGACTCGGGCGAGGCCACCTTGATGCCGAGTCGGCTGATCTCCTCGGCCACGATCGAGTTCTCCGCCGAGCCTCGCACCACACCGGCGACCGCCGTCTGACCCGTGGCGGCGACGCCCAGGTTCTCCTTGACCGACAGTACGGTCGCGACGCCCTCGACGTGCCGTTCCTGAGGCATGAGCACGACGCCGGCACGCCGGGCACGACGTGGGCTGCCGAGATCGACGGGACGACCGGAGACGATGACGTCGCCGCCGGTCACCGGGTCGGCGCCGCCGAGTGACCGGATGAAGTCGCGCTGTCCGTTGCCCTCCACGCCGGCGAGGCCGAGAACCTCGTTGCGGGCCAGCGTGGTGGTGATCCCCCGGAGCCGGTCCGAGCGCAGGTCCCTGACCTCCATCACGACGTCGCCGACGGATGAGGGGCGCGGTGGGAACAGCGCCTCGATCTCGCGTCCCGCGATGCGGGTGATGACCTCCTGCTCGGATACCTCGGAGGAGAGGAAGGTTCCGCGCACCTGTCCGTCGCGCAGTACCGTCAGCCGGTCGGACAGGGCCATCACATCGGGCAGCCGATGGCTGATGTAGATCACCGTCATGCCGCGGGCCGCGGCGAGCCTGACCTGCTCGAAGAGTCTCTCGATCTCGGCCGCCATGAAGGGCTCGGTCGGTTCGTCGAGAATCAGGACGCTGGGCTCGCAGGCGAAGGCACCGCAGATCTCGACCGCCTGCTTCTCGGCCAGGGTCAACCGCCCGGCCGCGACGGCCGGGTCGATGTCCATCCCCATGACGAGCAGCTGTTCCCGAGCCCAGTCCTGAGCGTTGCCGAATGACGGCCGCAGCCGTTTCGGCACGCTCAGCAGGAGGTTCTCGGTGACCGTGAGGTCGGGGAGAAGCGCCGGATGCTGGAAGGCGATGGCCAGGCCCTGTTCCCGGGCGGCGATCGGGGACTGCTGCCGCATCGGCGAGCCCGCGATCTCGACGGTGCCGGCGTCGGGTGCCAGTGCGCCGGAGGCCACGGCCATGAGCGTGGACTTCCCGGCGCCGTTACCTCCGACCAGGGCGTGCACCTCGCCCGGATGGGCCTGGAACTCGACGCCGTCGAGCGCGACGACGCCGGGGAAGCGTTTGGTCACCCCGCGGAGAACCAGTCCAGCGTTCGAATCGGCCATGCGAAGGATCACTCCTCACTCAGGCTCAATGTGTTCCGCCGAGCACGCGCCCGGCGGAACACAACGAGTGATCAGTTGTAGGCCTGCTTGAGCTGCTCCGGCGAAAGCTCGGAGGACAGGATCGCGCTGGCGGGAAGATCGGGGTCGCACTTGGGGGGCTTCGTCGTGTCGAGGGTGTTCTCGAAGATCGGGATGTTGATGATCTCGGGCTCGTCGTTCTTGATGCCCTGGTGCGCGGCGACGGCCTTGCGCAGTGCGAGGCGGATGATCCAGGTACGCGAGGACACGGTCACGGTCTGGAAGGTCGGCTGCTTGGCGGAGTTCTCCTTCCAGGCGCAGGCGAAGCCGTTGAGGTCGTTGGCGGTCCACAACGGCAGGGGCCGACCGGCCTGGAGGAAGGCGCGGATGCCACCCAGCGACGCGTCACCGGAGTCGGTGATCACACCGTCGATGGCCGGGTACTTGGTGAGCAGTCCGGACACGACCTTCTGCAGCTGGGCCGGGTTCCAGTTCGTGTCGATCGGCTTGCCGGGCTCGTTCAGCAGCTTGACGCTCGCGCAGGCGGTGTTCTCCTTGAGCTCCTTCTCGATGCCGACCATCTCGGTGATGCTCTGGGTGTTGCCCGGAGTACCGCCGAGGAAGACGACGTTGCCGCCCTTGCTCCCGAGGTTCTCGCACATCCAGCGCGTCCACGTCACGCCGTCGTTGACCGTGTTGTGGCCGACGAACGTGGTGTAGTCCTGGCCCGGCTTGCCTCCCGGGTTCGCCGTCCACGGCACCACCTGCACGCCCGCCTTGTAGGCCTCGCGCAGTGTCGGCAGCAGCGCCTCGCCCGCGTCGGGGAAGACGACCAGGGCCTCGACCCCCTGGGCGACCAGGGCCTTGATGTCGCTGATCGCCTTCTGCGGGTTGTTCTGACCGTCGGCGTACGGCAGCACGGTGATGTTGGGACACTTGCTCGCCTCGTCCTCGAACTCGGCGCGGGCCGTCTTCCTGAAGGCGTTGTCGCCGGTACCGTCGGCGAGCGCGACCTTCACCGGTTTGGTGCCGCAGAAGTCCGTCATGGGGCGGAGCTGGGAGACGTCTCCGGTCCGGGCCATGTCGCTGTAGACGTCCTGCACACCGCCGGCGGCCTTCGTTTCACCCGGGCCGCCGGCGCAGCCCGCCGCGCCGAGGAGCGCGAGTGCCAGAACGGCGGCCGATTGGCGGGCCCGGAATCGAGGTTTGCTGGGAGGCATTGCGATCTCCTGTCGGGGGTGACACTTCTTGGGGAGGGGAGGAAGCTCGCCGTTCACGGTGATGACGGCACGGATCGGGTAGCGGGGGAACGGGTTCTCAGCCGCGTGCGGACGGCGCCCCAGGGCACTCCGCGGGCCACCACGCTCAGTGCGAGCACGCCTGCCTGGACGAGCAGCTGGGTGGCGGTGGAGGCGCCGGCGGCGAGGACCACCTGGTCCAGCTGGGTGAGGAACAGCGCGGCGACGGCGGTGGCGGCCAGGCTGGTGATGCCGCCGGACAGCAGGCTTCCGCCCAGGACGACGGCCGCGATCGTGGGGAGCAGGTAGGTGTTCCCGAGCAGGATGTCCGGGGTCCGCAGGTAACCCGCGAGCAGGACGCCGGCCAGCGAGTAGCAGATACCCGCCGCCACGTAGGCACCCGCTTCGTAGGAGCCGGTGGGCAGACCGAGCAGCCGCGCCGCAGGCCGCCCGGCGCCGACCGCGATGAAGCGACGGCCGAGCACCGTGTGCCGGACACCCCAGTGCGCGAAGGTGACCACCACGACGGCGACCAGCAGCAGATTGGGGACGCCCCACACGGATCCGACGGCGAAGGCGCTCAGGCCGGGGGCGGCAGAGGCGGGGAACCCCTTGGAGACCTGCAGGACGACACCGATGAGGATGGAGTTCACCGCGAGGGAGGCGACGAACGCGGCGATGGACAGCCGCACCACGGCGATACCGATGATCAGACCGCTCACCGCGCCCGCCGCGACCCCCATCGCGACCGCCGCCCAGACCGGCACACTCGTGACCGTCGGCAGTTTGGTCGCCAGGACCGCGGCCAGCGCCATCACCCCCGGCACCGACAGATCGATGCCGCCCTGGGAGACGACGAGGGTCTGGCCGAGCGCGGCGATCGCCATCACGGCGGCGAACGGGAGCATCGACAGGACGGCGGAGCCGGACAGGCTGCCGGGGGAGATCAGCGGGCTGGCGGCGAAGAGCAGCAGCGTGATCAGCCAGATCGAGGAGAACCGGCCTGTCAGGAGGCGGCGCGGGTCGATCGGTCCACCGGGAGCGGTGCGCCTCGTCGGCGGCAAGGTCGTATGCCGAGACATTTCCGGTTCCCTTCCTGGAAACTGCGTGAGCCGGGGATGGAGGAGGAGGTACGCCGGTGCTTTCAGACGGCGGTGTAGCCGCCGTCTACCGCCACGTCCGCCCCGGTCATGAAGCTGGCGGCGGGGCTCAGCAGGAAAAGGACCACTTTGGCCACCTCCTGCGGTTCCGCGAGACGCGCGATCGGGTGGCCTTCGATGAGGTGCCGCCGAGCCGATTCGGGATCGGGCTGGGAGCCGAGGTAGGTCTCCAACTGCTCGGTGACCACGGACCCGGGGCTGACCACGTTGCACCGGATCCCGGCGGCGGCGTAGTCGACGGCGATCTGGCGGGACAGCTGCGACACCGCACCCTTGGAGGCGCAGTACGCGGCCTGGTTGGCCAGGCCGACCGTCCCCGAGATCGAGGAGAGGTTGACGATGGAGCCCGGTGACCCCTGGGCGAGCATCGCGCTCACCACGTGCTTGTTCAGCAGGAAGGTGCCGGTCGCGTTGATCGTGATGACCCGCTCCCATTCGGCGAGTGTGGTGTCGACCAGCGGTTTCGCCACGATGGTGGCGGCGCAGTTCACCAGACCGTCGATCCGGCCCCACCGGTCGAGAGCGATCCGCACGGTCCCGGCGACGGCCTCCTCGTCGGTGACGTCCAGCCCGTGTGCCACCGCGTCCGCGCCGTTCGAGCGGAGTTCGGCGGCGAGCCGCTCCGCGAGCTCGGCCCGTTGATCCGTCAGTAGGACGGACATACCGGCTGCCGCGCATTCGCGGGCCGTCGCGGCGCCGATCCCGCCCACGGCACCGGCGAGGATAACTACTTTTGGCATGACTCATTACCTCTCAGGTGCGATGTCCGAATCGGTCGAGTCACCATTGCATGCAGCACTTTGCATGTCAATGGTGAATGCTGCGCTTGACGTGCAGCATGCTGCATGCAACTCTGAGCCGTGTTCACTCCCTCATGGACATCAGAGGTGCACATTGCCCGGTTTGGATACGGGATCCGGCATCCCGATCGGTGTGGCTCAGATGAGCGTCGACCGAACGGATGTGGCGGCGAACGTCGATCGAGTCGTTGAGATCCTGCGGGCAGGCGCCGCGGCCGGGCACCGGCTGGTGGTCTTCCCCGAATGCGTGCTCACCGGTTACCTGTTCGACTCCCGCGCCGACACCTACGCCGCCGCGCTCAACGTCGCGGATCCGCGGATCGGCCGCGTGGTGGACGCCTGCCGGGAGAGCTCCATCCACGCGGTGGTCGGTCTCCTGGAGGAGACGGACGGGGAGGTCCACAACTCGGCCCTGGTGATCGGGCCCTCCGGGATCATCGGCCGATACCGTAAACAGCACCTGCCCTACCTCGGTGCGGACCGTTTCGTCGAACAGGGCGGCGGCACCGCGCCCAGGGTGGTCGACACCCCCTTCGGCAGGGTCGGTGTGATGATCTGCTTCGACCTGAGGTTCCCCGAGTCCGCCCGCGAGCTCGCGCTCCAGGGCGCCGACGTCATCGCGATGCCCACCAACTGGCCCGCGGGGTCGGACATCCTCGCCGACCACGTGACACGGGTGCGCGCGCTGGAGAACCTCACCTATCTCGCGGTGGCCGACCGCCCCGACTCCGAGGCGGGCACCCCCTTCATCGGCAGGAGCCAGATCATCGCGCCCTCAGGAGCGGTGCTGGTGGACGCCGGGCAGGAGGAGGGGTTGTTCGGAGCGGAGATCGACGTGCGGAAGGCCCGGACGAAGAGACTGATCATCGAACCCGGCCGGTTCGAACTCCCGGTGTTCTCCGGACGCCGCCCCGAGATGTACGGCGAGATCACCCGCTCGGTGCCCTCGGGCCGGTAAGCGGATCGAACAGGAAGGCGGACATCACCATGTGCGGGCCCGCACTCATCAGTGAGGCGACCAGAGACAGGATCGCGGCGTACTGCGCCAAGTTCCGAGAGGTCACCCGTAGCCCATTCGGTCCCGACGACGAGATCGGCATGCTGAACCTGCTCACCCCCGAGGCCTCGCGCGAGGTGCTGCGACGGGCGGACGGCGGCAGTGCCATCGACCTGTCGGTGGACTACTTCGTCGGAATGCCCTCGTGGACGAAGGCGGGCGACCCCGGCTTCCAGCAGTGGATGACGCACACCCCGGCCGGCACGATCCTGGACGACATCACCGGAATGGGGCGCGAGCAGAACGAACTGGTCTCCTACTCCGGCGACGCCATCTCGATGTACACGCACTGCGGAACCCACATCGACACGTTGAACCACTTCGGGTACAACGGCCAGATCTGGAACGGCTTCTCCGCGCAGGACCACATCAGCTCCCGGCACTGGACCAAGTGCGGTGCGGACAAGATCCCTCCCATCATCGCCCGCGGCGTGCTTTTCGACATCGCCGCGCTGCACGGTGTCGACATGCTTCCCGACAACCACGGGATCGGTGAGGAAGACCTCCGCCAGGCGTTGCGGCGTCAGAACGTCGAGTTCCGGCCCGGTGACGTGGCGCTGGTGCGCACGGGCCGGATGCGTGCCTGGCCGAAGATCGACGCCTACATCGACAACAGTCCTGGCCTGAACCTGGAAGGGGCCCGGTTCCTCGCCCGGCTCGGCGCCTCGGTCATCGGCGGCGACACCCTCGCCCTGGAGCAGATGCCGGCCGCGGACGAGGAGAACTGGCAGGTCGTCCACACCTATCTCATGGGAGAAGCGGGCGTCCCCATCATGGAGGTGGTCGACTGCGAGCAGCTCTCGGCGGACGGGCTCCATGAATTCGCCTTCGTCGCCGCCTCCCTGAAGCTCCGTGGCGCGACCGGTGCTCCCACGCGTCCGCTCGCCATGCCTCTCCGGCACTGACGCCCCCTCTTCCTTCCTCTTCCCCCGATCGGTTTGACCCCCGGAGGTCCACCCGCCATGAATACGACGCCCCCGACCGAATCGGTCATCGACCGGGCTCGCACGTCATACGGTGATGACGGTTTCAGCAAGTACCTCCGGCGTGCCTTCCTGGCCTCCAGCGGGTACGACGACGTGGCGCTGGACCGGCCGATCGTCGGGATCGCGGTGACGAAGTCCGACTACAACACCTGCCACCGCGACATGCCCGCCCTGCTGGCGGCGGTCAGGCGTGGAGTCCTGGAGGCCGGCGGCCTTCCCATGGAGTTCCCCACCATCTCGCTCGGGGAGATCCTGACCTCCCCGACGACGATGTTGTTCCGCAACCTGCTCGCGATGGACACCGAGGAGATGATCCGCGCGCTTCCGATGGACGCCGCGGTCCTGCTCGGCGGATGTGACAAGACCGTGCCGGCCCAGTTGATGGCCGCGGCCTCCTCGGACAAGCCGGTACTTCTCGAGGTCGTCGGGCCGATGATGACAGGCAGCTGGCAGGGTGAGCGGCTCGGGGCCTGTACCGACTGCCGGCGTTTCTGGGGCAGGCACCGCGGCGGCGAACTCGACGAGGCGGAGATCACCGGTGTTCGCAACGAACTGGTGTCGACCGCGGGAACATGCGCGGTCATGGGAACCGCCTCCACCATGGCCTGTCTCACCGAGACCCTCGGCATGATGCTGCCGGGGGGCGCGACGCCGCCCGCCGCCACCGGCGCCCGCCTCCGACACGGTGTCGAGACCGGCCGCCGTGCCGTGGAACTCGGCCGGTCGGGAGGTCCGCTGCCGAGGGAGATCATGACCCCCGCGGCGTTCCGCAACGCCATCCGCGTGCTCTCGGCGCTGAGCGGATCGACGAACGCGCTGATCCACCTGACCGCCGTGGCACGAAGGGCCGGGGTGCCGCTCGACCTCAGGGACTTCGACGCGATCGGCGCCGAGGTGCCGCTCCTGGTCGACTGCAAGCCCGCAGGATCGGGATACCTGGAGGACTTCCACCGTTCAGGAGGGCTGTCGGCGCTGCTGAAGGTCATGGAGCCCATGCTCGAACCGGAGACCGTCGGGGTCTCGGGGAGCACCCTGGGATCGCTGATCGAGCAGACCCCCGCCCGGCAGGACTGGCAGACCACGATCCGCCCGCTGAAGGACCCCCTGGGAGCGGCGGGGAGTCTGGCGGTGCTGTACGGCACGCTGGCCCCGGGCGGCGCGGTCATCAAGACCGCCGCCGCGAGCCCTCACCTGATGGACCACACCGGACCCGCGCTGGTCGTCGACTCGGCGGAGGACGCGGCCCGGATCCTGGACGACCCCGATCTGGACGTCACGCCGGATCACGTGCTGGTGCTGCGCAACGCGGGACCCGTCGCCGCGGGGATGCCGGAGGCCGGTGCCCTGCCCATCCCCGCCAAGCTGGCCCGCGCCGGGATCCGGGACATGGTCAGGGTCTCCGACGCGCGGATGAGCGGCACCTCCTACGGCACCGTGGTGCTGCACTGCACTCCGGAGAGCGCGGCCGGGGGACCGATCGCGCTCGTCCGTGACGGCGATCTCATCAGGCTGGACGTCGCGGCCCGGCGACTCGACCTGCTCGTGGACGAGGACGAACTGGAGCGGCGCCGCGCGGACTTCGTCCCGCCTGAACTGCCGGCACGCGGCTGGCGGCGACTGTACGCGCAGACGGTACTCCCGGCCACCGAGGGAGCCGATCTATCATTTCTCTGAAACGGCCGCCATGCCACACGCCGCATGTCGCTCTCTCGATGCGTTTCTGATTCAGCAGGGGCATCATTGAGCGTCACGTCAGACGCTGTAGATCAAAACACCAGGAGCCATGCCGGATGGAACAGATTTCGACGGATAAGACAACGTTGACGACTCAGACGTTCGAAGTCATCCGCCGGGCCATCCTCACAGGCGAGTTGGCACCTGGCACGTTGCACTCCGTGGTGGGGATCGCCGCCCAGTTGGGGGTGTCCAGGACACCGGTCCGGGAGGCTCTCCTCCAACTCGCCACCCATGGGGTCGTCAGTTTCGAACGCAGCCGCGGTGTCAGGATCCTCCAGATGACGACGCGTGACATCGAGGAGATCTACTCGATCCGTTTCCTGCTCGAGGTCCCCTCGGTCTATCGTGCCGCGACCATGATGAACGACGACCAGATCGCATCGGTCTCGGAGGCACTGGAGAAGATGGGCAAGGCGGTCGAGATCGGGGACGAGCGCCTCTTCCAGGAGGAGGATGTGAAGTTCCATCAGCTGATCCTGGAAGGAGCGGGCAACGAGCGGGTGACCCAGAGCGTCGCGACGACACGCGCCCAGATGTCCGCCCGAGGCCTGTCCACGACCCGGACCAGGACGCTCACCGACATCTGGCGAGTTCACGAGCGCATTCTGGAGCGCATTCAGGCCCGTGACAACCAGGGAGCCGCACAGGCCATGCACGATCATCTACTGGAGACCACGCGCCTGCTGCTGACCCAGTCGACCGGGGATCCGCTCACGGGTGCCGGCTTCGAACCTCCCGTCCTCCCCGTCGTCTCGCCCCAGAACTCCTCGAACCCCTGACGGCTCCGCGCGCGGGCACCGGACGTGCCCCACGTCGGCCTCGTGCTCGATGACGGTGAGACGGCTCCGCGCGAGCGCCGGACGTCTCGCCGCCGGGCGCTCTTCACCAGGGGCGCCCGGCGGCGTATCGGCCGTCCTCCGGCCCTGAGGCGCGTTCTTCCCTGCCCCTCTGCCGACGCGGTCCGGTGTACGCGCACTCCTGAAGCGGTCGAGTTGTCCGAGCAGCCATGATTACACAATTACGATCGCTCACAGCGAACAGGCTCAACGCCGGGAACATTATCGGACTCCCATTAATTGAGTGTGTATAACTCAACCCTTGGAGTTCACATGAGTGAGAGCTTGATCCTCCCGGTCCTGCCGCTCGACGACGAGGTCGTGCTGCCGGGCATGGTGGTCCCGCTTGACCTGTCGGAGACCGAGGTCCGGGCCGCGATCGACGCGGCGCAGGCTCTCGCTGACAACAAGCCCGAGGTCCTTCTCGTTCCCCGGATCGACGGCAGATACGGCTCGGTGGGCGTGAGGGCGATCGTCGAGCAGGTGGGCAGGCTCCCCGGAGGCGAGCCGGCTGCCGTGGTGCGCGGTGTCGACCGGGTGCGCGTGGGCGCCGGCACGACCGGCCCCGGCGCGGCCCTGTGGGTGCAGGCCACCCGCATTCCCGCCGTCGCGGCGGGCGAGCGCGCCCACGAGCTCGCCAAGGAGTACAAGGCGCTGGCCACCACGATCCTGCAGAAGCGGGGCGCCTGGCAGGTCGTCGACGCGGTCAACCAGATGGACGACCCCTCGATCCTCGCCGACAACTCGGGTTACGCCCCCTGGCTGAGCGTCCCGCGCAAGGCCGAGATCCTCCAGACCGCAGACCCGGCCGACCGGCTCGAGAAGCTGGTCGAGTGGTCGCGCGAGCACCTGGCAGAGCTCGACGTGGCCGAGACGATCCGCAAGGACGTCCAGGAGGGCATGGAGAAGCAGCAGCGCGAGTTCCTGCTTCGCCAGCAGCTCGCCGCGGTCCGCAAGGAGCTCGCCGAGCTGAACGGTGACACCTCCGCCTCGGAAGAGGAGGACTACCGCTCCCGTGTCGAGGCCGCCGACCTGCCCGAGAAGGTGCGCGAGGCCGCGCTCAAGGAGGTCGACAAGCTGGAGCGGACCTCCGACCAGTCTCCCGAGACCGGCTGGATCCGCACCTGGCTCGACACCGTCCTCGACATCCCCTGGAACGAGCGGACCGAGGACTCCTACGACATCGCCGCGGCCCGCGCCGTCCTCGACGCCGACCACACCGGCCTCGACGACGTCAAGGACCGCATCATCGAATACCTGGCCGTCCGCGGGCGCAGGGCGGAGAAGGGCCTCGGCGTGGTCGGCGGGCGCCGCAGCGGCGCCGTGCTCGCGCTGGCCGGTCCTCCCGGGGTCGGCAAGACCTCCCTCGGCGAGTCCGTGGCCCGCGCGATGGGCAGGAAGTTCGTCCGGGTCGCCCTCGGCGGCGTGCGCGACGAGGCCGAGATCCGCGGTCACCGGCGCACCTACGTGGGGGCACAGTCCGGCCGGATCGTCCGGGCCGTCCGCGAGGCCGGTTCGATGAACCCGGTCGTGCTGCTCGACGAGGTCGACAAGGTCGGCTCCGACTACCGGGGCGACCCCACGGCCGCGCTTCTGGAGGTGCTCGACCCGGCGCAGAACCACACCTTCCGCGACCACTACCTGGAGGTGGAGCTCGATCTCAGCGACGTGCTCTTCCTGGCGACCGCGAACGTGCTGGAGGCGATCCCCGGCCCGCTGCTGGACCGCATGGAGATCGTGACGCTCGACGGCTACACCGAGGACGAGAAGGTCGCCATCGCCCGCGACCACCTGCTTCCGCGCCAGCTCGACAAGGCCGGTCTCACCGCGGAAGACGTCACCGTCGGCGAGGACGCGCTGCGCAGGCTCGCCGGTGAGTACACCAGGGAGGCCGGGGTCCGCTCCCTGGAGCGCTCGATCGCCAGGATCCTGCGCAAGGTGACGGCGAACGTCGCGCTCGGCGAGAGCGAGCTGCCCGTGACGGTGGAGGATCTGGTCCCCTACCTGGGCCGCCCGCGCAACGTGCCGGAGTCCTCGCTTCCGGAGTCCAGCCAGCGTACGGCGGTGCCCGGCGTGGCCACCGGCCTCGCGGTCACCGGGGCGGGAGGCGACGTCCTCTACGTGGAGGCGTCCCTGGCCGACCCCGAGACCGGCGACACCGGCCTGACCCTCACCGGTCAGCTCGGCGACGTCATGAAGGAGTCGGCTCGGATCGCGCTCTCCTACCTGCGCTCGCGGGGCGCGGAGCTGGAGCTGCCCGTCGGTTCCCTCAAGGACCGCTCGGTGCACGTCCACTTCCCGGCCGGAGCCGTTCCCAAGGACGGCCCGTCCGCGGGCGTCACCCTGATCACGGCCCTCGCCTCGCTGCTGTCGGGCCGTCAGGTCCGCGCCGATGTGGCGATGACCGGCGAGGTCTCCCTCACCGGCCGGGTGCTCCCGATCGGCGGGGTGAAGCAGAAGCTGCTCGCCGCCCACCGGGCGGGCATCACGACCGTGCTGATCCCGGCGCGCAACGAGCCCGACCTGGACGACGTCCCGCAGGCCGTCCGCGACGAGCTCACCGTGCACGCGGTGAGCGACGTGCGCGAGGTCCTGGAGATCGCGCTCACCCCGGCCAAGGTGGCCGAGCGCGCCGCCGCCTGACCCGCGCTCCCCGTGTCGGCCCGCCCTCTACGACGAGAGGGCGGGCCGTCCGCGTTGTTCCCGGATGAAACAGGCTTAACGAACATAAATGAACGAATCATAAAGTCGATTGACCAAATGATCTGGTCATGATGGCATGGGCTCCATGCTGTACGGAACACCTTCACTGGAGGCCGTCGATGAAGCGGTGCTCGGCGAGATCGAGGAGATGCGCCGCGACCTGAAATACCGTCTCGCGGAGAGCCACCGCTGGGACGGCCAGCTCCGGCGCCAGCTCCAGGCACGGGCCATCCAGGGATCCAACTCGATCGAGGGTTACCGGGCCAGCGTCGAGGACATCGAGTCGATCATGGCCGGTGAGGAGCCGCTGGAGACCTCCGGTGCGGTCGCCAGGGAGATCTCCGGCTACCAGCAGGCGCTCACCTACATCCAGATGCTCTCCCGCGCCCCGGTGTTCGCGTTCGACGCCGGCCTGCTCCACGCGCTCAACTTCATGATGATCGGCCATCACCATGACAAGACCCCGGGCACGGTGCGGCCCGGTGTCATCTACGTCCGCAACTCCGCCACCGGAGAGGTCGTCTACGAGGGTCCGGACGCCGAGCGGGTGCCGGAGCTCATGACCGAGCTGGTCGTCTGGCTCAACGAGGGCGACCTGGAGGCGCCGAGCTACGTGCGGGCGGCGATGGCCCACTTCAACCTGGTGAGCATCCACCCCTGGCGCGACGGCAACGGCCGCATGTCGCGGGCGCTCCAGACACTCGTGCTCGGCAGGGACCGGATCACGACCCCCGAGTTCTCCTCCATCGAGGAATGGCTGGGAGGCGCCGAGAACACCGTCGACTACTACCGAACGCTGGCCGCGGTGGTCAGGCGCACCTGGAGTCCGCACAAGGACACGCTGCACTGGGTGCGCTTCTGTCTGCGCGCCCACCACCTCCAGGCCCAGCAGGTCCGGCGGAGACTCTCGGAGGCGGGGGAGGTGTGGATGCTCCTGGAGGAGCGGGTCGACGCCGACGGGCTCAACCCCCGCACGGTCTCGGCGCTGTACGAGGTGTTCGTCAACCGGCGACTGCGCCGGAGCAGATACCAGCTGGACGAGACGCTCAGTCAGGGGCAGGCGGTCAGGGACCTGCGTGACCTGGCGGCGAAGGGCTGGCTGACGCCGTACGGGGAGACCAAGGGCCGCTTCTACGCGCCCGGGGAGAGGATGCGGGTGATCAAGGAGGACTTCGCCCAGCGGATCACCCCCCTGCGGGATCCGTACCGGCATGACTAGCTCGCGATCGGACACGGCCGTCCATCGGGACGATCCCGCGGAATCGGTATCGGCGTGACCGGCCCCGGCTGGACCTCGGCGCGACCGGGTACGGTCATGGGTGGTGTCCCATATGCGGATATTTCTGACAAGTGATTGGTTTCACATAACATGTCGGGAATTAGGGTAAAAGCAGACGCGTTGGGAACCGGTTGTGATCGATGTGTCGGGCCTGCGGAAGGTCTATCAGGATCGGGGCCGAGAGGTGGTCGCCGTCGACGGGGTGGATCTCCACGTCCGCGAGGGTGAGATATTCGGCGTGCTCGGGCAGAGCGGCGCCGGTAAGAGCACCCTGCTGCGCTGCGTGAACCTCCTGGAGCGACCCACCTCCGGCACCGTCTCCGTGGCGGGGCAGGAGCTGACCGGCCTGAAGGAGGGTGACCTGCGCAGGGCCCGGCAGCGGATCGGGATGATCCACCAGCACTTCGCCCTGCTCTCCTCCCGCACGGTCGCCGGGAACGTCGCCTTCCCGCTGGAGGTGATGGGGGTGGCCAAAGCCGAGCGTGCCAGGCGTACGGCCGAGCTGCTGGAACTGGTCGGGCTGGCCGACAAGGCGGGGGCGCACCCCGCGCAGCTGTCGGGCGGGCAGAAGCAGCGGGTCGGCATCGCCCGCGCGCTGGCGGGAAGCCCTCCGGTCCTGCTGTCGGACGAGGCCACCTCGGCGCTCGACCCGGGCACCACGCAGTCGATCCTCGCCCTGCTCAAGCGCCTCAACCGCGAGCTCGGCCTGACGATCCTGCTGATCACCCACGAGATGCACGTCGTGAAGTCGATCTGCGACTCGGTCGCCATCATGCGGGACGGCGTGGTCGAGGAGTCGGGGACCATCCCCGAGCTGATCTCCAGGCCCGGCTCCAGGCTCGCCGCCGAGTTGTTCCCCCTTCCCGAGCCGGAGCCTGGTCAGGTCACGATCACCTTCACCGGGCAGGCCGGTGAGCCGGTGGTCTCGCAGGTGGTCCGCAAGTTCGACGTCGACGTCAACATCCTCGGCGGGGCGCTGGAGGAGGTGGCGGGCCTCTCGACGGGACGGCTGCGCCTGCTCGTCACCGGTGACGAGCGCGCCGCCGCGCTCACCTACCTGGCCGGACGCGGCCTGCTCGTCGAGGAGGCCCGATGACCTGGGAAGAGATGCTCCCGCTGCTGCTGGAGTCGACCGGCCAGACCGTCCAGATGGTCCTGTGGTCGACCCTGTTCACGGTGATCCTCGGTCTCCCGCTCGGGGTGGCGCTGGTCGCCACCGACCGAGGCGGGCTGTTCCCCTCGCCCGCGCTCAACCGGGTGCTCGGGCTGATCGTGAACATCGGCCGCTCGCTGCCCTTCATCGTGCTGATGATCGCGATTCTCCCGCTGACCAGGCTCATCGTCGGCACGACCATCGGCACCATCGCCTCGGTGGTCCCGCTGACCCTCGGCGCGGCACCGTTCTTCGCCCGGCTGGTGGAGACCGCGCTGCGCGAGGTCGGCAGGGACAGGGTGCAGGCGGCCCAGGCCATGGGGGCGGGACGGGTGACCATCGTCGGCAAGGTCCTGTTGCCGGAGGCGATGCCCGGCCTGGTCGCGGGGCTCACGGTCACCGTGGTCGCGCTGATCTCGTACTCGGCGATGGCCGGGGCGATCGGCGGGGGAGGACTGGGGGACCTGGCCATCCGCTACGGCTACCAGCGCTTCGAGACCACGCTCATGATCGTCACCGTTGTCGTGCTGGTCGTCGTGGTGCAACTCGTGCAGACCCTGGGTGACACCGTCGCCCGCCGTCTCGCGCGTAACTGACCGGATTGTCGCACTGATCATTTACCCCTGTTTTATGATTTATCCGGCAAGTGATTTTATTTGATCATTGGTGTGGCCTCGCCTTTTAAGTGAAGTGAAAGTTACGGGCAATCGGCGCATCGTACAACGTGGGTGTCAAAATCCTCACTCCCGAGAGGAACCCTCGAAATGCGATTCGCCAGCCGAATCCTCCTGGGCGCCGGTGCCGCCGCCCTGCTCGCCACGGCTACTCCGGCGATGGCCAGCGCCGCGACCGTGACCCCCGTCCAGACCGTCGCCACGACCACCGCCGCGGACCCCTTCTACGCCGACAGCTGGGGGCCGTACTACTCCGGTGACGAGAAGGCGAAGGCCGAAGGCAAGGTCACCGTGGAGAAGAAGTCAGAGAAGAAGTGGTACTGGAAGAAGTACTCCAAGATCGTCAAGAAGTGCACCTGGTACAAGGGTGAGAAGAAGTGCAAGTGGGTGAAGCAGTGGTTCAAGAAGCGCGCGTGGAAGTGGGAGGACACATACCACTACACCGTCGACAGTAAGCTCACCAACCACAAGTGGTGGGGCAAGCCCAGGCACTTCTGCGCTTGGGAGACCTTCAAGGTCGTGGGCTTCGACGGCTCGACCACTTTCAAGAGCTTCAAGAACTGCTCCAAGCGGCCCGGCTTCCACTCCTTCTCCGGTAAGGACGCCGAGCACATCTACGTCAAGGTGGGGCGGGGCAACCACGGCCACTTCAACGGCTACCAGAGTGGCTGGGAGAACATCTACAGCCACGCCTGATCCATACGGCCGGGTCCCGCGTAGGGCCTGACCGTCCACCGGGCCGCGATCTCGTCCGCGAGATCGCGGCCCGGTCGCGTGCGGGCACCTCTCACCGAACCCGCGGGTCGAACTCGTCGATCAGCCGATGCCCGATCCGCCGGGCATCGGCTGATCGTTCCTTGCCGGTGGAGTGAGAAGGGGGCGCTTGGCCGTGCGGCCGTCACCCGAGGAGCGGCCACGCAGGCGGCGGCCGATCCACGGCCTGGCGAAGGTGACCAGCCAGCGCAGCTCCGTCGCCGCGGTCCGCCAGACGGCGGGGGCGGGCAGCGCGGGGAGCGGAGACCTCCAGGTGGGGTCGCTGCCCGGCAGGCTCAGGGCGTGCGCCATGGCGGCGGCGAGCCTGGCGTGCCCCACGGAACTGATGTGCAGGCGGTCCTCGTGCCACATCCGGGCATCCGTGACGAACGCGAGCGGGTACATGTCGATCACGGTGACGCCGTGGCGGGCGGCGGCCTCGCGGATGCGCTCGTTGATGTCGAGCACCCTGGGCAGGAGCGGGCGGGCGAGCGGCGCGACCCTGGTGATGTCGGGGAAGGTCGCGGTGACCACGTGCGCCCCGATGGCGGTCAGGCCCGCGAACATGTCCTCCAGGGCGCCGGCGACCTCGGCGGCCCGGTATCCGGGGCGGATGACGTCGTTCATGCCGGCCACGACCGTGGCCAGGTCGGGGCGCAGTTCCAGAGCGACAGGCAGTTGCTCGTCGCGGACCCGGGCGGCCTGGCGGCCGCGTACGGCGAGGTTGGCGTAGAGCAGGTCCGGGTTGGCGTCGGCCAGGTGCTCGGCGAGCCGGTCGGCCCAGCCGCGGTACCCGCTCACGTCGTCGCCGTCGCCGAGCCCCTCGGTCTGGCTGTCGCCGAGCGCGACATAGCGGTGGTAGGTCTTCACGCCGGCTTTCCTTCGTTGTGTACGGCACGTTCACCCAGCGTCCGGGCCGTCTGCAGGCACCAGTCGCGCATCTCCCGCTCCAGCCGAAGCCCGCCCAGGCAGGTGAGGTACGGGCCGACGCGCTCCCCCAGGCGTAGGAACGACTTCTCGTCCATGTCGCCGCGCAGGCGCACCAGCATCTTGCCGAACAGCGTGAGCTTGGCCGCCGCCTCCTCCGCGCGTTCGTGGAGCTGGGCGATCAGGATCTCGGGGGCGAGCAGGTCGGACGCGTGGACCTTCACGGCCAGGTCGTCGCGGATGAGCAGGGGCTTGGCCGGGATCGCGGCGAAGGCGGCGAGCTCGCCCACCCCGGCCTCGGTCACGGTGAACACACGCTTGTTGGGACGTCCTTGCTGAACGACCTCGCGGCCCGTCACCAGAGCGTCGGACTCCAGCTTGGCCAGCTCGGCGTAGAGCTGCTGGGGGGCGGCGTACCAGAAGTTGGAGACCCCCACATCGAAGATCTTGGTCAGTTGGTAACCGCTGTACTCGCCGTCCAGCAGCGCGGCCAGCACCGCGTGTCGCAGGGCCACCGGCTAGCCGCAGTAGTCATGATGATTAATAGTCATATTTATGAGTATGTGGCATGAGTGAGTCCGGGACAAGAGAGCGGAGCGAAAGCTCGGCGGCGTCCTCACGGACGATCGCCACATTCCCCGGCCGGAGGGGCGGGTGATCATCGGCACCCCCGCCCGCGCGCTGATTCCGGAAAAGATCTTCATGGTGGTCTCCGCGCCGCGGGGCGCCCGCTGAGCACGGCGGATAAAGCCGTTGTCAGAGGATCCCGCTCGACGCGATCAGGCTCTTAAGCTGGTCTTACGTGCGGTCGGGCATTGTTTTCCCTAACCGGTGAGCACCGGCCTCCGCCCCGTCGAACCGGGGAGGATGTAGGACTTGGGGGAAGACATGGACCCGAACAGGAATGAGCAGCAGGGCATACCGGCCGAGGCGACCCCCGGGAACGACGGCTGGACCCAGTTCGGCAAGGTGCCGCCGCGCGTCGGCGCCTACCGCGCCGACGCCGACACCGGACCGCAGCCGACGCTGATCCACCCGGTGCCGGAACAGCTCGCCGCCGAGGCACCAGTAGGAGCCGGGGGGTACGGGGGATCGGGGGCGCTCCCCCCGCAGCGAGGCAGGCTCAGCGTCGGGCAGAAAGTAGGCGCCGGTCTCGCTCTGGCGGCCATGGCCGTCGGAGGTGGGGTCGCGGGGGCCTTCGCCGCGACGAGTCTCAACGGCGGCACCGTCGCCCAGGTCTCGTCGGCCGGCCCGGTGGTGAGCCAGGTCGGCAACGTGACCACGGTCGCCGACATCGCCCAGGCCGTCCAGCCCTCCGTGGTGTCGATCGAGATCAGGACCGCCGCCGGCGGGGGCGAGGGGTCCGGGGTGGTGCTGTCGGAGGACGGACTGATCCTGACCAACAACCACGTGGTGGAGGCCGGGGGCCAGGGGGGTCCGGGCAGCCAGGTGACCGTCAAGTTCAGCGACGGGAAGTCCGCCACCGCGAAGATCGTCGGTACCGACCCGGCCACCGACCTCGCGGTCATCAAGGCGGAGGGGGTCTCCGGCCTGACCAAGGCCTCGCTCGGCGACAGCGACCGGCTGAAGGTGGGTGACTCCGTCCTCGCGATCGGCAGCCCGCTCGGCCTGTCCGGCTCGGTCACCGCCGGGATCGTCAGCGCGCTGAACCGTACCCTGACCGTCGGCGGTGACCAGGGCCGGCAGCAGCTCCCGCCCGGCTGGGGCAGGCAGCAGCAGGGCGGCAGTGCGGGCACCACCATCGGTGGCGCCATCCAGACCGACGCGGCGATCAACCCCGGCAACTCGGGAGGCGCTCTGGTCAACGCGGCCGGCCAGGTGGTGGGCATCAACACCGCCATCGCCACCAACGGCGGGGAGGGCAGCATCGGCGTCGGCTTCGCCATCCCCATCACCACCGCCAACCAGGTCGCCCAGCAGCTCATCGAGAGCGGCAAGGTCTCCCACGCCTTCCTGGGCGTGAGCATGACCGACGCCACCGGGGACGCGGGCGGAGCCCTGGTCGGCCAGGTCACCGAGGGAAGCCCCGCGGCCAAGGCGGGCATCCAGCAGGGCGATCTGATCACCAAGATCAACGACACGGCGGTGGACGAGGCCGCCACCGTGGTCGGAGCCGTCCGCGGCTTCAAGCCCGGCCAGCAGGTGAGCATCACCTACGCCCGCGACGGGCAGCCCCACACCGTCACGGTGACCCTCGCGGAGAAGACCGGCGAGTAAGGTTCCCCGACGGATGTGCCGCCGGAGGCCACCACGGCTCCGGCGGCACATCCGTCTTCGTCGTTCACGGCACATCCGGTCGCCGTGGTCCGCCGCGCGGGTCCCGCCGGTTTCGAGACCTCGGTGGACGCGCCCCCTCGGCGGGGCCGGAGAGCGGGCGCTCCCGCGAGGCGGTTGGAGGACGACACAACGGATCGGGTCCGGTTCGTCGTGAAGGCCGAAGAAGCGGCGCCCGGGTGGGCTTAACCTTCGGACATGCCTCGCCTTTCCCCGCGAGTGGAACGTACAAGTAAGCGCTGGTGTGCCACCCGGGTGTTCATCCTCGACGGCCGTCCGTCCCACCGGGTGGACCACGAAGAAAGGATCGTCGAATGGCTGGAGCAGTGGATCCCGGTCGCTGGCACGCCCGTCTCGCCGAGCTGATCACCGAGTACGAGGTGCCCGGCGCTGGCCTGGCCTTCCTGCACGAGGGGGAGGTGCACGAGTTCGCTGCGGGCGTGCTCAACGTGGAGACCGGGGTGGAGACGACCACCGACTCGCTCTTCCAGATCGGCTCGGTCACCAAGGTCTGGACCGCCACCCAGATCATGCTCCTCGTCGAGCGGGGCGCGCTCACGCTCGACGCCCCGGTCGCCGAGATCCTGCCGGAGTTCCGGGTCGCCGACCCCGAGGTGACCAAGACCGTCACCATCCGGCACCTGCTCTCGCACACCTCCGGCATCGACGGGGACCTCTTCCTCGACACCGGCCGCGGCGACGACTGCGTCGAGAAGTACGTCGAGGCCTGTGCGAACCTCGCGCAGAACCACCCCCTGGGCGCCACCCAGTCATACTGCAACTCGGGTTTCATCATCGCCGGGCGCGTCATCGAACGTCTCACCGGCAAGGGATGGGACGCCGCGCTGCGCGAGCAGATCATCGAGCCGCTCGGCCTGAGCCACACCTGGACCCTGCCGGAGGACGTGCTGCGCTTCCGCGGCGCGATGGGCCACATCGACGGCGCGCCCGCCCCCGTCTGGGGCCTGATGCGCTCCTGCGGCCCGGCGGGGTTGATCTGCGCGCGTCCCGCCGACGTCGTGGCCTTCGCCCGCGCGCACCTGGGCACCGGCCTGCTCGCCGACCCGCGGGCGATGTGGGAGCCGCAGGTGGACATCCCCAACCCGTACACCCTGGGGAGGCAGTGGGGGCTGGGCTGGATCCTGGACGAGTGGCAGGGGCACCGGATCATCTCCCACGGCGGCAACACCATCGGCCAGGCGGCCATGCTCTGGGCCGTACCCGACAGCGAGACCGTGGTGTGCGCGCTGGCGAACGGCGGCCACACCGCCGCGTTCCATCACGCCCTCGCCACCGAGCTCTTCGGCGAACTGCTCGGCCTGGCCGTGCCGCCCGTGCTGGGACCGCCGGCCGCGCCGTTCGAGACCGACGTCGAGCGGTACGCCGGCGTGTACGAGCGGGCGGGCAGCCGGATGACGCTCACGATCCGCGGCGGCAGGCTCTCGCTGCACATCGAGGCCACCGGAGCCCTCGCCGGGCTGAAGCAGCCAATGGAGTTCGATCTCGTCGCGGTGGACGACGTCACCTTCGTCGGCCGCCCCGAAGGAGAGCCGCAGTGGCTGTCGGCGGTGTTCTACGAACTCCCCGACGGCTCGCCGTACATCCACCTGGGTGTGCGTGCCACACCCAAGATCGCCTGAGGAGCCGGAGTTCTGGACCGCGGCCCTCGTGATGCAGCTCGTCGACGAGGAACTGGTCGAGCTGGACCGGTGATACGCGAGAGCACCGGGCTCGCGGCCCCGGACTTCCCGGTCCCCGCCGGGACGCCGCAGGCCGTGGACCTCACGCCGTACCCCGGCAGATGCCGGGGGCCGACGCTCACCTACGAGGTGGGGGAGCCGGCCGCGGCGCGGGCCACGCGACCGGCTCCACCCGGGTTCTCGCCGAGGTGGGGAACGCTTCAGACGGTGATCCATTCGGTGGAGACGGTGACCTCGTCCAGGATCGCGGGGACGGGGTCGACACCGATGCCGGGCCCTGTGGGGACCTCCAGATGCCCTTCGTTCAGCTCGAAGGGGGCGGTGATGTCGGTGGCGTAGTAGCGGCGAGAGGCGGAGGTGTCGCCGGGCAGCGTGAAGCCGGGCATCGCGGCGAGGGCGAGGTTGGCCGCGCGACCGATCCCGGTCTCCAGCATGCCGCCGCACCACAGGGCGACGCCGTGGGCGCGGGCGAGGTCGTGGATGCGCCGCGCCTCGAGGTAGCCGCCGACGCGGCCGGGCTTGACGTTGATGATCGAGCAGGCGCCCAGGGTGATGGCGGCGGCTGCGTGTTCGGCCGACTCGATGGACTCGTCCAGGCAGATGGGGGTGGTGATCTTCGTGGCGAGGCGGGCGTGCTGGACCATGTCGTCGTTCGCGAGGGGCTGCTCGATGAGCAGCAGGCCGAAGTCGTCGAGCCTGGCCAGGTGGGGGGCGTCGGTGAGGGTGTAGGCGGCGTTGGCGTCGACCTGCAGGAGAAGATCGTCGCCGAAGCGTTCGCGGACGGCGCGGACGGGGGCGAGGTCCCAGCCGGGTTCGATCTTCAGTTTGATCCGGGCGTAACCCTCGTCGAGGTAACCGGTGACGGCGTCGAGGAGCCGGGGGACGGAGTCCATGATGCCGACCGACACTCCGCAGGGCACGCGGTCGGCTTCCGCGCCGAGGAAGGAGGCGAAGGACTCGCCGGAGGTGCGGAGCCGGGCGTCCAGGACGGCGGTCTCCAGGGCGGCCTTGGCCATGCGGTGGCCCTTGAAAGGGCGCA
The DNA here is from genome assembly GCF_044459525.1 of Streptosporangium sp. NPDC050284. NCBI lineage: Bacteria > Bacillati > Actinomycetota > Actinomycetes > Streptosporangiales > Streptosporangiaceae > Streptosporangium > Streptosporangium sp. NPDC050284. Next base: position 883,119 of record NZ_JBITIZ010000001.1, read on the forward strand.
GGGCGCGGTTCACGCCGTGGGCGTCGACGTGGGCGGGCAGGGCGGGAATGAGGAAACGACGCAGGACGTCGGCGGCGCCGTCGACGTATTCGGGGGAGTAGAGGGGGTCGGACATGGCCACGCACTCGCCCCAGCCCTCTGCGTCGGGGGTGACGACGCGCAGGAGCAGGACGTCGCGTTCGGTCTCGGTGCCGAACGAGGTGCGGAAGGGGGCGACCAGCGGCATTCTGATCCGCCGCAGCTCGATTCCAGTGATCTTCATGACGGTGTGCGGCCTCCGCCGCGTCTCCCTCCTCTAGCGCCGCCGGTCAGGCGACCCGTTCCACGATGTCGCGCGGCTCGCGCCGCGTCCTTCTCCGAGCGCCCCACCGGACGTTCCCTGAGCGTCCGCCGCGAGCCTCGCAGATCGGGGCATTCAGCGGGTCCGCTCCACGGGGTGGCGGCCCTCGCGGTTAACCCGGTCACCCGGCCCGCTCCACGAGGTAGTCACCCTCGGCGGTGAACCCGGTCACCCGGGCGCCCTCTTCCATCAGTGAGCCAAGCACGTCGCGCACGGCGTGGCGCCATGACTTGGCCGCGCCGGGATCGGTGCGGCGCAGCGCCTCGATGTCGGCCGGTATCGCGACCAGCAGCATCCGGGCGTCGGTCCTTCCCGGGACCGGGCGGCCGTCGCGTTCGGCCAGGGCGGTCACCGCGTCCGGCGGGACCTTCGGCCGGTGCGGCTCGCCCCGTACGGCGGCGAGCACCCGCGGCTCGGTCAGCCGCCAGACGGTGAGCACCCGGTCGGACTCGTCGCCCGCGTTGATCGCGTCCTCCATCACGCCGTAGAAGGACGGCAGGTACTCCTCGGGACGGGCACCGAGCTTGACCAGGTTGAAGTGGGCGTTGCGGCGCACCAGCGGATCGTAGGTCCAGGTGATGAGATCCAGGCCCCGGTCGAGCGCCCAGCGGCGCTGGTGCGATTTGAGCGCGAATCCGATCCCGCGCCCGACGGCGGCGCCGGTGACGTGCGAGTGCAGCACCTGCCCGGCCGGGGCCGCGAGGAAGCCGACCGAGGCGCCCACCAGCCGATCGCCCTGGTAGGCGCCGGTGACGTAGTTGCCCGCGTGTGACAGCGCCCGCATGAGCTCGACGGTGATGGGCTCCCCGCCGGGATCGGGGTGCCAGATGCCGTCGAACAGCCGGAAGACCTCCTCCATCTCCTCGATGGAGCGCAGCTCGCGCAGTATCACGCCGTTCATCCGAGCGTCGCCCGGAGCAGGCCGGTCAGCAGCGCCGTACGACCGGGCATCTCGGCCACGACCACGTGCTCACCGTCGGCGTGGGCGCCGCCGCCCACCGCGCCCAGCCCGTCGAGGGTGGGACAGCCGGCTCCGGCGGTGTAGTTGCCGTCGGAGGCTCCGCCCACTCCGACACCGATGAGCGGGGCTAGCCCGAGGCCGGCGGCGATCCGCTGGGCGACGGCGAACAATCCGGCCGACGAGGCCTCCTCCAGGGGAGGGCGGTTCGGGCCACCTGTCACCTCCAGCCGGGTCCCGGCGAGCCGGGGGGACAGCGCCCTCATCAGCTCGTCCACCCGCTCCTGCGCGGCGAGAGTGGGCACCCGCACGTCCACCGACAGGCGGGCCAGCGCGGGCACGGTGTTGACCGTGGTCCCCGCCGACAGCACCGTGGGCGTGACGGTGATCCGGCCCAGGCCGCCGGGCCCGCCGTGCGGCGTCTCCGGTGCCGCGGAGCCCGGCCGCGGATCTGGGAGCAGGGGCAGCCCGCGCGTCGCGGCGGGCGACGTCTCCGCCGTCGTCACGACAGGGGGAGCACCGTTCACCCGATCGGCGATCCCGGTGACGGCGAGGATCTGATGGGCCAGCTCGATCCCCGCGTTCACCCCCTTCTCCGGCTCCAGGCCGGCGTGCGCGGCCGTTCCGCGCACCACGAGCTCGTAGACCGACGTTCCCTTGCGTGCCGTCTTGAGCGCTCCGCCGTCGGCGCTCGCCTCCAGCACGAACGCGGCCGCGAGGCCGCGTGCCGACTCCTCGATCAGCGCGCGTGAGGACGGTGAACCGACCTCCTCGTCGCCGGTGACCAGCACGCACACCCCGTCCGGCGAGGGCAGCGCGGCGAGCGCGTGAAACGCCTGCACCAGCCCGGCCTTCATGTCGAACACCCCGGGGCCCCGGGCGATCCCGCCGCTCACCGACCAGGGGCGCTCGGCGAGCGTCCCGAGCGGCCAGACCGTGTCGTGGTGGCCGACCAGCAGGACCCGAGGCGTGCCGAAGGTCCACCGCAGGTGGGTGACCCCGCCGATCACGATCGTCTCGGCGCGCGCGCCGAGCCTCCTGAACCCCTGGTCGGCGACCACCCGGGCGCTACGGGCCACCGCCTCGTGGTCGGCGGAGAACGACTCGCACGCGACGAGCTCCTCCAGGTCCTCGAGCATGACGTCCAGGTTCATCGCGCCCGTCCCAGCTCGGCGCGGAACAGCCGGTCCACGGTGTACTCGGCCAGGAAGGCGGTCAGGAAGTCGACGCAGACGACGCCGCCGGTCGCGGCGACGGCGCGGTGGTGGAGCTCAACGGACACGTGCCGGCCCTCCGATGCTTGGTTACCGCGACGGTACGACAGGTTGAGGGAGATGTAATTCGGCTGGTTTTCCTAAGAGTGGTGAATTGTTCATCCAATCGGCCAAGATCACTTGTTTCGCTCCGGTTGGAGAGGGGGGACGGGCGGCAGGGGAGCGAGATGTCACCGGCCGGCGGTGAGCGCCTCCGAGCGCCACAGGTCGCGGTAGTAGCCGGGAGAGGAGACCAGCTCCCGGTGGGTGCCCCGCTGCGTCACCGACCCGTTCTCCAGTACGACGATCTCGTCCACCCGCTCCAGCCCGCGCAGCCGGTGCGTGACGAGCAGCGTCGTGTGGCCGTGGGTGGCGTCCAGGAGGTCGGCCATGAGCGCGTCCGCCGTCGTCTCGTCCAGGGCCTCGGCGGGCTCGTCGAGCAGCAGCACCGGCGGGTCGTGCAACAGCGCCCGCGCCAGCGCCAGCCGCTGCAACTGGCCACCGGACACCGTACGCCCGTCCTCCCCGAGCGTCGCGTCCCAGCCGGTGCGCTCCACCCACCGGTCCAGGCGTGCCCGCCGCACCGCCTCGGCCAGCTCCTCCTCACCGGCCTCCGGGCCCGCGAGCCGCAGGTTGTCCCTCAGCGAGGTCTGGAACACGTACGGATCCTGCGTCAGCCCGGTCATCACCCGCCGCACGTCGTCGGACGCGAGCTCCCGGACGTCCACCCCGCCGACCCTGATCGTCCCCGACTCGGGCTCTACCAGGCGCATCAGGGCCGACAGCAGGGTGCTCTTGCCGGCACCGCTGGGGCCGACCAGGGCGACGCGCCTACCGGGGGTGAGGGTGAGGCTGACGCCGTCCAGGGCGGGGGCGAGACCGGCGTCGTGCCGGACCACCAGGTTCTCGATCTCGACGGTCGGCGGCCCGCCGGGGACAGGGACCGGGACGGACGGCTCGGTCACCGCCGGTGGGGTCGCGCCCACCTCCCGCAGGCGGCGCAGGGCGGCGAGCACCCCGGTCAGCCGCTCCCCGGCTGCGGCCATCGGCAGCACCGGCTCGAAGGACACCAGCGAGACCAGCGCGAGAACCGCGGTGGTCACCGCACCCGCCCCCGAGCTCCCCGCCAGCAGGACGACCGCCGTCACGGTCAGTCCCTGGGTGAGCATGCCCAGGGCCGAGGCCACCGCGTTCGCCCGTGCCTGCCTGCGCTCCAGCGCCGCCAGCCGGGCGTCGGTCTCGGCGGCGGCGGCGAGTGCCCGCTCGTCCGCCCCGTAGGCGGCGAGGTCGGCGGCCCCGTGCACCAGATCGGCGACCCGGGCGGCCAGGTCGGCCCGTGCCGGGGCGATCCGCGCCGACCAGCGCCGCGCGGCGGCGGCCGTGCCCGCGGGGATCAGCACCCCGGCCACCAGCAGCCCGGCGAGGAGCGCGAATGCCGCCACCGGGAGCAGGAACAGTCCGATCACCACCGCGGCCACGCCGGTGACCAGCGCCGCCAGCGCCGGGAGCAGGCAGCGTACGAGCAGGTCCTGTACCGCGTCGGTGTCGTCGACCATGCGGCTGAGCAGGTCGGCCCCCCGCTGCCTCGGCGATCCTCCGGGGATGAGCGCCCGGTAGAGCCGCTCCCTGGTCGTCGCCTGGGCCCGCAGCGCCACGTCGTGACCGGCCAGACGCTCTCCGTAGCGGAAGACGCCCTTGGTCGTCGCGAACGCCCTGACCCCGACGATCGCCACGCTCAGCGCCGCGAGCGGGGGCTGCTCGGCGGCCCTGGTGATGAGCCACGCGGCGGAGCCGATCAGCCCGAGCCCGGCCAGTTCGGCCGCCGCCCCCGCGGCCGCGGCGAGGGCGAGCCGCCCGCCGGACCGGTCGGCAGGTCGTCCGTCCGCCTGGCCCACCGTTCGCTCCCCGTCCATCCGGCCCGTCGGGATCTGGCTGACGTCGGTCACGAGGAGACCTCCTCTCGTGTCCCCGCCGGAGGTCTCTCCCCGGCCACCACGCGTCCGTCGGCGATCCGGATCACCCGGTCGGCCAGGTCGATCATCGCGGGCCGATGGGCGACGATCACGGCGGTGCGGCCCTCGGCGAGGTCGCGGGTCGCGTTCACGACCGCGCCCTCGCTGCGGCCGTCGAGCCGCGCGGTCGGCTCGTCCAGCAGGAGCAGGTCGGCCTCCGGGCGGCAGAACGCGCGGGCGAGCGCGACCCGCTGCCGCTGCCCGGCCGACAGGTTCGTCCCGCGCTCGCCGAGCACCGTGTCGTAGCCCTCGGGCAGTGCCAGGATGAACTCCTCCGCCTGCGCGGCCCGCGCCGCGGCCCTGACCTCGTCGATCGTCGCGCCGGGGGCACCGAGCCTGATGTTGTCGGCGACCGAGGTGGCGAAGAGGTGCGGGCGCTGGGGGACGAACGCCAGGCGCGCCCGCCAGGAGTCATGGTCGCCGATCTCGGCGCCGTCGACGAGCACCCGGCCCTCGGTGGGGGTGACGAAGCCGAGCAGCAGGTGGAGCAGGGTGCTCTTGCCCGCGCCGCTCTCGCCGACCAGGGCCACCCGTTCGCCGGGGGCGATCACCAGCGACACGTCCCGCAGCGCGGCCTCCTCACGGTCCGGGTAGCGCACCGTGACATGCTCCAGCCGGATCTCCGGCGCGCTCCCCGCTCCGGACTCCGCTTCCGGCGGGGATTCCTCCGCCGTACGGATTCCCGCCCGCCCGTCGCGCGCGGGCCCCATTGTCGAGACCGCCGAGACCGCCGAGACCGCCGAGACCGCCGAGGCTCCCGCGGCCCCCGTTGCCCTTGGGGCTTCCGCCTCGCCGTCCAGGACGGCGAACGCCTCGTCGGCGGCGGCGACGCCCTCCATCGCCGCGTGGAACCTGCCGCCCATGTTGCGCAGCGGCAGGTACGCCTCCGGCGCCAGGAGCAGGACCAGCAGCGCGGTCGACAGGTCCAGGGAGCCGGAAAGCAGCCGCAGGCCCACCGGGACGGCGACCAGGGCGAGCGACAGGGACGCGGCCAGCTCAAGGACGAGCGAGGACAGGAACGCCACCCGCAGCGTGCGCATCGTCGCGGCCCGGTGGGCGTCGGCCACCCGCCGGATCACCTCGGCCTGGTAGCGGGCCCTGCCGAAGGCCCGCAGCGTGGGAAGGCCCCTGACCACGTCCAGGAAGTGCCCGCCGAGGCGGGACAGGGCCTTCCACTGGCGCTCCGTCACGGCCTTGGTGTGCATGCCGACCAGTGCCCCGAAGATCGGGATGAGCGGCAGCGTGACCAGTACGATCACCGCGCTGGCCAGGTCGGCGGTGAACAGCCGGACGAGCACCGCGATCGGCACGACGCCCGCGACCGCCACCGCCGGCAGGTAGCCCGACAGGTAGGGGTCGAGGGCGTCCAGGCCCCGGCCGGTCAGGGTCACCAGCTCGCCCGAGCGCTGCGAGGCGGGCCTGACGGGGCCCAGATCCCGCAGCCGCGCCAGCAGGCGGTGCCGCAGGGCGGACTTCACCCCGGTGGTCATGCGCCCGGCGGCGATCCCCTGCCCCAGGGTGAGCAGCGCCCGGACGCCGACGACGAGCGCCAGCAGGATCAGGGCCGGGGTCGCGAACCGCCCGGACAGCACCCCGGCGAGCAGCTCCGCCTGGACGAGGACGAGCAGCCCGGTCAGGACGGCGGCGGCCAGGCACACGGCCAGGTGGCGGCGGACGGCCCGCTCGCCCAGTGCCAGCCGTACAAGATCCTTGTGCATGCCAACCCTAGAGAGCTCAGAAGAACGAAGGAACCCGATCGGAGGCGGCGCGCCCGGGACCGAACGTCCGCCATACCCATACTTGCGCACCCACCATGACCGGCGCGAAGGGCAGAATCATGACACTCAGCACATTCAGCGTCCCGGCGGGCGCCGTACGGTCGAGCAGCCAGGGGGCGAGTACGGCGAGCAGCACCGCGACGGGCGCCGCGGCGGCGCACGCGGAGAGCAGGAGCGCCCGTCCGGTGCGGCGCGCGCCGGTCACCTGTCCGGGCAGCCGCCACGAGGCGAACGTCCAGCCGTGGAAGGCGAGCAGCGCGGCGACCGCCAGCCCGCCGACCAGCCCCGGCAGGCTGATCGGGGACCCCACCAGGCCGCCGGCCACCGCGACCAGGGCCATGCCCCAGCTCAACGCCAGGCCGTACGAGCCGATGACGATCGCCCAGTCCCAGGTCGTCCGCCACGCGCTCCCGTCGGCGCGGCGGCGGAACCAGAGCCCGGCGTCGCGCACGATCCACGACACCAGCAGGGAGACCACCAGCGGGTAGAGGCCGAACAGCACATCTCCCTCGATCGAGGGGAAGACGCCGAACAGGACGCCCGCCACGGCCACCAGCCACACCTCGTTGGCGAGGACGAACGGCGCCATGGCGGCGACGATCTCGTCTCGGTCCCTCCTCGTCCTGCCGAGTACGGGTAACAGCATGCCCAGGCCGATGTCGAAGCCCTCCAGGGCGAAGTAGCCGATCAGCAGGAGGGCGAACACGCCGAGCCAGAGGATGTCCACGGTCTGTCTCCCTAGTGGCTGAGCGCGTGTGCGCGCTCGGTGGGGTCGGCCGGTGCGTCCGCGCCGAGGGTGGTGGCGGCGGGTCCGCGCCGTACGGTGCGGGCGATCAGCACGTAGTCGATCACCGCGAGCAGGGCGAGCACGCCGCCGAAGGCGATGAGCGAGACGGTGACCATCTGGGAGGTGAGGCCGGGGGACATGGCGTCGGCGACGGTCAGCCTCCCGTTGATCATCCAGGGCTGCCTGCCGGACTCCCTCGCCAGCCAGCCCAGGATCGCCGCCACGAACGGCAGCGGGGTGATCGCGATCAGCAGGGGGTGTGCCCAGCGCCAGCGCGGCAGCCAGTACACGGTCGGCGCCAGCACCAACATGATGAGGAACTGGAGCAGCTGGCCGATCGCGATCATGAAGCCGAGCGCCCACGCGGACAGGCCCCCGCCGTTGAACTTGTCCGGCTGGAACAGGGAGATCGGGCCGAACTGGGCGTAGCCGAAGCCGACCGTGATCAGCGAGCCGACGAGCGAGGTGATCACTCCCGTGCGGAGCGAGCTCGTGAAGAACTCCCGCTCGGCGGTGCGCCGGAACAACTGGTACGCGCTCGCCCCCATCAGCACGAAACCGCCGGCCCACAGACCGGCGCCGAGTACGTGCGGCAGCGCCATGGTCAGCATCGGGTTGGTGAGCAGCGCGCCGAAGTCGGTCAGGACGAGGTGACCGTCCCCTTCCACGGCTCCGGCGGGGTTCTGCAGGAACGAGTTGGCCACCATGATCCAGAAGGCGGACGCGTAGGCGGTCAGCGTCACCACCCAGATGCACGCCACGTGGAGCCATTTCGGTAGCCGGTGCCAGCCGAAGATCCACAGTCCGAGGAAGGTGGACTCCAGAAAGAACGCGCCGAGCGTCTCGATCGCGAGCGGCGCGCCGAAGACGTCCCCGGCGTAGTGCGAGAGGCCGCTCCAGTTCATGCCGAACTGGAACTCCATCACCAGCCCGGTGAGGATGCCGAGCGCGTAGTTGATCACGTAGATCTGGCCCCAGAAGCGGGTCGCCCTTTCGTGGACCGGCTTGCCGGTGATGGCGTAGCGGGTGTGCATGATCGCGATCAGGGGGGCCAGGCCCAGGGTCAGCACGACGAACAGGAAGTGGAGGCTTCCTGTCACGGCGAACTGCGTCCGGGCCAGGTCGAGCACGTCCACGGACTCACCTCCATTGTTGTGTCTGTCTACCTATAGGCATGCTACATGTAGAACGTCTACATGTAGCATGCCTATACGAGAGGTAGGCTGACGACGTGAGCCAGCGAAGTGAACGAACCGCCGGGTGTGGTGAGACGGGATCCGTCCGGCGGGCGGAGGTGACCGGATGAACACCGACGCGCTCCGCGGTCACATGGACGCCCTGCTGCTCTCCGTGCTCGAGCACGAGCCGCTGCACGGCTACGCGATCATCGAGGCGCTTCAGGCGCGCAGCGGCGGCGCGCTGAACGTGCCGACGGGCACGGTCTACCCGGCGCTGCGGCGGCTGGAGCAGGCCGGATACCTGGCCAGCGAGTGGGCCACGGTGGGCGGGCGCAGGAGGCGCACCTACCGGCTCACCTCCTCGGGGCGCACGGCCCTCGCCGGCGAGCGCTCCGCCTGGCGGGAGTTCGCCGGGGTGATCGGCAGCGTCCTGGAACCGCGCACCACCCGCTGACGCCCTCCTGAGCCGCCCTCAGGCGGTCACGGGGACGGGCCCGCGCCGGGTGATGCTCAGGCAGCGGGAGGCGCAGTACAGCTGTGCGAGCCAGAACACGTAGCTCATCAGCGACGCGACGATCCCCGGCGGATAGTCGCCGAACCCGGCCGGGCCGCGTGAGCCGAACATCAACGCCCCGCACAGCACGAGCATGACCGGCAGCATGGCCCAGACGAACATGGCCAGGGCCCGGGTGACGAGCCGGGGCCGCCTGATCCTGCGCAGCCCTCTGCCCAGCGAGAACAACGCGACCCCGCCGATCACGCCGGTGAGCATCTGGAGCAGGTCCACGCTACGGGCGACCGGGACGAACCAGTCCGGCATGGCCTCGTACGCCGGGGCGGCGGGAAAGATCTTCCAGATCACGCTCCACATGACCGTGGTGAGCGGCACGGTGACGAACAGCAGGGCGGCGAGCCTCCGGCCCGCCGAGTTGGACAGCTCCTCCTGGTAGCCGGGCGCGATCTCGCGGATCGCCCCGAACTCCTCGACCGCGGCCCGCTCGGCCTCCTCACGCCTCAGGCCCTCGCTCTCCAGTGCCTCGGCGGTGTCGAGCAGGCTGTCGCGCGCCTCGGCGATCATGTCGAGCTTCGGTCTCCGAGGACCCCTGAGAGCGCGGCTGAGCCCGGTCACGTAGTCCTCGATGACCTCGGTGCCTGCCATGTGCTCTCCAGTCGCCCGATTTCCATCCAGGGTACGCGTCTCCCATCCTGGTCTTCCGTTCGGAACCCGCGCATCGGGGAGGCCCCTGAGAAGACCCCGAGCCGGCCCAGATCCACCTGCGAATACGCTCGAACCCAGCGGCACCGGTGGGAGGGAGGGGCCCGTCGTGAGGACCAAGGATCTTGAGGTGCGCGAGGGCACGCTGGCGGGTGGCCTGCCGTACTACGCCTTCGGCGATGGCACGCCGCTCGTCGTACTGCGCTGGTTCACCCCCGCCCACACCAACCCGACCGGACTGGTGCGCGGCCTGGAACTGCGGGTGCTGGCCCCGCTGGCACGCCACTTCCGGCTGTACGCCGTCGGCCGCGCCCCCGGCATGGCCCAGGGAACCACCATGGCCGACATCGCCGCCCGCCACGCCGATGCCCTGCACGCGCGGTTCGGCGGGCCCGTCGACGTGATGGGCCTGTCGTCGGGAGGCTCGGTGGCGCTGCAGCTGGCGGCCGACCGTCCGGACGCGGTCCGCGCGCTGGTCGTGGCGGGGGCGGCCTGCAGGCTCACGCCGCGCGTCAGGCGGCTCCAGCGCCGTTACACCGAGGCGGTCGCCGCCGGGCGGCGCGGCCTGCAGCACCAGGCGGTCACGACCGTCGCCTCGCCCGCGGGGCAGGCCCTCGCCGGGGTACTGCTGTGGCTGCTGGATCCGCTGGCACGCCCCGACGACCCTCGCGACATGCTCGCCTTCGCCCACGCCGAGGAGAGGTTCGACCTGACCGGCCGTCTCGCCGACATCGCCGCCCCCACCCTGGTCATCGGCGGCGAGAGAGATCTGGACTACCCGGTCGAGCTCTTCAGGCGGACCGCCGAGGGGGTCTGCGACGGTCGCCTGATCACCTATCCGGGCCTCGGCCACCTGGGAGCCTTCCGCAGCGGGCGGTTCGCGGAAGACGTCACGGCCTTCCTGACGGGAACCGGCCCGGGTGAGAGCACCCGCACGACCTCCTGACCGCCACGGCTCCCCGCCCTTCCCCGCCCCCGGCTCGCACGGCCGGACCCCCGATGGGCCGTCCGGCCGCACGAAAAGCTCTCACCCGTGGTCGGGGGAGCGCCACAGGGACCACCAGCGCGTCCCGCGCGGGACGACGGCGAGCGCGCAGCCGCTCATCCTGAGTCCTTCCGGGTGGCGGATGCCGGTGAAGAGGCAGGTGCTGAGATCCAGGTCGGCGAGTTCCAGCTCCTCGGCGTCCACCTCGTGCAGCGAGGTCACCCTGGCGCCGTCCCGGCCCCTTACCGTGGCGGGGCCGCGCAGGGTCGCCCCCTCCAGGTCGGCCTCGGCGTCGTCGAGCCGGACGTTCAACCGCCCGCCCACCTCCAGGCGCCGCAGGTCCACCGAGCACCCGCCCGTGGTCACGTCGAGTCCCTTGCCCGCCCACGCCCCGGCGAGGGTGAGGTGGCGGCCGACCGAGATCGGGGCCAGGTAGCCGCCCGCAGAGAAACGCGCGCCGTCGAACCCGGCCAGCCCGCCGAAGCTCGTCTTGCGGAAGGACACCGTACGGCGGAACCTGCACCCTCGCAGGGTCGCGTCGCCCGCGAAGCCGGTGCCGTCGAAGGTGACGAAGCCATGGAAGTCGGCGCACTCGAAGGACGCGGTCCGGTCGAAGAGGGCGGCACCGAACAGGGCGTCACCGTCGATGGAGACCCGGTCGAAGGCCGCGTGCCCGGTGACGGCGACACCGTGCAGGGACAACCCCCGGTCGAACCTCGCCTCTCTGAAGGAGGCGTTGCGTGCGAAACGGGCGTTGAAGAACGAGGCGAGACGCCGGAAGTGCGCGTGGTCGAAGGAGACGTCCCCGCCGAACGTGATGTCGCCGAACCGTACGCTCTCGGGAAAGGTCGCCCAGTCGAACCGGGCCCTGCCCAGGCGCCCTCGGGTGGCGGTGAGGATCCGCTCCAGCAGGTCCCTGCCGACGACGGTGGCCCGCAGGTCGACGGCGGAACCGGGGGAGAGGCCGCGGACAACCTCGTCGAGCTCGGCGGTGTCCAGATGTGCCAGGCATCGCCCGTACGGTTGCCGCGCGGATCCGGCGCACTCGGGGGAGGCGGCGCAGGTGACCCAACCCACGTCCAGAGTTCTCATAATTCCAGTGATACCCGCGAACGCCGGGACAAGCGACTTCTAGGTCAAGGAAAGCCATATCTGACCGGGTCGGATAGACATGAAGTGTCAATATTCGGGATTTCACTATCTATCCACTTATATGTGAGTGATAAGCAATGCATGGAGCCTTACGCTCCGGTTCATGCGTGCTTCAACCCGGGCGTTCGCCGCCCTCGTGGCCGCCTGCCTCGCCACCGGCGGCGTCGCGGCCCTCGCCTCATCCCCGGCCCTGGCGGAACCGGGCACCGTTGTCATCAGCCAGGTCTACGGCGGTGGCGGCAACGCCGGAGCACCGCTCGCCAACGACTACGTCGAGCTGTTCAACCGCAGCGCCGCGCCCGTCGCCCTGGACGGCTGGTCCGTCCAGTACGCGAGCGCCACCGGTACGGGAAACTTCGGCGCCAACCCGGTCGTCCCCCTGGCGGGCACCCTCGCGCCCGGCCAGTACCACCTGGTCCAGCTGGCCGGAGGCGCCAACGGCTCCCCGCTGCCCGCCGCGGACACCACAGGAACGATCAACCTGAGCGGCTCCGCGGGCAAGGTGGCCCTGGTCCGCTCGGCCACGGGCCTGGCGTGCAACGGCGGCTCCGCTCCCTGCTCGCCGGAGCAGACGACACTCATCGCCGACCTGATCGGGTACGGCGGCGCCAACTACTTCGAGGGCACCGCCGCCCCCGCCCTCGCGGTCGCCCTGGCGGGCCTGCGCAAGGACCACGGCTGCGCCGACACCGACGTCAACGGTGACGACGTGGAGACAGGAGACCCGGCGCCGCGTAACCGGGCGACCACCCCCGCGCCCTGCGGCGACGTCGAGCCGACCCCCACCCCCACGCCGACCCCGACGGTGGAGCCCACGCCGACCCCCACCCCGACTCCCACGCCGCCGGGGGAGCCGTGCGAGATTCCGGTCACCCACCAGATCGCCCAGGTGCAGGGGAGCGGTGACGTCAGCCCGCTGGCCGGCCAGACCGTCCGCGTCGAGGGCGTCGTGACCGCCGATCTCCAGAAGAGCACGCAGCTCAGCGGCTTCTTCCTGCAGGACCCGACCCCCGACTCCGACCCGGCCACCTCCGAGGGGCTGTTCGCCTTCGCCCGCGACTCCTTCAAGGACGTCAAGGTCGGCGACCGCGTCCTGGTCACCGGCAGGGTCATAGAGTTCAACGGCTGGACCGAGCTGTCGCCGGTCACCGCGGTGGACGTCTGCGGAAAGGGCACCATCACCCCTGTCAGGCAGAAGCTGCCGCTCGCCGAGGGCGCCACCTTCGAGCCCGTCGAGAGCATGCTCGTCACCTTCCCCGAGCTGCTCACCGTCAACGACCACTACAACCTGGGCCGCTACGGCGAGGTCACCGTCGCCTCCGGGGGGCGCGTGTTCCAGCCGACCGACAGGGCGGGGGTGGACGCCGCCAAGAACGCGCGGCGCACCCTGCTGCTGGACGACGGCTCCACGGTGGAGAACCCGCCGACGATCCCCTACACCGACCCGCGCACCGTCCGCCTTGGTGACACCGCGCTCGGCGTCACCGGCGTGATGGGGTACGGCTTCGGCAAGTACCGCCTCCAGCCGACGAAGCAGGTCAACTTCCTGCGGACCAACCCGCGCCTGCCCGCACCGTTCCCGGTCGTCGGCAACGTCAAGGTGGCCAGCCTCAACACGCTCAACTGGTTCACCACCCTCGGCTCGCGCGGTGCGAGCAACGCCCCCGAGCAGCAGCGCCAGCTGACCAAGCTGGTCGCCGCGCTGAAGGGCATGAACGCCGACGTCGTCGGCCTCATGGAGGTCCAGAACAACGGCCAGACCGCGGTGCAGGCCCTGGTCGACGCGCTCAACGCCGAGGTCGGCGCGGGCACCTACGCGGCGATCACCCACCCCTACCCCGGCACCGACGTGATCCATGTGACCGCCATCTACAAGCCGGGCAAGGTCGAGCCGGTGGGGGCCGCGCGCTCCTCCACCGACCCGGTCTTCCGCAGGCCCCCGCTGATCCAGACCTTCCGCAGGGTCCAGGGCGGCCAGTCCTTCACCGTGCTGGTCAACCACTTCAAGTCCAAGGGCTGCGACGCGCAGGCCGTGGGCCCCGACGCCGACCAGGGTGACGGGCAGAGCTGCTACAACGGCGAGCGCATCCGCCAGGCGCAGGCGACGCTGGGCCTGATCAACAGCCTGAACCTGACCAACCCGCTCGTCCTCGGTGACCTCAACGCCTACGGCGAGGAGGACCCGATCGACACCCTGGAGGCGGCGGGTCTGACCAGCGTGACCAAGAGGTTCGTCCCGGCGCCGCTGCGCTACAGCTACCTCTTCGACGGACTGGTCGGCGAGCTGGACCACGCCCTGGTCGGCAAGGACCTGCTCAAGCGCGTGACCAGCGCGACGATCTGGCACATCAACGCCGACGAGAGCCGGATCCTCGACTACAACACCGAGTTCAACCCGCCGAGCCTCTACCAGCCCGACGCGTTCCGCTCCTCCGACCACGACCCCGTGATCATCGGACTGACGCTGACCGGTGGAAAGCGCTGATCACGACCACGAGACATTGACGCGAGACCTCCGCGGGGCGGCCCCGCGGAGGTCTCGCCGTATGGCCGGGCCCGGATCGTCCCGGCCGGCGAGGGGCGTGGGGGCGGCCCTCGCCCTCGCCCTTGTCCTCGTCCTCGGCTTCCGGTTCCGGTGGACAGGAGACGCCCGATGCGATGCGCGACGCCGGACGGCGAGCCGTGTGAGGAGCATGCCCGGCGGGATGGCGGGATGGAATGCGCGGGGAGGGGAAGTGGTTATGCCAGCCATACAGACGTGAACGACAGAAGGAGCCACCGGTGGCCACCATCGAGGTAACCGAGAAGAACTTCAACGACATCGCCGACGAGGGGATCGTCCTGCTGGACTTCTGGGCGGCCTGGTGCGGACCGTGCCGCACCTTCGGGCCGATTTTCGAGAAGTCGTCGGCGAAGCACACCGACATCAAGTTCGGCAAGATCGACACTGAGGCCGAGCAGGCGCTCGCGCAGGGGTTCGAGATCACCTCGATTCCGACGATCATGGCCATTCGTGATGGCATCGTCGTCTTCGCCCAGCCGGGCGCGCTGCCCGAGCCCGCCCTTGAGGACCTCATCGGCCAGGTTCGCGCGCTCGACATGGACGCGATCCGCGCCGAGCTCGCCAACGAGCTGGGCGCGCAGAAGGGCTGATGCCCGGCTCCCGATCACGTGAAAGCCCCGCGCCACCGGAGGAAGACCGATGGAGCGGGGCTTTCACGTGATCGAGAGTCGGTCGGTGAGATCAGACCGAACGGTAGAGCTCGGCCACCCTGAAGGCGAGGTCAAGTGACTGGCCGCGGTTGAGGCGCGGGTCGCAGGCCGTCTCGTAGCGCCTGGCGAGGTCGTTCTCGACGATCTCGGCGCCGCCGCCCACGCACTCGGTGACGTCGTCGCCGGTGAACTCGATGTGGACGCCGCCCGGGTGGGTGCCGAGCGCGCGGTGCACCTCGAAGAAGCCCGCCACCTCGTTCAGGACGTCGTCCAGACGGCGGGTCTTGTGGCCGCTGGGCGCCTCGAAGGTGTTGCCGTGCATGGGGTCGCAGATCCACGCCACCTGGGCGCCGCTCGCGGTCACCTTCTCCACCAGCTCGGGGAGGTGCTCGCGGATCTTCGACGCGCCCATCCGGGTGATGAAGGTGAGCCGTCCGGCCTCGTTGTCGGGGTTGAGCTTCTCGATCAGCGCGAGGGCGTCCTCGGAGCTGGTCGTCGGGCCGAGCTTGACGCCGATCGGGTTGCGGATGCTGGCGAAGAACTCCAGGTGGGCGCCGTCGAGCTGGCGGGTGCGCTCGCCGATCCAGACCATGTGCGCCGAGACGTCGTACGGCCGGCCGGTCCGCGAGTCGATCCGGGTGAGCGCCTGATCGTAGTCGAGGATCAGCGCCTCGTGCGAGGAGTAGAACTCGACGGTGTGGAACTCCTCGGGCTCCGCCCCGCAGGCGCGCATGAAGGCGAGCGCCTGGTCGATCTCACGGGCGAGCTGCTCGTAGCGCTTGCCGGCCGGGGACTCGATCACGAAGTCCTGGTTCCAGGCGTGCACCTGGCGCAGGTCGGCGTAACCGCCCTTGGTGAAGGCGCGGACCAGGTTGAGCGTCACCGCCGAGGAGTGGTACGCCCGCAGCAGTCGCCAGGGGTCGGGAACGCGGGACTCGGGGGTGAACTCGAAGCCGTTGACCATGTCGCCCCGGTAGGCGGGCAGCTCGACACCGTCGCGGATCTCGGTGTTCTTCGAGCGCGGCTTGGCGAACTGCCCGGCCATCCGGCCGATCTTCACCACGGGGACCTTCGCCGCGTAGGTCAGCACGATGGCCATCTGGAGCAGTGTCTTGAGCTTGTTGCGCACGTCGTCGGCGGTGGCGCCGGCGAAGGTCTCGGCGCAGTCTCCGCCCTGGAGGACGAAGGCCTCTCCCCGCGCCACCGCCGCGAGGTCGGCCTTGAGGTTGTCGCACTCGCCCGCGAAGACGAGGGGCGGGAGGCCCTTCAGCTCGGTGACGACCTTGTCCAGCTCGCCACGGTCGGGCCACTCGGGCTGCTGCGCCGCGGGCAGCCGCCGCCAGGATTCGAGGTTGATGCTCACGACATACCAGGCTATTGCAACCGGGTGTTAGAACAGACCCGATCGTCCACCCAGTGAGAAGGACTTTATACCTGGTGAGATTCCGTGGGGCTGGAAACATGCTCCTGAAGGACGCCGAACCCGACAAAACGCCTGGCCAGGAAGCCGATGAGCGGAAGGCGGGAGATGTCGCGCGGTAGCCGCACCGGCCGGCCGCGCCCGCTCAGCGTCGGGCGGATCAGCCGGCTCTGGACGACGCGCTGGGCGAACTGAGTGATCATGGTGGGCGGGGTGCGCCGCCGCTGGACCCTGGCGAGCAGGGATTCGGGGATCTCGGCCCCGGAGGCGAGCGGCCCGGCCAGCAGGTTGGCGGCGGCGACCGCGTCCTGTACGGCGAGGTTGATGCCGACGCCGAAGATCGGCGACATGGCGTGCGCGGCGTCGCCGATGACCAGCAGGCCGGGGCGGTGCCAGCGGCGCAGCCGGTTGAGCGCGACCGAGAGCACGCTGACCTCCCCGAAGTCCCGCAGCCGCCCGACCCGGTCGTCGAGGAAGGGCAGGAGTCTGGCGACCGGCCCGCGCAGCGCCTCGATCCCCTCCGAGCGCAGGGTTTCGAAGCCGCCCTTTTCGATCAGGTAGGCGAGCTGCCAGTAGGTCTCACGGTTGATCGACACCATCATGTGGCCGTTGGAGAGCCGCAGGAACGTCTTGTCGGGATCGGAGGGCTCGCGCGGCAGCCGGAACCAGACCACGTCCATGGGGGCGCTGTGCTCAACGGGAACGAGCCCGGCGGCCCGGCGTACGTCGGAGTGGCGGCCGTCGGCGGCCACGGTGAGGGTCGCGCGCAGTTCGTGCTCGCCCGAGGGGTCTCGGTAGCGGACCCCGCGCACCGCGTCGCCCTCGCGGATCACCCCGTACACCTCGGCCTTCATGACGAGGCGGAAGTTCGGGTAGCGCCCGGCGGCGGTGGTGAGCAGGTCGAGGAACTCCCACTGCGGGACAAAGGCGATGTATTGATATTTGCCTTTGAGTCGCCTCAGATTGGCGATTGGCACCGTGGCGTCGTCGGTGTGGATCTCCATCCCGTACGCCTTGCGGTGCGGCAGCCGGTGGAACTGCTCGGCCAGCCCCAGCTCGTCGAGGATCTGGAGGGTCGAGGGGTGGATGGTGTCGCCCCTGAAGTCCCGCAGGAAGTCCTCGTGTTTCTCCAGGAGCGTCACCTCGACGCCTGCCCTCGCCAGCAGCAGCGCCAGCATCGCCCCCGCCGGGCCGCCCCCGGCGATCACGCATGTGTTTCTCCGCATAATTCATCACCTAGTGAAATTCTGACACAGGACCCGGGGGAAGGAAAGCAGGTTGGGGGGCGATAGTGGTGATCAAAGCTTTTCGCCTCGGACCGTCTTCCCGAGGGCGCGTATCCTGACCTCCGGTCTGGCCATGCCCGTTCCGCTGCCACGGAACCGTCGATGTGAAGGGCGTTCGCGGGCGGTGAGAACCGGTGAGAACCGGTGAGAACGAGGAAGGCGAGGGAAGGTGGCCGAGGTCTGGAAGGTGGCTGCGGCGATCGCGGGGGGCCTGCTGATGCTCTGGCTCACCCTCGCCGTCTTCCTGGTGATCGCGCGCCCCAGAGGCGGCGCCCTGGGCGAGGCGTTGCGCCTACTGCCCGATCTGCTCCGCCTGGTCACCAGGCTCGCGCGCGACGACGGCCTGCCTCGCGGGGTGCGGGTCCGGCTGTGGCTGCTGCTGGGCTACCTGGCACTGCCCATCGACCTGATCCCCGACTTCATCCCGGTGCTCGGCTACGCCGACGACGCGATCGTCGTCGCCTTCGTCCTGCGGTCGGTCGTCAGACGTGCGGGTCCCGACGCGCTGGCAGGACACTGGCCCGGTACGCCCGAAGGGCTCGCCGTCGTTCGGCGCCTCGTCGGAGAGCCGGGATAGTCGCGAGTCGCGCCTCCCGCACCGGTGGACGGCGACGAGCGGCTCAGGTCATCTGAGCGACGCGGGTCACGGCGCCGCCGAGAGCTTGTCGAGGGCTTCGAGCACGTCGGCGGCGCAGCGGTCCCGCAGAGGGGCGTACTCCTTCTCCGGATACTGGCGGGGGCCGTTCTCGATCAGGATCATCAGCGCCAGATAGAGGCGGTAGAGGACCATCCGGGTACGGGCGGGGCCGGTGAACTCCACGACGCCGCCCGCGTCGCGGTATCCGGCGACGATCGGATCGGACTCCTCCAGCTCGCCGAAGATCGTCGGGGCGACGAAGTCGGCGAGCGGGTCACCCCAGAAGGCCCGCTCGTGGTCGATGATCGCCTGGATGCGCGGTGTCTCGTCGCGGGTCAGGAAGACGTTGCCCGACCCCAGGTCGAAGTGGACGAGGCAGGGGGTCACGACCTCCTCCAACGCGCTCGCGCCTGCCTCGATCGCCGCCGCGATCTCGGACACCGGCCTCGGCAGCGGGGTGGCGTAGCGGCCCGCGTCGGCCAGGATCGCATCGGTCATCACCAGGAACGCCTCCCGCCACGTGCCGCCGGTCAGACCCGCGTACGGGTAGCCGTAGACGTCGCCGGTGATCGCGTGCAGCCTGGCCAGGTGGCCGCCGAGCTCCCTGCGCAGGGCCCGCCGGTCGGCCTTCGCCGGTTTCGCCTGGCTCCACGGCACCCCGTCGAGGGCGGACAGGACCAGGTAGTCGCCGCCCAGCACCGGATCGTCGAACCCGGCGCGCAGCAGCTCGGGGACCGGAATTCCCGCCTGAGCGGCCAGACCGTAGACCGTGGCCTCGGTACGCAACAGGTTGCGCTCGTAGCGCAGCTGCTCCAGCTCTGGTGGCGGTGACAGTTTCAGTACCACCTCCCGCCCGTCCAGCAGGGTGAGCCGCCACACGGCGTTGGCGAAGCCGCCGGTGAGCTCGGTGGCGGAGGAGAGGCCGCCCCCCAGGGCCCGCCGCGCCAGCGCGTCGAGCTGGGCGAGCGTGAGCGGGCGTTTCGTTCTGCTGTCCATGTCCTACCTCGTCCTGCCTCGGCGCGGCTGGGGAACGGTGGTGCGGCCTGGACGTGGCGCGCCGGGCAGGGGAGGAAGGTGGGCGCCGGCCTTTGAGGGCAGGTCAGGCGGAGTCGCGCTCGATCAGGTGGGTGTCCAGTATGACCACCGGCTGCTCCAGCTGCTCGCCGTTGATGCGGGCGACGAGCAGATGGGCCATCTGCCGGCCCATCGACTCGGTGGGCTGGTGCACGGTGGTCAAAGCGGGCGAGGAGTGCGCCCCCGCGGGGGAGTCGTCGAAGCCGATCACCGCCACGTCATCGGGAATCGACTTTCCCGCCTCGCGCAGCACACGCATCGCGCCCAGCGCCATCGGATCGGAGGCGGTGAAGACGGCGTCGAGGTCCTGGTGTTCGGCGAGGAGCCTGTGCATCGCGGCCATGCCGCTCTCCTCGCTGAAGTCGCCGTACGTCACCATCTCGCTCACGCCGGTCGCGATCAGCGCGTCGCGGTAGCCCGCGAGCCGGTCGACGCCCACCCCCATGTCCTGGGTGCCCGCGATGGTGGCGATCCGGCGGCGGCCCTTGCTCAGCAGGTATTTGACCGCCTGCCTGGCCCCGGCCCGGTTGTCGACGTCGACGTAGCTGTAGGGGGTGAGGCCGACCGGCCGACCGCCGATGACGGTCGGCACGCCCATCGCCTCCAGCCGCCCCGGCAGCGGGTCGGCGCCGTGCAGAGAGATCAGCAGCACCCCGTCGACGTGCTGCCCGGTCAGATAGTGCTCCAGCCGCTCGTGCTCCTGCGCCGACTGCGCCATCGCGAGGATCAGTTGCAGGCCGGTCTCCGACAGGGCCGAGCCGATGCCGCGGATGGTCCCGGCGAAGTACGGCTCGTCGAAGACCCTCAGTTCCGACTCCGAGACGACCAGTGCCACGGTGTCGGTGCGCCGGGTGACCAGCGCGCGGGCCGCCCGGTTGGGCACGTAGCCCAACTCCTGGATCGCCCGCAGCACGGCGTCGCGAGCCCTCTCGCTCACTTTCGGCGAGCCGTTGATGACCCGCGACACCGTGCCCCGGCCGACACCTGCCAGGGCCGCGACCGCCTCAAGCGTCGGACGACGGTCGCCGTTCATGTGATTGTGCCCCCAGTGATGAATTTCCGGGCCCCTATTCTGCCGGACCGCTCAGGCCTCCACGCCTGATGGTCCCGGCATACCAGAGAGCGCTCTCTTTGGGAACTCTAATCTGGGTCTCATAATCGACGTGTACCAGCCCGAACCGCTTGCCGTACCCCCACGCCCACTCGAAGTTGTCCATCAGCGACCAGGCGAAGTAGCCCTCCAGCGGGATCCCGGCCTCGATGGCGGCGTGGCAGGTGCGCAGGTGGGCGTCGAAGTAGTCGACCCGGTCGCGGTCGTGGACGACCCCGTCGGGGCCCACGACGTCGTCGAAGGCCGCGCCGTTCTCGGAGATGATCAGGGGGACGCGCGGGTACTCGGTGGTCAGCCGGTGCAGGATCTCCAGCAGCCCCGACTGGTCGATCTCCCAGCCCATGGCCGTCACGGGCCGCCCGCCCTCGACGAACGACACGTGCTCGCTACCGACCCAGGGCGACCCGCTGTCGGTGGGCGCCGCCGCGGCCGACGCGGCGCCGCCGGGGGTTCCCGAGACGGTGAAGCGGCTGTAGTAGTTGATCAGCAGCTTGTCCAGCGGCGTTGAGATGATCTCCATGTCCCCGTCGTGGACGAGCCCTTCGGGCCGGCCGAGGTCCTCCAGGACGTCGTCGGGGTACTCGCCCTTGAGCAGGGCGTCCAGGAAGAAACGGTTCTGCAGCCCGTCGATGCGGCGGGCGGCGTCCTGGTCGGCCTCCGAGGAGGTCTGGGGCGAGATCGCGTACAGGTTGACGCAGCCGCCGATCATGCTCTCGGGCCGCTGGGCACGGATCGCCTGCGCGGCCAGGCCGTGCGCGAGCAGGAGGTGGTGGGCGGCGTACACGGCCTTTTCCGGCTCACGCCGGCCGGGGGCGTGCTCTCCCGAGGCGTACCCGAGGTACGCCGAGCACCAGGGCTCGTTGACCGTGCTCCAGTTGCGGACCCGGTCGCTCAGCGCGTCGTGCACGGCCACCGCGTAGTCGGCGAAGCGCTTCGACGTGTCCCGTGCGGGCCAGCCGCCCGCGTCTTCCAGGGGCTGGGGCAGGTCCCAGTGGTAGAGCGTCACCCACGGGTCGACGCCCCGGGAGAGGAGTTCGTCGACCAGGCGGCTGTAGAAGTCGATGCCCGCGGGGTTGACGGCCCCGCGCCCCTCGGGCTGGATCCGGGGCCAGGAGACGGAGAACCGATACGCGCTGAGGCCGAGTTCGGCCATCATCCGCACGTCGTCCCGGTAGCGGTTGTAATGGTCGATGGCGATGTCGGCGTGCTCGCCGTTCACCACCTTTCCCGGCTGCTTGACGAAGGTGTCCCAGATGGAGCGGCCTCGGCCGCCCTCCGAGACAGCGCCCTCGATCTGGTAGGCGGAGGTGGCCGCACCCCAGACGAAGTTCGTCGGAAACATTAGATCCGGGCTCTTGATCCGCGTCTCTTGCGTGGTCACGCCTTGACCGCACCTTCCATGAGTCCGCCGACGATCTGGCGGCCGAACGCGATGAAAACGATGAACAGCGGCAGGACCGATGCCGCGGTGCCGGTGAACAGCATCACGTAGTCGGTTCCGTGGGCCTGGTTGAGCGCCGCGATCGAGGTCTGGACCACCGGGTTGTCCGGGTTCAGCACGATCAACGGCCACATGAACTCGTTCCAGGTCTGCATGAAGACCAGGAGCGTGAGCACCGCCATACCCGGCCGGAGCGCCGGGAGGATGACGTTGAGATAGATGCGCATGGTGGAGGCGCCGTCGACACGGGCCGCCTCGACCAGTTCGTCCGGCACCGCCTGGGTGGCGTACTGGGTCATCATGAAGACCCCGAAGCCGTTGACCAGGAAGGGCAGGATCACCGCCTTCAGCTGACCGGTCCAGCCGAGCGTGACCATGAGCTCGTACAGCGGCACGACGCCCATCTGCTGGAGCGGGACCATCATCGTCACCAGGATCAGGCCCAGCAGGATCTTGCTGCCCTTGAAGCGCAGTTTCGCGAAGGCGAAGCCGGCGAGGGTGGAGATCAGCACGACCGAGACCGTCACGGTGACCGAGACGATGGCCGAGTTGATCAGGCCGGTCATGAAGT
This sequence comes from Streptosporangium sp. NPDC050284, assembly GCF_044459525.1. Lineage (NCBI taxonomy): Bacteria > Bacillati > Actinomycetota > Actinomycetes > Streptosporangiales > Streptosporangiaceae > Streptosporangium > Streptosporangium sp. NPDC050284. The sequence continues at coordinate 905,531 of NZ_JBITIZ010000001.1, forward strand.
AGGCGTCCTCGGTGGACAGCAGTCGCGCGATGTTCTCACCGAGGTGGCCGCCGGGGAACAGCGGCGGGGGTACGTCGATGGCCTCCTCGTTGGTCCGGGTGGCCATGATGAACATGTAGTAGATGGGGAACGCCGACAGCACGAGGGCGAAGGCCAGGACGACCTTCGTCATCGGGCCCGCGTCCCAGATGCGGTTTCGCGCGGCCGACTGGCCCGAGGGGCGTCGGGAGTGCTGCGCGGGGGGCCGCCGGAGCTGGGTGGCCGTCACTTGGAACCCCCGATACGGCGGGTGAAGGAGTAGTTGATGAGTGTCCCGATGAGGATCAGTGCGAACAGCAGCCACGAGGCCGCGGCGGCGTAGCCGAAGTCGAAGTCGCGGAACGCCTCCTTGACGATGAACATCGCCACGGTCTGGTACTGGCCGGTGGCGCCGCCGCTCATCGTCGGGTTGCCGTCGAACATGACCGGCTCGGTGAACAGCGTCAGGCCGCCGATGGTGGAGATGAAGACGACGAAGATGATCGTCGGGCGGAGCATCGGGATGGTGATCTGCCAGAACTGCCGCCTGGGCGTGGCACCGTCGATGGCGGCGGCCTCGTAGAGGTCCTTGGGGATGGTCTGCATGGCGGCGAGCAGGATGATCGAGTTGTAGCCGGTCCAGCGCCAGTCGATCATCGTGGAGATCGCGATCCACGCGGACCACTTCTCGTTCTGCCAGTTGATCGCGTCGACCCCGAAGAAGCTCAGGAACCAGTTGATCATGCCGTAGTCGCGCCCGTAGAGCTGGGTGAAGACGACGGCGACGGCGACGACGGAGGTGATCAGCGGCAGCAGTACGCCGAGGCGGAAGAAGAGCCGTCCCCGGATGCGCTTGTTGAGCGCGTTGGCCAGCAGGAGGGCCAGGACGAGCTGCGGGATCGTCGACATGACGAACATGCCGAGGGTGTTGATCACCGCGTTCCAGAAGGCCTCGTCGGTGATCAGCTCGATGTAGTTGTCGAGGCCGACGAGGGTCTTGTCTCCGGCGAGCTCCCAGTCGTGCAGGGAGACCCAGAGGGTGTAGCCGAGGGGGAAGACGCCGAAGATCGCGAAAAGCAGGAAGTACGGGGATACGAGGAAGTAGGGGGTCGCCCGGAGGTCGAAGCGGGACCACCCACCGCCCTGCTTCGGTCCGCGGCGCCCGCCGGACCGGCGAGGGCTGGGCCGTGGCGGCGCGGCCGGGGAGTCGACGTGCAGTGTCATCGGTCAGAGCCTTTCAGCGGGGGCAGGCGACCGGCCCGGCTGCGGGATCGCCGCAGCCGGGCCGATGCGGGTCGGTACGGGGATCAGCCCGCTGCCTTGACGCCGGCCTCAAGGAACTTGGTCCAGGCCTGGTCGTAGGGGACCGAGCCCTGGTCCATGCCCTCAAGCACCTTCTCCACCGCGGTCTTGACCTGGGCGTGCTTCTCGCCGAGGAACACGGGCAGCAGGTCCTTGACCGAGGCACCGAAGATCTGACCGGTCGGCGCGTCGTTGAAGAACGGGTTCTTCAGGTCGGCGACCGCCGGGTCCTGCTGGGCGGGGATGGAGCTCGGGAAGGCCGCGGCCTCCTGGAAGGCCATGACGTGGCCCTCCTTGCCGGTGAGGTAGTTCAGGACCTCGGCGGCCTCCTTGGGGTGCTTGCTCTGCTTGGGAATCGCGAGGTAGGAGCCACCCCAGTTGCCCGCGCCGCCGGGCACGGACGCGACGTCCCACTTGCCCTTGTTGTCGTCGCCGGCCGCACCGGAGACCACGCCGAGCATCCAGGCCGGGCAGCCCATGGTCGCGAAGGCGCCCTTCTTGATCGCGGCGTTCCACGGCGGGGTGAACGAGGCCAGCTTGGCGGTCAGGCCCGCCTCGCTGAAGTCCTTCACCGTGTCGAAGGAGGTCTTGATGGCCGGGTTGCTCTCGATGATGAGCTGGTTGCTCTTGTCGAAGTAGGCGACGTTGCCGTTCTTCGGCGCCTCCTGCGACAGGATCACGTTGTAGAGCGTGTTCGGGCCGTCGAGGAACTTGGGGTCGGTCTTGCCGGGGTTGGCGGCCTTGAACTTCTCGCCGATCGCCTTGAAGGCGTTCCAGTCCGGCCAGAGCTTGCCGACCTCCTCGCGGTCGGTGGGCAGGCCCGCCTTCTCGAACAGGTCCTTGCGGTAGCACATGGTCATGCCACCGATGTCGGTGCCCAGCGCGAAGAGCTTGTTGTCGGCGTTGATGCCGTTGTCCCACTTCGCTGCGGGGAAGTCGGCCTTACGGCTGTCCAGCCCGTACTCGGCAAGGTCGGTGAAGAACTGCGGGCGGGCCTTCATGAGACCCATCGCGCCCTCGTCCAGGGCGATGATGTCGGCCGCGCCACTGTTGGCCTGCAGGCGCTGGAGCAGCTGCGGAAGATAGACGTCCTCGAAACGGTCGGTCAGGTTCTGGTACTTGACCTGGATGTTCGGGTTCGCCGCGTTCCACGTCTCCACGGCCTTGTCGTAGCCGAAGTTCTCACCGCCGCCGAAGGTGTGCACGGTGATGGTTACCGGCTCGGCCGGGGCGGAGGAACCGCCCTCCGCGGCGGGTGCCGCCGGCTCGCTGGAGCTGCATGACGTGATGGCCAGGGCGGTGGCCGCCATGACCGCGACGGCGGCGAGCTTGCCGTGTCGCTTGTTGTTCAACATTCCGGACCCCTCTCAGGTGGTCGCCCGAATTTCATTGGGAGGCGACATCGCGGACCGGTCCCCGACAAACGCGGTCGTCGCGACGAGATCGTTCCTCAATGTGCTTTTGGGAGCGCTCCCACGAAGAGTGGACGATAGGCAACCAGGACGTCAATATGCCGAAACTCAACCGTTACATCCGGTCGCTTTAGGTGGGACTTTTGGTATGAAAAATGTACATACCTCCCACAAGGGTGATTGGGAGCGCTCCCACCTCACGGGCATACCAGTTGGGGCATTTCGTGGTCGCGCGGGGCTCGCGGGAAGAGCGGAGGGGGCAAGATGGAACGCCGTCAGGGGCACCGCTCGTTCGAGCGGTGCCCCTGGAAGCGTGAGGGCCGCACGCGTTCACCGGCGAGGGGGCCGGGCGGCGGCCAGGGGTCGGCTGGGAGTCAGTCCGAGTAGACCGGGTAGCCGTAACCGACGATCTGGGAGACGGGCCTGACACGCTCCTCGACGACACCGTTGCCGGTGTTACCCTCGATCGTGGTGATCGTGCCGTTCCCGTTGTCCTTCTTCACGAAACCGACGTGGTCGATGCCCTCGATGCTCTTGCCGCCGGCCCAGTCGAAGTAGACGACGGCGCCGGGGGTGGGGGTGGTGCCCCAGTGTCCGTTGTTCTTGAACCACTTGGCGTGGGTGACGGTGTAGGCGTCCCAGCCCATCGTGGGGCGGATGCCGGCCGTCTCGCCGACCCAGGAGACGAACATCGCGCACCAGGGGGCGTTGGCGTACTCGTACACGCTCTTGCCGCCGTCGCGGGCCATGGTCTCCATGGCGCGGGGGCTCGACATGTACCAGGAGTGGAACTTGGTTCCGCCGCCCCGGGAGTTCTCGCGGACGCCGATCTGCTTGGAGGCGATGTCAAGGACCTGGGCGGCCGAGACCTTGGGGAGGCCTTCGGCCACGACCTGCAGGGGGGTCTTCGCGGCACTGGTGCCCTGCGCGCGGGTGTCGGCGGGCGGTGCGTTCACGACACTGTGACTGTCGGCCAGGGCCGCGCCGGTGGTGCCGGTCGCCAGAACGGCGCAGGCGCCCAGGATGGCGCAGGCGGCGCGGGGGGTGGAGGTGAGGCGATGCTTGGTCATGTGGGGGTTCGGCTCCTTGCTTCGCTTCCATACCGCCTACCGGGTTAGCTGACGGGTTCGGGCTGGGAAGTGCCCTACGACGCATGAGTGCGTTGATTCACCCCAGGAACGTGGTTCCCCGGTTCCGCAGACTTCGCGGATTCGGCGGCCGTGCTCACCGATGGCGGAGGGTTCCGCCGGGTGGAGCACGGTCGGGCAATGTGACGGCAATGCACAGACCTGTATAGACCTAGACAATTGCCATGAACAGGACGAACGTACGACAACAGGGCAGACGATTACAAGTAGGACACATTGCTCTGACTTGGTAATACGTCCCAAATGAGGGGGTACGGCAGGGGGCCGCCGGGCGGGGGAAAGGAAGTCGATCATGTCCCTCCGACGTCGGGCGCGTCTTCCCGCGGGGATGGGGAGGGTGTCCGGGATCCCCCGTGTTCACGGCGATTCGGGCTTACCGGGCCCGCCCGCGAAGCGTCGGCCCGGGCGTGCTATCGCGCGAGGAGGAAGGCCTCCATCGAAGATCTTGTGCTCGCCATATTTTCGAACAAATATTCGATAGTAAAAAGTATGCGGACGGTAGGGGTTCTCCCATGAAAGGGCCGGAGAGCGCACGCGGGATCCGTCGGCTCGCGACCATGCCCGGAGGTCCTCCCAACCTCCAGAGGGCTGCGGTTCGAGTTCGGGGCCGACGCCTCCCCGCCCGACGACCTGGTCGACGGACATCCGGTCGTATCCGACCTCGGACGGCGGCCACGGAAAGGCGGAGGCCGGAAAGATCATCTGCAGTCGCGCGTGGTCGGCTGTTCATCCGCAGTTCCCTGCTCCTTAAGGCCACCGGGTTAGGTTGTGCCAGTCGTGAACGGGTCATCGCCCGGCGTGGAGGACGGTCGAGACCACGCGCGGGAGCAGGATTCGGCCATCGCCTGGGTGGAATCCCCGCTGCAGATGCTCTGCGCGGTGGAGGCCCACCACGCCGGGCTGCTCGGCGTCCGCAGCCATCTCGTCCCCCGGGCGAAACTCCGCCCGCTGGCCGTGACAGGCCGCGAACTCGGCCGCCTCACCCTGCCGAGAGGGCTTGAGCTCACCCCGGCACGCCCGGACATGCCCCGGCCTCGCCGGGGTGAGACCTGGGCGGTGGGTGACGCCTTCTCCGGCAAGGTCCAGTTCCGCTGGCTCACCGCGTCCCCCGGCCGGATCGTGATCGTCGACGACGGGCTCGCCACCATCAGGCTCCTGGAACTGCTCACCGGCAGAGCGGGAACGCCCCTGCTGAGGGCGAGGGGGAAGGCGGGAGGGCTCAGGACCGTCCTCGCCACGGCGGCCGGGCTCAGGCTGCGCGCCGCCGCCCGTGCGGGGCGGTTGTCGATCTTCACCGCGCTGCCGGTGCCCTCCGACCTGGCGAAGGCCGTACGTGCCAGGGGAGTCGAGCTGGTCACCCACGACTTCGCCTGGCTGCGATCCCAGCCGCTGCGAAGGCCCCGTCCCGCCGAGCGCACCGTCGTCCTCGGCACCTCGCTGGTCCGCAACGGCCTGATCCACCGCGAACGCTACTTCGGCTGGCTGGCCGGGCTCGGATCGGCCGAGCCGGTGGCCTACTTCCCGCACCGCCGCGAGGACCCCGGCGACCTGGCCCGGGTCGGGGAACAGCCGGGAATCACCGTCTACGACGGCGGGATCCCCGCCGAGATGACCCTGCGCGGCCTGGCCGCCGAGCAGCGGGTGCTGAGCCTGCCGTCCACCGCGGTCACCTCCCTGCGGGTCCTGCTCTCGGCCCGGGGAGTCGCCGTGGAGACGGTGGACGTTCCCGACGAGTGGTGGACGGCCGAGGCGGCGCCGTCACTGCGCTCCCACCTGTCGAGGTTCGCCCATCACGACACGGGCGTCACCGGGTCATGACCCGACGGCCGAGGCCGGGCGGGCTCGCCGCTCGCGCTACGCACACCGTGCCCGCACACGAAACCGGGGGATTCCCCGTCGGAGGTTCTCTTTGAAGGTCCTGGCCGTGGCCGACTCCGACTCCTACCTGAAGTGGGCGGCCTGCCTGCTGCGGGACCTGCCCGCGGGCTGTGAGTCGGAACTGGCGGTCGTCCGCACCCCCATCACTCCGTCGCCGGCGCAGATCCACGCCGCCGTGGCCGGTTCGGCGGCAGACCCGCCGGTGCTGTCGGCCCGCGCGCTGCGCCGGGCCGCCGAGCGATTCAGGCCCGACGTGGTGCTCGTCGCCTGTACGGGACCCGTGGTGGACGTGCTGACCGCAGACGTGCTGACCGGGCTGCGGTTCCGGCCGGTGTTCGTCTCGGGGCTGCCGGGCATCTCCGTACCCGCCACCGAGAAGGCGTGGCTGTTTCGCAGCGGATGCGACCTGTTAGTGCTGCACAGCGGCCGGGAGATCGAGGAGTTCTCCGAGATCGGCGTCAGGCTGGGCGGGGGCGGCCAGATCGGGCTGGCCAGGTTGCCGTTCCTGCGCGGTGACGCGGAGATCGCCGCCACCGGGCCGCGCGACCGGGTGGTGTTCGCCACCCAGGCCAAGGTGCCCAAACGCAGGGAGGAGCGCGAACGCGTCCTGCTCGCCCTGGCCGAGCTGGCCGGAAGGCGGCCCGACCTGGACGTCGTCGTCAAGCTCCGGGCCCTGGACACCGAGCGTCAGACCCACAACGAGCGCTACCACTACCAGCGCCTGTGGCAGTCGCTCGCCGAGGAGGGCCGGGTGCGCGCCGGGGCCGTGCGCTTCGCGGTGGGACCCATGCACGAGCACCTGGCCCACGCGGCCGGCTTCGTCACCGTCAGTTCGACCGCCGCGCTGGAGGCGATCGCCCAGAAGGTACCGCTCCTGGTGCTGTCGGACTTCGGGGTCGGCGCCGAGATGATCAACCTGGTCTTCGAGGACAGCGGCCTGCTCGGCACCCTCGACGACCTCTCCGCCGGGCGCTTCCTGCACCCGGACGACGCCTGGTGCAAGGTCAACTACTTCCACCCCGGTGGCGAGAGCGACTGGGTGTCGCGGATGGTCTCCCTGGTCGGAAGGGCCCGCTCCGGGCGCCTCGTCCCGGCGAAGTCCCTGCTCGAAGGTCCCGAGTACGCCGCCGCCCGCCGCCGCGCCCGCATGCGCGTGGAGGTGCCGCCGAACATGCTGCGCGTCGGCTACCGCGCCAAGCGCCGGATGCGCCGCTATCTCAAGGGGTTCGGCCGGATCTAGAGCGCCGGTCGAACAAGGACCGGGTGATGTCCGGCCATCGGGTAAAACCACAGGTCGCAACGGATCGGCCTGGCCGCATCCGATGTCGATCAACGCTCTGCGCGGTTACCCGACCGGCTCTCTAGGGGGAGCGCCTTCGACAGGCGGTCGCGGAGCCTGCCCAGCGGGCTCCGCTCCCTGGGGGCGGCGGCAGGGGGAGCGGTGATCAGATCCAGGGAGCCGAGGCGCCGGCGTTTGAAGTAGCGGGCGGGGCCGTGCGCCTCCAGGTAGGCGGCGGCGCTCTCGCGCAGCCCCGGATACACCTCGGCCCGCATGCAGTAGCCGACCGCGCTCACCAGGGCGGGAAGATCCACCGGCGGCGGTTCCTCCAGCGAGCCGTCCGCCGACAGGCGCGGCAGCAGGGCGTCGGCGATGGTGGCCGGGATCCGGTTGCTGTTCTCGTACGGGGTGAGACGATCCAGGACCGATTCGACGCCCGACGTCGCCACCGGGAGCCCGAAGTACCGGCTCGCGGTGATCAGGGCGGTGGAGAAGCAGCCGACCACGAGCTCGGGCCTCAGCGCGGCGAAGCACGACTCGGCGGGTACGGTCTCCGCCACCACGTCGAGCTCGACGCCCAGCTCGGCGGCCGTCTCGCGCAGTCGCTGGGCGTGCCTGCGCCCGGCGGCCGGGTGGGGCTTGAACAGCACGCTGCGAAACCCCCGGGCGACGAGGCCGCCCAGCATGTCGGCGTGCAGTCGCGCCTCCTCCTCGGGGGTGAGGATGCCGAGGGCGGACAGGTACTGCCCGAGAATCATCGCCCGCCCCGAACGCGCGTCCCCGGCCTCCCCGCCGACCTTCCCGATCACGTCGAGGAAGGCCCGGCCGGGAAGGGACTCGGCGGGAACCCCGTACTCCGACAGCAGCAACGGCGTGAGGCCGGGTACCAGGTCGAGGTGGAGCAGGCGCGTGATCCGCCCGGAGATCTCCAACGGCAGCGGGTCGCGGGTCGGGCCGTAGCTCATCAGGCCGTCGGAGTAGACCGTGATCGGACAGTCCCTGACCAGCCCTCCCAGGGTCCTGGCCGGGGGGACCGCGACGGACTCCAGGATCAGCTCGGCGGGACCGTCATCCAGGGACAGACGCGAGGCGACCATGCGGCTCAGCATCGGCACCTCGATGACGCGAGCCCTCCAGTCCGAGGGGTGCAGCGGGGCGATGATCTCGTTCCACGAGTGGAGTTCGTCGAAGTGCGGGCGCAGCGCGGCAAAACCGGCCGCCTCGTCCAGGGGCGGGGTGATCTCCGGGATGGCCGCGTTGTTGGACACCAGCAGGATCCGGCGCCCTTCGCGGGGACCGAAGCGGCCGTCGTCGATCGCCGCCGCCAGTGTCATCGCGCCGAACAGGGTCGAGGCGTAGAACAGCTGCGTCATCAGCCCTCCAGGAGTCTGCGCAGGACCTGGTCACGTTCTGGATCCAGGCGGATCTCGGCGAGCAGATCCGAGGGGAGGCGCCTCAGGGCCGCGGCGCCACGCTCCTCGAAGCGGGCGCGCAGCTCGGGGGAGAACCGCTCGCCCGTCTCCAGGTGGTGGGCGAGAAGCGCGAGGAACATCCGCGCCGCCTTGGGGGTGAACTCCTCCTCCAGGCCCGCGAAGACCAGGTCGAAGGCGTCGAAGAAGTGCAGCTGCCTCGCGTCGCCGATCTGGGTCAGCGAGCCCGCCACCATCCGCCGGTAGAACAGCCCGGCCAGCGACACCACCGCGAAAGAAGCCGCCTCACGGTGCAGCCGCCAGATCCACGGCCTGTCCTCGGCGGTGTGCAGGTGCCCTGGGAAGGTCAGCAGCTCGCCGAGGTCGCGGCGGTAGATCCCCGCCCACGCGTACGGGTAGTCGACCATGGTCTTCGACCCGGCGGGCAGGATGTGGTCGCGCGGCTTCACCACCACCTCCCGGGTGGCGAGCGGCGCCCGGTGGACCGTCCGTTTCCTGCCCTCCACCTGGACGTGGTCGACCCGGACGAAGTCGCAGCCGAGCCGCTCGATCGCCCCGACCAGGCTCTCCAGGTATCCGGGCGCGAGCCAGTCGTCGCCGTCCATGAAGGTCAGATAGCGGCCGGAGGCCAGCGAGACCCCGAGGTTGCGTGCGTCGGCCAGCCCGGCCGGCGCCTCGTTGCGCAGCACGACCAGCCCCGGCAGGTCGTCGCGGAAGTCCTCGATGATCTGCCCGGTCGCGTCCGCGGAGCCGTCGTCCACCACGATGAACTCGAAGTCCCTGCGCGCGTTCCTGGTCAGCGAGGTCAGCGCGTCACCGATGTAGCCCTCCGCGTCCCGCACCGGAACCACCACCGACAACTTGATCAACTTAACCCTCCCATCCCCACCTCAACCACCCCAACAACCCCCTCACTCCCTCCCAACGGACCCCCCTCACCTCCCCCCTGACGGGACTCCCCGTGAGGCCGCGCCGACGACTGGACCGAGGAGAGGGAGGTCGCGAGGAACGAGCGATCTTCCTCGACGAGGGAAGGAGTCGGGTAAGAGCGGCCTCACCGCGACGCGTTAGCGTCGCAAACAAACAGGAGTCGGGTAAGAGCGGCCTCACCGCGACGCGTTAGCGTCGCCATGTAGCAGCGCCATTTACACCTTGACTCGCCGCAGCCGCGACTTGGGAGCCTCCTCGCCGGGGAAGACGCGCTTGACGCCGTCGCCCAGGGCGGTCTCGATGATCCGGATGTCGCGGACCAGGTGCTCCAGCCCGGCCGGTTCCAGGGAGGCGGCGTGGTCGGAGCCCCACATGGTGCGGTCGAGCGTGATGTGCCGTTCCACGGTCACCGCGCCCAGGGTCACCGCCGCGAGCGAGATCTGCAGGCCGCGCTCGTGGCCCGAGTAGCCGACCGGCACGCCGTACCGCTCCTGGAGGGTGATGATCGTGCGGAGGTTGGCCTCCTCGGGAGGCAGGGGGTAGGTGGAGGTGGCGTGCATCAGGACCAGCTTGGAGGTGCCGATGATCTCCACCGCCCGGTCGATCTCCTCCAGCGTGGACATGCCGGTGGACAGGATGATCGGCTTGCCGGTCGCGGCGAGCGCGCGGAGCAGTTCCAGGTCGGTCACGCTCGCCGAGGCGACCTTGTGGGTGACCACGTTCATGGACTCCAGGAACTCCACCGACGGCACGTCCCACGGCGAGGCGAACCAGTGCAGCCCGCGCTCCTGGCAGTACTTGGCGATCTGGGTGTACTCGTCCAGGCCGAACTCGGTCCTGATCTTGTACTCCATGTAGGTCATCTCGCCCCAGGGCGTCTGCCGGATCTGGTCGCGCTGCTCAAGCGGCACGCAGATCTCCGGCGTGCGCTTCTGGAACTTGACCGCCTGGCAGCCCGCCTCGGCCGCCACGTCGATGAGCCTGCGCGCGATGTCCAGGTCGCCGTTGTGGTTGATGCCGATCTCGCCGATCACGTAGACCGGCTGCCCGGTGCCGACCAGCGCGTCGCCGATCTGGACGGGCCTGGCGGTCGGGGTGAGCCGCAGCTCGGCGCGCGGCGCGGGGGCGACGGCGACCTCGTCCACCGGGCGGGCCGCGAGGACGCGGTCACACAGCTCCCGTACGGCCCCGGCGCCTCCTGGCCTGGTCAGCACGGTCCTGGCGGCGGCGCGGACCTTGGGGTGGGCGTCGGGGACCGTGACGGGCCAGCCGACGTCGCTCATCGGGCCCAGGTCGTTGACGTCGTTGCCGACGTACGCGACGCGGGCCGGGTCGATCCCCTCGATGGCGAGCCAGTCGCGCAGCACGGTCCGCTTGTCGGTGAGGCCCTGCAGCACGGGCACGCCCAGCTTGCGGGCACGGGCCGCGACCACCGGGTTGTGCTCGGTGGACATGATCATCAGCTTGACGCCCGAGCGGCGCAGCAGCGAGATGCCCATGCCGTCGGAGCGGCTCACCGTGACCATCTCGCGGCCGTCCTGGTCGACGTAGGCGCGGTCGTCGGTGTGCACGCCGTCGAAGTCGGTGATCACCGCGTCCACGTCGATCGGCTCGGGCTCGTCGACGAAGGGGGCGAGCGCCCGTACGATCTCCAGGTCCTCGGGGGTGTCGATCTCGATGGCGTGGCGCGAGGGCACCTGCTGCACGGCGACGGAACCGAAGAAGCGGTGGCCGTGTTCGCGCAGGCCCTCGGTGCGCATCACGTAGAACGCGCCGGTCTCGCGGAAGTGCGGCTCGCGATCCTGGCGGCGGGGGCGGTAGGACGGGTCGTGGTTCACACCCGCGCCGGCGGCGTCCCAGAGGAACTCGTGGGTCTCCAGCCCGGAGAACACCACGTCGGCGCTGCCGTCCAGGACCTTGGCGATCGCGCCGTCCAGGTCGGCGGGGTCGATGAACGCGCTGGTGCACTGCACCAGGATGACCACGTCGGGGACGTCGGGGACGTGGTCGAGCGCGTGGAGCACAGCGGACTCGCTGGAGGCGGTCGAGCCGCTCAGTTCTCCCGGCCTGTCGATCACGGTCGCGCCCGCGGCGCGGGCGACTTCGGCGATTCCCTCGTGATCGGTGCTGACCACGACCTCGTCGACCAACTCGGCGCGCACGCAGGCTCGTACCGCACGGGCGACCAGGGGAGTGCCGCCTACCGCGGCCAGGTTCTTCAGGGGGACCCCCACCGAACCTCCACGGGCGGGGACAACGGCCAGGACTCGCAAGGTGGCTCCTCATGACATACGGCGAACGCCCCTGAGCTGGGGTGTCATAGGAACCTAGCCACGGGGATGGACCGGAAAGGGGTGTCTGAGCTGAACGTCCAAAGTCGCCAGTCTTAACTTTCCGCGCCGCCGGGAGACCCAGCCGGGAGCGGAGGCCGCCGCGTGGATTCTCAGGCCGCCGCGCCGATGGAGCTCATGAGCATGGGAAGCGAGCGTTCGAGGCCGCGGCGCCAGTAGGGCCAGGAGTGGGTACCGGGGCCGTAGAAGTCGACCGCCACATCGACGCCGTTCGCCTTGGCCCGCTCGACGAAGGTCACGGCCTGGAGGAACAGGGAGGCCTCGCCCTCGTCGCGCGCCTCGGAGACGTCGTCCAGCGGGCCAGGGGCGCCGTCGCCACTGGAGACGAAGAGCCGTACCCCGCGCAGCGCGCCGGTGAGGTCGGCCGGGTTGTGGGCGGCCCACTCCGGATCCCGAGGGGGACCCCAGAGCTTCACGGATTTCTCGTCGTACTGCCCGAGCAGCCAGTCGACGCCGCCGTTGCCGTCGCGGGTGTGCAGCACCCCGGAGAAGGAGGCCGCGGCCTGGAACATGCCGGGGTGGCGGGCCGCGTACGACATCGCCCCGAACCCGCCCATGGACAGCCCCGCCACCGCCCGCCGGTCTCCGGCGCCGTAGTCGCGCTCCAGGATGGTCCGTACCTCGGTGAGGTGGAAGGTCTCCCAGCCGGGGCCCTCGCGCCAGTCGGAGTAGAAGCCGACGGTGCCTCCCTCGGGGACGACCACGAGTGCGCGGTAGCCGGAGGTGAGCTCCGCGGCGCCGCCCTTGGTGATCCAGGTGTCGTAGCCGGACTGGCAGCAGCCGTTCAGCAGATACAGCACCGGCCACGGACCCGAGCCCGGCGCCCACCCCTCGGGCAGCAGGACCCTCACCCTGCCCTCGCGGCCGAGCGCGGCGGAGGTGACGGTGAGCTCGTGGTCGCGCTCGCCCACCTTCTTCACCGCGACGGCGGAGGCTCGGGTGTCCTCTTTGCCGTACGTGCCTGTCGAGGACGGTGGCAGCAGTGCGAGCAGCACCGCCCCGACCGCGACGGCGGCCAGCAGGAGCACTCCCAGACGTACAGCGGTGCGGTTCACGCCGCCAATCCTGCCGCCTCCCGCTGATCGCGTGAAGCCTACTTGCCGTACCGGGCCCGAAGCGGTGTCCTCTCGCGGAGGCGCTGGAGCTCATGGTCGATGTGGCTCGGCTGATCCGGATCATCCGTTCGTATCGATTCCGGCGACGCGTGGGGCTTCGCGAGCCGGTGGTCCGAGAGCCGGTCGGAGGGGCAAAGTCCTGGTCAAACGGCGTTACGGCTCGTGTGAGGCAGGGGATTGGCGGGATATGTCGTGATTTGTGGAGGCTGCCATGGCGAGGACAACCACCACCGCTTCGAACGGCAGGGCGCGTGGCAGGGCGAAGGGGGAGCAGTTGCCGCCGCACATCACCGTGCCGGTGATCGGGACGTTGACCCTGCCGCCGCCGGACCGGCTGGTCTTCTACGGGGTGCTGGGCGCTCTGGGGGCGCTGGGGGTCATCGAATGGCCCGTCGCGCTCGTCGTGGGGTTCGGCCACTACCTGTCGGAACAGCGGCGGTTCCCGATGTTGCGGCAGGCGGGGGAGGCCGCGGAGGCGGCGTAGCCGGGAACGCGGACGCCCCCGCCGGGACACGAGACCGGGGTGACGGTGATGGCGCCTCTCGGCGAACTCGCGGGACAGGGCTGGGCACAGGTGGGAATGTTGCTCCTCGCCTTCGTGCTCTCGGCCCTGATCGGCCTTGAGCGGGAGGCCCGCCAGAAGAGCGCGGGCCTGCGTACTCACACCCTGGTCGGCTTCGCAGCCGCTCTGATCATGCTGGTGTCGAAGTACGGCTTCTCTGATGTTCTGGGGGATAACGTCACGGTCGATCCGTCCCGGGTGGCCGCCCAGATCGTGTCCGGTATCGGCTTCATCGGCGCGGGCCTGATATTCGTCCGCGGTGACGCGGTCCGGGGCCTCACCACCGCCGCGGCGGTCTGGCTCACCGCCGGGGTGGGGATGGCGGCGGGGGCCGGGCTGTGGCTGCTGGCGGTCATCGTGACCGCCGGATACCTCGTGACGGTGTTGGTCCTCACGCCGCTGGCCGACCGGCTTCCCGGGTCCAAGTACGCACCCTCGCGGTTCCGGCTGACCTACCTCGGCGGCCGGGGCGTGCTGCGGTCGGCACTGGCCGAATGCACGAACCGGGGGTTCGGTGTGGACGAACTCTCGGTCGACCGGCGCAGCGAGGGCCAGAGCCCGGCCGTCGTCTCGCTCTGGCTCACCGTGCACGGCGTCGGGTCGACAACGGAGCTGACCACGGCGCTCTCCGAGATCGACGGGGTGCTCGCCGTGGTGAGCCGGGACACCGACGCGGCGGCGTCCTGAACCGCGGTCGTGCGCCTTCGGGGTCCCCGGTGTGGTCGCGACCGCCGCGCTCGTCGCCCTACGGGAGATCGTGAAGGCGCAAGGGTCCGCATTGACAGGCAACTAAAAGGTTGCCTATATTCCGACATGCATCCGAATGGTTGCCTAACTCTGTGAGACAGCATGGACGCGGTATTCAAAGCACTCGCCGACGCCAGTCGCCGGAGGCTGCTCGACAGTCTCAACCGGCACAACGGCCAGACCCTGCGCGAGCTGTGCGCGGGGCTGGACATGACCCGGCAGGCCGTGACCAAGCACCTGTCCGTCCTGGAGGCGGCCCACCTGGTGGAGACGGTCAGACGCGGCAGGGAGAAGCTCCACTACCTCAACGCCGCGCCCATCAACGAGATCGCCGACCGGTGGATCGGCCGCTACGACCGCGAGCGGGCGCGTGCGCTCGCCGACCTGAAACGAGCCCTGGAGGGTACGGACGTGTCCGAGACCAGCTTCGTCTACATCAGTTACATCAGGACCACGCCGGAGCGGCTGTGGGAGGCCCTGACCAGCACGGCCTTCATCACCCGCTACTTCGGTGGTGGGGGCCCGCGCTCCGACTGGACGCCGGGCGCCCCGGTCGAGTGGAAGGTCACCGCGGACGGCGAGTACAACGACTGGGGCCAGCGGGTGCTCGAGGCCGACCCCGGCAAGCGCCTGTCGTACACCTGGCACAACTACGAGCAGGAGGTGGCCGACATGTTCGGATGGAGCGACGAGAAGCTCGCCGAGCTCAGGAAGGAGCCGATCTCGAAGATCACCTTCGAGATCGAACCCGCCGGTGGGGCCACGGTCAAGCTGATCGTGACCCATGAGGGACTCGTCGCGGGCAGCGAGATGATCAAGGGCGTCAGCGAGGGCTGGCCCGAGATCCTGTCGAACCTGAAGACCTTGCTGGAATCGGGCGAGACGCTGCCGCTCGGCTAAGGGCCGGAGCGGCCTCCGCGGATGTCCGGTGGCCTGCCCCGATTTGCCGGGAAGGCCGCGAGCCTGACGGGGGCCGGCTCGCGGACCGTCCCATCGGGCCGTGCCCGAGTGCCGGTCCCCCGTGGGACGTACGGCGGGTTACTCCCAGCGAAAGAACACGGCCGCGACGCCGCTGCCGAGCACGATGGCGGCGGCGAGGCCGATCAGGTTGGAGGCCTCGATGGGCGCGCCGATCCAGGCGGCAGACAGGGCCTGGCTCCCGGCGCCGAACGGCAGCCACTGCCCGATCGTCGCGATCACCTCCGGGAGGTTGCCGCGCCCGCCGAACATGCCGCCGGTGGCGCCCAGCACGAAGAAGACGACCAGGCCGATCGCGACGGAGGAGTTCGGGGTGGGCGAGAGCGCTGCGACGGTCAGACCCAGGGCGTACATGGCGGCCACCGTCAACGCCAGCACAACGAGCGCCGCGCCGACGCGCACCGGGGGGTGGGCGCCGAACGCCAGCAGGGCGAGGATCCAGGCGGCCGCGATACCGAGGGCCATCTGCAGGACGCCGGCGGCCGCCTGGGCGACGAGGACCAGCGCGGGCGAGGCGGGCGTCACCCCCAGGCGTCGCAGGATGCCGCTGCGACGGTAGTAGGCCAGGAAGCTCGGCATGTTGACGATGCCGGTCGTGGCCACGACCATCGTGAACACCAGCGGCAGCACGTAGACGTCGAACGCCGTGCGACCGTGCGCGATCGCCTCCCGGCCGGCGGACGAGGCGTTCATCACCAGGATGAGCATGGGCAGGCCGATCGGCACGATCAGCCCGGCGGTGTCGCGGACGACCATCTTGAGCTCGCAGATCAGCAGTGCCGCCCAGGCCCGCGGGCCCGGGCGGTGGACGGTGATGTCCGTCATCGGACCGTCTCCTCCCTCGTGTCGAGCACGGTGTCGAGCTTGGTGTCGAGCACGGTGTTGTCGAGCCGGTGTCCGGTCAGCGCGAGGAAGGCGTCGTCGAGGCCGGCCTGCTCGCTGCGCGTCTCGGCCGCCGCGACGCCCGCGTGCACGAGCGCGACGCTGACGGCCTGGAGCAGCTCACCGCGGCCCTCGACGACGACGCGGTCGCCTTCGGCATGCACCCGGTCGACCCCGTCGAGTCCTTCGAGCAGCCCGCTCGGCACAGGGGTGATCGCGCGGAAGGTGACCCGCTGGACGAACCCGGCCCTTCGCACGAGCCCCGAGGGCGAGTCGAGGGCGACGACCCGGCCCTCGTCGAGCAGCGCGACCCGGTCGCACAGTCGTTCGACCTCCTCCATGGTGTGGCTGACGAGCAGGACGGTCACGCCGGACTCGCGCAACCGCTCAAGGGTCGACCACATCTGACGGCGCGCCTCGGGGTCGAGGCCGGTGGTGAGCTCGTCGAGGATCACCACCCGGGGCCGTCCGACGAGGGCGAGCGCGATCGACAGTCGCTGCTGCTGGCCGCCGGAGAGTTTCTCGAAGCGGGTGCGCCGGGAGGTGGTCAGGCCGACCGACTCGATCAGGTCGTCGGACGGTAGCGGGTCGCGGTAGAAGGTCCCGTACAGGTGGACCAGCTCGGTGACCGTGAGCGCGGAGTGCAGGACGGCCTCCTGCAGCTGGACCCCGAGGACCTGGCGCAGCCGGGCCCGGTCTCGCCGGGTGTCCAGGCCGAGCACGCGGACGGTGCCGCGGTCGGGTCGTCTGAGCCCGGCGATCAGCTCGACGGTGGTCGTCTTACCGGCTCCGTTGCGTCCCAGGATGCCGAAGATCTCGCCGGTGGCGACAGAAAGGCTGACCTCCTCGACGGCGACCTTGGAGCGGTAGCGCTTGTGCAGGCCGTTCGCTTCGACGGCGGGAGATGACGTTGTCGCATGCATGCCGTCGACGTTAGGAAGGGCGAGCCGTCGGCGCCTGTGCCGATGGTCAGTATCGGTACCCATGACTTTCGGCACCTCAGCGGGGACGCGAGCGCAAGTAGGGTGAACGGCATGCGGCGAATCGAGCCGGACGTGTGGGCGGGGCTGGCGGCACTGCTGGTGTGCCTCGCGGTGGGCACCCCGATATTGCTCGGCGTGGCCGAGACGCAGGTGCCCCGGCCGGTGTGGGGGGCGCTCTTCGTGGCGTTGCTGGTCACCGCGCTGATCGCCGCCCTCTGGGAGGAATGCCGGCCGAGGCAGGCGTGGGTCTGTTACGGCGCGGCCGTCGTGCTGGGATGGCTCACGATCCTGACGGCGCCCGGCGCCGGGTGGCTGCCGATCCTGCTGGTCTTCACCGCCGCCCTGAGCGCGTACGTCGCGCCGCCGTGGGTGGGCCCGGTGGTGATCGTGCTCAACGTCGTCGTGATCGCCGTGACCGTGGGCCTCACCGGTTCCACCTTCGCCGAGATCGCCCTCAGCGCGCTGCTGTACCTGCTGATCCAGATCGCGACGCTGCTGAGCGTGCTGGTGACCATCAGGGAGCAGCGGATGCGCCGCGAGCTGGGCGAGGCGCATCTGGATCTGCGGGCGGCGAGTGTGATTCTGGCCGACACCGCACGCGCTCACGAACGCCTGCGCATCGCCAGGGAGCTGCACGACCTGATGGGGCACCAGCTCACCGCGCTCACCCTGGAGCTGGAGGTCGCCCGGCACCGCGAAGGGCCGGGCGCGCGCGTGCACATCGAGCGTGCCGACCGGGTGGCGCGGGACCTGCTTCGCGACGTGCGCGCGACCGTCGGACAGCTGCGCACCGACGCGCCCGATCTGCGTGAGGCCCTCGCCGCCGTGGTACGCGACATTCCCGGCCTCGACATCGGCGTGTGGATCGACGACGACGTGTGCCCCACCGAGGAGGTGACCCTGGCGCTCATCCGTGTCGTCCAGGAGATCGTCACCAACACCATCCGGCACGCGGACGCGACCTCGTTGCGCATCCGGATCGAGAGCACACCGGAGCGGGACGTGAGGTTCACCTCCGTCGACGACGGGCGCGGCAGCCCCGAGTTGCGGCCGGGCAACGGGCTGCGCGGCCTGAGCGAGCGGATCGAGGCGATCGGCGGAGACGTGCGGCTCGACGGCAGCGACGGTTTCCGTGTCACCGCCACGGTGCCCGCGCGATGATCAGGGTGATCGTGGTCGACGACCAGACCCTGGTTCGGCAGGGCATCCGCAGCCTGCTCGGCCTGACCGACGACATCGAGGTGGTGGGGGAGGCCGACGACGGCATGGCCGCGCTGGCGGCGATCGAGGAGCACGCCCCCGACGTCGTCCTGCTCGACCTGCGCATGCCCCGCCACGACGGCATCTGGGTGCTCAGGGCGTTGCGGGAGCGTGCGGACGGCTCACCGCCGGTGCTCGTGCTGACCACGTTCGACAACGACACCCTGGTACTGGACGCGATGCGGGCGGGGGCGTGCGGCTACCTGCTGAAGGACGTGACGCTCGAACGGCTGACCCGGGCCATCCGCGTCCTGGCCGACGGAGGGACGCTGATCTCGCCGTCGATCACCGACCGGCTGCTGCGCGCGGTGCACCGCCGCCGACCGGCGGATGACGACGACCTGCCCGCGATCCAGCGGCTCACCGAACGAGAGGTGGAGGTGCTGCGGCTCGTCGCGGAGGGCTACAGCAACCGCGAGATCGCCCAGGCTCTCTTCCTGGCCGAGGGCACGGTGAAGAACCACGTCTCGACCATGCTGCTCAAACTCGGGGCGCGCGACCGGACCAACGCGGTGCTGCGCGCCCTGCACGCCAACCTTCTCGACTGATAGCCGGCAGGCATTTGGTCAAATTTGCTGATACTGGCATGCTCTTTTCCGGGACCAGACTGCCCGGAACCCGGCGCGTGCGGCAGGGCGTGGCCGCCGGACCACTCGGGCGGGCTCGCGGCGGGGAGGAGCACGATGGCCGGTACGGAGCTCAGATCCGGCGACCCCACCGCCTTCGGGCCGTACGTGATCGAGGCGAGGCTCGGCGAGGGCGGACAGGGAACGGTCTACCTCGGCCGTGATCCGGCCGGCGAGCGTGTCGCGGTCAAGGTGCTGCACCCCAGGTTCGCCGCCGACCAGGTCGCGAGGACGCGCTTCGAGCGGGAGATCGCCGTCGCCCGGCAGATCGCCGAGTTCTGCACCGCCCGAGTGCTCGACGCGGGGGAGAGCGGCGACCACCTCTACGTGGTGAGCGAGTTCATCGACGGGCCTTCGCTGCAGCAGGCCGTCGAGAGGGAGGGGCCGCGCGACGGCGCCGCCCTGCAGCGCATCGCGATCAGCACGGCCACCGCGCTCGTCGCCATCCACCAGGCGGGGATCGCGCACCGCGACTTCAAACCGGCCAACGTGCTCCTCGGCTTCGACGGCCCGCGCGTGATCGACTTCGGCATCTCCAAGGAACTCGACGCCGGGCTCGCCCAGACCAGCGGTGCCGTCGGGACCCCGACGTACATGTCGCCCGAGCAGATCCACGGCCAGCCCGCCGCCGTCCCCTCGGACGTGTTCAGCTGGGCCGTGACGATGGTGTTCGCGGCCACCGGCAGCCCCGCGTTCGGCCGGGACACCATCCCTGCGGTGCTTCACCGCATCCTCACCACCGAGCCCGACCTGTCGGGGGTGCCCGAGGGGTTGCGCCCGTTGCTGCGCGCCTGCCTGGCCAAGGAGCCCGCCGATCGGCCGGTCGCCTCCGACCTGCTGTTCCGGCTGATCCGCCAGCCTTCGGCCGGCGCCGCCATGCCGCCCTCGGAATCGCCGCAGACCGGTCAATCGGCTCGGGTCCAGTCCTCGTCGTCCCAGTGGCCGTCGCAGACCGAGCAGCCCACGCCCTCTTCGCAGCCAGAGTCTTCTCAGCCACAGTCTTCACAGCCGCCGTCTCCGCAGTCACCGCTCCATGACCGGTCGCCTTCGTCGCAACCGCAACCGCAACCGTCATCCGGGTGGGAGGCCGATCACCAGCGGTCGCCGTCCCAGCCGTCGTCGCCGTTCGAGCCGGGCGCGGTACCTCCGCGGCCGCCGTCCGCCGGGTGGTCACCGACGGGTTCGAGCACCGAGCCTGGACAGTGGCACCAGGAGGGCCACGGGGTCTCCACCTCTCCCGGTGGCCCGTGGGAAGGGGCCGTCGGCACGGCCGCGCCGGGCGGGTCAGGACGATCGCGTCCGTGGCGGATCGGGGCCGCCGTCGCCGTCTGCGCCGTCGCGGTCTCCGCGGGAGTCTTCGTGCTCCCGCCACTGCTGGCCGGGACCGGGGAGGAGGGCGCGGACCCCACTCCCGTCGCGATGACCGGCTCCCCGTCGGTCACCGGCGGTTCCCCCTCACCCGGCGAGTCCACTCAGCCCAGCGCCTCACCGTCTCCCAGCGCCTCACCGTCTCCCAGCGCTTCACCCTCTCCCAGTGGATCGCCGTCCCCCGCCGCCACCCCCACCTCGGTCACCGGGAACTGGAAGAGCGCACCGGTCGGCGGCCCGCTGCGCGGCCATCGCGACGACCTGCAGTCGGTGGCGATCGCCCAGGTCGGCGGCAGGTCCGTGATCGTCTCCGGTGCCAACGACCGCACCGTCCGCCTGTGGGATCTCGCGACCCGCAAGCCGCTGGCCACCCTCACCGGGCACACCAACTGGGTGCGCTCCGTCGCGGTCACCGAGCTGGACGGCAGGACGATCGCGGTGTCGGGCGGCGACGACGGCACCGTACGCCGCTGGGACCTCGCCACCCGCAAGCCGGTCGGCAAGCCCTTCGACGCCGCCGTGCCCGTCTTCTCCCTCGCCCTCGCCACCCTCGACGGCGAGCCCGTCGTGGTGACCGGAGGCCGCGACGGAAGCCTGCGCGTGTGGGACCTGAGGACGGGCGCCGCGATCGGCAAGGCCCGTCGCGCCTCCGAGGGCGCCGTGTTCGGCCTCGCCACGGCCACCCTCGACGGCGAGCCCGTCGTGTTCACCGGCGGCGGCGACGGCACGGTGCGCCGCTGGCCGCTTCGTTCGGGGTCCGGCGAGACGATCCTCACCCAGCGGGCCCAGGTCACCGCCGTCACCACGGCCGAGCTGGACGGCAGGCTCGTGGTGTTGTCCGCCGGCGGCGCGCAGGACATCCACATCGACGACGCCGCCGGCGCCGGTGAGGCACGCCCGCCCATCCGGAGCCACAGCGGGTGGATCTACTCCCTCGCGGTCGGCCGGGTGGGGTCGCTCACCGTCGTCGTCTCCGGCAGCAACGACTCCACCGCGCAGGTCCACGACCTCGACACCGGGAAGCGGGCGGGACGGCTGTTCAAGGCCCACGACCACAACGTGTTCGCCGCCGCGGTGGCCGAGCTCGACGGGCGCCCCGTCGCGGTCACCGGGGGCGGCGACGACACCGTCCGCGTCTGGCGCCTGGGCTGACCGGTCTCCAGGTCACCGGGGAGAATGTGCCGGACGTGGACGGGTTGTTCGAGTACGGCCTCGCGCCATCTCGACGGGTTCGCCGTTTTGGTGGAGCGGGCGCGCCCGTAGTTCCGGCGCTGAGCCGGCACCGGCCGGGGCCGGTGCCGGGGGGAGAGAGGTCAGCGCCAGGAGTCGGTGCGGGTGGCGGTGCCGCCGGAGGAGGTGGTGAAGGAGCGGTCGGGGTCGCTCTCCCAGGTCACCGAGCCGTCGGGGTTCTTCTTGACGTACTTGTACTGGACCGTCGTGCCGGGCGGCAGGTTCACCGTGGCTCTCCAGACCGGGTACGCGGCAGACGACAGGGCGACGGCGTTCGCCGGGTTCCAGGAGCCCAACGCGGCGACGTTGCCGACGACGAAGACGTTCTGGCCCCAGTTCGTGGTCACGGTCGCGTTGAACGAGGTGGCGACCTGGCCGGGGGTGACCGTCGGCGTCGGGCTGGGGCCGGGGCCCGAGGCGCCGGTGTGGATCGCGACCGCGCCCCTCGCGGGGACGGTGACCGAGGCCGTGCCGTTGGATCCGACGGTGACCGAGCCGCCTCCGGCGACGTTGGCGTAGGTCCCGGCGGGCAGGCCGGTGGAGAAGGCGCGGGTGACGCTCCCGCCCTCGTTGTTGATCGCGACCCAGCCCTTCGCGCCCCGGCTGAAGGCGATCACGTTGTTGCCGTTGTCGTACCAGTTGCCGACCGTGGTGCCCTGGACGGCGCGGTTGAAGCCGACCATGCCGTTCATCTGGCGGTGGAAGCAGGTCCACCGGCCGTTGCCGCAGTCGGCGTCGACGGCGAAGCCGCCGCCCGCCGAGGGCGGGCCGGCCTCGCCGTCGCTCCAGGTGAACCCGGAGTAGACCCTCGGCGTGCCGTACGGCCAGGCGAGCATGAAGACGTTGGCCAGCCGGTAGGCGTCGCCGTACTTGTAGTTCATGGTCGAGCCGTTGCGTTCGGTGTCGTGGTTGTCGATGAAGACCACGGCCTTGTCGCCGGGCACCGACAGGCCCCAGCTCTGCCCGAAGGACTGCAGGTTCTTGATCTGGCCGCCGCCGAACTGCTCCTTGAGCTTGCGCCCGTACACGAACTCGTGCACGTCGCCGATCCCGGTGTACTGGCTCGGGCTGATCGCCTCGCCGTCGCCCTGGATGACCTCCTGGTGGATGTACGGCGAGCCGGTCAGCTTGCCCTTGATCGCGGCCAGGTCGCCGGGGTTGATGTGCTTGGCGGCGTCGACGCGGAAGCCGTCCACGCCGAGGGAGGTGAGCCTGTTGAGGTAGCCGGCGATCTGGTTGCGGACGTACTCGGAGCCGGTGTTGAGGTCGGCCAGGCCGACCAGTTCGCAGTTCTGCACCCGCCAGCCGTCGCTGACGTAGTCGGAGCCGTTGATCGTGCAGGTGGGGGAGTGGAAGTCGGCGGCGGAGTAGAGGCCGGGGTAGTTGTACTTGCCGAAGGTGTAGCCGCCGTAGCTGGTGCTGCCCTGGCCGGTCATGTGGTTGATGACGGCGTCGGTGTGGACCTTGACGCCCGCCGCGTGGCAGGTGTTGATCATGTTCTTGAACGCGTTCTCGTCGCCGAACTTGCTGGTGAGGGTGTAGCGGGCGGGCTGGTAGATGTCCCACCAGACCGACCCGCCCTTGGACATCGAGTCGTTCGGCGGGGAGACCTGCACGGCGGCGTACCCGGCGGGGCCGAGGACGTCGGTGCACTCCCTGGCGACGGAGTTCCAGTTCCAGTTCCACAGCTTGACGATCGGACCGGGGGTGGGCGGCGCCGCCTGGGCGGGGAGCGCGCCGGGCACCAGCACGGCGGCGCTCACCAGGGCGCTCAACGCCGTGGCGAGGACGACTCTGTAGGGTTTCACGGGTGGGGCCTCCAGGATCGATGGACGGGTTCCCTGGCCGGGCCGGGTGCTGCAACACCCGGCCCGGCGGCTTTTACGGGCTCTGCGGGGCTGTGCGCGAACCCCCCGAGGGGAGTTCTGTGCTGTTTGTCAGGATTGGACGAAGACGGCGACCGTGCGAGCGGGGACCGTGAGCGTGCCCGTGGCGGTGTCGAACGTCGACTGCTTCACGACGGCGTCGTCGCCGGCCGTCTGGACGGGATGGAGCGTCACCTGGGTGCCCTTCAGCGCGGCGACGGTCTGCGGCCGGGCCTCGGGGGTCGCGTTGAAGACGACGGTGACCGACTTCCAGCGCGGGTCGATCCCCGTGGCGTCCAGGTGCATGGTCACGACACCCGGGGTCTCCGAGGTGCCGCCGGTCGGGAAGGTGAGGCGCCTTTGCACCTCGGCCAGGGTGGCGAGGCCGAAGACCGGCGAGGAGGAGCGGATCCTCAGCAGCTCGCCGTAGCGGGCGCGGGCGGCGCCGATCGCCGCGCAGTCCGGCTTCAGCGCCGGGTCGCCCAGCAGCGGCCTGGCGTACTGCCACTTGTCCTCGTTGTCGGGCTTCGGGGGAAGCCCGGCGCCGAAACCGTTGCCCGCCGAGCAGTCCCACAGCAGCCGGTTGAACCAGTCGCCGGAGTCGTAGGAGTTGCGGTCGAGTGACTTGGAACGGAGCCGCTCGCTGCCCGCGTGCATGAACGAGGTGCCCTGCCCGAGGACGGCCGTGGCCAGGGAGAGCGACTGCATGCGCACCCGGTCGGCCATCGCGGTCGCCGGTGGCAGCTTGTACGCCAGCGCGTCGAACAACGTCTCGTTGTCGTGGGCGTCGACATAGGTGACGACCTCGCCCGGTGAGGCGGTGTACCCGGCGGGGGAGCCGTTGTAGCTCACCTCCGAGCCCTTGACCCGCCTGCCGTCGGTGGCGGTGAATGTGTAGTCGCGGAGGTTGCCGGCGAGCCCGACCTTGATCAGATCCTGGTAGTTCAGCAGCCGGGCCCGCCGCTGCGCCTCGTCGCCGTTGGCCGGTGAGTCGTTGGGCGCCCCGGCCAGCCCCGAGCCGAAGCCCTGCACGCGGGGGTCGGCGTCGAACGGGCCGCCGCCGCGCACCGCGT
Organism: Streptosporangium sp. NPDC050284; assembly: GCF_044459525.1. NCBI lineage: Bacteria > Bacillati > Actinomycetota > Actinomycetes > Streptosporangiales > Streptosporangiaceae > Streptosporangium > Streptosporangium sp. NPDC050284. The sequence goes on from NZ_JBITIZ010000001.1 coordinate 929,968, forward strand.
CGCGCAGCCGGTCGTTGAAGGTGCCGATGCCGGTGCCGGCCATGTTCGCCTGGGTGGCCTGTTCGAAACGGGCGTCGTCGGCGACCTCGCCGAAGTTCCAGCCCTCCCCGTACAGGATGATCGACTTTCCGTCGACGCCGTCGCGGGCGACGGTGAGCCTGTCCAGCGCCGCGCGGACCGCTACCAGGTTCGCCTTGGGGTGGTGGCCCATCAGGTCGAACCTGAAGCCGTCCACCTTGTACTCGCGGGCCCAGGTGACGACGGAGTCGACGACGAGCCTGCCCATCATGGCGTGCTCGGGCGCGGTGTTGGCGCAGCAGGTGGAGGTGGCCACCGTGCCGTCGTCGAGCAGCCGGTGGTAGTAGCCCGGCACGATGCGGTCGAGCACCGAGGAGGTGTCCTGGCCCGAGGCGTGGGTGTGGTTGTAGACCACGTCCATCACCACCCGCAGCCCGGCCCTGTTCAGCCCGCCGACCATGCCGCGGAACTCCCTGATCCGCGACGACCCGTCCGGTTCGGAGGCGTAGGAGCCCTCGGGCACGGTGTAGTGCAGCGGGTCGTAACCCCAGTTGAACGAGTCCTTCGCCGCTGTTCCGGCGACGCAGGCCTGCTGCTCCTCGGAGTCGGGGGGCATCGAGGCCAGGTCGCAGGCCGGTTCCGTCCGGTCGGCCTTCCTGTCGGGGACGGTCGCCATGTCGAAGACGGGCAGTAGGTGCACGTGGGTGAGCCCGTCCTCGGCCAGCCCGCGCAGCTCCCTCATCCCCGCCGAGTCGCCGGTGAACGCGGCGTACGTGCCGCGCCTCGCCGCGGGGACGGTCGTGTCGGAGGCGGAGAAGTCGCGCACGTGCAGCTCGTAGATCGACGCTTTCTCCTGGGGGACGGCCCTGGGCTTGGCCAGGGAGGTCCAGCCGTCGGGTCGCAGGGCGCCGTCGGACAGGTCGGCGAGCTGGCTGCGGCCCGAGCCCGCCGACAGCGACAGGCTGTAGGGGTCGGTCACCTCGTTGACGACGACCTTCCCCGCCGTGCCCTCGCCGGGTGCGTAGACCGTCACCAGGAAGGTGTAGTAGCGGTCCTTCCAGTCCCGCTCTCCCCGCACCGACCAGACGCCGGTGCCGTCGTCGCGGCGCATGGGGTGGACGGTGCGTTTGCCGCCCGAGGAGTCGCGGTAGAGCGCGAGCTCGACCTTGACCGCGGTGGGGGCCCAGACCGACAGGCCGGGCCTGCCGCCGCTCCACGAGGGGCCGAGGCCGGCGGTCGCCGCCTTGGCGTACAGGTCGTCGAGCACACCGGGCAGCTGCACGCCGGTGGCGGCGAGCAGGGCGCCGGAGGCGTCGCGCTCGACGGCCACGACCTGGCCGCGGGTGGCCTCCCTCACCAGGTCGGCGTCGCGCGGGTCGACGGTGAACGCGGCGTGCCCCGCCAGGTGCGGCCACTTCGCCTTCTGCGCCTCGGTCAGCGCACCGGGCGCGAGGCGAATCAGCCTGACCTCACCGGTGAGGTCGCCACCCGAGTAGGCGATGCCGCCCTTGGCGGAGAAGGCGAGGGAGTAGCGGCCGGCGGTGGAGGGGTCGATCTTCCAGGCGACGGTGGCGCGGTCGATCCAGTGCGCCGACGACTTCGACAGGTCGGCGTCGGCGCCGCGCGCCGAGGGCTGGGGCAGCAGGTGGCCCTCGGTGGCGGCGACCCGCCACACCTCGTGGCCGGTCGCCGTCAGGTCCAGCGACTGGTTGTCGGGCAGGTCCTTGTTGTCACCCTTGTGGACGATGTAGTTCACGGTCTTGGCCCCCTCGGTCAAAGGGACGCGGAAGTGAACGCCGAACCCGTCCTCGCCCGCGGGCAGCAGCGGCGCGCCCCACTCGGTGGGAGTCGCCACGTCACCCCACAGGTGAAGTCCCCAGCCGTCGTAGTTCCCGTCGGGCCGGTGGTAATGCAGGATCGCGACGTTCTCGGCCGCGGCCCGGCTCTGGTGGACCTTCGCCACGCCCGAGGCGACGTAGGCGTCGGGCCGCAGGGCGGGGGTGAACGACTGGTCGGGCCCGGGGTCCTTGGTGTCGCCCCTGTGCACGATGAAGTTCGCCGGGGTGGAGGCGTCCTTCAGCGGTACCTTCCAGAACGCGCCGTAGGAGTCCGTGCCGTCGGGCGGGCGCGGCGCGGCCCAGTCGGTGGGCACCCCGTCGGCGAGCCCGTCGCCCCACAGGTGCAGCCCCCAGCCCTCGTAGTCGCCGTCGGGGCGGTTGTAGTGGACGGTCGCGTACCCCTGGGCCGCCGCGCGGGACGGGTATGTCTCCACCTTCCCCTTCGCCAGCCAGACCTCGCCGTTCCTGGCGGGGTTCACGATCCGGTCGCCGCCGTCCTTCTCGTCGCCCCTGTGGGCGATGATCCCGACGCTGGTGGCACCCGGCTTGAGCCTGATCCAGGCGAAGCGGCCGTAGGCGTCCTCGCCGGTCAGCGGGAGCGGGGTCGCCCACTCCGTCGGGTTCTCCACGTCACCCCAGACGTGCAGGCCCCAGCCGTCGTAGTCGCCGGCGTTCTCCCGCTGGTAGTGCACGACGAGCCAGTCGCGTTTCACCGCGCCCGGCTCCTCGGGGGCGGGTTCGGCGCCGACGGTCGCCGCCGCGCTCGCCGAGGCGAACCGGCCCGCGGAGTCCTTCACCACGGCCTTGTACGAGATCGGTGTGCCCGCCGCGATGCCGCGCAGGTCGTGGAAGACCCGGAACGCACGGCCCGAGGGGGTGGTGTTCGGCGCGTCGTCGGTGCCGATCGCCCGCCAGGGGCCCTCGCCCACTTGGGCGGCGAAGGTGACCTGGTCGAAGCCGGTGCCGGGCACGATCGCGACGACCGGGATCCGGCCGTCCTGTGCGGTGCCCCTGATCTCCGCCCCCGGCAGGGCGACCGAGACGGCGGGGGCCGAGGCCGGGGCGGCGAGCTTGGCGGGCGCCTTGTAGACCACCGCCGACAGGGCGGGGACGCTGAGCGCCAGCTTCGTGTCCGCGCCGGTGGTGAGCGTGGCGGCACCCTCGCCGTACACCCTGGTGAAGGCCGCGCTCGCCGAGAAGGTGGGCGCGCTCACGGTCGCGGGCCGCTCATCGTTGTTGACCGCCACCAGATACTCGACCTGCCGCGCGGCGTCGATCCTGGAGAAGGCGTAGACGCCGCCGGAGACGAGCCGCTCGATCTGGGCGCCGTCGGCGAGGGCCGGGTGGGCGTCGCGCAGCGAGGCCAGGGCGGAGATCCCCCGGTAGAGCGGGTGGGAGGGGACGAAGTTGTCCCTGGCGTGGGTGGAGTCGGTGCCGATCAGGTCGTCGCTCAGGTAGCTCTCCGTCCTGGAGGCGAACATGGACGCGCGGGCGTCCTGGTCGCCGCCCTTGCCGGTGAAACCCTGCTCGTCGCCGTAGTAGACAACGGGCTGGCCGCGGGTGAGATACATCAGCTCGTGGGCGAGCAGCGACCTGCGCAGCAGCTCGGAGTCGGGGGCGCCGGGGTTGTCCTGGGAGACGAAGCGGCCGATGCGGCCCATGTCGTGGTTGCCGAGGAAGGTCGGCAGCGACGAGGCGTTACCGTCGGCGTCGGTGTGGTAGTCGTCTTCGGCGTACAGCCGTGCCAGCCTGGACGCGTCCGCCGTGCCGCCGCTGAAGGAGCGGGCGGCCTCCTGGAACGGGAAGTCCAGGGTGGCGTTCATGCCGCCCCGGGTGGAGTAGCGGCTGGTGAAGGAGGGCTCGCCCGAGTAGACCTCGCCGAACATGAAGAACCGCTTGTTGCCCCGCTGGGCCGCGTAGCCGCGCAGAGCGGGGGAGAACCTCTCCCAGAACTCCATGTTCACGTGCTTGGCGGTGTCGATGCGGAAGCCGTCGAGGCCGGTGTCGCGCACCCACGTCCTGTAGATGTCGATCATCCCTTTGACGACCTCCGGGCGCTCGGTCCACAGGTCGTCGAGGCCGAAGAAGTCGCCGTACTCGTCGTTCTCGCCGCCGCTGAAGGTGGAGTCGCCCCGGTTGTGGTACATCGTCGGGTCGTTCAGCCAGGCCGGGGTCTTGACGTTCTTCGGCGCGACCGGCGTGTACGGGAAAGATCCGGTGTCCACCTTGGGGAAGGTGTCCTTGCCCGCGTGATCGCGGTCGTCGAACGGTGTGCCGCGGGTGTCGACGTAGGGGTAGGCGCCCTTGGCGCGATACGAGTAGGTCTTCTCCGCGTAGTCGACCACGTCGGCCGTGTGGTTGGTGATGATGTCGAAGAAGACCTTCATCCCGCGCCGGTGTGCCTCGCGCACCAGCTCCTTCATCTGGGAGTTGGTCCCGAGGTGCGGGTCGATCCTGGTGAAGTCGGTGATCCAGTAGCCGTGGTAGCCGGCCGAGACGTCGGCGCCGGAGCCCTGCACGGGACGGTTCACGAACGCCGGGGTGATCCAGATCGCGGTGCTGCCCAGGTTCTTGACGTAGTCGAGCCTGCCGAGCAGGCCCTTGAGGTCGCCGCCCTGGTAGAAGCCCTTGTGCGTGGGGTCGAAGCCCGTGGTGAGCCGGTCGCCGGACAGACCGCCCCGGTCGTTGCGGGTGTCGCCGTTGGCGAACCGGTCGGTCATCGCGAAGTAGAAGCGCTCGCGGCTCAGGTCGGTGCGGAGCGCGTCGCGGGCGAGGTCCCTGTCGGAGGGCTCGGCGGTGCGGCTGAGCGCGGACACCACGGGATCGCCGGAGGGCACCGTGGACGGCGCTGCGGAGACCGGTGCGGTGCGGGGCGCGGACGCGGGGGAGGTGGACGCGGCGGCGGAGGGCGGGGTGGCGACGAGAGGGGTGGCGATCAGGGCTGCCGCGAGCGCGGCGCCCGTCAGAAGGGTCGTTCTCGCGCGCCGTGGGGGGAGCGGCCAGACCACGGGGGGCCTCCACGGGAGTTGTTTCGAGGGTATTGCCCGGAAGTTACTCACTAGTGGTGATCTGTGCAATCCCTTGCGGCAAATTTCTGAATCCCGGCAATTCGCGGACGTCCGGAAGAGGTTTGGTCGAGGGGCCAAAACGCATGAAAAGGGATTTATTGCCCTTAAGTGGTTGATATAGCCACTTGCAATCCCGTCGGAGGATGGTCCGACTCCTTGGAATTGGGGTGGCTTTGTAACGACTTTGCAGCCTCTTGCAGAAACTTCTTCCAATGGGATTCACGTAGGCGTAACGTCCGGCGTACTCCAGACCCGGCCGGACGGCTCTTCGGTCCCGGCCGCCCCCTTGAACACGAGGAGAAGAACATGCGGCGAGCCTTCTCGGCCGCGACGATCGTCGCGGCCCTCGCCCTGGCGGTCTCCGCCTGCGGTGGCGGTGACGCCGGCACGGCGGCCCCCGCCCAGTCCGCGGCGGCGGATCCGTCGAAGATCACCGGTGAGATCACCTGGTGGGACACCGTCAGGCCCGACAGCGAGGGCCCGACGTTCCAGGCGCTCATCCAGGACTTCCAGGCGAAATACCCGGGCATCAAGGTCAAGTACGTCAACGTCCCCTCGGACCAGGCGCAGAACCAGTTCCAGACCGCGGCGCAGGCGGGTGCGGGGGCACCGGACGTGATCCGCTCCGAGGTCGCCTGGACCTCCCAGTTCGCCTCACTCGGCTACCTGCAGCCGCTGGAGGGCACCCGCGCGGTGGAGAACGAGGCGGACTTCCTGCCGGGACCGCTGAGCAGCACCAAGTACGACGGCAAGACGTACGCCGTCCCGCAGGTCACCGACACCCTCGCGCTCATCTACAACAAGCGGCTGCTGAAGGAGGCGGGGCACGAGGAGGCCCCCACCACGGTCGAGGAGCTCAAGCAGACCGCGCTCGACGTCAAGAAGAAGACCGGCGCCAGCGGCCTCGCGCTCAACGTCGACTCCTACTTCCTGCTGCCCTTCATGTACGGCGAGGGCGGTGACCTCCTCGACGTGCAGAACAAGAAGATCACCGTCAACTCCCCGGAGAACGCGAAGGCGATGGCGACCGTCTCCGACCTGATCACCTCCGGTGCCGCGCCCAAGCCCGCGATCCAGGACAGCTACGCCAACGCCATGACCGCCCTCAAGGACGGCAAGGCCGCGATGATCTACAACGGCCCGTGGGCGCTGTCGGAGATCTACCAGGGCAAGGAGTTCAAGGACAAGGAGAACCTGGGCATCGCGCCCGTCCCCGCGGGCTCGGTCAAGGCCGGGGCCCCCACCGGCGGCTGGAACCTGGCCATCTACGCCGGCTCCAAGAACCTGGACGCCTCTTATGAGTTCGTCCGCTTCATGAGCACCCCCGAGGCCCAGGCCAAGGTCGCCAAGGAGATCAGCCTCCTGCCGACCCGCGCCTCCGCGTACGACAACCCCGACGTGCAGGCCAACAAGGACGTCTCCGTCTTCAAGCCCATCATGGAGACCGCGACCGCGCGACCGTGGATCCCCGAGGGCGGCCAGCTCTTCCAGCCGCTCCTTGAGGGCTACCAGTCGCTGGTGGGCGGCACGGCGACCCCCGAGGACATGCTCAAGAAGGTCGACGACCAGTACCGAGGCATCTTCAAGGACTGGAGCTGATCCGTGGCGCTCTCGACTGGGCGTGTGAACAACACGGCCAGGGGCCGGGCCGCGGGTGCCGACGGCACCCGCGGCCGGGGCCGCCCCCCGGGGGCCCTCCGGCTGGCGCTGGGCAGGCACTGGTACGCCTGGGCCATGGTCGCCCCGGTGATCCTGGTCACCGCCCTGCTGGTCGGCTGGCCGCTCGCCAGGGGCGTCTACCTGTCGCTGACCGACGCCACCGAGGCCAACATCGGCCGGACGATCGGCGTCAACGTCATCCCCTCGACCTACGAGTTCGTCTGGTTCGACAACTACGTCGCGATCCTGACCAGCGGGCTGTTCTGGGAGAAGCTGACCTGGACGGTCGTGTGGACCGTCACCTGCGTGGGATTCCACTACGGGCTCGGACTCGGCCTCGCCCTGCTGCTCAACCGCAAGATCAGGTTCCGCTCGGCCTACCGGCTGCTGCTCATCCTGCCGTGGGCGATCCCGGGTTTCGTCTCGGCGTTCATCTGGCGCTACCTCTACAACAGCGACTTCGGTGTGATCAACGCGATGTTGCGGGCCGCGGGCCTGGGAGGGGTCGGCTGGCTCGACGACCCGACCACCGCGAAGATCGCGGTCATCGCGGTCAACGTCTGGATGGGCGTGCCGTTCATGATGGTCGCCGTGCTGGGCGGGCTCCAGTCGATCCCCGGTGAGCTGTACGAGGCGGCCGAGGTGGACGGCGCCACGCCGTGGCAGCGCTTCCGCTTCATTACGATTCCCAGCCTGCGTACCGTGTCGAGCACGGTTGTCCTTCTGGGCACGATCTGGACGTTCAACATGTTCCCGGTGATCTATCTGATCAGCGGGGGAGGGCCGGGAAGCTCCACCGAGATCCTGGTCACCTACGCCTTCCGTGAGGCCTTCACCGGCGTCCGCAACTACTCCAACTCCGCGGCATGGGGAGTGATCATCCTTCTGCTCCTCGTCGTGCTGGCCGTGGTCTACCGGCGCTCGCTGCGCAAGCAAGGGGAGGTCTGGTGAGCACCGTCACCACCGGGGCCGGGAGCGGGCGCGTCAGGGGACGCGGGGAACGCGGTGTGGGCAAGTCGATCCTGCTGCACGCCACCCTGCTCGCCGCGGTCGCCGTCTCGCTGTTCCCGATCGTCTGGCTCTTCCTCACCTCGCTCAAGCCGCGCGACGGCTGGCTCTCCAGCGAACTGGAGATCTTCAACCAGCCCTCGCTGGACAACTACGTCCGGGTGCTGACCGAGACGCAGTTCCCGACCTGGCTGCTCAACTCGGTGATCGTCGCCGGCCTCACCACGGTCATCGGCGTCTTCCTCGCCTCCACGACCGGGTACGCGGTCAGCCGCTTCCGCTTCCCCGGCTACCGCGGGGTGATGTGGATGCTGCTCGTCATCCAGATGTTCCCGGTGGCGATCCTGATCGTCCCCCTCTACAACCTGATGGCGGGCCTCGGGCTGCTCAACCAGATCCCCGGACTCGTCATCGCCTACATGACGGTGGCGGTGCCGTTCTGCGCGTGGATGATGAAGAGCTACTTCGACTCCATCCCGCGTGAGATCGACCAGGCCGGGCTGGTCGACGGGCTCACCCCGTTCGGCACGTTCTGGCGGGTCGTCCTGCCCCTGGCCAGGCCGAGCCTCGCGGTCACCGCGTTCTACTCGTTCATGACCGCCTGGGGCGAGGTGGCCTACGCCACCGTGTTCATGTCGCAGGAGGAGAAGCGCACGCTCGCCATCGGGCTCCAGCAGTTCGTCGGCCAGCACTGGTCGGACTGGGGCCTGCTCACGGCCGCGGCGGTGCTGATCGCGGTCCCGGCCGCGGTCGTCTTCCTGCTCGTCCAGCGGCATCTGGTCACCGGGCTTACCGCCGGTGCCACGAAGTCGTAACACCACCGTGCTACTACATCCTGGTACGTCATCTGATCGGGGGATTTAATATGACCGAGCTTGTCCAGGCGGGCCTCACTGCCGGGGCCGTCACCCGATGGTGGCGCGACGCGGTGATCTACCAGGTCTACGTGCGCAGCTTCGCCGACGGCAACGGCGACGGTGTGGGAGACCTGCTCGGCGTGCGCGGCAGGCTCCCGTACCTGGCCGACCTCGGGGTCGACGCGATCTGGCTCACCCCGTTCTTCACCTCGCCGATGGCCGACTTCGGCTACGACGTGGCCGACTACCGGGATGTGGACCCCATCTTCGGGTCGCTCGCCGACGCCGGGGCGCTGATCGAGGACGCGCACCGGCACGGCCTGCGGGTCATCGTGGACGTGGTGCCCAACCACACCTCCGACCGGCACGCGTGGTTCCTGGAGGCCCTCGCGGCGCCCCCCGGAGACCCCGCACGCGAGCGCTACATCTTCCGCCGGGGCAGGGGCGCCGGCGGTGAGCTGCCGCCCAACGACTGGGAGTCGATCTTCGGCGGCCCCGCGTGGACCCGGCTGCCCGACGGCGAGTGGTACCTCCACCTGTTCGCCCCGCAGCAGCCCGACCTGAACTGGGAGAACCCCGAGGTCCACGCGGAGTTCGAGTCGATCCTGCGGTTCTGGCTCGACATGGGCGTGGACGGCTTCCGCGTCGACGTCGCCCACGGCATGGTCAAGGCCGACGGCCTGCCCGACGTCGGTCACGCCGACCAGGTCGGGATGATCGGCACCGAGGTGGTGCCGTTCTTCGACCAGGACGGCGTGCACGAGATCCATCGCGCCTGGCGCAAACTGCTCGACTCCTACCCGGGGGAGCGGATCGGCGTCGCCGAGGCGTGGGCGCCGTCCTCGCAGCGGCTGGCCAACTACGTCCGCCCCGACGAGATGCACCAGGCGTTCAACTTCCACTTCCTCGTCACCCCCTGGGAGGCCGCCCCGTTCCGCGCGGTCATCCAGGAGTCGCTCACGACGGCGGGAATGGTCGGGGCGCCCTCCACCTGGGTGCTTTCCAACCACGACGTCAAACGCCATCTCACCAGGTACGGCGGCGGCGAGATCGGCCTGCGCCGATCCCGCGCCGCCGCCCTGCTGACGCTCTCCCTGCCCGGCTCGGCCTACGTCTACCAGGGCGAGGAACTCGGGCTGCCCGAGGTACTCGACCTACCGGAGGAGTTCCAGCGCGACCCGCAGCGCCTGCGCAACCCCGACCACGGGCGCGACGGCTGCCGGGTGCCGCTCCCGTGGGCCGACGACGAGCCGCACTTCGGCTTCAGCCTGCCCGGAGCCGAGGCGACGTGGCTGCCCATGCCGCCCTCCTGGGGGCCGCTCAGCGTCGCCTCCCAGCTCGACGACCCGCTCTCCACGCTGAACCTCTACCGGGATGCGCTGAGGATCAGACGCGAGCGCCGCTCCTTCGACGACGCCCCGCTGACCTGGCTCGACTCCCCGGAGGGCACCCTCGCCTTCGCCAGGGGCGAAGGCTTCGCCTGCACGCTCAACCTCACCGGCGAGTCCGTGGAACTGTCCGCCCCCGGGCGGATCCTGCTGGCCAGCGCGGATACGGCCGTCGTGGACGGCGTGGTGCGGCTCGCCCCCGACTCCGCCGTCTGGTGGGAACCCGATGTCGAGTAGCACCGGGCAGCTCGGCACCGGCGGCACCGCGAGGCTGACCGACATCGCCGCGCAGGCCGGGGTGAGCGAGGCCACCGTCAGCCGGGTGCTCAACGGCAAGCCGGGCGTGTCGGCCCTCACCAGGCAGGCGGTACTGACGGCTCTGGACCTGATGGGGTACGAGCGCCCGCAGCGGCTGCGCCAGCGCAGCAACGGGCTGATCGGCCTGGTCACCCCCGAGCTGGACAACCCGATCTTCCCCGCCTTCGCCCAGGCATTCGAGAAGACGCTCACCCAGCACGGCTACACCCCGGTGCTCTGCACCCAGCTGCCCGGCGGGGCGGTCGAGGACGAGTTCACCGAGGTTCTCGTGGAGCGCGGGGTGAGCGGCATCATCTTCGTCTCCGGGCTGCACGCCGACATCACCGCGCGCTCGGACCGCTACACCCAGCTGATCGGGCAGGGCGTGCCGATCGTCCTGCTCAACGGGCACGCCGCCGACGTGCCCGCCCCGTTCATCTCCCCGGACGACCGGGCCGCGGCCCGGCTGGCCGTGCAGCATCTGGCCGACCTCGGGCACGAGCGCATCGGCCTGGCCGTCGGCCCCGGCCGGTTCGTGCCGGTGATCAGGAAGATCGAGGGGTACCGGCAGGCGATGGCGCAGTTGCTGGGGGTGACGGAGGTCGACGAGTGGATCTCGCATTCGTTGTTCTCGGTGGAGGGTGGGCAGGCGGCCGCGGCGCAGTTGCTGGCGCGGGGGTGTACGGGGATCGTGTGCGCCTCCGACCTGATGGCGTTGGGTGCGATCAGGGCCTGCCGGGATCGGGGGTTGTCGGTGCCGGGGGAGGTGTCGGTGGTGGGGTTCGACGACTCGCCGTTGATCGCGTTCACCGACCCGCCGCTCACCACCGTGCGCCAGCCCGTGCAGCCGATGGTCACCGCCGCCGTGCACACGCTCCTGGAGGCCGTCGCGGGCGCGCCCGGCCAGCACTCCGAGCTGATCTTCCAGCCGGAACTCATCGTGCGGGGCTCGACGGGATCGGGTCCCAAGATCGTTCGCTGAATACGTTCGCCTGCTGACATTTCCTGATAACCCGCTTGACATTTCGCGGTAACCCATTTCCGCCATTGTCACGGGCTTCCCCGGTGCGCCCGTCGATCTCTATACTCCGAGATCTTCACATCGCGAAGGCCGCCGTAGTCGCCGGTCCTTCGGAACACCGCGAAGGCCGCCACAGCCGCCGGTCCTTCCGGGCACGGAGAAGGCCGCCGCAGTCGCCGGTCCTCCGGAAACGCCGCGAAGGCCGTCACAGCCGCCGGTCCTTCCCGGTATCGAGAAGACCGCCGCAGTCGCCGGCTCTCTCGAACATCGCGAAGGCCGCCACAGCCGCCGGTTGTTTCGCTCGGCATGTGCTCGGCCCGGGCCATCCGCGGCCCGGGCCCTCACTCTCGTTCGATCCGTAGATCTCGCGCGCCCGCCTCAGGAGGCCGGTTTGAGTGTGCACGGTACCGCCCAGATCGCCATGACCACCGATTCCTCTCTGCCCACCCCCTTCCCGATCCGCGACCGCGTGGGCATGCGCTCCCACCGCGGAGCGAGGGCGGAGGGGACGTTGTGAGGGAGGTCTCCCACTCACGCCCGCCCGGCGGCCCGAGCCGCCACGAGACCCACAGCGCCTCCGGGCCTCCGGACCTCCACAGCGCTCCCGGCGCCCTTGCCGACCGGGCCGGCGCGGCCGGTCACGGAGACCGGGGCGCGCGGGCCGCGATCGTCGGGGCGGGCCCGGCGGGATCGCTGCTCGCAATCCTCCTCGCCCGCCGCGGCCACCCGGTCGACGTCTACGACCTGCGCCCCGACCCGCGCGACGGCAAAGGCGACGGCGAGGGACGCTCGATCAACCTGGGCCTGTCGGCCCGTGGCATCCGTGCCCTGCGGCACGTCGGTCTCTGGAACACTCTCGGGGACAGGCTCGTACCGATGCGGGGACGCATGATCCACCGTCCGGGCAGGCCCGCGGCCTTCCAGGCGTACGGCACCGACCCGGGGGAGATCCTGTACTCGATCCGCAGGGACGAGTTGACCACGCTTCTCGTCGAGAGTGCCGCCGCGCACGAGGGGGTCAGGCATTTCTTCGGCGTCCGCTGCGCGGGAGTCGACCGCGGGAGCGGGGATCTCACCCTCGCCGACGCGATCACCGGGGAGACGCGCGACGCCCGCGCGGACTTCGTGGTCGGCGCGGACGGAGCGTTCTCCGCAGTACGCGCCTCCATGCAGCGAGGGCTCGCCGCCGACTACCGCCAGGAGTTCCTCGAATGGGGGTACAAGGAACTCACGATCCCCGCGGCCCCCGGAGGAGGGTCGCGCGTCCCGCTGCACGCGCTGCACGTCTGGCCCGGTGAGAACGCCCTGATCGTCGCCCACCCCAACGTGGACGGCTCGCTCACCGCGACGCTCTTCCTGCCGCACTCCGGTACCCCGGGCTTCGCCGAACTCGCCGGGGAGCGGGACGTCACCCGCTTCTTCCTGCGGATGTTCCCCGGCGTGGCAGACCTCGTCCCCGACCTGGCCGAGCAGTACGCCGCCAACCCGGTGGGGAACCTGGTGACCATTCGCACCTCGCGTTGGCGGCACGCCGACCGGGTGGTCCTGGCAGGCGACGCCGCCCACGCGGTCTATCCGTTCTACGGCCAGGGCATGAACTCGGCACTGGAGGACTGCCTGGTGCTCGACGGCTGTCTCGCCCGGCACTCCGGCGACCGCGCGGCCGCGTTCGACGAGTACCAGCGGCTGCGCAAACCGCACACCGACATCCTGGCCGACCTGTCCGAGCGGAACTTCGCCGATCTGCGTGACGGCACCCGGTCGCCTCTGCGGCTGGCCCGCAGGCAGGCCGACCTCGCGCTGAACCGCGCCTTCCCCACCCTGTGGCGACCGCTCTACACCATGGTCTCGCACACCGACATGCCCTACGGCGAGGCGTTGCGCCGAGCACACCGGCAGGACCGCGTGCTGCGCTGGTCGGGCGCCGCGCTGGCCGCGGGAGCCGCCCTGGCGGCCGTACGGATCGGCTCCTCGTCGCGGAGGACGACCCCGTGATCACGCATCCCGAAGATCCTTCGCTCCGCCTGATCGAGGTCTCGGACCTCGACGCCACCTCACCGCCGCGCGAGGTCCTCACGCACAAGGACGAGTTGCGGGCCGTCGTGGAGTGGGCCGAGACCTACCTGTGCCGCCCGCACCCCGACCTCGGCCGCAACGGCCCGGTCTGCCCGTACGCCCAGGGGTCGCTGAGCAGAGGCAGGTTCTATCTGGCGATGCCCGAGGCGGGCCCCCGCGCCGTCGAGACCGTCAAGGACGTCGTCGCCGCGGTGGAGCCCTACCGGGCCTGGTTCACCACGCTCGCGCCGCTGGACGGGCCCGAGGCCGTGTTCACCACGATCCTGCTGCTCCTTCCCTGCCTCGGCGACCGCCTGGAGTTCATCGACGGCGCGCAGAACGAGCTGAAGAACGCATTCGTCGACGAAGGTCTGATGATCGGCGAGTTCCACGACGGGCCGCCCGACAAGCCGGGGTTGTGGAACCCGCTGCTGCGCCCTCTCGCCGGTCCCGTGCCGCTGCTCGCGATCCGCCACATGGTCGCCACGGACCTTCCCTTCCTGTGGGGGGACCCGGCCCACCGCCGCGCGTACCTGACCCGGTTCGACGGTAAGGTGCCCGCCCACCTGAGGGAGATCGTCATGGAGACCATCATGGAAGGGGTGGAGTGATGCCGATCGCGCGCCGTGACTCCGCGGCGCCCATCCCGCTCACCCCCGCCCAGGCGCGCCTGTGGTTCCTCGACCGGGCCGGGCCCGGCGGGGCGTCCTACGTCTGCTGGACCTTCCAGCGTCTCACCGGGCCGCTCGACACGGACGCGCTGCGCGCGGCCTTCACCGCCGTCGTGAACCGCCACGAGGCGCTGCGCCTGGTCATCGTCGAGGGCCCCGCCCAGGTGGTACGGGAGAGCGGGCCGGAACTGCGGGTGGTGGACGCGCCCGACGAGGAGCGGGCGCGCGACCTCGTCAGGGATGTGCTCTCGCGCAGGTTCGTCCTCGACGGCGCCCCGCTGCACAGGGCCGTGCTGATCAGGCTCACGGACGAGGAACACATCCTGAGCTGGTGCCTGCACCACATCATGTGCGACGCGCCCTCGCTCGGGATCCTGGAGGAGGACCTCTGGGCCCATTACCGGATGCTGGTCGACGGTGGGGAGCCGCCGGAGTCGGCGCCCACCCAGTTCCCCGACTACGCCGCCTGGCTCGCCGGGCAGGGGGCCGAGGGGCGTGAGGCGGGCCTGGAACACTGGCGCGAGTACCTGTCCGGCGCACCCGCCGTCACCACCCTCCCGCAGGACCGGCCACGGCCCCGCGAACCCGTACTGGGCGGGGCCCGCCGCTCCCTGCGGCTGCCCGCCGACCTGGTCTCCGACCTGTACGCCCTCGTCAGGGCACGGCGCTGCACCCTGTTCGTCATCGCGATGTCGGCGATGACCGCCACCTTGGCCAGGCACTCCGACGAGGAGGACGTGGTCGTCGGTACCGCCCTGGTCGACCGGCACCTGATCGAGCTGGAGGGCTCGGTCGGCTGCTACATCAACCTCATCCCCGTACGGACGGACCTGCGGGCCGACCCCACCCTGGCCGAACTCCTGCGCGCCGTACGCGGCTCGGTCATCAGGGGGCTCGGCCACCGGGCGACGCCGTTCGAGGAGATCGCCGAGCTGGCCGGGGCACCCCGGGACCTGCGCAGGAATCCCGTCTTCCAGACGCTGCTCGTCATGGGAGAGGGAGGACGGTCCGTCGAGCGGGCGGCGAACATCGCCGTGGAGACATGGGAACTCGATGAGTCGTCCCCCGGCGCCCGTTTCGACCTCACCCTCGTCGTGAGTGTGGGCGAGAGAGGGATCGAGCTGCACGCCGACTACTCCGCCGACCTCTACGACGAGGACACCGTCGACCGGTTCCTGCGTCACGTCGTCGTCTTCCTCTCCGCCTTCACCGCCACGCCCGACCTGCGGGTCTGGCAGATCCCGCTCCATGAGGAGATCCACACCGGCACGCCGGACGCCTCCGCGTCGGTCTCCGGCGCTGTCTCCGGGACCGTTTCGCCCGAGGGCCTCTCCCGGGGCGAGGACCCCTCGGCAGGGGACGTGCCCGGCGGCCCCGAGTCCTGCGATCCCGGTACCGCCCGGGACTTCACGGCGGTCCACGACCTCATCGCCCGGTGGGCGGCCGAGACCCCCGACGCCCCCGCGCTGGTCTCGGAGGCCGGGACGATCGGCTACGGCGAACTGGAACGCCGCTCGGCGCGGCTGGCGGCACGATTGCGGAGGGCCGGGGCGGGACGCGAGTCCGTCGTCGGCATCGTCCTGCCGAACGGCGGGGACGCCGTCGTCGCCCTGCTCGCCGCGCTGAAGGCGGGCGCCGCCTACCTGCCGCTCAACCCGGCCGACCCGCCGGACAGGATCGCCGGGATACTCCAGGAGGCCGCAGCGGTCGCCGCGGTCACCTCCGGCGGGCACCGGGACGCGCTGGTCGGCTACCCGGGGACGGTTCTCATCGCCGAGGACGGCGTCGGGGGCGCCGGGGAGCGCGAGGCCGCGCGGGGTTCCCGGCGTCTCGCCGGTGACCCCGGTGACCCCGGTGACCCCGGTGACCCCGGTGACGCCGATGACACGGACGGCTCGGATGACACGGGCGGTCTCGATGAGACGCCGCCCGCGGAACCGGAGGACCTCGCGTACGTGATCTACACATCGGGGTCCACGGGACGCCCCAAGGGGGTGATGGTGACCCACGGGACCCTCGCCCGGCTGACCGAGTCGTTCCGCGTCGTCCACGGCTTCGGGCCCGGCGGGCGGGTGCTGATGCTGCCGCCGCTGACCTTCGACGCCTCGGTGGGGGACGTGTTCCCCGCCCTGTGCTCGGGGGCCGCCGTCGTGCTGCATCCCGACCCCGCCCTGCTGGACGGGCCGGAGCTGGTGCGCTTCTGCGCGCGGCACGGCGTGACCGCGGTCGACACGGCGGCCTCCCTGTGGCGCGGGTGGGCGGCCGCGCTGGCGCCCGGCGCGGTGCCCGACGACTGGCCGGTCACCACGATGATGGTCGGCGGGGAGCGGGTACCGCTCTGGGCGGTCCGCGCCTGGGCCGCCGCCACCGGCGGCCGGGTCGAGCTGTTCAACCACTACGGCCCGACCGAGGCGACCGTGTGCGCCACGGTGCACCGCACCCGCGACGGCGCCGAGGCGGCCGGGCGGGACCATCTGCCGATCGGGCGCCCCCTGCCGCACGTCCGCGCCTACGTCCTCGACCGCAGGGGCGGCCTCGCGCCCACCGGCACGCCGGGTGAGCTTCATCTGGGCGGTGACTGCCTGGCCCGGGGCTACGTCGCCCAGCCGGAGGAGACCGCGGCACGGTTCGTCCGCGACCCTCACGCCGGGCGCGAGGGGGCTCGCATGTACCGGACAGGGGACCTGGCCAGATACCTGCCCGACGGGACACTGGAGTTCCTCGGGCGAGTCGACCGGCAACTGAAGGTCAACGGCTACCGCATCGAACCTGCCGAGATCGAGTCCGCCGTCGTGGCGCACCCGGCGGTGCGGGACGCGGCCGTGGTGGCCTCTCCCGAGGGAGACCGGCTCATCGGCTACGTGGCGCCGCGCACCGCCGGCTCCGAGGAACTGCGAGGCTTCCTGCGCGAGCGGTTGCCACGGCACATGGTGCCCGCCGTGCTCGTCCCGCTCGACGAGATCCCGCGTACGCCACACGGGAAGGTCGACACCGGGCGGCTCCCGGCCGTCTCACGGGACGCGCCCGGATACGTCCCGCCGCGCGGCCCGCTGGAGACGGCGCTGGCCGGGGTGTGGGCCAGGGTGCTCGACCTTCCACGGGTGGGACGTCACGACAACTTCTTCTCCCTCGGCGGGTCCTCGCTGCTGGCCGCCAGGGTGCTCGGCGAGGTGCGCGGGGAGGCCGGGGTCGAGATCACCCTGGGGGGTCTCTTCGAGGCGGCCGACCTGGCGGAGCTCGCGGCCTCCGCGACCGCGCCGGAGGCGTTGCCGGGCGACGACGACCTGAGGGCGCTGGCGGTGCTGCCCGATGACGTGCGCGAGGCCCTCGGCTCGATGCGCGGCGCACCGGGGGACGCGCGTGAGGTCACCGGCTCCGCGTCCGGTGCGCGCGACGTCCCCGGCCCGATCGGCTTCGCGCCGGGCGGGCGGGTGCTGCTGACGGGGGCGACGGGCCTTCTCGGGACGCACCTGCTGGCCGAGTTGCTTCAGCGCGGCGTCACCGAGGTGATGTGCCTGGTCAGAGCGAGGGATGAGCATGCCGCCGCCGACCGGGTCCGTGAGGCCCTGGCCCGGCACGGCCTCTGGAGGCCCGGCTACGGCGAAAGGGTCACCGGCCTGGCCGGGGACCTGGCGGCGCCCCGGCTGGGTTTGAAACCCGACGTCTACGACGCCGTGGCGGAGGGGAGCGACCTGATCTGTCACACCGGGCGGATCGTCAACTTCCTCCAGCCGTACCGGATGCTCGATCCCGTGAACGTCGGCGGGACCGTCGAGATGATCCGGCTGGCCGCGCACCTGAGGCCGACCCCGCTGCACACCGTCTCCACTCTCGGCGTGTATCTCGGCTGGGCGGGCAGGGATCGCCCGATCGCCGAGGACGAGGCCCCGGACGACCCCGCCGGGCTGGCCTCCCCGTACTACCAGACCCGGTGGGTCGCCGACGCGGTGGCGCGGCGGGCTCGTGAGCACGGCCTGCCCGTGACGATCCACCGGCCCGCGCGGGTCGGTGGCCACAGCCTCACCGGCCGGGGCGACCCCGGTGACTACTTCAACCGGCTGCTCACCACGTTCGTCCAACTCCGCATGGTGCCTGACATACCGGTCGCCGAGGACGTCATCCCCGTCGACCACCTCGCCGCCGCCATCACCGCCAGGCTCCTCGACCCGGCGGTGGCCGGGCGCGACTTCCACTACTTCGACGCCGAGGGGATCACCTACCGGCGGATGGCGGCGGCTCTCCTCGATCACGGATACGAGGTGGAACGGGTCCCCTGGGAGCGCTGGCGGGCGGAGATCCTGCGGAGATCCGCCGAAGGGGAGCCGGTCGCGATGGGGCCGTTCGCCGCCGATCTCGGTGAGGAGCCGCCGGGGCCGCGCGGACCGCGGTTCGACTGCTCGTTCACCTGTCCACCGCCCGATCCCGCCCTGATCGGCCGCTATCTGGCGTTCCTCGAAACGTCGTCCCCCGGGATCCTTCCCGAAAGATCTCCAAGGACGTCCACCGAGGTGTCCTCCCGAACGTCTGCCGACATGTCCGCGGAAGGAGGGCTCCGTTGAGGGCCGACGCGCTCAGGTTCGCCGGTATCTGGTCCGCCGAGCTGGTGTCGGTGATCGGTTCCAGTCTCACCGGCTTCGTGCTCAGCGTCTGGGTCTACCAGGAGTCCGGATCCGAGACCCAGTTCGCTCTCACCCTGCTCTGCACCACGCTGCCCGGCATCCTCATCACCCCCTTCTCCGGGGTGGTCGTCGACCGCTTCGACAGGAAGTGGGTGCTCGTGCTGAGCGACTGCGGGGCGGCGCTGTCGACGGTCGCGCTGCTGCTGATCGTCCAGATGGAGAGCCTGGCCGTATGGCACGTCTACGTCGCCACCGCGGTCGGCGCGATCTGCGGGACCTTCCACCTCACCGTCTACCAGGCGATGACGCCGCTGCTGGTGCCCCAACGCCACCTGGGGCGGGTCAACGGACTGACGCAGGCCACCTGGGGCTTGCAGATCGCGGCCCCGGTGGCGGCGGGGACGTTGTTGGAGGTGGTGGGATTGCGCGGGGTGCTTCTGCTGGACCTCCTGTCGTTCGCCGTTGCGACGGCCGTGGTCCTGGCGACCAGGCTGCCCCGGTCGGCCACCCGGCCCGAGACCGTCGCGAGCCCGCCCTCGCTCGGCACCGACCTGCTCTTCGGGCTGCGGCACCTGCGCTCCCACGGGCTGCTTCCCCTGGTGGCGGTCTTCGCCGCGTTCAACCTCGTGTTCGCCGTCGCGGGGGTGCTGATCCGCCCGCTCATCCTGTCGTTCACCGGGCCCGCCACGCTCGGGGTACTGGTGTTCGCCGGCGGGGCGGGACTGTTCGCGGGAAGCATGGTCATGGGCCTGTGGGGAGGACCACGTCGCAGGATCACCGGGATGAGCGTCTTCATGGGAGCGGGCGGGCTCGCCCTGGCCGCGCACGGCCTGTCTCCCTCGGTGGCGCTCATCGCGGTGGTCGCTCCCGCGTTCCTGTTCGTCCTGCCGGTGGTCAACGGCTGTGTGATGACGGTCCTGCAGGTCAAGACGGAGGCCGGGGCGCTCGGCCGGGTTCTCGCCACGGCGCGGACCCTGGGACAGTGCGCGATGCCCATCGCCTACCTGAGCGCCGCGCCCGCCGCCGAGCACCTCACAGGCCCCCTGCTGATGCCGGGGGGCGCGCTCGCCGGGAGCGTCGGGGAGCTGATCGGGACGGGGCCGGGCAGGGGCACCGCCCTGATCTTCCTGATCGACGGGCTTCTGCTCGTCGCCCTCGCGGTCACGACGTTCGTCCTTCCCCGGCTTCGCCGCCTGGAGCGCGAGATCCCCGACGCACCCAGGACGGACACCGCACCCGCCCCGGTCTCCTGATCCTTCCAGACCTCCGTGACCCACGGCTTCCACGAACCCATGATCCTCACCACTTACGAACCTGTGAACGAGGTCCGATGCCGCTGCACCTGACACCCGAGGACACCCGCCGCTACCTGGAGAGCGGAGAGGCACCCGGTCCCCATCTCGACGTGATCGGCGCCATGTCGGCGCACGCCGCCGCGGCCGGGCTCCGGCTCGGCCTGTTCGAGGCCCTGGCCGACGGTCCCAGAGACCTGCCCGGGCTGGCCGCCGCGCTCGGCGCCGACCGTGAGGGCCTGCGCGTCCTGCTCGGCGCGCTCGCCGCGACGGGGTACGTGACGTCCGGGGCCGACGGGTACGCGCTCACCGCCGTGTCCCGCCCGCTGCTCGGCGCGTACGGCAACATGCTGCTGTTCTGGCAGGAGGTCCTGGCCGGGCTCTGGGGCGGCCTTGAGGAGTCGGTGCGCTCCGGCGAGCGCGGCGCCGACTTCTACACCTGGCTGGCGGGGCGCCCCGAGGTGCTGGCCCGCTTCCAACGGTTACTCCAGGACCAGGCGGGATGGCTGGGAGAGGAGATCGCCGCCGTCGTCCCCCTGCCGGACGGCGCCTCCCGGCTGCTCGACCTGGGGGGCGGGCACGCCCGCTACAGCATCGCCTACTGCCGTGACCGGCCGGATCTGCGCGCCACCGTCGTCGATCTGCCCTCGGGGATCGAGGCGGGGCGTTCGGCGGTGGTCTCGGAGGGAGTGGCCGATCGCGTCACCGTCCTCTCCGGGGACATCCTGGGCGATCTCCCGTACCGGGACCAGGACGCCGTGCTGCTGTTCAACCTGCTGCACGGTTTCGGCGAGGAGCAGGCCTCGGCCCTGCTGCGGGCCGCGGCGCGCACGCTGCGCCCCGGAGGGGTCGCGCTGGTGCTCGACAGGGCTCCCGACCATCCGGGAGACACGGCGGCACGGGCCTTCACCCCGCTCTTCGAGCTCAACCTGCACCACACCCAGGGCGGGCGTCTGTACTCCCAGGAGACGGTCACCCGGTGGCTCGCCGAGGCCGGTTGTCACGAACCGCAGGAGTACGCCCTGACGCGCTCCCCGGCTCACTTCCTGATCGTCGCCACCCGGCGATGAACCCGCGTGGGGTACCCCCGTGACCCCGGCGTCCCGGCTCCGCACGCCGCCTTCCGAGCCCGCCGCGGCGAACTTGCCGAGTCATCGGAGTGAGGAGTAGATAACGGTCGGCTGTGGGTCCGTCACTCGGACCGCTGAGCGAACTCCGGGTGTGCGAAGATCTGCGCTGACGTACCGGCGGTGAAGGCGATGGAGCGTACCAGAAATGAACTCGACGAGGCCGTGGGCCGCTCCCGTGGCGGGGGCTCTCATGGTGGGAAGCATGCTTGTCGCCGTGCCGGGGGCCGCCGGAGCCACGGTGGCCACGGCGGGCACCGTCTACTACGTCGATTCCAGATCCGGTGACGACTCCGCCGCCGGGACCTCGGCCGCGACGGCCTGGCGCAGCCTGGACAACGTGAACGCCGCCACCCTGGGCGCCGGTGACACCGTGCGCCTCAAGCGCGGCGGCAGCTGGCCGGGAGTGCTCACGCTGTCCGGCCGGGGCACCGCCGCCGCCCCCATCGTGGTCGAGCCCTACGGCAGGGGCACGGCCCCGAAGATCAGCGGCAGGGACGAGGACTGCGTGGTGATCACGGGCTCCTACGTGCGGGTCGTGGGGGTGCGGGCCGTCAACTGCCGGTGGGCCGGTTTCGAGGTCAGCGGCAACCGCAACGAGCTCGACCGCGTGATCGCCGAACGCAACATCACCGGGGTCCACTTCATGGGCAGGTACAACGTCGTCAAGAACAGCCTGCTGAGCGAGAACAACCGCATGAGCGTCAACACCGAGGGCGGCGACGACGACTCCGGCGCGTTCGGCGTGCTGCTCAACGGCGACGACAACCTCGTCACGGAAAACGTGATCACCGGCAGTTATGCCGCCAGCAAGGACTACGGCAACGACGGCGCCGCCGTCGAGGTGTTCAACGGCAACCGCAACCGGGTCACCCACAACATCGCCAGGAACAACGAGACCTTCGTCGAGCTCGGCGCGCGAAAGGGCAAAACCGCCGCGGACAACGTCTTCGCCCACAACGTGGTCACCTCCTCGCGCAGGGCCGCCTTCCTCGTCACCCGAGGCGCCCGCCACGTGGTCGGGCCGGTGAAGGGCACCGTCGCGGTGCACAACTCGGTCTACCTGCCCGCACGCAAAACCCTCGGCTGGGCCTGTCACGACGGCTGCTCCCCGGGAATCCTGAAGCTGCGCAACAACATCATCGTGGTCGGCGGCGAGGTGGGCTTCGAGGACGGCAAGGGGGCCGACGAGGACGCAGGCGTCTACAAGGGCCGCTCTCGCAAGTTCAAGCTCGGCCCCCGGTCGATCATGGCCGATCCCCGTTTCAGGAGCCGGACGGACCTGCGCCTGCGCCCCGGTTCCCCGGCGCTCGGCCGCGGTGTCAAGCTCGGCCCCGCCTGGTACGGAGGCACGGGTCTCGCCCGTGACCTCTCCGGCGCCGCGCTGTCCGCGTCCCCCGCCGCCGGGGCCTATCAGTCCTGACTTATACCCATTTCAGGTCTTATTTTGGACATCTCCCCGGAACCTCCGTGAAACCTGGCTAGGACAGTCTGGTGCGCAGAGTGAGGTGATCGGCATGATGTTGCGGCTACGCGTTTCCTTCCCCGACAGGCCAGGCGCCCTGGGGCAGGCGGCCCGGGTGCTCGGCACGCTGGGCGCGGACATTCTCCAGGTGACGGTGCTGGAACGTGAGCTCGGCCGGGCGATGGACGACTTCACCGTCTCCTGGCCCGGCACCGTGGATGCGGAGACGGTGAGGGACCGCCTCTCCGGCGTCCCCGGGATGCGCGTCGAGGGTGTCTGGCCCACCCGGGAGATTCCCGGCGCCGCCCCCGACTACGACCTGCTGAAGCATGTCGCCGCCGATCCGGGCAGGGCCTTCGCCACCCTCGTGGACGCCGTGCCCGACCTGGTGAGCGCCGAGTGGGCGGTGATCATATCGCTGGAGAGCGGAGAGCTCCTCCAGCGCAGCTGGCAGGCACCTGAGGCCTTCGACGAGGGGAGCGGTCTCGTCGGTGTCAAGGTGGCCGATCTCGCCACGCTGAGGCCCGCCGTCCTCGGCTCGGGGCGGCACCAGCTGATGAGCCTTCCGGTGCCGGGGACGAGCCGGCACCTGATCCTGGCCAGGACCGACGGCCCGCCCTTCCACCGCGCGGAGCTGGACCGTGCCATGCGGGTCCTGGAGATCGTCTCCATCATGGGACGTGCTTCTTGAGTGCCAGCGTTTCCGATATGTCGGTTATGGGGTAGGAAGACGAGGAGTGGCCTGATGCCACTCCCATGACCGTGCATTCCCGCCCGTCGTGCCCGGTCCCGCCCGCCGCGGGCCGGTTCCCCCGGCGAGGCGATGGCCGTCGCCCACATCCGCATCAGCTCTCCCCCCGACAGACGCCGCAGGTCGTATCGGTACCGGGCCCTCGCGGGTCCGGGAGGAGGGCAGCCTGATGCCTAAGCGCCATCACGTCGTGACGACGAGCCTGCTCGGGCTCTGCCTGTGGGTGAGTACGGCCTGCGGGGGCGGGGGGCCGGTCGCCGTGGACGCCGCCCCCGCGCGGGGCCTGGGGACGGTGCGAAGCCCCGGTCCCGGGCAGGGCGCGACCCCCGGTGCCACCTCCACGCGGAGCCCCGCACCCGTGCCCGAGGGGTTCAAGCTGATCGGGGGGCCCGCCAACGGCGTCGTCGTCGCGGTCCCCAAGGACTGGGTCGCGCTCGACCTGGCCAAGGACGACCTCGACAAAGGACTGAGGAACAGCGGCCTGTCGGGGCCCATGCTGGAGCAGGCCAAGGAGAGCCTGCAGACCCTGGTCGAGAACAAAGGCCTCTGGGCCTCGGGCGGCTCGGCCGAGCCCTCCGCGAAAGGATTCCCCACCAACCTCAACGCCTTCTGCCAGGCCGGACGGCGGATCCCGACGGAACAGCTGATCAAGGAGACCAGAGCCCAGCTCGAACAGCTCGGCGCCAAGGTCCTCGAGGCGAGGAAGGTGCCGATCGGCTCCAAGGAGGCCGCACGGCTCGTCTACTCGTTCGAGACCAACGGCGTCCACATCCGGGGCACCCAGTACTACGTACCCGCCGAGGACAAGACCTGCATCGTCACGCTCAGCACCGACGCCGAGGGCGAGCAGGCACTGTTCGACCGGATCGGCGAGACGATCAGGACGGTCTGACCGGCGCCGCCGCCCGTACGACCGCCGCCACGACGGTGCCGGGGCGGTGTCGTCTCACCGTTGCGGCGGGTCGATGCGGGCGCCGTCCATGGTGAAGAGCATCAGGCGGGTGACGTCGACCCCCACCCTGGCGGACTCCCCTGCCCGCCAGACCGGGCGGGAGCCCAGGCGGACGATGAGGTCGGCCCGGCGGTGGCCGCCGGAGCGCTCCTGCTCCTGCTCCGGCTGGGGCTCGTCCTCGTCGAACATGGCACTGGGCATCAGCCTCCGCAACATCGAACGGACCCGCCCGCCGACGAGGGGGACGCCCATGCCGTTCACCTTCTGCCGGGGGTCGGGAGGCTCGGGGACGGTCACGGAGGTGAGCCCGCTCTCGACGTAGGCGAGCCACTCGTGGCCGTGGTACTCCAGGGCGCGGACGCGGCCGAGGAAGGTCGGCCCCTCGAAGCTGTCGGGGACCGGGGCCAGGCAGTCGGGACGCAGGCCGACGATGATCTGGCGGCCCACGTGCTGTGAGATGACGTACGCCCTGGGATCGGTCCAGGGGATCATGATCTGGTGCGGGCCGAAGTCCAGCAGGATGAACTGGTTCTGCGGGGTGCGGACGGTGGCCGCGAGCAGGTTGATCTGCTGGGAGCTGAGGAAGGCCGCGGTGAAGGCGGTCGCCGGGTCGTTGTAGACCTGCCCGGGGGTGCCGACGTCCTGCAGGACGCCGCGGTTCATGATGGCGATCCGGTCGGCCAGGGTGAGGGCCTCGACCTGGTCGTGCGTCACGTAGATCGTGGTCACTCCGAGGGAGCGGACCAGCGACGAGATCTCCATCCGGAGCTCGGTGCGCATGCCCGTGTCCAGGTTGGAGAGCGGCTCGTCCATCAGGAAGAGGGAGGGCTGGCGGACGATCGCGCGACCCATCGCCACGCGCTGGCGCTGGCCACCGGAGAGCGTTCCAGGGCGCCGCTCCAGGGTCTCGTCGATGTGCAACGCCTTGGACAGCTCCGTCACCCGCTCCTTGACCAGTGAGGGGTCGGCCTTGGCTATCTCCAAGGGGAAGGAGAGGTTGCCGCGTACTGTCCGGTGCGGGTAGAGCGCGCCGTTCTGGAACACCATCGCCACGTCGCGGTCGCGGGGAGCGAGATCGTTGGCGAGCGTGCCGCCCAGCCACAGGTCCCCCTCGGTGACCTCCTCCAGGCCCGCGATCATCCGGAGCAGGGTGGATTTACCGCAGCCCGAAGGGCCCAGCAGCACGAGAAACTCCCCGTTCTCGGCCCGCAGGCTCATGCGGTCGATCGCGAGGTACCCGCCCGGGTATACCTTGCTCACGTTGTCGAGGACGACGGTACTCATGCGCGCTCGTTCCTCCCGGGCGCCCCCGCCCGGATCCCAGCTGTGTGATTGATGAGGTAGTACATCGCGACACTTACCCGCGTGTCCATAGATGTCGTTAGAAATCGCTCATCTGTTAGTTACTTCTCCGCTCCCCGATGTGACGACCAGCGGTGACAGGGAGTCCTGACCAGAGCGCCAGACGAGGGTTGAAATGTTACAGTTTGCGAAAAATTGCAGAAACGAATTTCATAGAGGGCGCCGGACGCCGATCGGCTCGCGCCCGGTTCAGCCGCATGGTGGGGTGACTGCCTGATGGAGGATGAGCTCCCTCGGAACTCGCGTTCCCGCTCCGACGGGACGACGATACGACTGGCCGACATCGCCGCGCAGGCCGGGGTGAGCGAGGCCACCGTCAGCCGGGTGCTCAACGGCAAACCCAGCGTCTCGCAGTCGACCAGGCAGGCGGTACTGACGGCTCTGGACCTGATGGGGTACGAGCGCCCGCAGCGGCTGCGCCAGCGCAGCAACGGGCTGATCGGCCTGGTCACCCCCGAGCTGGACAACCCGATCTTCCCCGCCTTCGCCCAGGCCATCGAGAAGGCGCTCACCCAGCACGGCTACACCCCGGTGCTCTGCACCCAGCTGCCCGGAGGAGCCCCCGAGGACGAGTTCACCGAACTCCTGATGGACCGCGGGGTGAGCGGCATCGTCTTCGTCTCCGGGCTGCACGCCGACACCACGGCGAAGATGGACCGTTACAGTCGCCTGATCGAACGCGGACTGCCGATCGTCCTGCTCGACGGCTACAGCGAGCGGATCGAGGCCCCGTTCATCTCCCCGGACGACCGGGCCGCGGCCCGGCTGGCCGTGCAGCATCTGGCCGACCTCGGGCACGAGCGCATCGGCCTGGCCGTCGGCCCGCGCCGGTTCGTGCCGGTGATCAGGAAGATCGAGGGGTACCGGCAGGCGATGGCGCAGTTGCTGGGGGTGACGGAGGTCGACGAGTGGATCTCGCATTCGTTGTTCTCGGTGGAGGGTGGGCAGGCGGCCGCGGCGCAGTTGCTGGCGCGGGGGTGTACGGGGATCGTGTGCGCCTCCGACCTGATGGCGTTGGGTGCGATCAGGGCCTGCCGGGATCGGGGGTTGTCGGTGCCGGGGGAGGTGTCGGTGGTGGGGTTCGACGACTCGCCGTTGATCGCGTTCACCGACCCGCCGCTCACCACCGTGCGCAAGCCCATCGGCGCGATGGCCTCGGCGGCGGTGGCGACCCTCCTGGAGGAGATCAACGGAGTCCGCGCCAAACACGTCGAGCTGATGTTCCAGCCCGAACTCGTCGTCCGCCGCTCGACCGGCTCGGGCCCCCTGGTCAAAGGAACACGTTGAACACCGGCCACGACGTCGTCGTCATCGGCGGTACCGGTGTCGACACCACCGCCTACGTGCCCTCGCTCCCCCTGCCGTACGCCGACACCTACCCGGTCCCCCCGGTGATCGACCGGATCGGCAACACCGGCAGCGGTGTCGCCCTCGGCTGTCACGCGCTCGGGCTGAGGGTGAAGCTGGTCGACCTGATCGGCGACGACCCGCAGGGCAGGTTCGTCCGGGCCCACTTCGAGGAGAAGGGGGTGGACACCGGCTGGGCGCTCGCCCCGCAGGGGACCCGGCGCAGCGTCCTGCTCGTCGGCCCGGACGGGCGGCGCACCTCGCTGTTCGACCCGCGCGCCGCGGCGGGCGAGAGACTGCCCAGGGAGCTCTACCTGGACGCGGTCCGCGCGGCCCGGCACGTCCACGTGTCGATCACCGACTTCTCCCGGCACGTCTACCCCGACCTGCGCAACGGGTCCGACCCGCGCACCGGTCCCGAGCCGGTCGGCGGAGCCGGACCGGTGGCGGGGATCGTCCTGGGCGCAGGGTCGGTCTCCACCGACCTGCACGACTGGGACGGCGAGAACGACCACCACAGGGACTTCGCCTACTCCTCCGACCTGGTCTTCCTGTCGGCCGCCGCACTCGGCCCGCGCCGCGACGAGGTCATGCGCGACATCCTGGCGCGCGGCAGGGCGAGGGCCGTGGTCTGCACGGAGGGCGCCGAGGGCTGCCACGTCCTGGACGCGGCCGGCCTGCGCGCCTTCCCCGCCGCCCCCCTGCCGGGCCCGGTGGCCGACAGCAACGGCGCCGGGGACGCGTTCGTCTCGGGAGTCCTGTACGGGCTGCTCTCCGGCCGTTCCCTCGACGACTCCGTCCCCCTCGGCGCCGTCGCCGGAGCCCATGCCTGCACGTCGGAGGGCACCCACGAGAACCCCATCACCGAGCCGGACCTCCTCGGCCGCGCGGGGGCACTCGACCCCGTGAGGCCGCACGAGCGGCTCGGAGGGGAGTCGCTCCCCGCCGGCGGCGCGGGAGTCGTCCCGAAGACCTGACGTTCAGCCCTCGCGCAGGTCGTCGAGGAGCGCGGTCACGCGCTCGCGGTAGGCGGCCACGTTGCGCAGCTTCACGTGCTCGTACCCCCTCACCATGGCGGGCAGCTCCGCGAGCTCGCGGACCCGCTCTTCGGTCGCCGGGCGCAGGTGGTCCAGCGCCCGGTGCACGTCGCGGGTGTACTCGGCGACGAGCTCCCGCTCCGTCGCGCGCACCCCGCCCAGGCCGAACGGGTCCAGGCGGGTACCGCGCAGCACGCGCATGCCGTACAGCAGGCGGAAGGCCGGGTCGAACCAGGGGCCGAGGCGGAGCTTGCGCCTCATGCCCAGGGCGCGCAGGAACGGCGGATGCAGGTTGTAGGAGACCCTCGCGCCTTCTCCGAACTCGGCGGCGATCCGCGCCCGCTCGGCCGGGTCGAGGTGCAGGCGCGCCACCTCGTACTCGTCCTTGTACGCCATCAGCCGGTGCAGCTGCCTGGCGTAGGCCTCGGTGACGGCGGTGCTGCCCGGGGAGACCTCGCGCTCCCTGGCGAGGACCGCGCGGACGGCGTCGACGTACCCGGCGGCGTAGCGCGCGTTCTGGTACGCGGCGAGGTCGGGGACCCGGACGGTGAGGATCCGGTGCAGCTCGCCGCCGGGTTCGGCGACCGCGTCGATCAGGTGTGCCGCCGACCGGTCGGGGAGCGGCGCGGCGGGGACGGCGGGGCGGGTCACCGCCGCCACGGCCTCGGGGGCGGCGACCACCGCGCGGCCCCAGTGGAAGGCGGCGACGGTCCGCTCGGCGGCCCTGCCTCCGCCCGCGCGGATGGCCCGCTCGACCGACTCCAGGCCGAGCGGGATGAGCCCGCGCTGCCAGGCGGCCCCGACGATGATCGTGTTGGCCGGCATGTGGTCGTCGAACAGCGCCTGGGCCAGCTCCTCGGCGTCGAGGTAGACGTTCAGCTCGCGCCGGGTCCGCGACTCCAGCGCGGCGATCGGCGAGCGGGGGTCGGTCAGGTGGGTGGACGGGTCGAGCACCATCGAACCGGTCGGCACCAGGCTGGTGGAGACCACCGCCACGGTACGGTCACGGTCGGCGGCGGCCAGGTGGGCGGGGTCGGTGGCGCCGATCAGGTCCAGCGCCAGGTAGGCGTCCACGCTGGCCGCCCCGCCCCGCGCCGAACGCTCGCCGTCACCGTCGAAGATGAGGATGTCGGAGACGACCGTGCCGCCCTTCTGGGCGAGGCCGGTCTGGTCGAGTCCCCGCGAGCGCCTGCCGTCGAGCATCGCGGCGGTGCCGAGGATCTGCGCGACCGACACCACGCCGGTGCCGCCGATGCCGACCAGCCTGATCGAGGCATCGCCGGTGCGCGCCTCGGGGAGGGGCATGTCCGGCGGCGCGGGCACCGGTGCGCGCCTGCGGGAGGCGGCCTTCTTCGTGGCGGGCAGGACGGTCAGGAAGGACGGGCAGTCGCCCTCCACGCACGAGTAGTCCTTGTTGCAGGACGACTGGTGGATCTCGGTCTTGCGGCCGAACTCGGTCTCCACCGGCAGCACGGACAGGCACTCGGACTTCTGCCCGCAGTCGCCGCAGCCCTCGCAGACGCGCTGGTTGATCGCGACCCGCCTGACGGGGTCGGGCAGGTCGCCCTTCTTGCGCAGTCGCCGCTTCTCGGCCGCGCACTGCTGGTCGTGGACGAGGACGGTCACGCCGGGGACCGCGGCCAGCTCGCGCTGGGCGTCCTCCAGCGCCGTCCTGTCGCGGACCTCGGCGATGCCCGCGAGCCTGACCCCCCGGTAGCGTTCCGGCTCGTCGGTGGTGACGACGACCCTGCGCACCCCCTCGGCCTCCAGCCAGCGGGTCAGGTCGGGCACCGACAGGGCCGGGGTGATCGTCTGGCCGCCGGTCATCGCGACCGCGCTGTTGTAGAGCAGCTTGTAGGTGATGTTCACGCCCGCTCCGACCGCGGCCCTCACCGCGAGCGAGCCGCTGTGGTGGAAGGTGCCGTCGCCGAGGTTCTGGAAGATGTGCGGGGTGTCGGTGAACGGCGCCTGGCCGATCCACTGCGCCCCCTCGCCGCCCATCTGGGTCAGGCCGGTGAGCGTGCCCTTGCCCTCGCGGTTGAGCACCACCATCGTGTGGCAGCCGATTCCGGCGCCGACGGGCGCGCCGTCGGGGACGGCGGTGGAACGGTTGTGCGGGCAGCCCGAGCAGAAGAAGGGGGTGCGCTTGGGCGCGAGCAGTGTGAGCGGTGCCGGGCGCGAGATGACGGAGAGCCCCTTCGCCACCCGCTCGCCGAGGTCGGTCAGCCCTCTGCGGCGCAGCCGGAAGGCGATGGCCTTGGCGGCCAGGTCGGCGTCGACCGCACCGTGCGGGGGAATGAGCCGCGCGCCGTTCTCGTCGAGCTTGCCCAGCACGCGCGGGGCGTCGGCGGTCCCGTACAGGACGTCCTTGATCGAGGTCTCCAGCAGCGGGGCCTTCTCCTCCACGACGAGGATCTCCGACAGCCCCCGGGCGAAGGTCCGGACGACCTCGGGGTCCAGCGGCCAGAGCATGCCGATCTTCAGGAGACGGACACCGGCCTCCTCCGGCGTGACGCCGAGCTTGCGGAAGCCCTCGCGGACGTCGTGGTAGGCGGTTCCCGAGGCGACGATGCCCAGCCAGGCGTCGCGGGGGTCGGCGGTGACGCGGTTGAGCCCGTTCTCGCGGGCGTAGGCGCGGGCCAGGTCGAGGCGGGGGCCGACGAGCGTGCGCTCCATCTCCAGCGACCACGGGGTGAGCAGGGTGGCGTCGGGCATGTGCCGGTACGGCCTGCCCTCGTACTCGACGACGGGCGTGACCGGGACGACCCGGTCACGCCCGACGTCCACGGTGCCGGTGGCGTCCACGACGTTGGAGACGGCCTTCACCGCGACCCACAGGCCGCTGGCCCGGGACGCCGCGATCGCGTGGCGTCCCAGGTCGAGCAGCTCCTGGACGCTGCCGGGGTGAACGATCGGCATGCCCAG
Organism: Streptosporangium sp. NPDC050284; assembly: GCF_044459525.1. Lineage (NCBI taxonomy): Bacteria > Bacillati > Actinomycetota > Actinomycetes > Streptosporangiales > Streptosporangiaceae > Streptosporangium > Streptosporangium sp. NPDC050284. The sequence continues at coordinate 960,725 of NZ_JBITIZ010000001.1, forward strand.
CGTGGCGAGCGTGCCCTCGGTCGCCGAGGGGAGGGTGGAGGACTTGCAGGTGGGGTCGTCGCCGCAGAGCGCGATCAGGCCGCCCTCGGGGTGGGCGCCGACGAAGTTGCCGTGCCGGAACGCGTCGGCCGCGCGGTCGACGCCGGGTGCCTTGCCGTACCAGACGCCCAGCACGCCGGAGGTGCGCGGGCGGGGAAGCGCGGGCACGAGCTGGCTGCCCCAGACGGCGGTGGCACCGAGTTCCTCGTTCTGTCCTGGGCGGTGCACGACGCCGAGCGGTTCGGCGTGCCGGCGGGAGCGGGCCAGTTCCTGGTCGAAGCCGCCGAGCGGGGAGCCGGGGTAGCCGGACACCATCGCGCCGGTACGCAGGCCCACGGCCCTGTCGGCGCGCATCTGGTCGAGGACGACCCGCACCAGGGCCTGGGTGCCGGTCATGAAGACCTGGCTCTCGTCGAGCAGGTAGCGGTCGTCGGGGGAGATCTCACGGGCGTCTGCGAAGATCGTCATGGTTTGTCGTCCCGTCGTCGGCGCTCCTGCGGTGCCGCAAGGTTATGCCAGGTAGAACAAAATTCGATGTCAAACTTTCCAGAGAGGGGACCTCCCGTTAGCATCCGATGTCATGGATGTGACGGATCGCGCAATTCTCGGTCTCCTGCAGGCGGAGGGGCGGTTGAGCAACCTGGAGCTGGCCGAACGGGTGCGGCTCACCCCCTCGCCGTGCCTGCGCCGGGTCCGCAACCTGGAGGAGACCGGAGTGATCACCGGCTACCGTGCCGTGATCGACCCGGTGGCCGTGGGGCGAGGCTTCCAGGTCGTCGCCTACGTCGAGCTGGAGGGCCAGGACGCCGAGACGGTCACCGCCTTCGAGGCCGCCGTGATGGAGATCGACGACGTGGTGGAGTGCCTGCGCATGTTCGGCCGCCCCGACTACGTGCTGCGGGTGGCGGTGCCCGACATGGACGCCTACAGCCAGCTGTGCCTGGAGAAGCTCGGCCGCCTGCCCGGTCTCGACAAGCTCACCTCCCAGATCGCCATGAAAGCCCTCAAGCCCGGCGGCATCCTGCCCCTCTGAGCTTCCGGACGCCGTCAGGACCACACCGGAATTCGCCGCGCTCCCCGGGACTTCGAGAACACCGGGGAATCACCCCATCGAATAAGGAGGAGTGTGAACGCACGTTCAGGAGCGGGCGACCGCCTCACCGCCATGGGCACACAGTTGCTCGAAGTGCACATCTGGCTCCGCGAGATGCTGGAGGACCTCCAGGACAGCGTCGACGACTACTTCGACGGCAAGGGGCTCCCGCCACGGGACCTGCGTGCCCACTGTCTCTCCTTCTGCACCGCGTTGACGCGCCACCACACCGGTGAGGACAGGGGCGCGTTCCCGGTGATCGCCGAGGAGTTCCCCGAGCTGCGCAAGGTGCTCTCCGAGCTGCGGGCGGACCACAACCAGCTGGACTGGCTGCTGGGGAATCTGCGGAAACTCCTTGAGTCCCTCCCGGAAAGACCCGACCCGGTCACGGCCTCCAAGGTGCGCGAGGAGGTGGGGGCGCTGTCGGCGATCATGCAGACGCACTTCATCTACGAGGAGAAGAAGCTCATCTCCGTGCTCAACTCGATGGACGTGCCCGAGTGGCGCGAGAACCGGCCCGACTTCCTGCTGATCGACGACGAGGACGAACCTTCGGCTGGCTAGGATCACTGGGCATGAGGGTGACGGTGCTGACGGGTGCGGGGATCTCGACCGAGTCGGGGATCCCCGACTACCGGGGGCCGAACGGCATGTGGCGCAGGGACCCCGACCACGAGAAGCTCGTCACCTACGACTACTACATGGCCGATCCCGAGATCCGGCGGCGCTCGTGGCTGATGCGCCGCGACAACCCCGCGTGGGAGGCCGAGCCGAACGCGGCGCATCGTGCCCTGGCCGCCCTGCCGGACGCGTGGCTCGTCACGCAGAACGTCGACGGCCTGCACCAGCGGGCCGGGTCACCGCCCGAGCGGGTGCTGGAACTGCACGGCAACATGTTCGGCGCCCTGTGCACCGCCTGCGGTGTCCGCTCCACCACGCGCGAGGCGATCGACCGGATCGACGCGGGCGAGAGCGACCCCGCCTGTCACGAGTGCGGAGGCATCGTCAAGACGGCCACCGTGATGTTCGGCCAGTCCCTCGACCCGGTCGTCCTCACCCGCGCGGTCGAGGCGGCCGAGGAGTGCGAGGTGTTCCTCGCCGTCGGCACCTCGCTGCGGGTGCAGCCCGCGGCCTCCCTGGTGGAGGTGGCGGTGCGCGCGGGTGCCCGGCTGGTCGTCGTCAACGCCGAGCCGACCCCGTACGACCACCTGGCCGACGAGGTGATCCACGACCCCATCGGGGTCGCCGTCCCGCGCCTGTGCTCGTCCCTCATCTGAGAGAGCTGTGCCCACCTGAGGGGGGTGGGCGTGAACGCCCTCAGCCGCCGATGTTGACGACGCTGGTGAGGATGACCACCGACTCCTCGTCGGCCTCCAGCGAGTGCCGCCGCTGCGGGATCGGAGCGGTGTGGCCCTCGCCGAGCTCGACGGTCTGCTCGCCGTCGACGAGCCGTACCCGCCCCATCAGGACGTGCAGGCTCCCGGCCGGCGGGGCCTCGTGGTCACCGAGGGCCGTCCCGGCGGTCAGCGCGATGAGAGCCTGGCGCAGGGTGCCCTCGTTGAGGTAGGTGTGGGCGCTGCGGCCGTGCGCGCTCGCTCTGGCGAGGCTGAGATGCTCCTGGGCGAGAGCCAGTACGTCGGTCATCGGTTTCCTTCCGGTCGCTGTGTACCTGCCCTGGCCGGACGAGGCGCAGAGCCAGGCGAAGGTAAAGTCATCCGTTCCGCCGCGCGGAGGGCCGCTCGTCGAAGCGGATGGTCCTGAGCAGGTCCGCGGCGGGACGGTCGAGGATCGTGACGCTCGCCGCAGGGGGGAGCGAGCCGCCGCGGGCACGCTCGACGAGCACCCGCCAGCGGCGGCAGTGCCGGGCGAAGGTCGCGCTCGTGACGACCCGGCCGCGCGAGAGCTGCCCCTCGCGGGCGAGCCTCGGCTCCACGTCGAGCAGGATCAGGTGGACCTCGTTGCCGACCCGGCGGGCCAGCCAGGCGAACCCGTACAGGATGTGCGGCCATGTGCCGCGGGTGTGCGCGACGACGGCGTGCCCCTTCCACATGGCGCGGGCGATCCGCACCGCGTGGGTGGTGTGCACGAGTGGGATGCGGGCTCTTTGCGGGATCGGGCCAAGGTAGGGGGCCCACCAGTTGCGGGACTGGCGCGAGTCGATGACGAGGGTGTCACCGGCGCGCACCGGCTCCCTCTCGTCGCCGCGCAGCCCGTACAGACGGTCGAGCAGGGTGCTCTTGCCCGCGCCCGGGAGCCCCGCGAGGAGCACCAGCGATCCGGCCGGATAGCGCAGATCCTCGGCGGAGGGCCCGCTGGCCGGTGTGGTGGCCATCACGTGCACCTCGCTGGTGTGGGGGACTTCTCTCATGCCGCCTCTCGCGTTCCAGGAAAGACGCCGGTGGGACGGTGCCCGGAGGGGGAGGGGACTGTCAGGGGGCATGCTCGCTCCTCGAATGCGCTCGGCCATTCGAGGTCTCCTTCACCCGCGTCACGCGGGCGACCGTCCGGGGACGCCACAGGGCGTCCGTACTGACCGGACCGGTCCTTGGGAAGTACTCCCCTCGTTCGTTCAAGGTTAAAGGAAACCGGGCGATCTCGCGTTCATGGAGAGGTGACTCTTCCGGACGCGCCGCGGCGCCGACACCCCTCCCGCGATCCGTGCGGGCCGGCTCGGCCTCGCGGTCCGCTGGTGCGGGGGTGCCGGCGCCGCCGGGAAAGCCCTGGGCCCTGACGCCCGTCGATGGTCCGTCAGTAGTTGTAACCGGAGTTGTTGGAGCCGGAGTTGTGGGAACTCGGGTGCGAGGAGGGCGTGGGGGAGGAGCCGCCCGTGGGGGAGGTCGTCGAGGTGGCCGCTCCACCGGGCCTGATCAGGCCGAGCAGGCCGTGCGTGCCGCCGTCGCTGCCCGCGCTGAACCACAGGGAGTTCGTGCCGCCAACGGTTTCGGTGCCGGGCTCCAGGTCCCACAGGCCGCTCAGGGTGATGGCCCTGCCGTCGGAGGAGCGCAGCGGGCCGAGCGGGCGGCCGTTGCGCGGATTGTAGGCGTTGATGCGGCCGTCGCCGAAGTTGCCGACCAGCAGGGCACCGGAGAGTTTGCCGAAGTTCTTCGGGGCCAGCGTCATCGCCCAGGGAGCGTTGAGGGCTCCGCGCGCGACGAAGCGGCCGAGGAAGCGGCCGGAGCCGTTGAACTGGCTGACGAACCCCTTGCCCTGCCCGGCCACGGACTTGCCGGTCTCGGGGTCGCGCTTGGCGTACGCGACGAGGACGGAGTTGCCCACGACCTCCACGTTGAACGGCGCGTAGTTCTCCGGCAGGCCGGGGTCCTGGAACGCGCGGCGGCCCATCGAGATCCGGTCGAAGTCGCCGTTGAAGACGTGGATCCGGTTGCGGGCGAAGTCGGCGGCGAGCAGCATCGGCCCCCGGTTCGTCTCGGCGAGGGCGAGGCCCTTGAAGTCGGCGCCCTTGACGAACGCGCTGATGATCGCGTCGTCGGGGTCGGCCTCGGCGTTCCAGCCGGTGATCGCCCCGCTGGGGCTGGCGAAGATGAACGTGGCCGGCCCGGAACCACCGGGACCCTTCACGACGAACTCCTCGCCCATGTTGACGACCTGCCCGGTGGGCCTGCCGCCGGGGACGCGGACCTGGGTCTTCTCCTGCTTCACGGTGCCCGCGCCGCCGGAGTAGACGGTGGCCATGCCGGTGCCCGTGGCCGAGACCCAGAGGGTCTTGCCCATCGCCAGTCCCCACGGGTTGACCAGCGCGGGGTCGGTGACCGCGGCCCGCCCGCTGACGTCCGAGACCAGGTTGGTGACCGCGAAATGGTTTCGCAGGCTCTGTTGACCGGCTTTCTCGGGACCGCTCGCGGACCCGGCCTGTTTCGCTCCGGCCCGCGTCTGATGGGTCCCGGCGGACGCCGTACCGGCGACGCCCATGACCAGGACCGTGGCGCAGATCGTGACGGTGCGTACTCGCATTCATGGCTCCTCTGTGAGGGAGTGCCTTTCGCCGCGAGATACGCGTGGGGTCCGTGCGCGGTTCAGTCCGCTTCTCCAGGGCCGGCACCCGGGAGGAGTCGCGGGGGCGGCGGAGTCAGCGGAGGGCGGCCGCTTCGGCGGCCAGTTTCTCGATGCGCGAGTAGTCGCCGCCGGCGAGCGCGTCGGCCGGGGTGAGCCAGGTCCCGCCCACGCAGCCGACGTTCGGCAGCGCGAGGTAGTCGGGGGCCGTCGCGAGCTTGATGCCGCCCGTCGGACAGAATTTGACCTGCGGCAACGGGCCGCCGAGCGCCTTCAGGTACGGCAGGCCGCCGGCGGCCTCGGCGGGGAAGAACTTCATCTCGGTCACCCCGCGGTCGGCGAGCGCCATGACCTCGGAGGCGGTCGCCACGCCGGGCAGGAACGGCACCCCGCTCACCTCCATCGCGTCGACCAGCCCCGGGGTGGTCCCCGGGCTGACCAGGAACTTGGCGCCGGCCGCGACGGAGGCCGCCACGTCGGCCGGGGTGCGGATGGTGCCCGCGCCGATCACCGCCTCCGGGACCTCGGCGGCGATGCGCGTGATGGCGTCCAGGGCGGCGGCGGTGCGGAGGGTCACCTCGATGACCGGCAGGCCACCCGCGACCAGGGCGCGGGCCAGGGGGACCGCGGTCTCCGGATCGTCGATCACGACGACCGGGACGACCGGGGCGATGTCGAGCAGACTCATACGAACTCCAGGTTGGACAGGCGCCGGCTCAGCCAGGCCGCCGCGCCGGTGAGAGCGGGCTGAGGGGCCACGATCAGCACCGTGGCGATGTCGGAAAGGTAGTCGTTCAGGGTCGGGGTGGCCTCGAAGCGACGGCGGAAGTCGCTGGAGCGGACCCGGTCCACGATACGCGGCAGCACGCCGCCGCCCAGGTAGACGCCGCCCCGCGCGCCGAGGGTGAGAGCGACGTTCCCGGCGAAGGTGCCGAGCATGGCGCAGAAGACCTCGACGGTCTCCGCGCACAGCGAATCGTCCATCCGGGCCACGATGTCGGAGGCGGACAGTGTCGGCGCGTCCGTTCCGTGGACGAGCGCGAGGGCCCGGTGCAGGCGCGACAACCCCGGCCCGGACAGCAGGTGCTCGGCCACCACGTGCTCCAGGCCGTCCGCGCGCAGTGCCCGGACGATCTCGTGGTCCCGCCTGTCGAGGACGGGCGCCGTGACGTGCCCGCCCTCCCCGGGGATCGGCACCCAGCCCTCGGCCGCGGGCACCAGACCGCCCACGCCGAGACCCGTCCCCGGCCCGAGTACGGCCTTGACGCCGCGCGAGGGCTCGGGGCCGCCCAGGGAGACCAGGTCGTCGCCCCGCAGGTACGGCAGGGACGCGGCCAGGGCCTCGAAGTCGTTGAGCAGCCAGGTGTTCGGGATGCCCAGGTCGCGTACCGACCCGGTCCACCCGGAGTTGGTGAGCCGATAGCGGTCGCCCTCCACGGGCCCCGCGATCGCGACGCACGCGGCTCCCGGCTGAACTCCGCCCGCATGATCTGCGATATAGGCGGCTACGGCTTCGGGAAGGCCATCGTGTTCCGCGCCCGCGAGCACGGCCACCGCCTCGGGCTGTCCACCGGGCTCGGTGACCAGCCCGAACCGGGCGTTGGTGCCGCCGATGTCGGCGACGAGCCAGGGAAGGCTCACGAGATCTCCTTCGCGGACCGTGCGAAGGAGACGATGTGCACGCTCACGCCCGGATTCCGCTCTGGGCGGTCGCCGGGCGGGTGCCGTTCGCGACGGCCTCGGCGTGGCCGTTCAGGGCGAAGACGCCCGCGCCGCGCTCCGCGGGGCCCGCCGTGCGGCGGAAGGCGCCGAACAGCTCGCGGCCGGTGCCCACCCACTGGGCGTCGGTGAGCGGCGCGCCCTGAAGGGGCCTGGCGGCCAGTTCCTCGGCGCCGACCAGCAGCTCCAGGGTGCCCGCGGCGGCGTCGAGGCGGATGGGGTCGCCGTCGCGCACCAGCGCGATGGGGCCTCCGTCGGCGGCCTCCGGCGACAGGTGGATGGCCGCGGGGACCTTGCCGGACGCGCCGGACATGCGGCCGTCGGTGACGATCGCCACCCGCTGCCCCCTGTCCAGCAGCACCGCCATCGGCGGGGTGAGCTTGTGCAGCTCCGGCATGCCGTTCGCGCTCGGTCCCTGGTAGCGGATGACCGCCACGAAGTCCTGCCCGTCCAGCTCGCCCGCGTCGAAGGCGCGCAGCAGTTCAAGCTGGTCGTCGAAGACCTTGGCCGGGGCCTCGATGACGAGGTGCTCGTCCTTGACGGCGGAGACCTTGCTGACCGCGCGGCCCAGGTTGCCGTCGAGCATGTGGATGCCGCCGTCTGCGGAGAACGCCTCGGAGACCGGGCGCAGCACGTCGAGGTCGGTGCTGCCCTCGGTGCGCTCCTGCCAGACCAGCTCGCCCTCCTTGAGTTCGGCGGCCGAGCGGTAGTGGTCCAGCCCGCGCCCGGCGATCGTGAGCACGTCGCGGTGGAGCAGCCCGGCGTCCAGCAGGTCGCCGATGAGCACCTGCATGCCGCCCGCGGCCTGGAAGTGGTTCACGTCCGCGTGACCGTTGGGGTACATGCGGGTCAGCAGCGGCACCGCCTTCGACAGCGCGGCCAGGTCGTCCCACAGGAGTTCGATGCCGGCCGCCGCGGCGATGGCGACGATGTGCATGGTGTGGTTGGTCGAGCCGCCGGTCGCGAGCAGTGCCACGCAGGCGTTGACGATCGCCTTCTCGTCGACGACCTCGCCGACGGGGGTGTACTCGGAGCCGTGCGCGGTCAGCTCGACCGCCCGCCTGCCCGCGGCCTTCGTCAGGGCCTCGCGCAGCTCGGTACGCGGGTTGACGAACGTCGACCCCGGCAGGTGCAGACCCATGACCTCGATCATGACCTGGTTGGAGTTGGCGGTGCCGTAGAAGGTGCAGGTGCCGGGGGAGTGGTACGACTTCGCCTCGGCGTCGAGCAGCTCGCCCTTGCCGACCTTGCCCTCGGCGAACAGCTGCCGGGTGCGGGCCTTGATCTTGTTGGGCAGACCGGAGGTCATCGGACCGGCGGGGACGAACACCGCGGGCAGGTGGCCGAAGTGCAGCGCCCCGATCAGCAGGCCGGGAACGATCTTGTCGCAGACGCCGAGCATGAGGGAGGCGTCGAACATGTCGTGCGAGAGCGCGATCGCGGTGGCCATCGCGATGACCTCGCGGCTGTAGAGCGAAAGCTCCATACCCGCCCGGCCCTGCGTGACGCCGTCGCACATCGCGGGCACGCCCCCGGCGAACTGCGCGACGCCGCCGGCCTTCCTGACGGCCGCCTTGAGGATCGCCGGGTAGGTCTCGTAGGGCTGGTGCGCCGACAGCATGTCGTTGTAGCTCGACACGATCGCCACGCCGGGCTTGACGTTGGCGCGCAGGTCCCGCTTGTCGCTCTCGCCCACGGCGGCGAAGCCGTGCGCGAGGTTCGCGCAGCCCAGGCTCGCCCTGGCGGGGCCGCGCAGGCGGGCCGCCTCGGCCTCGGCGCGCAGCCTGTTCAGGTAGGCGGTGCGGCTGGGGCGGCTGCGCTCGACCAGACGGTCGGTCACCTCCTGGATCACGGGGTGCATCCGGACTCCTCGATCGTGGTCGGCGTCATCGTTGCCGGGGTGGTCGCTTCGGTCAGGGCGGTCGGCTCGCGCGCTCACTCCGCCCCCTCCTCGTGCCAGACGCGGCCGCTGCGGCCGACGAGCTCGTGGGCCGCGGCGGGTCCCGCGCTGCCCGCCGGGTACGGCTCGGGCGGGGTTCCCCGCGACTCCCACTCGTCGAGGATCGGGTCGATCCACCGCCAGGCGGCCTCGACCTCGTCGCGCCGCATGAACAGGGTCGGGTTGCCGGCGAGGACGTCCATGAGCAACCGCTCGTAGGCCTCGGGCACCCGGCCGGTGAAGGTCTCGGCGAAACTGAGGCTCAGCGGGACGGGCTTGAGCGCCACCTCGCCCGCGCCGGGCTCCTTGGCCATGATGTTCAGCTGGATGCCCTCGCTCGGCTGCAGCCGCAGCACCAGCCGGTTCGGCGTGCTACCGGGGAAGATCGAGTGGGGCACGTCCTTGAACTGCACCACGATCTCCGAGCAGCGCTGCGGCATGCGCTTGCCCGTACGCAGGTAGAACGGCACCCCTGCCCAGCGCCAGTTCTTCACCTCGGCGCGGATCGCGGCGAAGGTCTCCACCCGGCGGGAGTCGTCGGTGGGCGCGGTGTTGTCGGGCTCGTCGAGGTAGCCGGGCACCGGGACGCCGCCGGACTCGCCCGCCGTGTACTGGCCGCGCACGGTGAAACGGTCCACCTCGCCGCCGGTGATGGCCCGCAGAGCCTGGAGGACCTTGACCTTCTCGTCGCGGATCGACTCGCGGTCGTTGCGCGACGGCGGCTCCATCGCCACCAGGCAGAGCAGTTGGAGCAGGTGGTTCTGCACCATGTCGCGCAGCGCGCCGGCGTGGTCGTAGTAGCCGCGACGGCCGGGGGTGCCGACGGTCTCGGCGACGGTGATCTGGACGTGGTCGATCCACAGGGAGTTCCAGATCGGCTCCAGGAACGCGTTGGCGAACCGGAGCACGAGGAGGTTCTGGACCGTCTCCTTGCCCAGGTAGTGGTCGATACGGTAGATCTGCCGCTCGTCGAAGATGGCGCCGACCTCGTCGTTGATCCGCATCGCGCTGCGCAGGTCGCGTCCGAGCGGCTTCTCCAGCACCACCCGCGAGGCGGGGGTGACCAGGCCGGCGCGGTGCGCCTCGCGGCAGAACGGGCCGAATGTCATGGGCGGGCTGGCCAGGTAGAACACCCGGTCGCGGTGCTCGTGCCCGTCGAGCGTCCGGGCGAGTCTCGTCCACCCGGTGGGGTCCTGGCCGCTGATGTCGATGGTGACGTGGTGCAGGCGGCCGAGGAAGCGCCGCCAGGTGTCGAGGTCGTCCTGCGGCACCGAGCCGCGCATCGCGGCGTCCACCTTGCCGCGGAAGTCGGCGTCGTCGAGCCCGCCGCGGGACATCGCGATCACGCGGGTCTCGGGGGCGAGACGCCCGTCCCGGTCGGAGTGGTAGAGCGCCGGGAGGAGTTTCCGCATGGAGAGGTCGCCGGTGCCGCCGAAGACGATGAGGTCGGCGGGTTGCGGGGTCTCGGACATCGGGGGAACTCTCCGTGATGATCTATCGAATTTGGGGATAGATCGGACACTAGCTAGATCTTGCGCTCTACACAAGCGGAGTTTTGTAATTTGAGATGAGAAAGTATGAAGTTTTCATTTCCTAAGTGGGTGTGATTCACTTGGCGGATGCCTCGACGTCCCGCCGCCGCGCTGGCCACCAGCGGTGAGGTGTTGCGCCTCATCCGCTCGGGCGAGGCCGCCACCCGAGCGGACATAGGGCGTGTCACCGGCCTGTCCAGACCCGCCGTGTCCCTGCGCGTCACCGAGCTGCTGGAGCGGCGCCTCGTCGTGGAGGACAGTGAGGGCCCCTCCACCGGAGGCCGCCCGCCCACCCGCCTGGTCTTCAACGCCTCAGGCGGGGTCGTCCTGGTCGGCTCCCTCGGCGCGAGCCGCGCACAGGTCGCCGTCTGCGACCTCGCGGGCAAGGTGCTGGCCGACACCGCCCTCTCGGTGGACGTGGAGGAGGGGCCGGACGTCGTCCTGCCCCTGGTCATGCGGAGCTGGAGCGAGCTGCTCGGCGACCGCCCCGTCTCCCTGGTCCGGGGCGTCGGCCTGGGGGTCCCCGCCACGGTGGAGTTCGCGGCCGGCCGCACCGAGAGCGCCCGGATCATGGCCAGCTGGACCGGTGTGGCCATCCCGCCGATCATCGCCGAGAGCTTCCCCGCCCCGGTCTTCCTCGACAACGACGTGAACGTCATCGCGATCGGCGAGCACCGCGAGATCTACGCGGGCGAGGCCGACGACCTGCTGTTCATCAAGGTCTCCACCAGGATCGGCTCCGGAGTGATCGCCGGGGGCGAGATCCTGCGGGGGGCGCTGGGCGCCGCGGGGGAGATCGGGCACATCCCGGTCCGCGACGGCGGGGGCGTCCTCTGCCGCTGCGGCAACATCGACTGCGTCGACTCCGTCGCCAGCGGCACCGCGATCCTGCGTCAGCTCCGTGCCAGGGGGCACGAGGTCACGAGCCTCGCCGACGTGGTGAGCCTGGTCAGGGCAGGGGACGCGGAGACCATGACCGTGGTCCGCAACGCCGCCAGAATGCTCGGCGAGGTCGTCGCCAGCGCGGTCAACCTGCTCAACCCCTCGGTGGTCGTCCTCGGCGGAGACGTCGCGGAGACTTTCCAGCCGATGGTCTCGGGGGTCCGCGAGGTCATCTACCGCCGCTCGACGGCGCTGGCCACCCGCAACCTGCGGATAGAGCGCAGCCGACTCGGCCCGAGCGCCGGGATCATCGGCTGCGCCCACATGGTCCTGGACCACATCCTGTCGCCCGAGGCCGTCGACTCCGCCGGCTGGCAGCCGCTGCGCTCGGTCCGCTCGGTCCGCTCCCTCGTCTGAGCCGCTCCTCCTACGCCTCCCGCGCCGGCTCCTTGCGATCCGCGCGATCCGCCGTGCCCGTGGACCTGGCATTGAGGACCACCAGCGCCAGCAGGACGAGCAACCCGGCGAAGGTCACGGCCAGGCCCACGAACTCGGCGAACCAGCCGACCAGGACGGGGCCCAGCAGCAGTCCCGAATAGGTCAGCGTGGTGAACCTGGCCAGTGCCGCGGCCGCCCCGAGGCCCTCCGCGCCGCCGTGCCCCACCGCGCTGAAGATGAGGGGGAGCAGGACCGAGAGGCCGATCCCCACCACCGCGAAACCCGCGATCGCGACGACGATCCCGGGACTGAGCACGACCATCAGCAGGCCGCAGAGGGCGATGCCACCGCTCACCCTGACCAGGGCGGGCGCGCCGTACCGCTCGTGGAGGCGGTCACCGACGAGGCGGCCGGCGGTCTGGCACAGGTTGAAGAACGTGTATCCCAGCGAGGCGACGGCGAGGGTGGCGCCGCGATCCTCCAGGAGGAAGACGCCGCTCCAGTTACCGACCGCGCCCTCCAGGATCAGGATGACGGCGCCCATCGCGCCGAACATCAGCACCCGAGGGGTCCACCCGTCCCGCCACTTCACCCGGACCTTCTTCTCGCCCTCCTGGGGCGCGTGCCGGTCGGCCGAGGCCGGCAGCATCCACATCCCGGTGACCAGCGAGAACAGGGCCACGGCCACGCCCAGCCACAAGAAGTGCGACATGGGAGTGAGACCGGCCTGGATGGCGAGGCCGCCCAGCACGGAGGCGATCATCGCGCCGATGCTCCAGGCGGCGTGGCAGCGGTTCATGACGGACCGTTTGTGAGCGCGCTCGACCGCGATGGCGTGGGCGTTCATGGAGACGTCGAGAAGCCCGTCGATCAGACCGAAGATCACCAGTGCGACGGCGAGCTGGATCGGATCGGAGGCCAGCGCGAGGCCGACCAGGGAGAGCGGCAGCGCCACCCCGGTCACCCGGGCGATCGGCGCGCTGCCGTACCGGGCCACCAGGCCACCCGCGAGCTGCATGGCGACCAGGGCGGAGACGGAGGGGACGACGAGCAGGAGGCCGAGCTGCCCGGCGGAGAGATCGTGCTCCACCTTCAGCGAGGGGACCCTGATCAGAAAGCTGGCGTAGGAGATCCCCACGATCAGGAACGCCGACATCGCGGCGAGGCGGGTCAGGCCCGCGGCCCGCGACATCACCGCTTCGGGAGGCGTCCCCGGCGGCTCACCGGCGGGCGAGTCCACCCCGGGCGGATCCTTGGGAGGCCGTCCTCCTGACGCGGGTTCGGTCATGTTCTCAGGCGCCGTCATCGCCGGCCCACTCCTTCATCCACCTGGGGTCCACTTCGTCCTCCTCGCGGATGAACCGCACGTCGGCCGAGACACGCATGACGTCGGTCACGGTGTCGAGGGAGGCGTGCACCACGTACGGGTTGTGCACGGTCAGGTCGCCCGCCTCGTAGTCGCTCCACAACCATCGCCGGTCGACGACGCGGGCCGTCATCTGGAGGTCGTGGCTGATCGGCCGGGAGTCGTGGGCCCGATCGGTTCTGAGCCGCGCCGGATCGAACCGCTCCGCGGACTCCCGGTGCGAGCCCTCCAGGTAGACCAGGCCCCCGGTCTCCATCGGGCAGTCGCCGACGGGTATCCACATCGTCAGGACGCGGTCGCTGCCCTGGGACATGTACGCGTGATCGGTGTGGGCGCGGGAGGCCCGGAGCGAGCCCGCGTAGAAGTGGCGCAGGATGCCCCGGGGCAGCAGCCGGACGGGGCCGCCGAGCAGGGTCGAGGCGAGCTCCGTCAGGGCCGGCTGCCGGGCGAACGAGGTGAACCGCTCCGTACGCACGAAGTCGTAGGCGGGGTGGTCCCTCACCCCGTGGGAGGGCAGCCCCTCCGGCGGGCGACCGGAGAAGACGCCCTCCTCGGGGGTGGTCCCCGGCCTGAGCAGACCTTCGGGAAACGCCGACAGGTACGCCCCCCGCAGGGAGAGAACCGCCTCGCGGTCGAGGAACCCCCGCAGCAGCAACAGTCCGTCGTCGTGGAACCGCCGCCTGAGCGCCTCGGGATCGCCGAGCAGCGCGCTGCTGTCGGCAAGCGGGGCGAACAACTCGTCGGTGAACGGGATGGGCACGCCGTTGGAGGAGACGGCTCGCCTGTCTCCTGGCATCAGTAGACCCCCTCGGTGATCTGGTCGGCGTCCTCCGCCTCGTAGGGCCCCACTCGCGCGACCCCCGGCCACGGAAACCAGGGATGCGGCGGGGCGGAGACGGCGCTGTCCCGTTCCAGCAGGTTGGGCAGGAAGAGGTCCTCCAGGAGGGTCACCGCCCTGATCCGGCCCCGCTCGCCGGCGGCGACCTCCTGCCACACGTCGTCGGGCCGGACGACGTGCATGACCGCGAAGGGCGGCGGCAGATGGTAGCTGTGCGGCTCGTCGGGGGAGATGGCGTCACCCTGGAGGGCATGTCCGACGAGGGTGTTGCCGTAGGTGTCGATCCACTGGACCCCGTCCAGATACTCCTCGCGCAGATAGCGCGCCTCCTCGGGGGAGCAGGAGGTGCCACCGGTGCACACGGCGCGGACGCCGTACTCCGCGAGAGGCTTGTCCAGCGCGGGGGCGAGCGACAGGAGCAGTTTGGCGGTCGTGAAGAGCAGGCTGACCCGCTCCTCCCGCAGGAGGTCCGCCGTCTGCGCGACGAGGTGCTCGACGTAGGCGTCGGCGCCGTCGCCGAAGGAGGCGCGAAGCAGGTGCTTCACCCAGCGCGGGTCGAAGTCCACGGAGAAGACCGCCGCCCCCCAGCTGTCGCCGAGCAGCTTGACGAAGTGCCCGTAGGCGTGCGGGCCGCTGGGGGTCATGGCCAGGATGTCGCCGCCGAGCAGGCCGCGGGCCTCCAGCATGACGCGGTACATCTTCACGTCGTAGACGGCACGGGTCACATCGACGACCCGGTACGGCGGCCCGGACGTCCCGCCGGTCTCCACGACGCGGAACGGCCGCCCCGCGAAGCCCCTGGGCACGAGGTCGCGCGCGCTCACCCCCCGCAGATCGGTCTTGTCGAACAGGCCGAACAGGCGCAGGGAGGCGTAGTCGGTGACGTCGCGGATCGGGTCGAAGGGCAGGCGGCTCCTGCGCGCCAGCCAGAACGGTGAGCCGCTCTCCTCACTGAAGTGCCAGCTCATCATGCGCGCCGTCCACTCGTCGAGGGACTCGCGCATGGGGGGGATCTGTTCTCGCATGGCGTCCAGCAGGGAGCCGACAGGAAGGAGATGACTGCTCGGGTTCAGGACGACACTCCTTGGGGAACGGCCGCGAAGCAGGCCGGGTGAACGAAGCGGGACCCGGCGGCGACGCCACGCGCTCCCGCCTCGTCCGTGGAGACGACGACGGCGAAGGGGAAGGGCAGCTCGCAGCCGACGAGTGGATGACCGACGTCGTCGACGTGCACGAGGGTGGGCGCGAGGAACGTCAGCCCACCCGACCTGACCAGGAGCGGCCGCCGGGTGAGGACGCGCCCGCCGGGGAGGAGCCGGTCGGAGACGAACGCGGCCATGCGCACGGCGTCGGCCTCGGGCCACGACGCCTGCGGCAGACGCAGGTCGGACGGGTCGAGGGAGATGCCGTCGAGCACCGCCGCGACCGCGCGACCACGCTCGACGGCGGCTTCCCCGGCCGTCCGCAGGCAGACCACCGTGGACACGCAGGTGCAGAAACGGCCCGCGTCCCGCGCGATCCTGAAGGCGAGCTCCTCGGGATACACCGGATCCCGCGCGCCCACGATCATGCAGGCCCGCCCGGGGCCGCGCAGATCGAGGGACGGCGTGTCCATCGCCGGTTCCGCGGCCAGGCCGTCGCCGCCGTAGACGATCTGCCTGTCGGTCGCCCGGATCAGCGCGGGCAGGACCCGGGGCGCGCTCGGGTAGTAACCCAGCGTCTCCGGCGGCCAGCCCACGCTCAGCAGGGCCCCGATCAGGCGGGCCGACGACAGCGGCTCGCGCCTGCTGGGGCGGACCCAGACCGCCGCGCCCGACAGCGCCGCCTCGAGCACTCCCTCCAGGCAGGTGAAGGTGTTGGCGGGCAGGGAGACCAGGGTGAGCCCGCCGGTCTCGCGCACGTCCGCCGCGATCTCCTCCAGCCGCTCGCCGAGCATCGCCGACCAGCGTCGCACGAGAGCGGAGGGGAGCCCCGCCGTGGCGCGCATCGCCTCGTCGAACTGCCCGGCGTCCTGAACGCCGAGGGACTCGACGGGTACGCGGCCGTGCCGGAACAGCGCGACGGCCTCGCGGAGCATCTCCAGGCGCCGGGCGAGGGAGGGGACGGTCATCGCGGCACGGCGCGCCCGCAGGCGCGCGCCGTCGTCGCGGATGAGGATCTCCGGGGCGAGGGAGAGCGACGGCCCTCCGGGGACGGGCACGGTGTCCATCGACCGGTACCACCGTCCCGCGCGCAGCAACGGCAGGACCACCTCGCCGGTCACGACAGCGCGTCCCGCAGCGCGCCGACGACCCGCTCCTGCTGGGCGCGTGCCATACCGGGGAAGAGCGGCAGGCAGATGTGCCGGGAGGTGAACGCCTCGGCGTTCGGGAAGGACCGGTTCGCGAAGTGCCGGGCGAAGTAGGGCTGGCGATGGAGCGGGACGTCGTACACCTCGCCCGCGAGCCGTACCCCCTCGGCGCGGAGGTGCCGCTTGAGCGCCGCGCGGTCGACGCCTTCGGGCAGCAGGGCGAGATATTTGTAGTGGTTCGTCGCGCACCCCGCAGGCACGGCGGGGCGCTTCAGGGAGGGCACGCCGGCCAGGCTGTCGTCGTACCAGGCGGCCAGTTCCGTACGCTCGGCCAGCACCTCGGCCAGCCGGGCCAGATGGATCAGACCCACCGCCGCGTGCAGTTCGCTCATGCGCCAGTTGCTGCCGAGATCGTCGTGGAGGTTCTCCTCGAAGGAGCGCTTGCCGTGGTCCCGCAGGTGCATGACGCGCTTCAGGTCGCTCTCGTCCGCGCTGAGCAGGCCCCCCTCGCCACTGGTGATGATCTTGGTGGGGTACAGGGAGAAGGCGGCCAGCCGGCCGAAGGTGCCCGCCGGGCGTCCGTGCAACGAGGAGCCGAGGGCGTGGGCGGCGTCCTCGACGACGGCGATCCCCTGCCTGTCGCACTCGGCCAGCACCTCGGCCAGCGAGTCGGGGACGACCCCGGCGATGTGCACGGGCACGACCGCGGCCACGTCCTCGTGGGCGGCGAGGGCGGCGCGCAGCCCTTCGGGGTCCATACCGAGACCGTCCGGCTCCATGTCCACGAAGTCGACCCGGGCGCCGGCGCGGACGGCACTCGCCGCGGTCGCGAAGAAGGTGTTGGCCGGGACCAGGACGGTGCGCCCCTCGACCCCGACGATCCGCAGAGCGATCTCCAGCGCGGAGGAACCCGAGCTCACCGCCGCCGTGCCGCGCCCGATCTCCCCGGTCGCGAGCGCCTCCAGCCGGATGCCGCGCGTTCCGAGCGTGAGGGAGCCGGAGGCGAGGGCGTCGTCGACGAGGTCCAGGACGTCCAGGCGGGCCCGGACGTCGAACCCCACCTTGGCCGCGGGCACGTCCGGCACAGCGGTGGCGGGCTCGGCCAGGGACCGGGTGAAGAAGTCCGCCGCTTCGGCCAGGCCGGTGCCGTGGCCCATGGGCAGCGGCAGGATCTCGGCCGAAGGGTGGGCGCTCACGATCCGTTCGCCGGCGGTCTTGGCGTCGCCGGGATCGAGGCGACCGTCGGCCGTGCCGTACTGGACCTGCAGGGGAGCAGGGGCGAGCGCCGCGTACAGGTCGGGGAGGTCGGCGTGACGCAGGATGGACGGCAGGGCGACGTACTGGTTCCAGGCCAGCGACCGGCCGATCATCGTCTCGTACGTGCCCAGGTGGCTGGCGGCGCACAGCGGGAGCGGCTCCTGGCGCAGCAGCGCGGCGTGCAGCGCCACGGCCGCGCCCATGCTGTGCCCGAACAGGCCGATCCGCCCGGGTGCCACGTCCGGGTGCGTGCCGAGCCAGTCGAGCGCGGCTCCCGCGTCCTCCGCCATCGCCCCGAGGAGGCTCCCGCCACGCAGCCGCAGCGTGCCGTCCAGCACGTCGCCGGGATCGCGCCCGCCCAGCGTGGCGGGCTCCACCCAGCGGTCGAGACCGTGGTCGAGGGTGAGGGTGAGGAAACCGGCCCGGGTCAGGTGCGCGGCGACGTCGCGCCCGGGATGGTCGGGAGGCAGGAGCCCGGTGACCCGTTCCAGGGTCGCGTTACGCCCCGCGCAGACCAGCACGGCCGGCCACGGCCCCGGGCCCGGCGGGGCCAGCATGACCGCGCGCAGCTCCCGGCGGCCCTCGTGCTCGAAGAGGTAGTGGTCCACCCGCGGCTCCCCGCCCTCCTGCCTGCGGGTGGAGCGCACCCGAAGGGGCACCTGCCGGGTGGCGGCCAGCCGGGCCACCGCCCTGCGCACCTGGCCGTTGCGGACGGCAGGGTCAGGTGCGGGGGAGCCGGGGGCGGGATCGACCGGAGAGTGGCCGAGATGGTGGAACCGGTCGATCGACGTCAACGCGAACCCCGGATCTCAGACGAAGTCGGCGTGGAGCGTGTGCGGAACCTCGACGCGGTAGGTGTTCAGCGCGTCGTCCAGTTTGATCCGTCCCTTGCGCAGCCATTCGAGTAACTCGTTCTGCGGCCGGTAGAAACAGGATTTGCACAGGTCGGTCCTGAGCGGGTTGCTCGACTCCCACTCGGCTCTGGGGCCGCCCTCAAGGACGTTCAGGTAGCCGTCCTGGAGCACGTTGCCGATGCGGTAGCGGCTGTTCAGGTGGACCTGGGGGCAGGGGTAGAGATGGCCGTCCGCGCCGACGGCCGTGACGAAACGGCTGTAGTGGCAGTGGTCGAAGTCGCCCTCGACGGACTCCACCTGGTCCATCGGTCCCCGGTCGAGCTTGGGCACGGAGACCTCGAACTCCTCCGACGACAGCGCGGAGACCTCGTCGAGCGAGGCGGAGACCTCCGCCATGACCTGCTCGATCGTCTCGTGGCCCATCGAACTGTAGAACTCCGGCTCGAACCGTACGTAGTGGGCCCCTGAGTCGCGCGCTATCAGGGCGGCCTGTGTGATCTCCCGGTAGTTCTGCATGGTGATCACGAAGTTGAACCCGATGCGGAACTCGGGGTCGACGGCGTTGTCGCGCAACCTGCGGACGGAGCCGAGGAAGGACTTGAACGTCTGCTCGCGGTCCCGGGTGATCTCGTTGAAGGTGGCCTCGGTGCCGGCGTTGAGGCCGATGCGCACCCAGGTGTGGGTGTTCACCACGCAGTCGGCGATGTCGTCCCGATGCAGCCGGGAGCCATTGGTGATGAGACCGATGCGCAGCCCGGCCGCGTGCCCGGAATCGCAGATCTCCGTATAGCCCTTGTGAATGGTGCATTCGCCGCTGCCGCAGAATGTGACGGCCCGGCCGCCGGACTCGGCGAACTCCCGCATGAGCTTGACGCTCTTGTCCGTGGGAATTGCGTCCTTGAAGGAGAACAGATCGTAGAAGTTCTCCTCGTTCGGCGAATGGAAGTTACAGAAATTGCAGCGCATATTACAGGCGCCCATGATGCCGATGCGCATATGGACGGGTCGGAAGCTCTCCCCGTTGACGAACTTCCTCAGTAGATCCTCGTGGGCCATGACCTTGTCGGGAGCGTGTGCCTGGTCGAGTTCGACCTCCGCCAGACCCTCCCCGTTGGTGGGTCTCGCCGCCCGGTAACTCTCGTTCGACATTTCATCCCCAATCGACCAGGAAGGATTTTGTCAACCCGGTCCTTGTGCCAAATTCGGCGCGCTGGCAGGCGTCGCTCGGATACGTGTTGAAGTAGGTCGATTTAGGGTCGTGATCGTGACATTCAGGCCATGGGAGCGCTCCCAAATGGGGATCCTAAATGACGCCCTTAAATGGGTCAAGACCTCTTGTGGGGCATTTTCGGACACGGTACGGTACGTCGGGTCCGACATTCGCGCGGTCGGAGGGAGTTCGTGCAGGTGGAGGGAAACGGCATGACAGAAACTCCGATAGTGTCGCCCCAAATGCCAGGTTCCTTTCCGGACACGCGGACACTCGGGTCCAGGCTGGCCGCCTACGCCTTCCTCGCCAACGACCCGTCGGTTCCCATGGTCGCCGCCGACTGGTGGGAGATCAGCGGCCCGCACTACAACGCGGTGGCCGCCGCTCTCGCCCACTTCGTGGCCGGAGAGCCCGCGGCGGAGGACCTGCGCCGCTTCGCCGCCTCTCCCGGGGATCGCGAGCTGGAGACCGCGCTGGTGAACGCGCTTCTTCCCCTGCTGGACCGCTCCCCCGCCGACCGTGCGCGCCTCGGGGAACTGGTCGTCGCGGCCGACGCGCGCGTGCTGGTGGACTACCACAACGGCGCGCTCACCGACCGCTCCGCCGCCGAGGTGTCGGTGGCCGACGCCTCCGCCTGGTCACGGCCGAGAACGCCGAGAACGCCGGGGATGTCGGGAGCACCGGGGGCACCAGGGGCGTCGGGGGCGTCGGGGGCACAGACGGTGGTCGTCATCCCCTTCAGGGACCGCGTCGGCGGTGCCCGTACCCGCAACCTGCTGGCCTGCCTTGCCGCCCTGCGCGACCAGGACGGTCGCGACGCCCGGGTGAGCGTCACCGTGGTCGAGTCCGACTCGGCGCCCACCTGGCGTGACACCGTCGAACCACTGGTGGACCACTACGTGTTCGCGCGACACGACGGGCACTTCAACAAGTCCTGGGCGGTCAACGTCGGGGTTCGCGACACCCCTGGCGAGCCCGAGCTGATCTGCGTGCTGGACACCGACATCCTGGCGGACCGCCGGTTCCTGAGCCGGAACCTGGACCGCATGGCACGCGAGCCCGAACTCTCGGCCTTCCTGCCCTACCGCCGCATGTTCTGCCTCGATCCCGAGTCCTCCGCCGCCGCCGTCCGCCGGCGCTGCGAGCGCGGCGAGGCCGACGTGCCGCTCGACGCCGTACGCGCGCTGGTGCTGAAGGAACCGCCGGGGGCCTGCCTCTGGGTGAGAAGGACGACCTTCGACGCGATCGGCGGGTTCGACGAGCGATACCAGGGCTGGGGCGGCGAGGACGACGACGTCGTGGCGCGGCTGAGCCTGGCGGGAGGGTTCACCCGGTTCGACGACCCGTTGCTGCACCTGGCCCACCCGCGTCCGGAGATGACCCTGGGCGGGGTGCCGTTCAACGCCCACATCGCCCCGCTGAGCTGGAACGTCGCCGGCGGATACGGCGACCTGCGAGGCCCCAGGGCATGACCTTGGCCGTTCGCGCCTACGCGGCGCGCACCTCGGTGCCGCAGGGCGGATCGCTGCGCTTCCGTCTCCTGCCCGGTGCTCCGACGACCGAGGGCCCGATGCCCGGCGGTATCGCCGCCGGCGATCCGGCGGCAGGCGGCGAGCATGGCGCGGTCGGCTGCCGTGCCCGGGTGCGTGACGCCGTGACCGGCGAGGTCAGGGCCGAGCTGGACGCCTCCGGGCCCTGGTGGACCCTGCGGGTCCCCGAGAGCTGGCCCAGTTCCCTCTACGCCGTGGGATTCACCCTCGGCGAGGGGGACGACGGGACCCGAGGCGGCGAGGCCTGGGCCGACGAGAGCGAGGACGACGAGACCTACTTCGTCGTCCGGGCCCGCGAACCGGGATCCGCCGAGGCGATCCTGGTGTCGGTGCCCTTCCTCACCTGGCAGGCGTACAACAGGGCCGGAGTTCCAGGAGAGGGCCTGTATCCCACGGAGAGCCCGGAGCGAGCCGGCAGGGTCACCTTCGACCGGCCGGGCGGCGGACCCGCGGGCAACTGGGAGGACGACTTCTACCGGTGGCTGAGCCGTAACGGCGTCCGGGCCGACTACTGCTCCAACCTGGACCTGCACGAGGATCCGGACACGCTGCTGCGCGGCCGCCGACTGCTCGTGATCCCCGGGCACGACGAGTACTGGACCCGGGAGATGCGCGACGCCGCGGAGTCCTTCGTGGCCTCCGGAGGGAACATCGCCTTCTTCGCCGGCAACACGTGCTGGTGGCAGATCCGGCTGGAGGACGAAGGCCGCACCATGGTGTGCCACCGCGACGCCCTGCTCGACCCGATGGCCGCGACCGATCCGAGCCTGGTCACCGTGGAGTGGTCGGGTTCCCCCGTGGGCCGGCCGGAGAACAGCCTGACCGGCGTGAGCTTCCGGCGCGGCGCGGGCTGCTGGGAGGACATGGACGCGATGAAGTCCGAGTCGTACACGGTGCGCTTCGCCGAGCACTGGGTGTTCGAGGGCACGGGGCTGCGCGACGGCGACACCTTCGGCAGGGGTGCGGTCGGCTACGAGACCGACGCCGCCGAGTACGTCGAGGTCGACGGCGTCCCGCTGGCGACCGGCGCCGACGGCACCCCCGCCGACTTCGCCATCCTGGCCACCGCCGACCTGCGCCACTGGCGGCACCTGGGCCAGGGCGGCCACGCCACCATGGGCATCATGCGCCGAGGGGCGGGCACCGTCTTCAACGCGGCCACGATCGGCTGGGGCGACGCCCTCGACGACCCGGTGCTCGACCGCGTCACCCGCAACGTGCTCGCCAGGCTCGCCGGTGATCCCGGCTGGTGGGAGCCGATGGGGCGCGGGGCCGCCGCGCTCGCGCTCGCCGCCTGCGAGCACCGTCTCTTCGCCGTCCTCACCGACGGTGATCTCTGGGTGAGGCCGTACCGCACCCAGAACCTGAGATGGCGGCGGATCGAGCCCGCGCCCGGTCTGGTGGCGCTGACCGCGCCGAGAGAGGCGACGCCGGGCTCGCCCGTCCTCCTGTACGGCCTGCACTCCGAAGGGCGCGTCGTCGTCCGCGAACCGGTGACCGATCGGGCTTCGTGGAAGGAGCTGTACGACGCCCCGCCGGAGGCGGTCGGGATCGCCCCCGTCGACCAGACCATGTTCGCCGCCGGTGCCGGAGGCGAGCTGTGGCAGCGTCCGCTCGCCGCGGGGCGGTCGCGGCCGTGGACCCTTGCGGGCGAAGGGCCGAGGCTCGCCGCGCTCGCCCACGTGGGGGGACGGCTGATCGGGCTGACCCACGACGGGGAACTGCGGGTCAGGACGCGGGATGACGAGTGGGCGTTTTTGGGCACCACCCCCGGGCTGGCCACGCTGACCGGTACGGCGGGCAGACTCGTCGGCGCCACGCCGGGCGGCGACCTGTTCTGGCGCGAACTGGTCGGCGGCGCGATCACGGGACCTCCGAATCCCCTGGCGGGCGATGCAGCCCCGGGACGTCCACGGCCCCCGGCGGGCGAAGCGATCACGGGACATCCGCAGACCGGAAACAACGAGGAGTGACGTGCGCCGGATCGAACTCGTCGGCCGACACCGCATCCGCCTGGACGGCGACGCGCCGGTCCCGCCCATCGGGCCGGGCGACGTGCTCGTCCGGGTGGGAGCCTGCACCGTCTGCAACCGCAGCGACCTGGCCTACTATCACTACTTCGGCCTGCGCGACCACTGCGCGACCGGCTGCTTCGGCCACGAGGTCGCCGGCACCGTCGAGGCCGTGGGGGAGCGGGTGACCCGCGTCGAGCCGGGGCGGCGGGTGTTCGTCCGCACCCCGCTCACCTCGGGGTTCGCCGAGTACGCGGCGGCGAGGGAGGTGAGCGTGGGCGTCCTTCCCGACGACGTGCCCTTCGAGCAGGGGGCGATCCTGCAACTGCTGCCCCTGGCCGTGCACGCGACCCGGGGGGTGCGGCTGGGCGATCGGGTGGCCATCGTGGGGCAGGGGCCGGTCGGGCTGATGGCCCTGCGGGTCGCACGGTTGCGCGGCGCGGCCGAGATCGCCGTCGCCGACCTGGATCCCTGGCGTCTGGAGCGCTCGGTGCTCCTCGGCGCGGACCGGACCTCGCTGGTGAAGTCACCGCAGGCCGTACCGGAGGAACTGGGAACGGAGTTCGACGTCGCCATCGAGGCGGTCGGCACCCCGCACACCGCCAACGCCTGCGTCGACCTGGTCCGGCAGAACGGTCTGGTCGTCTTCCTCGGCACCCACCACATCGACACCCATGTCACCTTCGACATGGTCAAGTGGGAGAAGAAGGGACTGCGGGTGC
This sequence comes from Streptosporangium sp. NPDC050284, assembly GCF_044459525.1. Taxonomy (NCBI): domain Bacteria; kingdom Bacillati; phylum Actinomycetota; class Actinomycetes; order Streptosporangiales; family Streptosporangiaceae; genus Streptosporangium; species Streptosporangium sp. NPDC050284. Next base: position 984,477 of record NZ_JBITIZ010000001.1, read on the forward strand.
ACAGCTCCGCCGAGCCGACCGACACCGCGAGGGCCGAGGCGATGCGCGTGGCCGAGCGGCTGGCCGCCACGTTCACCAAGGATCTGCGTCTCGACGCGATCCTCAGCGCCGTCTACCCGCTGGAGCGGCTTCAGGACGCCCTCGACCGCCTCTCAGAGAGTCCCACCCTTCATCCGGCGGGAAGCGCGGCGCCGTTCCAGACTCCGCCCCCGCAAACCCTGAAGATCGCCATATGTCCCGGCCAGGGCTGAGATGGGGGATCGCCGGATACGGCGACATCGTCCGCAGGAAGGCCCTTCCCGCCCTGCTCTCCCTGGGCGAGACCGTCACCTGCGTGTGGGGCAGGGACGCCACGCGGGCCCGGGCGATCTGTGAGGAGTTCGGATTCTCTCCTGGCGGGTCCGGCGCCTTCGGCACGTCCGACTACACCGAACTGCTCGACGCGGCGGAGGTCGTCTACGTCGCCACACCGGTCGCGGCCCATCTGCCGCTCGCGATCGCGGCGGCGCGTGCGGGACTGCCGGTCCTGGTGGAGAAACCGCTCGGCGGGGCGGCGCCCGAACTGGCCGGCGCCCACGCGGGCGTCGCCTACTACCGCCGGCTCGCGCCCGCGCTCGGGTGTGTGCGCGAGATCCTGCGCGGGCGTGCCGTACACCGCGCGATCGTGGAGTTCTCCAGCCCTTTCGACCCGGGCCCCGACGACCCCAGGCTCTGGCGCACCGACCCCGCGCTCTCCGGCGGGGGAGTACTCGCCGACGTGGGCAGTCACCGTCTGGACCTGCTCTGCTGGCTGCTGGGGGAACCGGCCGTGACCGCCGCGTGGACCGGGCGGCCCTTCGACCTGGGCGCCGAGCGCCTCGCCCGGGTGGAACTGGCCTGGCCGTCGGGAACCACGGCCGGCCTGGAGACGGCGTGGAGGCCCGGTGCCCGCCACGACCGGCTGCGCCTGTTCTTCGACGGCGGTCACCTGGAACTCGACCCCCTCGACTCGGGGACCGTGCGCGGGATCGTCGGCGGGGTCGCCGTCGACGAGTTCCTTCCCCCGCCGCCGAACCCGCATCTCCCCCTCATGGCCGACTTCGCCCGTAGCGTCAGGAACGGGACCGATCCGGTCTGCACCGTCCGCGACGCCGACACCGTCGACCGTCTCATCGCGACCGCCTACGCGATCGCAACCCCTCTGGAGGAACACCCGTGAGCGAAACCGTCTCCCTGCCCGCCTTCCCCGCGCCGCTGCGCTGGCTGAACCGGCCCGAGGACTGGAGCGCCGACGGCGACGCGCTCTCCATCGTCGCGGGGGCGGGCACCGACCTCTTCTCCGACCCTGGAGAGCCGAACCGCTACGCCAACGCCCCCGCCCTCGTCGGCCGCCTGGACGGCGACTTCACCCTCAGCGCGCGGGTCAGGCTCGACCTGCTGTCCACCTACGACGCGGCCGTCCTGCTGCTGTACGCCGACGACGACCGGTGGGCCAAGTTCTGCCTCGAACTCTCCCCGCAGGGCAAGCCCACGATCGTCTCGGTGGTCACCCGCGGGGTGTCCGACGACTGCAACTCCGTGACCATGGACGGCCGGGACATCCGGCTGCGGATCTCCCGCATCGGCTCCGCCTTCGCCTTCCACGTCGCCGACGAGTCCGGTTTCTGGAACCTCATCAGATACTTCGCGCTCGACGGTGACCCGGAGGTCGGCTTCCTCGCGCAGAGCCCCACCGGCGACGGCTGCACCGTACGCTTCGAGGACATCGAGTACTCGCCCAAACGTCTGGCCGACCTGCGCGGCGGTGAGTGACCCGCCTTTCCCGGATGAGGGTTCAAGGGTTGCCCTGATGCGGGCAACCCTTGGAAAATCGCGCTGACCAGCCCGGATGGCGAGCCGTCGAGGATGCGGGGTCTGCCGGACGGACACTACTTCTCGTAGTGATATCGACAGGCGGCGATCATGATGGTGTCGTCGTTGACACGGTAGACGAGCCGGTGTTCCGAGGTGATGCGCCGGGACCAGTAGCCGGACCATTCGTACTTCAATGGCTCTGGTTTGCCGATGCCCTCGTTCTCGTTCCGGGCTATGTCGGTGATCAACTGGTTGATCCTTTTGAGGATGCGCCGATCTTCTCGCTGCCAGTAGCAGTAGTCCTGCCAGGCGAGCTCGTCGAAAAGGATCTTCAAGAGGTGGTGTCCTCATCCGCCAGCTCGCGGATGGTGCCGCCTCCGGCCTCCAGCCGGGCGACCGCTTCCGACAGCCTTCTGCGGTTGACGGGAGAGGCCATCAGATAGAGCATCTCGCGCATCGATTCGTATTCGCGCTGCGACACCATGACGACGCCTTCTCCGCCGGGGCGGGTGATGAGGACCTCTTCCTGGTCGTCGATGACGGCGTCGAGGGTGGCGGCGTAGTTGGCCCGCGATTCGGACATGGTCATCACCTTCATGTCGCCAGCGTACATGATGATGTACATCAACGGTGGCGGCGGTGGATCATCTCCCCGGCACGCCCCCCGAGGCCCGACGGACACTTTCAAGGAACTCGTGATGCCGAAGCTGAACCGCCCTCCGCTCGCCATCGTCGCCGAGCACGACACTCCGATACCGGTGCGCGACGGCACGATCCTGCGCGGCGACGTCTACCGCCCCGCCTCGGACGGGCCGTTCCCCGCCCTGCTCGTCCGCACACCGTACGGCTCGGACTCGTTCGCGGTGGCGCCGAAGATCCCCGCGCTGGAGGCCGGCTTCGCGGTGGTGCTCCAGCACTGCCGGGGACGCGGAAGCAGCGACGGGGAGTTCCGTCCGTGGCTGGACGAGGGCGACGACGGCTACGACACCGTCGGGTGGATCACCTCCCAGCCGTGGTCGAACGGCGAGGTCGTGGCCTTCGGGATGTCCTACCTCGCCGGATGCGCGCTCCAGGCCGCCGCGACCCGCCCGCCGGGGCTCAGGGCGGTGGTCGCCTCGATGACCCCGCACGACTTCTACGACGGGCTGAAGTATCACGGCGGGGCCTTCGCGCTCGGCTCGGCGCTGAACTGGGGCCTGCTGCAGGAGATGCTCGGGCTGATGCACGGGATGGAGGCCGGCGAGGACGTGGGGGCGGGCTTCGGCGCGCTCCTGCCCGTACTGGGCGACCAGGCCGCCGCCGTGCGAACGCTGCCGCTGCGCGACGTCCCCGCCGGACCGTGGTGGAGCGACTGGATCTCGCACCCGACCCGCGACGCCTACTGGGAGGGGCTGGCCGAGACCCTGCGGCACGACCGGATCGAGGTGCCCGTGATGCACGTCGCGGGCTGGTTCGACCTGTTCCTCGCAGGGACCCTGGAGAACCATCGGCGGCTGGGCGGCCCGCTGGTCATCGGCCCCTGGTCGCACGGTTCCTACGCGACGGGCACCGGACACCTGGACTTCGGGTTCTCCGCCTCGGCGCAGGCGGTCATGCTGCCGCAGCGGCAGCTGGACTTCCTTTGCGGCGAGGACACCGGCCCGGCTGTGAAGATCTTCGTCATGGGCGACAACGTCTGGCGGGACGAGGAGGAGTGGCCGCTGTCCCGCGCGGTCGGCACCCGCTACCACCTGCACACCGGCGGCCTGTTGTCGGTCGAGCCTCCTCCGGACCCCGCGCCGTCCACCTTCACCTTCGACCCCCGCGATCCGGTGCCCACGACCGGTGGTCCGCTCCTGCTCCCCGACGTGACGAACGTCGGCCCCCAGGACCAGCGCGACGTCGAACTCCGCCCCGACGTGCTCTGCTTCACCACCGAGACGCTCGCCTCCGATGTCGAGGTGACCGGCCCCCTCTCCGTCACCCTGCACGCGGAGACCTCGGCGGTCTCCACCGACTGGACGGCCAAGCTCGTCGACGTCCACCCCGACGGCCGGGCCGTGAGCGTGACCGACGGCATCGTCCGGACCTTCGTCGTCTCCGGGGTGCACGAGGTCGACCTCGTCGCGACCAGCCAGGTCTTCAAGACCGGCCACCGCATCCGCGTCGAGATCTCCAGCTCCAACTTCCCCCGCTTCGACCGCAACCCCGGCACCGGCCGGACCTCCGCCGACTCCACCGAGGCCGACCTGGTCGTCCAGCACCAGACCGTCTTCCCCGACTCCTACATCACCCTTCCGATCGTCCCTCGGTAACAGACCTACGCCGGACGCCCACCGCGCCAATACCTGTCACCCGTCACCTGTCGGCATCCGGATCCGAGCGGGCCCGGAGGTAACCACGGTCACCGTCGAGGCCCGCCGGTGACGGTGTCTCCGGACTCCTTCGAGGGCGAGAGCCCAAGCGGCGCGGCGGTGAGTGACCCACCCCTCCCGAAATGAAAGTTTCAGGGTTGCCCTGAGGTGGGCGGCCCTCGGAAAATCGCTGTGAACTGCCCCGATGACGAGCCATCGGGGCTTTTCGCCTATTGGGGCTTCTCATCCTCATCCACCTTGTGCTTCACTCCAAGCGCATGCGGGAAAGCGCTTACCGACAGAAGGTGGGCGACCTTCTCCATGGTGTCCGGCAGGCGTGCCCGCCGGCGAAGGGAGCTTGACGAGGACGGTGACGATCAGGGTGTCCGGGCTGCCGCAGGTGTGGCCGCCAAGGGGATCACCCCCTGACGCGCTTCGGCCCCGCCAAGCGCTCGCACCCCCCCAACCGAACTGGAGATGACGATGCGCAAGGACCGAAGACTCGCGGTCATGCTGGCCGCCGCCCTCGTGACGGGCAGCGGACTGGTGACCGTGCTCTCCACCCCGGCCTCGGCGGCCCCCTCCAACGGCAACTACACGCTCGCCAACGCCGGTAGCGGCCTGTGCGCCGCCGTACCGGGGCAGAGCACCGGCGACGGCGTGCAACTGGCCCAGAACGCCTGCACCAACGCCGCCGGACAGGTCTTCACGCTCACCTCCTCGGGCGGCGGATACCAGATCAAGGCGGCGCACAGCGGCAAGTGCCTCGGCGTGCGGGACGCCTCCACCAGCGCCGGCAAGGCGGTCCAGCAGGAGTCCTGCACCGGAGCCGCGTCACAGACCTGGCAGCTCACCGCCTCCGGGTCCAACTACCGGGTGGTCAACGCCAACGGCGGCAAGTGCCTCAACGTCCAGGACAACTCCACCTCCTCCGGCGCCCTGCTGCAGCAGAACTCCTGCGACTCGGTGACCACCAAGCAGTGGACGTTCCGGACCGCCGGTGGCACGCCCCCTCCGAACCCCACCCCGACTCCCACCCCGACCCCGCCCCCCGGCGGCGGTGACGGCAGCGGTTCGTGGCCCTCGGACACCGGCAGCGTGCACCAGACCACCACCCGCAACGCCGGCACGTTCTTCGACGGCGGCATGAAGCGCTACTACGGCATCGGTGACGGAGGCCAGGGCGAGAGCCAGGACCCGATGTTCGTCGTGGCCAACGGCGGCACGATCCAGAACGTCATCCTCGACGCCCCGGCCGGTGACGGCATCCACTGCGAGGGCTCCTGCACCATTCGCAACGTGTGGTGGAACGACGTCGGCGAGGACGCCGCGACGTTCAAGTCCTCCAGCTCCTCGGCCACCTACCTGGTGGACGGCGGCGGTGCCAAGTCCGGCGCCGACAAGGTCTTCCAGCACAACGGCGCCGGCACGCTCACGATCAGGAACTTCCAGGTGCACAGCTCCGGCAAGCTGTACCGGGCCTGCGGCAACTGCTCCAGCTCCTACACGCGCCACGTGGTGATGGACGGCATCACCGCCCGCTCCACGAAGGTGCTGGCCGGGATCAACTCCAACTGGGGCGACACCGCGCGCTTCAGCCGGATCACCGTCTACGGCAACACCACCATCTGCGAGCGCTACAAGGGCGTGCCGAAGGGCAGCGAGCCCAGCAAGATCGGTGAGGGACCCGACGGCACGAACTGCCTGTACTCGGAGTCCAACATCACCCGCCGCTAGAACCTCCGGGTAGGCGGGCAGACGCACACCTCCTGCCCTGTGCCGGGTAGGCGGGGTGCTCCCCCCCACCCCGCCTACCCGGTGCTCCCCGAAGACGACCCCGACCGCAACCGCGAGACCGCATCGACCCCCAGGCACGCGAGGGCGGTGGAACCGCCCATACCTGGCAGAACACCCACACCGGCGACCGCCCGAGCACGCGAGGGCGGTCGCCTCTCGGGTCGAGTCCGCCGACCGGGGCGCGAGAAAGATCGGCTCGTGACGGTCCCGCTCCAGCCGCCGCCCCACGATGAAACGCCCCTGGAGACCAACGATGCGTCTGACACCTTTCCTCGCGTGTGCCGGTCTGCTCGCCGGCGTACTCGTCGCGCTGTCCGGGAACGCGGCGCACGCCGCTCCCATCCGCCATGAGGCCGAGACCTCGCCCGCGGTCTGCGTCGGCACCGTCGACTCCAACTGGACCGGCTACTCCGGCAGCGGTTTCTGCAACGGCGACAACGCCGTCGGCGGCTACGCCCAGTTCACCGTGAACGCCTCCGCCGCCGGTGTCGCGACACTGGGAATTCGCTTCGCCAACGGCACCACCACTGCGAGGCCCGCCGGTCTGGTCGTCAACGGATCCACGGTGGCGACCCCGTCGTTCGGAGGCACCGGTGCCTGGACGGCCTGGACCACCACCACCCTGACCGTGCCGGTCAACGCGGGCGGCAACACCATCCGCCTCACCCCGACCACCTCCGCCGGGCTGCCCAACATCGACTACCTCGACGTCGAGACCGGAGGCGGACCGCAACCGGTCAACGAGCTGTACGTGGCGACCAACGGCGACGACGCCGCTCCGGGCACGCTCAGCGCACCGCTGAAGACCATCCAGCGGGCGGTCGACCTGGCCCAGCCCGGCCACACCATCATCCTCCGCGGCGGAACGTACGCGCCGAGCACCAACATCCAGATCCTCAAGAACGGCACCCCGAGCCAGCCCATCACGATGCGCAACCACAACGGCGAAAAAGTGATCCTCGACGGTGAGAACATGCCCTACACGCCCGGCGCGGTCGGCTCCTCCATTCCCCGCCCCGAGCGAGGCGCCATCCACATCGAGGGGGACTGGTGGCGCCTGATCGGCCTGGAGGTCATCCACGGCCCGTACGGCGTCTTCGGCCTGGACACCAACAACAACGTCTTCGACCGTCTGATCACCCGGGACAACTACGAGTCTGGCCTGCACCTTCAGGGCGCCTCCGGCAACAACCAGATCATCAACCTGGACGCCTACGGCAATCGCGACCCGCGCAAGAACGGCGAGAGCGCCGACGGCCTCGCCATCAAGGAAGGCTCGGGCAGCGGCAACGTGGTGCGCGGCGCCCGGCTGTGGAACAACTCCGACGACGGCCTGGACTTCTGGATGTTCCCGTCACCGATCACCGTGGAGTCGTCGGTGGCGTGGGGCAACGGCTTCAACCGGTGGAACCTGCCCGACTACACCGGAGACGGCAACGGCTTCAAGCTCGGCGGCGGTGACCCGGACCCGCGGGCCGACCACGTGATCCGCAACTCCATCGCGTTCGACAACGCGGTCGGCGGCTTCATCGACAACGGCAATCCCGGACTACTGACCGCCGACCGCAACACCGCGTGGCGCAACGGCGGCACCGGATTCAACTTCGCCCGTTCCGGCTCCACCCTCACCAAGAACCTGTCAGTGGCGAACGCGACGCAGGTTTCGCTCGGCTCGTCCTCCTCCGGCTCGGGCAACTCCTGGAACCTCGGCGGCACCTGGACCTTCACCGGCACCGACCCGGGCACGATGACCGGACCCCGCGCGGCGGACGGCTCGATCCGCTCCTCCACCTTCCTACGCCCCTCCAACGGCGCCGACGTCGGCGCGCGCATCTGACCCGTCCCCACACCACGCGGCACGGATTCGCTCCTCGGCCGCTCCGGCGAAGACATCGCCGGCACGCCCGGCCCCCGTAGGTGATGATCTCTCCACGGGGGCCGGAGCCGAGCAGGACAGGCGCACCTTCTTCAAGGTGTACGGGCCGGCAGGGCTCCGGATGCTGCTCGTGGGTGTCCTGCCGACGACGCACGAAGCCCAGAACTTCAGCGCTCGGGTCAAGCAAGGCGCCGGTTACCGGGAGATGATGCCGGAGGTGCTCGCCATCATGGAGTCGGCCAGGTAACCGGTGGCCTGCTGTCCGCCGAGCCCTCCTCGAACACCGCGCCGTCCACCTTGTCGTCGACAAGGGTGACCTGCCGGTCATGCTCTACTGCGTCCGGAGCCGGCGACTTTCGGTCTGAGGAGGCGGGCGGCGGAGACGCGGGTGCGTGGCCGGAAGGCGGACGGGCTCCGCCTTCCGGCCATGTCTTCGGGACGTCAGCACACGATGAAGATGCTCTTCCAGCCGACGGGCGTCCTCTGCTCCGCGTTGCGGTTGGACGCCAACTCGAAGTGCATCACCCCCTGGGTGTCGGGCTGGTTGTACATCCGGCCGCTCTGGCCGTCGCCGTACCACCTGTACGACCCGTGGAAGGGGATGTTGGACGGGCCGCACCGGTCGATGACCACCGACCGGCCGGTGAAGCCCGGCCCTTCGTAGGCCACGTACTGCGAGGCGTAGGCGGCGCTGCCCATGACCACGACCAAGGCAGCGGAGATGACGGGGACGAGGGCGATTCGCTTCACGACGATCCTCTCGACGATCTCGATTGTCTACAATGAGTAATGAGACTATCACTCAGAGTGAAGCAAGCGGTCAATGCATGGTCCGGATCGTTTACCAGAGGTATCGCCGAGGCCATGAGGCGACCCGCGCGGGGTGTCATGGTTTCCCAGCGGCTCGTCGCGAGGGCACCTGATCCCTCGTGGCGCTGAGGGCGTTCGCCGTAAAACCGGCGGCTCGTGCCGAGGGGCGGGTGTTAGCCTGACCGCATGAACACGTTCGGACGCCAGGTGATGATGCCCCGCTCACGGGGCCGCTGACGCCGCACGGACGTTCGTTTCCGAGGCCCTGTCACGGGGCCTCGGCGCGTTTCACCGGCCGGAGCCCCCGTTTTCCCGGAGGTTCCGATGACCACGCCGCACATCTACGTCACCACCACCATTCCCTACGTCAACGCCCGCCCCCACCTGGGGTTCGCGCTGGAGCTCGTGCAGGCCGACGTGCTCGCCCGGTTCCGCAGGGCACAGGGCGAGCAGGTGCGGTTCCAGACCGGCACCGACGACAACTCGTTGAAGAACGTGCTGGCCGCCGAGGCGGCCGGTGTTCCCGTCCAGGAGTTCGTCGACCGTAACGCCGAGGCGTTCGTCGCGCTGCGCGAGCCGCTGGCACTCGCGGTCGACGACGTCATCCGTACCAGCCGCGACCCCCGCCACCGCAGTGGCGTGGAGAGGCTCTGGCGGGCCTGCGCCGATGCCGGTGACCTCTACCGCAAGCACTACGAGGGTCTTTACTGCGTCGGCTGCGAGCAGTTCTACACCCCCGCCGAGCTCACCGGCGGACGATGCCCGGAACACGGTGTCGAGCCCCAGCGGGTGGCCGAGGAGAACTGGTTCTTCCGCCTCTCGCGCTACGCGGACCGGCTCCACGACCTCGTCGCCGGCGGACGCCTGAGGATCGAGCCCGCGGAGCGTCGCAACGAGGTCCTCGGCTTCATCGCCGGAGGTCTGGAGGACCTCTCGGTCTCCCGGTCGACCGCCCGTGCCCGGGGGTGGGGAATCCCGGTTCCCGGGGACCCCGGCCAGGTCGTCTACGTGTGGTGGGACGCGCTCGGCAACTACATCACGGCCCTGGACTACGGCACCGGCGGTGAGAACCACGGCCGCTGGTGGGTCGGCGCCGACCGCCGGATCCACCTGGTCGGCAAGGGGGTGTTGCGCTTCCACGCCGTCTACTGGCCGGCGATGCTGCTGTCGGCCGGGCAGCCGCCGCCCACGGACGTGGTGGTACACGACTACCTCACCGCCGGTGGCCGCAAGATCAGCAAATCCGGTGGGGGCACGGCCGATCCGATCGCCCTGGCCGGGGAGTACGGCACCGACGCCGTCCGCTGGTGGCTGTTGCGCGAGGTGCCGCGCGTCGGGGACGCCGACTTCACGGTCGACCGGCTCGTCGCCCGCGCCAACGACGAACTCGCCAACGGGCTGGGCAACCTCGTCAACCGGGTCGTCGCCATGGTCCATCGCTACCGCGACGGGCACGTTCCCCTCGCCGGGCCCGGGGGAGACGGTGGGATCGGCGCGCCGGGAGGGGAGGCCCTTGAGACGGTCTGCCGCCAGGCGCCCGGTCTCGTCCGCTCGGCCCTGGACGACTTCGCGTTCCGCCGGGCCACCGCGCCGGTCTGGGCCATCGTCGACGAGGCCAACCGCTACGTCGACCTCACCAGGCCCTGGGAGCTGGCCCGTGCCGAACGCGACGGCGACCCCGGCGCCGCGGCCCGGCTCGACGCCGTCCTCGCCGCGCTCGTCCGGGCGTGCGAGACGTTGGCCGATCAGCTGGCGCCGTTCCTGCCAGGTACGGCCGCCCGGATCGCCGCGCAGTGCACGGCCGGGGAGAGTGGCCTTCCCGAGCCGAGCCCGCTCTTCCGGCGGCTCGCCGCCCCGGAGCCGGAACCCCTGCCCTGACGCACACCGCGCACGAGGGCCGGGTTCCGTGCTCCGGCGCGCGGTGTAAGGGGGCCGTGCTCCGATCCGCGCCGGGTGCGACGCGGGCGGGGCCGTGTCCCGGCCCTCACCGCGACGCAGCGGCCATCGGAAACGCTCCCGTCCGGGGGCGTTGCCCCCCAGTTGGTCACCCAGAACTGGCGCTCCCCGCAGGCTTGCGTGGCTCCTCTGCCCAGACATCCCGGCCGTTGCTCCTGGTGTGCCCCTGGTCTTGTGGAGGCGGGTTCTTGGATTCTTGTGCCACTCGTTGAGAGGAGAATGGCATGGGACGGCATGGCTACCCATCGCAGTTCCGACGCAAGGTACTGGATCTCGTTGAGGCGGGCCGCACGGTCACCGATGTGGCCCGTGACCTGGACATCAGCAGCCAGACGATCTATTCCTGGCGTCGACAAGACCGCATCGACCGCGGCTTGGAACCCGGTCTGACCAGCAGAGAGAAGGCCGAACTGGTCGCGGCCAAGCAGCGCATCGCCGAGCTGGAGACCGAACTGCGGGCCACCCGCCGTGCGATCGAGCTGGTGCGAGAGGTGGTGCCCCCAAAAGGCGGTTCGAAGCCGTCGCGGTGACGGTCGATGAAGCCATCGCGGTCGAGGTCGCCTGCAGGGTCCTTCGGGTGTCGGTCTCGGGCTGCTACGCCTGGCGCAACCGGCCCCCCTCCCAGCGTGCGATCCGGCACGCCTGGCTGACCGATTTGATCACTCAGGTGCATACCGACTCCCGCAGCACCTACGGTGCCCGCCGTGTACACGCCGAGCTGCGGCTGGGCCACGGCGTGCCGGTCAGTCACGGCGCAGTGGAACTCCTGATGCGCCGGGCCGGGCTGGCCGGCGTCACAGCAGCCTTGGCATGTTGACCCCGATAGAGTTCGAAAACACGACCATCGTGGCATGACAATCCAGAAACGCGACTCCACCGGACTCGGGACACACCAGAGTCTCCACGAAACCCGGCGCGGTTCACGTCAGTTTTAGATGCGGTGGTCGCCCTCCGCGAAGCGGAGAACACCGCGACGTCCCTCGGCCGGTTCAGGCCCGCCGGGGACGAGGTCCGGACGGCCTGTCCGCGCGTGACCGGCGGCGCGGGCCGCGTTCACTTGAGCGGGTCGTGCCCCCAGTTCATGAGGGAGTATCGCCAGCGGGTCTCCTTCACGTCCCGGGACGGCCGCTGCGTCAGATGGCGGCGGACATAGCCGATCACCTTGCGCATGTGGGCGTAGTCGTCCTCTCCCAGGTCGTCCTTCCGCTTCCGCAGGATCTCGATGATCTGGCGGCCGGACCGGTGGCCTGTCGACTCCTCGCCGCCCGACTTGTCCCCGGCGCTCTTGGACTCATCGGTGTCCAGCCAGCGTTCCAGTTCCGCGGCCGTCATGTTGACCGCCTGGTCGAAGTCCGCGGCGATCCGCTCGCCGTCGTCAGTCATGGCGATTCTTCCTGCGCAGCGCCGACGGCTTGTGCACGGCGGTCTTGCCGCTCTTGTCGCTGCGTACGAGATACTGCGGATCGTCGGCCGAGGTGTCCACGGTACGGCCCGCTTCCTCGGTCCGCTCCGTGATCTTCTTCTCGACCCTGCCCGAGGTCGACGAGCCGTGGCTCTCCCACGTGACCTCGTCACCCACGTCGAGGTCGTCCTGCTTGCGCTTGTCGGTCATGGCCGACCCTTACCCGTACCCTTTCGAACCCCATCGTGCCGGGCTCGAACCCAGGCGCTTCGCTGGATCGGATCGCCCTCAACGATCGACGGGGCGCCGTGGTCGATGGCCGGTGTTTAGCAGGTGGTTACTCGCTGATTGCCACCCCGGCCCGGCGCCCGGCGAGAGCCGGCGCCGGGCGCCGGGGTGGCTGTGAGCGGTTCCACACCTCCGCCGAGCTCACCGGCGGTGCCCGGAATACGGTGTCGAGCACCAAGGGGAGCGCGGGTCACGGGTGGGCGAGGAGGAGGACGAAGTCGCCGGTGGGGTCGATGTACTGGCGGATCATCCCGAAACCGGCCGCCATGAGTTCCCTGCGCAGGCCCTCGGTGCGGAACTTGGCGCTGATCTCGGTCCGGATCTCCTCTCCGGCCGCGAAGGAGATCCGCAGGCCGAGGTCGCCGATCCGCACGCGCATGGCGCGGCTCGCGCGCAGCCGCATCTCGACCCACTCGTGCCGCGCGTCGTACAGCGCGACGTGCTCGAAGGCGTCCGGCTCGAAGTCGGCGTCCAGTTCCCTGTCGATCACGCGCAGGACGTTCCGGTTGAAGGCGGCGGTCACCCCGCTCACGTCGTCGTACGCCGCGACCAGCCGGTCGGCGTCCTTGACCAGGTCCGCGCCGAGCAGGAAGGTGTCGCCGGGACGGAGCGTGGCGCGCAGTTCCTTCAAAAACACCTCGCGCGCCGCCGGGGCCAGGTTGCCGATGGTCCCGCCGAGGAAGGCCACCATCCGCCGTCCCGTACGGGGCAGCAGGGCGAGGTGCGCCTCGAAGTCGGCGCAGATCGCGTGCACGGTGAGGCCACGGTAGCGGGAGGCGAGCCGGTGCGCGGCCTCGCTCAGGGTGGCCGCGTCGACGTCCACCGGCGTGTAGGCGCGCAGCGTCCCGGCCGCGGAGAGGGCGTCCAGCAGCAGGACCGTCTTCTCGCTCGTCCCCGAACCGAGCTCGACCAGGGTGTCCGCGCCGCCGCGCACGGCGATGTCGAGGGCCTCCCTGCGCAGGATCGCCAGCTCGCGACGGGTGGGATAGTACTCGGGCAGCCGGGTGATGCGGGAGAACAGCTCGCTGCCCGCCTCGTCGTAGAACCACTTGGGCGGCAGCCACTTCGGCGTCGACGTCAGCCCGGCGCGGACGTCGTGTTCGAGTGCCTGCCGGAGATGGTCGCGGCCGAGATGGTTGACCAGGCGGATGGTTGGCTCGCTGACGGTCACTGGGCCTCCTGGATGTGGGGGCCACGATCCCGCTCGCCGGTCCGTGGCCGGGTGCTGTGCTTTCTCGTGGTCTCGCCCCGCCCGGTCACAGCGGCTGGACGCTCACCCCGTCGGGTGAGGCGAGGACCAGGGTGTGATCCGGCACGGCCTGCCAGCCGGGCCGGTCGTCCAGCGGCTCGCTCGCGACGAGCACGCCGTCGCGCGGGTGGCCGTCGAGGCGGAGGAAGAGCGTGTCGCCCCAGGCGGTCGCGGCGATCGACGCGCCGTCGCAGGCGAGCAGGTTCAGACGGGCGCGCGAATCCTTCAGTCCGGCGCGGGTGACGACCTCCGCCAGGGCCTCGCCGAGCGGGTCGCCCATCCGCCGCCTGGCGAACACGGCGGCGGCGAGCCACGCGGAGTCGCAGGAACTCTCCGCGTCGTCGGCGAGCTCCCTCACCACCTCTCGCGAGACGCGGCCGTTGTGGCTGAGCAGCCACGGCCCGTCGGCGAAGGGCGCGGTCGCGCTCTCCTCGATCGGCATTCCGGCGCTGGCCGACCGTACGCAGGCCAGCAGGCAGCCGGAGCGGGCCGTTCGAGCGAGGCCCGCCAGGTTGGCGTCGGCCCAGGCGGGGATCGTCCGGCGGTAGCGGACCGGCTCCGCGAAGGCGTCGTACCAGCCCATGCCGAAGCCGTCGGCGTTGAGCCTGCCGTGGCGCTGCAGGTGCGGGGCGTAGGACTGCCGGAGCAGGCCGTGGACCGGGTCGTGGATCAGCGAGGCGAGGGTGCGTGGAGCACCCAGCCAGGAGGCGTGGCGGCACATCTAGCCGCGCTCCGTAGGACGCCCGGTAAAACGCTCGGTAAGGCGCTCCGCCGGGCGCTCCCGGTGGCGTCCCGGCGGACTTCCGGGCGAACCTCCCGGAAAGTCACCGGGGGAACGCGGCGCGGAGCGCTTGACGGAGTGGCCGGGGGAACGCCGGGGGGAGTGCTCAGGGGAGGCCGAGCGGGCGCACCGGAAGCCGGCGAAGATCTGCCTGCGGGCCGGGCGGTCCCAGTTCCTGAACGTGGTGCGGACCACGGCCGGGTCGGAGGCCCAGGACCCGCCGCGCAGCACCCGGTAGCGGGCGCCGAAGAACACCTCGCTGTACTCGCGGTAGGGGAAACTACGGAAACCTGGGTGGGGCAGGAACCACGAACCGGTCCACTCCCACACATCCCCGATCATCTGTTCGGCGCCGCAGGGACTCGCTCCCAGCGGGAAGGAGCCGAGCGGGGCCGGCCGTGCCGCCCTGTGCCCGAGGTTCGCCACGCCGGGTCCCGGGTCGTCGTCGCCCCACGGATACGTCCGGGCCCGCCCGGCCGCGGCGTCCCAGCCGCAGGCCTTCTCCCACTCGGCCTCGGTGGGCAGCCGCTTTCCCGCCCACCGGGCGTAGGCGTCGGCCTCGTACCAGCACACGTGCTGCACGGGCTCGTCCATGGGTACGGGCTCGGTCCTGCCGAAACGGCTACGCCACCAGGTGTCGCCGTCCCTGGTCCAGAACAGCGGGGCGGAGGCGTGGTTGCGCCGCAGCCAGCGCAGGCCGTCGGGGGACCACCAGCGGGGGGCGTCGTAGCCGCCGTCCTCGACGAAGTCCGCGTAGGCGCGGTTGCCGACGGGCAGCCTGTCGATCCAGTAGCCGGGCAGGTCGAGCCGGTGGGCGGGGCGCTCGTTGTCGTAGGCCCAAGGCTGGGTGTCGGTGCCCATCATGAAAGGACCCGCGGGGACGAACACCTCCTCGGAGCCGGGCGCTCCTCCGGGAGGCAGGTCGCCGTCGCGGACCAGTCCAGGCCGCCCCGACAGCTGCAGGGTGGCGAGCATCGTCTCGTCGTGCTGGTGCTCGTGCTGGATCACCAGGCCGAAGACGAAGCCGTTCCTGCGCAGCGGGTCGGGATCGTAGGGGTCGACCGTGTCCAGGACGTCCAGCACCCGGCCGCGCACACCCTCGATGTAGCGGCGCGCTTCGGCCGGCCCGAGGATGGGCAGGGACGGGCGGTCGGCGCGCGGGTGCTTGAACGCGTCGTACAGGTCGTCGATCTCCGGGCGGAGCGGGGTGATCCCGCCGACCTGCCGCAGCACCCACAGCTCCTCGTAGTTGCCCACGTGGGCCAGATCCCACACCAGAGGTGACATCAGCGGCGAATGCTGTCTGACCAGCAGGTCGTCCTCGGCGTCGGTGTAGGTCGTGGAGCGGTTCCGCGCGGCGGTCAGTTCGGCGGCGATCCGTTCCTTGAAGTCGCTCATCGGATCCGTCCTTCCTCGGCCAGCCAGTCGGGCAGGCGTTCCGCCGATTCCCTCACCAGATCGAGCAGGTCGGCGGCCGGGGCCCGGCCCGGTGTCACGTGGCGGTCGGCGAAGGCGGCCACCTCGCAGACCAGGGCCGGGGCCGCCCCCAGCCGGGGCAGCGCGGCGAGGGCGGCGCGGAAGCAGGCGTCGGCGGCTCTGCGCAGCCGGGGCTCGGCCAGGCCGCGGCGCGCCGCCGACGCCCACATCCCCGCGCACGGCCCGGCCGCGGCCAGGGCCGCGTCGGCCGCGCGGTCGTCCGTCACCAGGGTGTGGGTCACCGCCGCGCACACCGGCCAGATCGCCGGGTGCTGGGCGTCGAGATAGCGGATCTCCAGCCAGCCGCGCGGCCGTACGGGCGGGAAGAGCGTCGTGGCGTGGTAGCTCAGGTCTGCCAGGGTCGGCGGGTGTTCCGGCGAGGCGAGCCGGTCGCGGAAGGTCGAGCCGTCGAGGACCGGACGGTAGGACTCGGTGTCCTCCCCGTCTCCGTCGGTGTCGCGCACGGCCATGAGACGGGCGTCGAGCAGGTAGTCCGTCCACGCGGCGCCGGGGTCGCGGCTCACCGGGACGGCGGCCGTGCGCGTGCGGTCGAGCCGCTCCCACACCGCCTGCCGCCCCGACATCCATCCGCACGGTCGTCCCTCGCTGAGCGGCGAGTTGGCGAAGGCCGCCACGAGGACGGGCCCCAGCAGGTGGGCGCGTTCCCAGCGAGCCACGGGTCTGTCGCCCAGGTCCAGATTGACCTGGACCGACGCCGTCGAGCACATCATCAGCGACCCGTACGGGGTGCCGAGGAACCGCGCCATCACCTCGTACCTGGGCAGGCGCAGCTGCCGCCTGGGCGGTCGCAGCGGGTCGAGACCCACCCCGCCCAGCACCAGGCCGGCGTCCCGGAGCGCCCGGCGCACCGCGTTCACGTCGGCGGTCAGCAGGGCGATCGCGTCCGGCAGCGAGCCGGGCGGTCCCGAGAGCTCCAGCTGGCCCCCGGGTTCGTAGGTCACCAGGCTCCCTCCGGGGAGCGAGGGCAGGGCGTCGGTGATCCTCGCCAGCGGGACCTGGCGGGCGGGATCCGTATGGTCGAAGACCAGGAACTCCAGCTCGACACCCACCCGGTCGCCGGGGGAGCCGAGGAAGCAGCGTCGTGCGAAGGTCTCCACATCCGAGGCGTTCCGGATAAGTGTGTTCTCGGTCGCCAGACCGGTCATCCTCATCCCCTTTCGCCTTATATGTCCATTTAGGTATGGATTTATAGAGCCGTGAAGGCTCAGGCGTTAGGGGGAATGAAGGGCGTCGAGGCGCGCGAGGTCGCGGCGTCTCGTCCGGCCTTTCGGTCGTCGCGGCGCCCTCCTGGTGGAGGGCGCCGGAGAAATGGTAGCTCTAGAGGGGAAATTCCCGTTCTAACCTAGTTCGACACCTTTTGGTGAGTTACGTGGTATTCGACGGTGTCAGCTGGGGCTCTGTGCGGGGACGGCCGCACCGGTGCCCGGCTTCTCGGTCTCCGGCTTCTTGGTCTCCGGCCCGCCCGTGCCGGGCCCGCCCGTGTCCGGCCCGCCGGTGTCGGGTTCCCGGGGTGGGTCGCTGAGTTGTTCGCGGATGTAGTTCCACACCACGGCGATCAGAGCGGCGACCGGCACGGCGAGCAGGCTGCCCACGATGCCCGCCAGGTTGCCGCCCAGTGTCACCGCGAGCAGGATCACCGCGGCGTGCAGGCCGAGGCCGCGGCTCTGCACCATGGGCTGGAACACGTTCCCCTCAAGCTGCTGCACCGCGACGATGATGGCGAGCACGATCAGCGCGTCGGTGAGGCCGTTGGACACCAGCGCGATGAGGACCGCGACGAAGCCGGCGAACAGGGCTCCGACGATGGGGATGAACGCCGAGACGAAGGTGAGGACGGCGAGGGGGAGGACGAGGGGTACGCCCACGATCCACAGGCCCAGGCCGATGAAGACGGCGTCGAGCAGGCCGACGAAGGCCTGGGAGCGGACGAACGAGCCGAGGGTGTCCCAGCTGCGGGTGGCCACGGCCGGGACGTCCGTGGCGAGGCGGCCGGGGAGCTGACGGGTGAGCCAGGGCAGGAAACGCGGGCCGTCCTTGAGGAAGAAGAACATCAGGAAGAGCGCGAGGACGGTGTTGACCAGGCCGTTCACCACGGTGCCGACCCCGCTGAGGGTGGCGGTGACGATGCTGCCGACGCTGTCCTGGATGCGGGAGGCCGCGGTGTCGAGCGCGGTGCTCACCTGGTCGGCGCCGATGTTCAGCGGCGGGCCGGCGGCCCACCTGCGGAGCTGCTGGATGCCGTTGCTCACGCCGGTGGCCAGCTCGCCGGACTGGGAGGCCACGGGGACGGCGATCAGCACCGCGGTGCCGGCGGCGAGCAGGAGGAAGAGCACGGTGACGGTCGTGGCGGCGAGGGTGGGGTGCCAGCCGTGCCGGCGCAGCAGGCGGGTCACGGGCCAGGTGAGCGTGGTGAGGAGCAGGGCGATCACGAGCGGCCAGAGGATGGACCACATCTGGCCCAGGATCCACAGGCTGACCGCGGTCATGAGCACGACGAGCAGCATCTCCAGGGAGATGCGCGCCGAGGTGCGCAGCGCGGTGCGGGTCTTGGTGGCGTTCAGCATGGCGGGCACGTGTTCACCCTAGACATGGTCGGGCCCACGTCAACGCGAGGCCCGGATCGGGCCTCCCTCCGTGCGTGGATTGGCACGTTTCCGCAGGTAGAGCAGGTACGTTCGGGAGCCGGTGGCCGGGAGACGGGGTAGCGTGCTCATATGAGCAAATTTTGGCTCATGTGTTGCCGTGAGGTTAACGTCCGATTTAGCGTGCGTTATCTAAATCACACCCTGGAGGTCCCATA
This sequence comes from Streptosporangium sp. NPDC050284, assembly GCF_044459525.1. NCBI lineage: Bacteria > Bacillati > Actinomycetota > Actinomycetes > Streptosporangiales > Streptosporangiaceae > Streptosporangium > Streptosporangium sp. NPDC050284. The sequence goes on from NZ_JBITIZ010000001.1 coordinate 1,003,099, forward strand.
TGCGTAGATTGCGGCTGCTCACCATGCCCGCGCTCCTCCTCGCCCTCACGGCGATGTCCGCCTGCTCGGTGTCGTCCACCCCCGGTGGATCCACCGCCGGTGCCGACCAGAAGGCGGACGGCGCGATCACCATCGGCTTCAGCCAGGCGACCCAGCAGTCCCCCTTCTACGTGCAACTGCGCGAGGGGGCCGAGGCCGCCGCGAAGAAGGCCGGCGCCACGCTCCACTTCGCCGACGCGGACGGGGACGTCACCAAGCAGAACAACGACATCCAGGACCTCATCACCCGGCAGGTCGACATCCTGCTCATCAACCCGGTGGATCCGCAGGGTGTGCAGCCCAGCCTCGCCGCGGCCAAGGCGGCCGGGGTCTCCGTGGTGACCGTGGACCGGCCGGTGGCCGAGGGCGCGGTCGCGCACGTCGGGCGGGACAACAAGGCGATGGGTGAACTCGTCGGCAAGCGGCTCAGCGAGAAGCTCGGAGCCGAGGGCGGCACCGTCATCGAGATCCGCGGGGACGCCGGTGGAGCCGTGGCGCGCGACCGCAGCGCGGGCTTCCACGAGGCCGTCGAGGCGAACCCCAAGATCAAGATCATCGAGGGGCCGTACTCCGACTACGTCCGCGCCAAGGCCGTCACCGCGATGCAGGACCTGCTCCAGGTCCACCCGGACGTCGCCGCGGTCTACGCCCACAACGACGACATGGCGCTCGGCGCGCTACAGGTCCTCACCGAGAACGGCAAGGACAAGGTGCTGGTCGCCGGGGTGGACGGGCTCATGGAAGCGGTCAAGCAGATCGCCGACGGCGACCGGTACGTGGCCACCGCGCTCAACGACCCCATCTCCCTCGGCGCGACGGCCGTCGAGACGGTGCTCAAGGTCCAGAAGGGCGAGCAGGTCGAGCCCTCGGTCGACGCGGGCACCGCGCTGATCGACGGTGAGAACGCCGCGAAGTACAGCGGAGAGACCGAGTTCGCCCAGACACTCCCGTAGGCGACCGTTCCCCCAAGGACCGGCCCGCAGGGGCGGGCACGCGGGCATCCGCGGCGAAGGCCGGTGGTCCGGGTCGTGAAAGACCTCAGGAAGACCCCTGGAGGACACGGCCCGCGACACCGACACGCGAGAAGCAGAAGACGAGGAAGAAAGAAGAAATGCCGGAAACCATGCAGGCCGCAGTGCTCCACGCCCCCGGGGACATCCGGGTCGAGCAGGTACCCGTGCCCACACCGGGCCCCGACGAGGCGCTCGTCCGCGTCGCGGCGTGCGGAGTGTGCGGCTCGGACATCCCGCGCATGCTGCGTGCCGGGGCCTACCGTTTCCCGATCATCTGCGGCCACGAGTTCTCCGGGCACGTGGTGCGGATGGGCGAGCGGCTGTCGGCCACCGGCCGGGTGCGGGAGGGCGACCTGGTCACCGTGCCGCCGCTCATCCCCTGCCACGCCTGCGGACCCTGCAGCCAGGGCCGGTTCGGCCTGTGCAAGGACTACGGCTACTTCGGCAGCCGCAGGGACGGAGCGTACGCGCAGTACGTCTCCGTACCGGCCGAGAACCTGATGGTGCTCCCCGACGGCCTCGACCCCAGGGCCGCGGCGATGCTCGACCCGGCGGCGATCGCGCTGCACGCCCTGTGGCGCACGAAGATGCGCGGCGGGTACCGGGTTGCGGTGGTGGGCGCCGGCCCGATCGGGCTGTTCGCCGTGCAGTGGGCGCGCATCGCCGGGGCCGCCGAGGTGCTCGTGATCGAACTGGACGAGCGGAAGGCGGCCATGGCGACGGAGGCCGGGGCCACGCACACCGCGGTCAGCGCCGAGGCCGCCGCCGAGGTGGCCGGAGAGGGCTACGACGTGGTCATCGAGTCCGCGGGCGTGCCCGCCACCGTCGACCAGGCCGTGGGCCTGGCCGGACGGCACGGGGAGGCGGTGTTCATCGGCATCCCGCACGACCCCGTGGTGCTGCCCAAGTCCACCTTCAGTTCCTTCCTGCGCCGCGAGGTCACCCTGCACGGCGCGTGGAACTCCTTCTCCGCGCCGTTCCCGGGCGAGGAGTGGCGGGTGGCGGCCAGGACGCTCGCCTCCGGCGACCTCGCCTGGAAGTTCATGATCACGCATGAGCTGGGGCTGGACGCGCTTCCCGAGACCATGGTCAGCCTCGGCGAACGCTCCATTTTCAGCTCCAAGGTCCTGTTCCTGCCGAACGAGGGGTGACCGTGAGCGCTTTCCTCGCCCTCGACCTGGGAACCGAAGGCGCCCGCGCGGCGGTCTACGACGCCGGCGGCGCGCGGCTCGGGGCGGGCGACGAGTCCTACCCGACCATCTTCCCCAGGCCGGGCTGGGCCGAGCAGGACCCGGACCACTGGTGGCGGGCGAGCGTCCACGCCGCGCGGGCGGCGCTCGCCGAGGCGGGGAACCCGGAGATCGCCGGTGTCGCGGTGGCGACCACCGCCTCGACGGTCGCCGTGCTCGACCGCCACGGGCGCCCCCTGCGCCCGGCCCTGCTGTGGATGGACGGCAGGGCGAGCGAGGAGTCGGCGCTGACCGCGCAGATCGACCACCCGGCCCTGCGCTACTCGGGCGACTGTGACGCGGTGGAGTGGCTGGTGCCCAAGGCCATGTGGCTGGCCCGTCACGAGCCCGAGATCTACCGCGCCGCCGCACGCGTCGTCGAGGCCGTGGACTACATCGTGTGGCGGCTCACCGGACGGTGGGCCGGATCGCAGATGAACGCGGTCTGCAAGAGCAACTACGATCCGCGCGGGGCGGGGTTCCCGCACGACCTGTACGAGAAGCTCGGCATCGGCGACCTCGGCGACAAGCTGCCGGACGAGATCGTGCCGGTCGGTGACCCGGTGGGACCCCTCGGCCCCGACGCCCGCGAACAGCTCGGGATCACCGGCCCCGCCGTCGTCGCCTCCGGCGGGATCGACGCGCACCTGTCCCTGCTGGCAGTCGGGGGCGCCCGCGAGGGGCGGGTGTCGATCGTGTGCGGCACGTCCAACGCGTTCGTCACCGAGATCGCGGAACCGGTCTTCCCCTCCACCGTGTGGGGCCCGTACCCGGACGCGCTGCGCGAGGGGCACTGGCTGGTGGAGGGCGGTCAGGTGAGCGCGGGCTCGGTGCTGGCCTGGGCGGGCGAGCGGCTCATCGGGCGGCCGAGGCCGGAGATCGGCGGGCTCATCGAGGCCGCGGCGGTGCTGCCGCCGGTCGAGCACGGACTGATCGTCCTGGACTACTTCATGGGAAACCGCACGCCGCTGCGCGATCCGCGGCTGCGCGGCGCGGTGCTCGGGCTGACCCTCGCCAGCACCCCCGAGCAGGTCTACCGGGCGGCCGTGGAAGGGGTCGCGTACGGCACCCGCCAGGTCATCGACTCCTTCGTCGCGGGAGGGATCGGCGTGGAGGAGGTCTTCGTCTCCGGCGGCATCCGGCACAACGAGCTGTGGCTCCAGACGACCGCCGACGTGCTCGGCCGGCCGATCAGCCTGGTCACCGGGGACAATCTCACGCTGCGCGCCTGCTCGGTGATCGCCTCGGTGGGTGCGGGATGGCACGCCTCGCTGGCCGAGGCCGCGGCGCACTACGAGCCGAGGATCCGCGTGGTCGAGCCGGTCGCCGAGCACCGGAACCCGTACCGGCAGGGCTACGACGACTATCTCGCGGCGACCGCCGCCACCACGGCGATCGCGCACCGGCTGAGCGCACCTGAACGAGGGGACGGGCTGACATGAGCATTCCCGTGGACTATCACGACCAGCTCTACCAGGTCGCCGTCCGCTACTACGAGAGCGGGGAGACCCAGGAGCAGATCGCCCACCGCATGCATCTCACCCGCTGGAAGGTGGGCCGGATGCTCGCCGAGGCCCGCCAGGCCGGGATCGTGAGGATCGAGGTGCTGCACCCCCGCTCCCGGGTGCACGCCCTGGAGCGCTCGCTCAAGGAGCGGTTCGGTCTGCGCGAGGCGATCGTGGTGGCGGGGAACGCCAGGAACGACCCGGAGTACCTGCGCGACCGGGTGGCCGCCGCGGGGGCCGACCACCTGATGGCGATGCGTCCCGCGCCCCAGCTGATCGGCGTCTCCTGGGGACGCACGCTCGACCGGCTGGCCGGTGGGCTCACCCCCGGGTGGGCCACGGGCGTCAACGTGGTGCAGGTGAACGGCGCGCACAGCCGATCACGGCAGCCGACCACCGCGCACAGCATGGCGAACCTGATCGCGCACCACGGCGGCGGCACCGCGACGCTGCTGCCCGCCCCGGCGATCCTGGAGCAGGAAAGCACCCGGGCGGTGCTGGAGAGCGACCGGGCCGTCTCCGACGTGCTCGCCCTCGCCACCCGCGCCGACCTGTTCCTGTTCAGTCCCGGCGGCATGGGCAGCGACTCGGTGCTGGTGGACTCCGGCCAGATCGACGCCGACGACGTCACCCGGCTGGCACGGGCCGGCGCGGTCGGCGACGTGCTCGGCCGCTTCGTCGACGAGCGCGGCCGGATCGTCGATCCGGGCCTGGACGGGCGCACGCTCGGCCTCTCGCTGGACGCCCTGCGCTCGGCCACCACCTCCGTCGCGCTCGTCAGCGGCGCGGCGAAACACGCGGTGTGCCGGGCGGTCGTGGTGAGCCGTCTCTGCGACGTGCTGATCACCGACGACCAGAGCGCGACCTACCTGCTGGACACCGCGACGAGGGAGACGAGGGAGGAGCCATGACGGACACCGCCGAGCACCCGAGGCTGCGGATGGCCGGGATCGTCAAGCGTTTCCCCGGCACCGTCGCCCTGGACGGCGTGGAGCTGACCGTACGCCCCGGCGAGGTGCACTGCCTGCTGGGCGAGAACGGCGCAGGCAAGAGCACGCTCATGAAGATCCTTTCTGGCTCCTACCAGCCGGACGAGGGCACGATCCTGCTCGACGGGGAACCCTTCAGGGCCGCCACCCCGCACGCCGGGCTCGCCGCGGGCATCGCCGTGATCTACCAGGAGCTGGACCTGCTGCCCGATCTCACCGTCGCGCAGAACCTGCTGCTGGGCAGGACGCCGAGGTTCGGCCCGTTCGTGCGCAGGTCCCGGCGGGCGCGGCTGGCCCGCGAGGCGCTGGACCGGGTCGGCGCGCGCTTCTCGGTGACCACGCCCGTCAGGGAGCTGCCCATCGCGGCCCAGCAGCTCACCGCGATCGCCAAGGCGCTCACCGCCGACGCGCGAGTGATCGTGATGGACGAGCCCTCCGCCACCCTCGGCGAGAGCGAGTTGCTCGCCGTCTTCGACGTCATCAGGTCGCTCACCGCAGAGGGACGCTCGGTGATCTTCATCTCGCACCGGATGGACGAGGTGATGGAGATCGGCGACCGTGCCACGGTGCTGCGCGACGGCCGTACGGTCGGCGTCTACGACCTGGCCTCGACCGGCCCCGGCGAGATCGTCGCCGCGATGATCGGCGAGGCGAGGGAACTCATACGCCCCACCGACCACCCCGCCCCCGAGGGCGAGCCGCTGCTGAGCGTGGACCGGGTCCACCTGCCGGGCCTGATCGACGTACGCGACCTGGAGGTGCGGCCGGGGGAGATCGTCGGGCTCGCCGGACTCGGCGGCGCGGGCCGTACGACCCTGCTGCGCGCGCTCTTCGGCGACCTGAGGGCACACGTCACCGCGAAGCTGGACGGGCGCCCGATGCGCGTGGGCAGCCCGTCGGCGGCGGTACGCGCCGGGCTCGCGCTGGTGCCGGAGAGCCGCAAGGAGCAGGGGCTGATGCTCGGCCTGTCCGTGGGCCGCAACGCGGCGATCGCGGCGATCGGCCGGCCCCCGTGGCTGCTGCCCGGCCGCCTCGGGCGGCGGCTCACCCGGCCGGCGCTGACCGGTCTGGGCATCAAGTCCGCCGGACCCGACCAGCTCGTGGGAGAGCTGTCGGGCGGCAACCAGCAGAAGGTCGTGCTGGCCAAGTGGATCACCCGGGGCGGGATCAGGGTCCTGCTGCTGGACGAGCCCACGCGCGGCCTCGACGTCGGGGCCAAGGCGGACCTCTACCGGCAGGTGCGACACCTGGCCGACCAGGGGGTGGCGGTACTGCTCGCGAGCAGCGAGCTCACCGAGCTCACCGCCAACGCCGACCGCATCCAGGTCCTGTACGAGGGCCGCAACGTCGCGTGTTTCGACCCGAGGGTCAGCCCGGAGAACGTCATCGCGCACACCGTCATCACAGGAGCGACTCCATGACCACATCGATCGGATCCGCCACCCCGGCGACCAAGGACCCCGGCGGCTCCAGGTCGCGCCGCGGCACCGACCTGATCGTCAAATCCAACCTGCTGCTGGTCTTCATCGCCTTGTGCGTCGTCGCGACGCTGCTGGCCCCGCAGTTCCTCACCGGCCGCAACATCGCCAACCTGCTGCAGCAGTCGTCGCTCACCGGGATCGTCGCCATCGGCATGACGATGGTGGTGCTGACCGCGGGGATCGACCTGTCGGTCGGCAGCGTGGCCGCCTTCGGCGGGATGACGGTCGCCCTGCTCATGGGGTCGGACGTGCACTTCGTACCGGCGATCCTGCTCAGCGTCGCGGTGGGCGCGCTGTTCGGCGCGCTCATGGGCGGGCTGTCCGCCTACCTGTCGCTGCCCTCGTTCATGACCACGCTGGCCGGGTTGACGGCCATTCGCGGGCTCACCTACCTGCTCACCGACGGCAAACCGGCGGGCGGCGGCGGCTCGGAGACGTTCCAGCTCCTCGGCGGCGGGTTCATCGGCTACGTGCCGATCATCGGGATCGTGTTCGTCGTGATCACGATTCTCGCCGCCGTGGTGCTGCGGGGCACGACCTTCGGCGAGTACGTCTACGCGGTCGGCAGCAACAAGGAGGCCGCGCGGCTGTCCGGCCTGCCGGTGCGCGGGGTGATCACCGCCGTGTTCGCGGTGTCCGGCGCGCTCGCCGCGCTCGCGGGGGTGCTGCTCACCTCCCGGCTGACCGTGGGCCAGCCCACCGCCTTCAGCGGGCTGGAGCTGGACGCGATCGCGGCCGTCGTGCTCGGCGGCACCAACCTGTTCGGCGGCCGGGGCGGGGTGTTCGGCACGTTCGTGGCGGTGCTGCTGCTGTCGGTGCTGCGCAACCTGTGCAACCTGCTCGGCCTGGGCTCCTTCTTCCAGATGGTGGTGACCGGCCTGATCCTGCTGGTCGCCCTCATCCTCAACATGCTCATCGAAAGGCGGGGCGCTCGTGCCTGACACCGTCCCTGGCTCGTTGCGGGCCTATCTGCACGGACTGCCGGGGGTCGACCAGGTCGGCGTGCACCGGCGGGCCGCGGACCTGGCGACCCGGTCCATCAAGACCACGGCCAAGCGCCGGGCGATCGACCTGGCCATCCGGATGGTCGACCTGACCACGCTCGAGGGGGCGGACACCCCGGGCAAGGTACGCGCGTTGGCGAGCAAGGCGATGCGTCCCGACCCCGCCGACCCGACCGTGCCCCCGGTCGCCGCGCTCTGCGTCTACCCGGACATGGTGTCGGTGGCCGCCCAGAGGCTGTCCGGCAGCGGGGTGGGGCTCGCCTCGGTCGCCACGGGTTTCCCCTCGGGCCGCACGTCGCCGGAGGTGAAGCTGGCCGACACGCGTATGGCGGTGGCCGCCGGCGCCACCGAGATCGACATGGTCATCGACCGGGGGGCGTTCCTCTCGGGCGACTACCGCAAGGTCTTCGACGAGATCGCGGCGGTGAAGGACGCCTGTGGCGAGACGCACCTGAAGGTCATCCTGGAGACCGGGGAGCTGGTCTCGTACGACAACGTGCGGCGGGCCTCCTGGCTCGCCATGCACGCCGGGGCGGACTTCATCAAGACCTCCACCGGCAAGGTCACGCCCGCCGCCACGCTGCCGGTCACCCTGATCATGCTGGAGGCGGTGCGGGACTACCTGGCCGCCACCGGACGGCGGGTGGGGGTGAAACCCGCGGGCGGCATCCGCACCACCAAGGACGCGATGCGCTACCTGGTGCTGGTCAAGGAGGTGGCGGGGGAGGGCTGGCTGGATCCGGCGTGGTTCAGGCTCGGCGCCTCGACCCTGCTGAACGACCTGCTCATGCAGCGCACCAAGCTGAACACCGGACACTACGCCGGGCCCGACTACTACACGATCGACTAGGGGGACTCCGATCACATGACGGAGGAGATCTTCGAGTACGCGCCCGCGCCGGAGTCACGGTCGACCGTGTCGATCCGGCCGTCCTACGACCTGTTCGTCGACGGCGAGTTCGTCGAGGCCAAGAGCGACGAGCGGATCGTCACGATCAACCCGGCCGACGAGGAGCCGCTGGCCGAGGTGGCCGTCGCCTCCGAGGCCGACGTCGACCGCGCCTTCACCGCGGCCCGTCGGGCCTTCGAGCGGGTCTGGTCGCCGCTGCCGGGGGCGGAGCGCGGCAAGTACCTGTTCCGGATCGCGCGCATCATCCAGGAGCGCGCACGCGAGCTGGCCGTGCTCGAATCGCTGGACAACGGCAAGCCGATCAAGGAGACCAGGGACGTCGACCTGCCCCTGGTCGCGGCACACTTCTTCTATCACGCGGGATGGGCGGACAAGCTGGCCCACGCCGGGCTCGGCCCCTCGCCGCGCCCGCTGGGCGTGGCCGCGCAGGTCATCCCGTGGAACTTTCCGCTGCTGATGCTCGCCTGGAAGGTCGCGCCCGCGCTGGCCACCGGGAACACGGTGGTGCTCAAACCCGCGGAGACCACCCCGCTGACCGCGCTGGCGTTCGCCGAGATCTGCCAGGAGGCGGGACTGCCGCCCGGCGTGGTGAACATCGTGACCGGCGCCGGCGACACCGGCCGGGCCGTGGTCGCCCACCCGGACGCCGACAAGGTGGCCTTCACCGGCTCGACCGAGGTGGGCAGAGAGATCGCCCGCGCCGTGGCGGGCACGGGCAGGCGGCTCTCCCTTGAGCTGGGCGGCAAGGGCGCCAACATCGTGTACGACGACGCGGCGATCGACCAGGCCGTGGAGGGGATCGTCTCGGGGATCTTCTTCAACCAGGGGCACGTGTGCTGCGCGGGATCTCGGCTGCTGGTGCAGGAGTCGATCGCGGAGGAGCTGCTGGCGAAGCTGCGCACCAGGATCGAGCGGCTGCGGCTGGGCGATCCGCTGGACAAGAACACCGACATCGGGGCGATCAACTCGGCCGCGCAACTCGCCAGGATCCGCGAACTGGTCGCCGCAGGCGAGGCGGAGGGCGTGAGCGGCTGGTCACCGGCGTGTCCGATCCCCGAGCGTGGCTTCTGGTTCCCGCCCACCGTGTTCACCGGCGTCACGCAGGCGCACAGGGTCGCCCGCGAGGAGATCTTCGGCCCGGTGCTCTCGGTGCTCACCTTCCGCACACCGGAGGAGGCCGTCGCCAAGGCGAACAACACGCCGTACGGCCTGTCCGCCGGGGTGTGGACGGAGAAGGGCTCCCGGATGCTGTGGACCGCGAGCCGGCTGCGCGCGGGCGTCGTGTGGTCCAACACCTTCAACATGTTCGATCCCGCCAGCCCGTTCGGCGGATACAAGGAGTCCGGTTACGGCCGCGAGGGCGGCCGGCACGGGCTGGAGGCATACCTTGGCTGACAGAACCGACCCTCCGTTCCCCGCGCCGGCACGCGTCGCCGTGCGCAGGACGTACAAGCTGTATCTCGGCGGGGCGTTCCCTCGCTCGGAGTCAGGCAGGTCCTATCCGGTGACATCTTCCCGCGGGGTCCATCTCGCCAACGCGGCCCAGGCGTCCCGCAAGGACGCGCGCGACGCCGTGGTGGCGGCGCGCAAGGCGTTTCCCGGCTGGTCCGGCCGTACCGCCTACAACCGGGGCCAGATCCTGTACCGGGTGGCCGAGATGATGGAGGGGCGCCGGGCCCAGTTCGCCGAGGAGACCGCCGCGGCCGAGGGGGTGAGCAGGGCGGGGGCCGAGAGGCTGGTGTCCGCCGCCATCGACCGCTGGGTCTACTACGCGGGCTGGGCCGACAAGATCGGCCAGGTTCTCGGCGGGGCGAACCAGGTGTCGGGTCCGTTCTTCAACCACTCCGAGCCCGAGCCGACCGGGGTCGTGGGCGTCATCGCCCCCGCCGACTCCCCGCTGCTCGGACTGGTCTCGGTGCTGGCGCCGGTGATCACCTCGGGCAACACGGCGGTGCTGGTGGCGAGCGAGCGTGCCCCGCTCCCCGCCGTCACGCTCGCCGAGGCGCTGGCCACCTCGGACCTGCCGGCGGGGGTCGTGAACATCCTGACCGGACGCCTGGGTGAGCTCGCCCCGCCACTCGCCGGCCACGCCGACGTGAACGCCCTCGACCTGACCGGGGCGGGCGACCTCGCCTCCGAGCTGGAGGAGAGCGCGGCGACCACCCTCAAGCGGGTCCTGCGGCCGGGCCTTCACGACGACTGGACCGCCGCCGATCCCGGCGTCTCCCGGATCAGGTCCTTCATGGAGATCAAGACGGTCTGGCATCCGGTGGGTGTCTGACACCGGGGTGGGCCGGCCGTGGCGAGCGCGGTCTCCGTTCCCGCCCACGCGCCGGGGTCCGCGCGGGAACGGCGCCCTGCTCAGGAGCGCCGCCATCGCGTCCCCGACGCTCCGGGGCCGGGCACGCCTCTCACCCGGCCCGGCAGAGAAGCTCGGGGGTGACACGGGGGCGGGCGCCTGTTAGGTCCCATTTGCCCAGGTGAGAGCCTTAAAGTATGAGATATTCAGACAGGGGCGGTGGGCTGTCGGCGCAGGAGCGAGCCAGGCGCGAGAGGCTGCGGTTCCGGGCCGCCGACATGTTCGCCGGGGAGATCGCGCCCGCGCGGGTGGCCCGGCTGCTGGGAGTCACCCGCAAGTCCGCCTACGAGTGGTACGCGCTCTGGAGACGGGGCGGCAGGGCGGCACTGGTCTCCAGGGGCGCCGCCGGCGGCAGGAAGCTCACCGACGAGCAACTGGCCCGGCTGGAGGCGACCCTGGAGGAGGGCGCCGCCGCCCACGGCTGGGACGACGGCCACTGGACCACCGCGCGTGTCGCCGTGGTGATCGCGGAGAGGTTCCAGGTCTCCTACACCGTGCGCGGGGTGGCCTATCTGCTGGACCGGCTGGGATGGACCGGCCGGTTCGGGTTGCCGATGCGCGGGCCCGCGCGGACGCGTGGTGGATCCCCGGCGTGAGCGGGCTTCGTGATCTCCATGCCGCGCGGGCGGCTCGGTGAGAAGCCGCTTCCTTGGGGGAGCGGAGGAGCCGCTCGGATGTAACCTCCGCCGTTCCTTTCCGGAAATGATCCCGGACCAAGGCTTTGTCCTTTCTGGGGCGAAGGTCGTTATGGCTCTGAACTAGCGTCTTACGTGGCATCGATTCGTCATATTTCCTGGAAATCCGATCGGCGCCCTGTAAGTCCTGGCGGCATGCCGGGTTCAACCATCAGACACGGAGTGATCTTTCATGTTCAAGCAGGCTCTCGCCGCCGGCACCTTGGTGGCCTCCACCCTGATCGTCGGCATGACGGTGTCGGCTCAGCCCGCCGGGGCAAGCGTGGCGCCACAGCAGGTCTCGGTGGTCGCCGGAAGCAACAACCACGACCCCTTCGGCCCCTACACCTACTACAACAGGTATTCGCCATTCACTTTCTACAACAATTACGTTCCCTTCGGCTTCCAGTCCTATTACCGCCCCGTTGTCTACACCTACTGGTAAACCAGGAAAAAGTAGAAAACGGTAATGGGCGAGGCGCGACGGTGCCGGGCGTGGTCATCACGCCCGGCGCCGTTCGCCGTCACGGCGCCTGTGGCGCCGCCGTCCGCCGAGGTGCGGCGGACGACACGGCCGGGACCCGCCCCGTCGCGACCCGTTGACGGCGCCGAACGCGGCGGCTCAGCCGGCTTCCGTCGTCGTACCCGGAGCGGAACGCGACTGCCTGTGCACCGCCAGGGCGATGTCCACGATCGCGATCACGGCCAGCACGGCCATCACGACGGTGAGCCAGGTGATTCCGGCCACGAAACCGAGCACCCCGAGGCCGATCGCCGCTATCAGGGCGAACGAGCCCAGGCGAATGTGGACGACGTCGCGCGGGGTGGCCGCGACCATGGGCTTCCCGCTCGCCGAAGTCTCCTCCGGCATCTCTCCTTCGGCCGTCATGTTTCCCTCCTTGGTTGGAACGCCCCTTTTACCCGGATGCCCCTCTGTCATGTGTCCAGCTCACGTCTCGGGCGACTGCCCGAGGGCTTCCACCAGTCCTTCGGGATCGGAGACCGTGAGAGTTGCGGCCGGGTGGGTCAGGAAACGTCCCGGTGCCAGAGCGGGCACCGGGACGTGGAACCGGACGCACACGCCCCGCCTGGTGCTGGTGCCGAACGTCACCCCGCGGTCGGCGAGCGACAGGCGCGGTCCGATGGCCTTCCACGGAGCGTACGGGCCGGTCACGGTGGTGCCCGCGACATTGGACAGGGGCGTGCGCAGCGACCAGGGGCCGAAGCGAACCGAGAGATCGCCCTCGCGGACCTCGGCGAAGGCCCTCCCGGGGCTCACCCCGACCACCAGCAGCGGTATCCGCCACGCCGGGTCGAATTCGAACGCGAAGCGCGTCATCCCCTCAGGACTCCCAGGGGGCGCTCTCGCCCATCTTGGCGTAGTACCTGGCCAGGTGGGCCTTGATCCGGCCGAGGTCCTCCTCGGGCACCTTGACCCCGCCCCTGGCCCCCTGCAGGACCCCTCCCGCGGCTCGTACGGCGTGCGGCACCACCTTGAGCCTGCCGTCGATCACATCGGCGATGGGAAGTTTGTAACTCCCGAAGTTGTCCGGCTCGTCGCCGTCGTACCAGAGATGGGCCTCTCGGTATCGGGCATTGGGCTCCTCCTCGGCGTCCGACCATGATCGGACGCGTTTCTCGGCCGCTTCGCCGTCCCAGGCCCTGTCGTGCTCGGCCAGTGGCAGATCCTGAAACCGGGTGACCGTCATGATCTCGCTCCCTTCGTCGAGGGTTTCCCTACCCGGCTGACCGGCCCCATGCCTGCCGGCGACATATTTGGACTTTGTCAGGGGAGGGGGTCGGCATGACGGACACTCCTGAGACGAGCGAAGACACGGCCGAGCGTGAAGATGCCGAGACGGGCGGCACCGAAAGTACCGGTGCCGAGAGCACCGATGCCGAAAGTGACGCCCCCGAGCAGGATCCGCCGCCCGCGGGTCCGCGGGGCATCGACGGCGAGAGCAGGGTCGTGGCGGAGCGGTCGGGGGCGGACACGACCTTCCCCGAGCGACCACTCCTGGCGGATCCTGATGACGCGCGCCGCACTCCTGAAGAGGAAAGGCCGGAGGGTGTGAGCGAGGCCAAGGCCGAGACCGAGACCGAGGACGAGGCCGACGGTGAGGTCGCGGGCGACGGGGGAGAGGACACGTCCGGTGACGGGGCACCGGAACCGGAGGTCGGCCCGGCCTCCTGAGAGCCGCCCCCTTTGACCGGGTGTTCTATGGGGCCCCGCCCAACGAGGGCGGACAGGGGCCCGGCAAGGACTCCTCCCGACATGGCGGTGGGGGGGCCGGCAACCCCGCCCCCCCCCCCCCAAGGGTGGGGGGGGAGCGCGGGTAGGGGGGCGGGGGCGGGGTGGGCCCGGGGGGGGGCCAGTCCCCCCCCCGGGGGAGGGGT